>JAZKYX010000016.1:0-30842 GCA_045612405.1 Alistipes sp.
TCGAACTGACCGTGCATTGTGTCATACTTAAGCATATAAGCCAAGTACTCTACTGGGCAGAGGTCGTTAATACCTACTACATCGTACTTCTCTGTCTGAGTGCAAGCTGCACGGAATACCATACGGCCGATACGTCCGAAACCGTTGATACCAATCTTAATCTGTGCCATAATTTGATTTTGATTATATTAAATTAAAATTTCTGTTACTTTTTTAACAGCGCAAAAATATATATTAAAATAGTATTACGCAAATTTTCCGCCACCAAAAAGTCAATAATTAAAATAAAATTAACATTCAAAGTGGTCTAAAAAGGAGATTTACTATTTCTGCTCATTTCTACGGCTATAACCAAGCAGACTAGAGCACTGCCATATCCTGTTTATTTTACCGCCAATTTCGCGCGTTTGGCCATAGCCGAGGCAAAGACAAAATCATTAAGTTCGCGGTTATCAGCTTGCAGGATATCATCTTTGGAGCCTTCCCACCACTTCTCACCCTCGTAGATGAAGACAATCTTCTCGCCAATCTCCATCACCGAGTTCATATCGTGGGTGTTGATGATTGTTGTTATGTTATACTCTTTGGTAATGTCACTAATCAAGTTATCGATAACAATCGACGTCTGAGGATCAAGGCCCGAGTTGGGTTCGTCGCAGAACAGATAGCGAGGATTCATCACAATGGCGCGCGCAATGGCTGCTCGCTTGACCATACCACCGCTAAGCTCAGATGGATAGAGATGGTGAGCGTGTTCCAAATTCACTCGCTTCAAGCAGAGGTTCACACGCTCCATCTTCTCCTCCTCACTCTGCTCGGTGAAGAGGTCGAGTGGAAGTTTCACATTCTCGAAAACGGTCGAGGCATCGAGCAACGCTCCGCCCTGGAAAATCATACCCACGTGCTGACGTATGGCCTTGCGATCGCGGAAATTGAGCTCGGAAAAGCAGACATCGTCATAATAGATTGCACCCTCATCCACATCGTGCAAACCCACGAGCGATTTCAGCAACACGGTCTTACCCGAGCCACTGCGGCCAATAATGAGGTTGGTCTGGCCTGTGCCAAACTCCACCGAAATGTCGTTCAACACGGTACGACCCTCGAACGACTTGATAATATTTTGAGCCTTAATCATGTACGAATGAGTTGGGTTAATACAAGATTACATATCATTACTACCACCGAGCTTATCACCACTGCCTTGGTCGAAGCCTTACCCACTTCCAATGAATTACCCTTGGCATAGTAGCCCTGGTAGGCCGAGATGCTGGTAATAAAAAAGGCAAAAAAGACCATCTTGGTGAGGGCATAGGTTATCTCGTCGGGATAGAAGCAATAGTGCAGACCGTCGATATACTCCATAGGATTCATAATGTCCGTCAGGACAGCGATGGCATAACCTCCGCCAATACCGATGAGCATCGAGAAGATAGCCAAAAACGGAAAGAAGAAGACGGTAGCCACAATCTTTGGCAGAATCAGATACGAAGCCGAGTTCACACCCATAATCTCCAACGCATCAATCTGCTCAGTGATACGCATCGTACCAATCTCAGAGGCGATATTCGAGCCCACCTTACCCGCCAGAATCAACGCCACGACAGTAGATGAGAACTCCAAAATCATAACCTCACGTGTGGCATAGCCAATCATAAATTGAGGAATGAATGGCGACTCCAACGTGATGGCCATCTGCAAAGTCACAGCCGAGCCTATAAAGATAGAGATGATGGCCGTAAGACCAATTGAATTCAGGCCCAACGACTCCATCTCGTGCATAATGCGACGACGATAGATTGAGCCCTTTTCGGGACGCGAAAACACCTTCTGCATCAAGAGAGTGTATTGGCCTATGGATTCAAAAAACTTTATCATTTAGAAAAGTTATTATTTCTGTTTAACCTCCTCGAAATCAACATAGTCACCCACATCGTCGCTCACTCGCTTCTCGGGTGCCTGCGAGGTGGTATACACCTTAACATCGCCTTCTGTGGTATTATGAGCACCGCGCTGCGACTGCTGACCATAACCCTGACCACCAAAACCCTGGCCTGAGTAGCCCTGCTGGCGAGCCTGCTCCTCCATTTTTTTGCTCATACGGCGGAGTTTGAATATTCCGATAATTGGCAAGGCCAACACCAGCAATATAATCACACCAATAAACACGGCCAACACGCCAAAAAAGGATGGCATAAAGACAGCCAACATCACCAACAACACTGTCGTGAGGGGATTACGTTTCACAAACTCAATAATTGAGTCGATTATTGCAAATAAAAAGTTCATACTTCTCTCTATTTTTCAAAATTTCACTCTCCTCGGGCTCATATCTACGCCAATGGGGCTGAGCCTAAGGCCTTACAAACCGGTCATCGAGCTACGCTCTAAAACCTTAATAGTAAATTGCAAAATACCAATTACTGGCGCAAATTTACAAAAAAAATCAACATTCACGGAAATATATTTTCCGAGTATGGATAAAAAGTGTTAATTTTGGAGCCAAATAAACTTATATATTTAATATGTCACATCAACTTTTATCAATCTCGCCCGTCGATGGCCGTTACAATAAGGTAACGAAAGTATTGTCAGATTATTTTTCAGAGTACGCACTCATTCGTTATCGTGTGCGTGTCGAAGTAGAGTATTTCATCGCATTGTGTGAGCTTCCATTACCACAGCTTGCAGGTGTGCCCAAGTCGGCTTATGACGAGCTTCGCAAACTCTATACCGAGTTCACCGAGGCTGATGCCCAGCACGTTAAGGAGATCGAGAGCGTAACAAACCACGATGTGAAGGCTGTGGAGTACCTCTTGAAAGAAAAACTCGAAGCATTGGGTCTAAATGACTACCGTGAGTTTGTTCACTTTGGTCTTACATCTCAGGATATTAACAATACTGCCACCCCACTTTTGTTGGAGGAGGCATTGACAAACGTCTATTTGCCAGCTTTGCACGAGCTCGTGGACAAGGTTTACGCCTTGGCCGAGCAGTGGGAGGATGTTCCTATGTTGGCCCACACTCACGGCCAGCCTGCATCGCCTACACGTCTTGGTAAGGAGTTCAAGGTATTTGTTGAGCGCTTGGAGCGTCAGATTGACCTATTGAACGCCGTGGAGCCAATGGCTAAGTTTGGTGGTGCCACGGGAGGTTTCAATGCTCACCACGTGGCTTACCCTGAGATTGACTGGGTGGAGTTCGGTAACAACTTCGTAGAGTCGCTCGGCTTGGTACGCGCACAGTACACAACTCAGATTGAGCACTACGACAACTTGGCGGCTACGTTCGATGCAATGAAACGCATCAACACCATCCTCACCGATCTCGCTCGCGATATGTGGACCTACATCTCAATGGAGTACTTCCGCCAGCAGGTGAAGAAGGGTGAGGTAGGTTCATCGGCAATGCCTCACAAGGTTAATCCTATTGACTTCGAGAATGCCGAGGGTAACTTCGGAGTAGCAAATGCCATCTATGAGTTCTTGGCAGCCAAGCTCCCTATCTCTCGTATGCAGCGCGACTTGACCGACTCAACAGTATTGCGTAATGTGGGTGTACCTGTGGCTCACTCACTCATCGGTTTCGCATCATTGCAGAAGGGCTTGGGTAAGGTAATCCTCAACGACGAGGCTTTGGCGGCCGACTTGGAGGATAACTGGGCAGTAGTAGCCGAGGCTATGCAGACCATCCTTCGCCGCGAGGCATACCCTAATCCTTACGAGGCTTTGAAGGCTCTGACTCGTACAGGTGGTCACATCACCGAGCAGACCATCAAGGAGTTTGTCGAGGAGTTAGACGTACCAGAGTCAGTGAAGGCTGAGTTGCGCGTCATCACACCTCACAACTATGTGGGTATGGTGAAGTAGCAAAAGCTATACTCCTCCCATCAAAAAAGCGAGGATTCACTACAAATTGGCGTATGCGGGGAGACTTAACTCCCCTCTTACGCCAATTTCGTTTCCTATTATTTGCCTATAAGGAGGATAATTCCTATCTTTGACACAATCAAGGCCATCGCCTGCAATGTATCGGCACGATACATCGGACGAGCCTTGTCAATCACACCACTCGCCGAAGGGTGAATGGTATTGAATTTGTATCTCATAATACTATAAATTATGTTACTATCCAAAGAGGTGGCCGTTGAGTTGAACCTAACACATTGCAAACTGAAATTATTTATGGCAGCAATGCTCAAAGTCAATAATATTGATTTGACTCCCGAGCAGTTCCTGCTGGTCGATTTGTTGTGGAATCAGGGCAACCTCTCGCAGCAGCAGCTCGCCGACAGGATGCATAAGGATAAAAACTCTATCACCAAACTCATCGACGCCATAGAGCAGAAGGGGCTTGTGGTACGCGAGCAGAACCCCTCCGACAGACGTTCCAACACCATCGTACTGACCGAGAAGGGCCATAACCTAAAACTTGAAGCCAAAAAGGTAGGCATCTCGCTGCTGGATAAGATGCTCGAAGGTCTATCCAAGGAGGAAATTCAATCATTCATCGATATTATGAGGCGAATTTCGAATAATATGTCGGTAAAAAAATAAACAAAAGCCCTTGTCACACGCCGTGTATGACAAGGGCATTGTTTTGCTATCATAGTTTTGCAGGCCGAAAGCCTAAAACCAAGGGCAAGCACCTTACTTACAAACAGAACTCCGCACATCTATTCAGCGCCCCACTCATAATGCGGAGAACTTAGACCCGCAAGTGTGAGCACACGCTCCACAACGGTCATTGCCGCGTCCTCGATGGTCTGAGGATGGGAATAGAACGAAGGCGAGGCTGGCAAGATAATGGCACCCGCCTCTGTGAGCGTGGTCATATTACGCAGATGGATAAGCGAATAAGGGGTCTCGCGCACAACAACAACCAGGCGACGACGCTCTTTAAGTATCACATCAGCAGCTCGCTCAATAAGCGAAAGTGACACACCCGAAGCGATGCGCCCAACGCTACCCATTGATGCTGGCACTATAATCATAGCATCATACTCAGCCGAGCCACTTGCTACCGGGGCAAACATATCGTCATTGTGGTAGCGCACAATCTTTTCGCTCTGGGGCAACTCCACGCCCTCAAACGAGAGTACCTGCTGGGCCTTGTCGCTCAGGATAAGAGCCACACGCTCCACCTCATCCAGGGCGATGAGCCTCTCCAAACATAGACGAGCATACAAGCCACCGCTTGCACCTGTTACTGCGACAACAATCCTCATCTTACAACTCTATTATCTTACATTTAAGACCCAACTCCTTGACCCTTTCAAGCACGCGGGGCAAGGCATAGCTCATATTGCGAAATGATTTCTGACTATCGTGAAAGGCGATGATACAACCCGGGCAGATGTGAGGCAACACCTCACGCAGACACTTCTCGGGTGTCACCGTACGCGCATAATCACGCGATAGGATGTTCCACATCACCACCTTATCACGCTTGGCCACGGCACGAATCTGCGAGGGCGTGGTCTGGGCATAAGGCGGACGGAAGAGATCGCTGTGAAGAATGTCATCAGCAAAATCCACATCCTCGATATACTTCTCCAAGGGCATTCCCCAACCCTTCTGGTGGGAATAGGTGTGGTTGCCTATTTTATGACCCTGTTCCAAGATACGCTGATGAAGGTCGGGATACATTTCAGCATTCTTACCCAACACAAAAAATGTCGCCTTGGCGCCATAACGCTCCAAGGTGGAGAGTATCCACTCGGTAATACCTGGCGTGGGGCCATCATCAAAGGTAAGATAGACCCCATTAGGGTCGTTAATCTCCCATATCATATCGGGGAAAATCCTGCGTATAAATCCCCAAGGTTTGATCTTCATCGCTTCTTAGTTTTGCTGGCCAAAAGCCGTTCTGCAAATGTAATGCTTTTTGTTTAATTATAGGTATATATTTTGCATTAACTCCAAAATTGGCTATATTTGTAGGAAAATAATCAAACCCGAGTTATGAAAAAATTTCTATCTCTATTCATCATCATCCTTGCTGCGCTGCTCACATTGGGCGGTTGCAAGGCATTTGGTACACTATCGGCTGGCGATACATCAAAGGGTGCGCCCTATGAACTCATCTTGGTTTGCGACCAGGTTGAATGGATGGGCGAGTTGGGCGATACGCTGAAATCTGTATTGAAGCAGCCAGTCAAGGAGCTGATGCAGTATGAGCCAATGTGGGATGTGATGCGAATATTGCCAAACAATTTCAAGAGCCTTACCGAGCAACATCGCAACATTGTGGTGGTGAAGGTCGATCCTTCCCTCGCAGAGCCAAGCATTGTGGTGGGTTACGACCAGACAGCTCGTCCTCAGATTTATATCACACTCAAAGGCCCCGATGCCCAGAGTTTGGCAAAATATGTGAGCGAGAATCGTGACAACATCCTCTATGTGTTGGAGAAGGCCGAGCGTGACCGCACTGTAAGCTATGCTCAGCGCTACCACTCGGAGCCTATACGCGAGGAGATTCTCGCGACGTTTGGTATGAATCTGCCCCTGCCCGACAACTATATGATTCGCACACGCAGCGAGGATATGTGGTGGATTTCGCAAGAGTTCCCAATCGCAAGCCAGGGATTCTTCATCTATAAATACCCCTACGAGGGCAAGTCATCGCTCACGCCCAAGGCTTTGGTCAAGGCGCGCAACAAGTTTGCATCCCGCATACCAGGCCCAGCCGAGGGTTCTTATATGTCAACTGTGGATGAGATTCCCGACGAGAGTGGTCAGGAGTATATCCCATTTTCACCCGAATATAAGATACTGCAAATAGGTGGCAGAACGTGGATTGAGATGGTCGGTCTGTGGGATGTCGAGAACTACTTTATGGGCGGTCCTTATGTGAGCTATACCACTCTGAACAAAGCGACAAACGAGGTGGTGACCATCGATTGCTATGTGTATTACCCTAAGACCAAGAAACGCAATATGCTCCGAGCACTGCAACACCTGGTCTATCTAATTGACTTCCCTACTCAGCAACAAGAGTAATATTTCTGGTAGCACTGCTACCCTATTTCACTCCAAAACTCCGTGTCATTGCCCATTCGGCTCGCCGCGGAGTTTTTTTATTCTCCAAAGCACAAATCATAGCACAGGCACCAAAAGCGACACCACGCCTTCACACAGACGCCCAATAAAGGATGCCCGCAAGTCTCCTTTTGCAATTTTCTTGGAGTGCTCGACATCACGCTCAAATTGCTGCACGCACTCCTTGGCTATGGCTTTGTTATAGACAAAGGCCGAGAGTTCGAGGTTATAGTATAGACTTCTATAATCCAAATTCACAGAACCTATAACCACTATCCTATCATCCACAATCAGGGTTTTCGAGTGCAGAACTCCACCCACATAGCCATAGAGCTCAACCCCACACTCGACACATCGCCTTAGATAAGGCCGAGCAGCAACGCCCATAAGCCTTACATCGGGCCTCAGCGAGGTAATAAGTTCTACACTAACACCTCTCAGCGCTGCCATACAAATAGCATCCAGGAGCGACTCCGAGGGCAGAAAATATGGCGTAGCAATACGCAACGAGTGGCGCGCCAAGGCAATCGCTTCGATAAGAGCATACTCCTGAGCTTTGCTCGCAGAATCCTCAGTGCTATATACAACCTGCACGGGGCATAGCCCTCTCACCCGCTTACTTCGCACCTCTGGCAGCGCGGGACAAACCTTGCGCCGGATGTTATGAGCCGCCTCGCCCTCGATACGCAGATGGTCATCACGCCAGAAGCCCACCTTTTCCCGACCAAGGTAGCGTTTGGCGATATTAATTCCTCCCAAATAAAGAACTCGCCCATCAATGAGTATCATTTTGCGATGGTCACGACGATGGAGCATAGGTGTTAGGTAGGGAAATCTAAAAGGCCCATAGGGCGTTATAACCACACCACTTTGACGTATCTGCGCGAGCATTGATTTGGATATCCCCCAGGAGCCTATCCTGTCGTATATTATGTGGACCCTCACACCTGCACGCGCACGACGACACAGCAACGCCACAATTGTCTCACCCAGGCTATCATTGTCGATTATATAGTACTCGATAATTATCTCGTGGTGGGCACGTTGCAAATCGCGGATGATTGAGGAGAAAGCGGCATCAGCATTATGAAGCACCCTCAGCAGATTATGCCCCGAAACGGGGGCTTCGAAGCAGTTTTGAAGCAGTCGTTGCAACCCTGTCAAATGGGGTTCGCGGGATCTGCGCTTTATCTCGTACTCACCTCGGAATGTGAGAAAATAGAGCAATGTTGCCAGCGGCGGACACACCACCATCGCCATCAGCCACGCCCATCTGGCCATAGGTTGCAAACGCCCCGCAAGAAGAAAAATCACACCCGCTATACTCCACGAAGTGTGTAATATAAGATATAGTGTCATATTCTCTCACAAAGGCACACTTTATGCCAAAAAAATTGGAAAATCAAAAAAAACTCCATACCTTTGTTACACCAAAATATAAAATTATTAACTCGGGATTCCGATTGAGTGAGCAAAATCACGATATTGGGGTTCTGGCTTTTTTTACTGTTTATTAATATGGCAAATGAGATTATCTATTTAACGGCAGAGGGAATGCAGAAGTTAAAGGATGAACTTCAACATATGCGTTCAGTTGAGCGTCCCGCTATTTCAGCAGCCATCGCCGAAGCACGCGACAAGGGCGACTTGTCGGAGAATGCCGAGTATGACGCAGCACGCGAGGCACAAGGTTTGTTGGAGATGCGAATCGCAAAATTGGAGCAGACACTTACCAATGCACGCATCATCGACGAGTCTAAGATTGACAAGAGCAAGGTGCAGATTTTGAGCAAGGTAACTCTGCTCAACCACAACAACAAGAAGCAGGTGACCTACACCATCGTGTCGGAGAACGAGGCTAACCTTCGTGAGGGCAAGCTCGCCATCGGAACCCCAATCGCTAAGGCTATCTTGGGTAAGAAGAAGGGTGAGGTTGTTGAGGTTACCGTACCTGCTGGTGTATTGAAGTTCGAGATTTTGGATATCAATATCTAATATTCGCCCGAGAAACAACCTATATTTCAAAAAGCGAGGAGGGCTGTCTGACAGATGTCGGACAGCCTTTTTTCGTCAATCAACAGAATGAGGTAAAACCCTAAAAAAGCCTTATATTTCAGAGCTTTTTATTTGATGCAAAATATCATCATATCGCTCGCCAACAACCTTCCAATCCACCACCTTCCACAGTGCATTTACTCCCTCAACACGAGCATTGCGGTAATCGATATAATAGGCGTGCTCCCACACATCGATAGCCAGCAGAGGATAGAGCCCATCGGTCAGGGGATTGCCAGCATTGGATTTGCTCACAATGCTGAGCTTGCCGTGGGCATCACTCACCAACCACACCCAACCCGAGCCAAATAGCGACAACGACTCGGCGGTCATTCGCTCGCGCAACTTCTTGAAACTACCAAAACTCTTGTCAATGGCTTTGCGCAACTCTCCCTCGGGCTCCGACTTTGGCTTAGGCGAAAATTGAGCAAAGTAGAAGTTATGGTTCCACACCTGAGCTGCATTGTTGAAGAGCGCCCCATCGGCACCAAGCACTATCTCTTCCAGCGAAGAGTTGGCAAACGTGGTACCTGCCGCCAGTTCGAGCGTCTTATTAACATAGGCGGCCAAATGCTTATCGTGATGATAGCGGAGTGTCTGCTCCGAGATATATGGTTCCAAGGCCTTGTAATCATAAGGAAGCGGCGTTAGCTCCACCTTGCTCATCATTGCTGTCATAATCAAAAATAGTTTTAAAGTTGATAAAATCATAATTCAGTCTTTTTGTTACATCACGATGCAAATCTGATGCCCAATTTGGTCTATATGGTGTGTTCTGAGAAGGGAAAGATTTGGAAATTAAAAGATTATTGTTATCTTTGCATTAATTACTATGGACATTGTATGCCTAAATTATATATCATAGCAGGATGTAATGGTGCAGGAAAAACCACTGCCTCTTATGCTGTGTTGCCCGAGATGTTGGATTGCCACCATTTTGTCAATGCAGACGAGATTGCCAAAGGTTTATCACCATTCAACCCATCAAGTGTGGCAATCGAGGCTGGCCGACTTATGCGCCAGCGTATGGATGCACTGATGGCCGATGGCGCGGATTTTGCTTTTGAGACTACGCTGGCGACCAGATATTACACTCGTTTTATCAAGATGGCGCAAGAGAGAGGCTATTTTGTCTCGTTGCTCTATTTTTGGTTGCCCTCGCCCGACCAGGCTGTTGAGCGTGTGGCACGACGTGTTATTGAGGGAGGTCACAATGTCCCACCCGAGGTGGTGCGCCGCCGTTATTTCCGTGGTATAAGATACCTCACAACCCTATATACCCCCATTTGTGACTATTGGGTGATTTACAATAATAGTTCGGTTGAAGGTGTGAAGAAAGTCGCTTACGGCACCCGCGATGAAATACGAGAGGTGGTAGATTCGTTATCTTATCGTACAATTTGCAAAATGTAGAAGCGTATGAGTGAATTGGAGCTTGAACAATTACAGGAAAAGATAGATGCTGGAATCCTTTTAGCGCAACAGCGCTTGAAAGAGAAGGTGTTAAAAGAGGATGGCGAGCTTGTCGTGATGCGCGACGGTAAAGTCACCCACCTAACGGCCGAAGATTTGAAGGAGTAGCCGACACGGGGCCTCTGTGCCGCGGCATTGAGTTACACTCCCAATCGAAACATTATGCTTTCGACTGCGTTTTGGTGTGGCCACCACAACCACCATACCATCGGGGGATTATGACGCGCAAAATATACCAGCATTCTAAATTAAGCACGAAATAAAAAAGGCTGCCGAATGATTTCGACAGCCTTTTATCATATATGCCAAGCATTAGAGAGTCTTCACCAACTTGTGCTTGCCGCTTCCATAGGTCTTAGACTCGCTCTCGCCTGGAAGAGTCACAGTTGCTGTGGCACCCTCAGGAATCGAGAACTCCCAAATCCACTCATCACCCTCATAATGCCAAACGCTCTTAATAACGCCCGCCGCCGAGTTATACTCAGCCGAGAGGTGACCCAATCGCTTGTCTGGCACAGGGTTCATAATGATATGCTTGAAGCCAGGCTCCGCTGGATCGGATGCGATACCTGCCGCAGTCTCCCAAATCCACTCGCACACGCAACCATAAGCATAGTGGTTGAAGCTGTTCATACCGCGTGGACCCATACCCTTATCGAGCATATAGCTATTCCAACGCTCCCAGATGGTTGTTGCACCATTATCTACCGAATAGAGCCAACTTGGATTCTTACGCTGGAACAAAAGCTCGTAGGCAATATCTACCATACCATTCTCGGTCAATGTTGCCATCAAAATTGATGTACCCAAGAAACCTGTCTGCAAACAGTTACCGTGCTGGACAAAGTTCTCGCGCAGATGTGAAATCATCTGAGCCTTAGCCTCACCCTCAAAGAGATTGTTCTTCAAGGCAAAGAGCGCTGGGGTCTGCATTGTGTTCAAAATCTCGGTCTTGAACGTTCCGTCCTCGTTGAAGAACTCCTGCTTCAAGAACTCCTTTGCCTCGGCAGCCATCTTGACATAAGGCTCAGCGTCACGGCCCGTAGCAATGGCCATATCGCACATCATCGTAGCATCAATAGCCCAATATGAAGCACCCAAATAGTTCCAATAGATTACAGCCTCAGGGCGCAAACCTCCCTCAGGTGCCCAGATACCACCACCACAGCTCTCCAAAGGCTCGTAGCTCAACCAGTCAGCCCACTGATAGTTGCCATTTTCGCCGATGAGAGATGTATGGTTATATTTTGTTTCATAGATGTGATTCATAAAGAGATTCATCGCCTCCCAGTTCTCGTCCACAATCTGCTTGTCGCCAAACTGTTTCCACACTGTCCAAGGCACGATGATACCAGCATCGGCCCAACCAAGACGCATCTTCGCGTTACCATACTGAGCGTGAGGAGCCACACCAGGGAAGCCTCCCAATGGGCCCTGGCTGTCACGCATATCACGCATCCACTTATGGAAGAAGGTCAGAGTATTGGCAAAGAATGTACCTGTCTCGGTAAATACCTGGGTGTCGGCGGTCCAACCCAAACGCTCATTACGCTGAGGGCAGTCGGTAGGTACAGAGAGGTAGTTCGAGAGCTGCCCCCAATAGGTGTTAGAGATGAGCTTATTCACCGACTCATCACCAGTCGAAATCTTACCAATCTCGATATCATCGGCAATCGAAGTTACAGGAAGTGTCACCACCTTGCGAATCACTACCTCATCGCTGGCTGTGATTGAAGCGTAGCGATAGCCATAGAACGTATAGCGTGGCGAATACTTCACAAACTTCTCGCCCGCGCCAAATGTATATTTCATCAAGAAAGCGATATCAGGCGTACGCAAATTCTCGCGGTGAACGCTACCCTCAGGACCATCCATACCACGACTACGCGCGCCATTACCATCGTTAAGAATCTCGCCTGGCAAGCACAACAACTCGGTACCCTCCTTAGCCTTAAACTCAAAGGCTGGCACACCCGCACAGTTCTGACCAAAATCAATTACCAAAGTCTCACCAGATGCGAGGGTAATCTGCTCACCCGCCTTATATTCGCGCTCGATAACAATCTTACCGTGCTCGCCATCCTTAGCGCCCTCAACATCCTTCCACACATAGGCCTGAACTGGGCTAAGAGCGAGGTCGTGACGAAGATAAATCTCAGCTCCCTCAGATGGCAAAATCTCGCCTCTAAACTCCTTATTCTCCTCAGGTGCCGACAAACTCTCGACACACTCATAACCCATCTTCTCGCGAGCATCATACTCCTCACCATCGAAGATTGCCGAATGCTTCACCGGACCTGCTATACCAGCCTTCCAGTTTTCGAGATCGGTACCGTAAAGCTGCTTGGTCCCGTCAGCATATGTAAGCTCCAACACGGCACGAAAAGCACACTTTGTACCCCACATATTGCCATTGCCTGGCGTCACAATCTTATCGGCCCACCAGCCAGGAGTAACCTGTGCCGCAAGCTGATTCTCAGCGCCAGCCTTGGTATTGAAGGCATCTGTAAGGTCATATGTAAACGAGCGTCGTGTCTTCAAGACGTGAGTAAAGCCAGGTTTGAGGATCTCCTCACCCACAATCTTACCATTGAGAAAAAGTTCATAAACGCCAAGACCCGTAGTCATCCATTTGGCCGAGATGACCTTCTGCTCATTCTTTACCGTTGAGACAAACCAGCTCGCACCATCTGCCGCACGGTCATTATCACGTCTATTCTCCACAGGGTTAATCACAGGAGCATCAACAGCCGACAACCACTTAGATGACTCCCACGCCGAATCGGCCAAAGCATCGGTTTTTGTTCCCACATACGAGTCCTGCGCTCCGCAACTCGCAAACAGCATTGCAGTAGCCATCGCAACCACACTTGCTAAAAGACGGAATTTTGTTTTCATATCATTAAATTTAAGATTTTCGGTTAGTTTATCTCTAACAAATTTACTCACTAAGCCCCGATTTTGCAAATTTATAGCTCGCAAATTCAACCCCGCAAGCCCTTTTTATTCAATCCACAGCTCGATTTCTTCACTCAGCCGCAAATCTTGTATCGCTTACCCTTTACGGTATCGAACTCAACGACATAATATACCCCGACTTTTTTGGCAACCGACTTTGCGCCCTTGACCTGGATTGGAGAGGCGGTGCGAATCACACAACGCTGACCAGCCAGGGAGAGAATCTCGCCACTTATGACCTTACCATCACTCCACTGCAAATCAACTTCAAAGCCACCTCGCGCTCTCAGACCATCGAAACGACCCTCATACCACGCCTTTGGCAAAGCTGGCAGCAGGTCTATGCTTCCGTGCTGAGATTGCAAGAGCATCTCGGCCACGCCCGAAGCGCCACCAAAATTACCATCAATCTGGAATGGCGGATGAGCATCCAACAAATTGGGATAAGTTCCGCCGCCCGTTGCACCCTTCGTGCGACCATCATCAACATAGGTGAGCAGCATACGATAGATTCCGTAGGCGTGGTCGCCATCAAGCAGGCGTGCCCACAGATTCACGCGCCAACCAGTAGACCATCCCGTAGCCTTATCACCACGCAGCTCCAACGAGCGGGCCGACGCACGCGCCAATTCAGGAGTCTTCTCTGGCGAGATGTGGCTTCCAGGGAAAAGACCTATGAGATGAGTCTGATGACGATGCCGAGGCTCAGGATCCTCCCAATCGTGATACCACTCTTGGAGATTTCCCTTCTTGCCGATTTGATAAGGACGCAGACGCGATATCACGTCAGAGATCTCACGCTGCAACTCCTCATCCACATCCAGCTCCCTGGCCGCTGCGGCTGTCGCCGCCAAACACTCTCGGATGATTGCCAAATCGCTGGTGGCGCCATACAAGGTTTCTCCCACATATCCATCATCCGTGCGATAATGATTCTCGGGCGAGGTCGAAGGCGAGGTGATAAGGTGGCCATTGCTATCCTCAACAAGCCAATCAAGACAGAACTCCGCAGCACCCTTCAACAGCGGATAGCCGCGCTCGCTTAAGAAGTCCTTGTCACGCGTAAACAGATAATGTTCCCACAGATGGGTACTCATCCACGCACCTCCCATAGTCCAATTTGCCCACGAGGGCGAACCACTATACTCACCCACTGGATTGGTCATCGCCCACACATCAGAGTTATGACCCGACGCCCAACCCTTGCAGTCGTAGTAGTGACGGGCAGTATAACGACCTGTCTGCGCCATCGTGCCAATGAACGAAAGCATAGGCTCGTGCATCTCCGAGAGGTTGAGTACCTCGGCAGGCCAATAGTTCTCCTCGGTATTGATATTTATCGTATAGTTGCTGTTCCAGGGTGGGGTGAGATTATCGTTCCAGATACCTTGCAGATTCATCGGGATGCCAACCGTGCGCGATGCCGAAATCATCAGATAACGGCCAAATTGAAAATAGAGCATCTCCAAATTATTATCCTTTTCGCCCGCCGTATAGGCCTTCAAACGCTCATTTGTCGGCACATTTGGCACCTCACACTCCTCGCCCAGTTGCAAATCGACTCTGTCGAAGAATTGCGAGAAATCGGCAACGTGGCGCTTATGCAACTGCTTGAATGAAAACTTCTCGGCCCCAGAGAGCTGATTGCGGGCAATGGCGGCGTGCTCACGTCCCTGCTTCACGGGATCTTTGTCGAATCCATTATAGCTTGTCGCATCGGTCACAAGCAACACCACGCGAGAGCACTCCTTCATCACAAGTTTACCACCCTCGCTCACAACCTCGCCATCGACCTCCAACGGTTTCACCAATGCCGTAAAATGGATACCTCGGTTTTCATCCCACAATATTTCACGATGATATGAGATGTGATATGGCGCATAACCCTGGGCTACAATCATTCCATCCTCGGAGCGCGTAGTGAAACGTAGTTTGCTAGAAAAGGAGACCTCGCCATTGAGCTTACACTCACCCACGGCCGTAAGTTCCACCACCAGGCTCTTGTCAAGGTGCGAGATAAAATATGTACGGCCGTAACGCGTTCCATCAGCCTGGTAACCTACGGTCATCACGCCTCGGCTTATATCGAGCTCACGACGATAATCTTCCACCTCCGCAGGTTCAGCAAAGTTAATTGAGAGACTACCCAAAGGTACATAACACTCCGAGAAACTACCCTGCAAACGACGTTGGAGTCTATCGGCCAGGCGATAATCCTCATTCTTCAATGCCTCACGCACAGATGCAAGGCCCTCGGATGCCGCCTTCGTATCGGCCATTACATCCACAGGCTCACCCGACCACAGAGTCAAATCATTGAGGTCAATCCTCTCCTCCTGGATGCCGCCATAGACGGTGGCACCCATCTGGCCATTGCCGATAACCAAAGCGTCAATGAAAGTTTGAGCAGGCTTATCATACCACATCATCCAACGCTGATCCGTGGCCTTCGGCCTGGCTGCCAGAACATTAATGACCGACAACAAAGCAACCAACAATAAAACCGCTGTTCGCAGGAAAAATTTCGAGATAGTACACATAGGCTAAAATGTCTTATTTTCCTACGAATTTAGCATTTTTTTCGCAAAACACAACACACAGAGTGGGGATAGTGGAGAATTTTACATTTACAAAAGAATGTACATCAATAAAATAAAGATATTAGTTGATAGATAAGGATAATTTATCGGCTCCACCCGGGAACCTCAGACCTACCAAACACAACAAAAAAGCGGTCACCAGATTGGTAACCGCTTCATTTTCAGTGACTCCGACAGGATTCAAACCTGTAACCGCTTGATCCGTAGTCAAGTACTCTATTCAGTTGAGCTACGGAGCCATTTGCCTGATTGCGAGTGCAAATATAGAGCGTTTTTTTTTACTGTGCAAATATTTTTAAGAATTTTTTTTAATTATTTTTCACTTTTTCCTTCAATGTGTTGATTTTGATGTAGTTGCGGATAGGTGCAAAATTCCTCTCCTTCGATGATATGTTGCAGTTCGTGGAGCAAATTCTCACCACGTAGGTCGCGCATCACGATTTCGCCCGATGGAGAAATCAGACAATAAGCGGGGATAGAATGCACGGCGTAGAGCTCAGAAAGGGGAATATCGGTCTCAGCAGAGGTATTCAGCACATTACTCCACAGCATCTGATTCTTTGCGACAAAGGCCCTCAGACGATCAATATCGGGATCGAGTGCTATGGAACAGATTTCAAAACCCATCAGCGCATAACGCGCGTAGGCCTCACGCAAGACCTCAACATCGCGCAGGCAGGGCTCGCTCCACGTTGCCCAGAAATTAAGCAGCACCCACTTCCCCTGGCCACACAGTTCGCCAAACGACATCTGCTGACCTGTGATAGTCTCAACCTTGGCGTCAATGAATGGCTGGCCGAGCTGACTTCGCTCAACATTACCAATATAACGCTCAAATTGTCGCATAGAAGCCAACTTGCGCATCTTGGGCGAAAATTGATTAAAGCGCACACGCATATCTTCGGCCGTCATCGACAATGACTCCTGATGCAGGAAGAGCTCCACACCGACCAAGTTATCCAGATTATAGGTAATAGCCGACGAGAGCGCCAGATGGTATTTGGCTAAAAGCGACTCATACTCCTCCTCGGCCGTTGGCGACTGCTCATCAATATTCATAAACTGAGTAGCCAAGTCCGAGAGTTGGCGCACGGTGAGGTTGTATTTATCGTTAATAGCTCCACCCTCGACCACATAGCCTCCCATATCCGACATACGCATCTTCAAAGGGGCATCCTCGGCCAAAAACATTGTCAGGGCATTGCCATTGTCATCACACAGAAAAGCTGTGGTAGGCTCATACAGACGACCTTTCAGGTGGAATGTGTTATCGGTCCCAACAGCGGCTGAGGCCAACGTATCAACGCCACCGTCCTCGACAACAAGATAGATCTTCGATGCGGCATTGTCGGCAAGGCGACCTTCGATGTCAATATTTATTTTAGATGTGCAGGCCACCATAGCAAAGCATAGCCCCAGCATCAACGCAGCTCTCTTCATTATGTTTTATTTTATGGATATTATGATTCTCTAACGAGAACAAGATATTTTTATTATTCCACCACAAAGATATATCATTATAAAATACCACCCAACGCCCGATGACTTTTTTAATGAACAATTGCCCCAAATCTTCCATCCACGCAAGCCTCGACCTCGGCCAGGGTATAAATCCACGCCAAAACATTGCAAAAACCATCCGAATGAGTTAAATTTGTATAGGGAAGCGCAAGAGGGATATACCCCGCCCCGTATTATAATGAATACTGATAAAGAGAGAATGATGGTGAGTATGAAAAGATTTTTGACACTGGTTATGATGTTATGGTCGGTGGGCGCAATGGCTCAACGTCCAAGTTTTGTCGATGGCTATCACGGTGGCATATATGGCCACTACCCTTTGGAGTGGAAGACCCGCTTCCTATGCGAAACCTTTGAGCGCAACCCAACGTGGAGGATGTCACTCGAAATTGAGCCCGAGACGTGGGACAGCGTGGCACGCCACACCCCTGCGGATTATGAGCGATTTCGAAAGATTGCAGCCTCGCCACGCATTGAGTTCACAAACCCAGCCTACGCCCAGCCCTACTGCTACAACATATCGGGCGAGAGCATCATTCGTCAATTCCAATACGGCATAAGCAAAATCAACGACCACTTCCCCGAGGTGGAGTTTATGACCTATGCCGTCGAGGAGCCCTGCTTCACAAGTTCACTACCCCAGATCCTCAAACAGCTGGGATATAAGTATGCCACGCTGAAATGCCCTAACACCTGCTGGGGCGGATATGCGGCAGCCTATGGCGGCGAATTGGTAAATTGGATTGCACCCGACGGCAGTTCTCTGCTCACCTCACCCCGATATGAGTGCGAGGAACTGTACCCCAAATCGGTATGGCAAACCACAGCGTGGGGTAACGAAGAGGAGTACCTGACAGCCTGCCGCGAGGCTGGTATCGAGCACCCCATAGGAATGACTCTGCAAGATGCAGGATGGCGCGGTGGTCCGTGGATTGGCCGCGAGGGGCGAACTCGTGGCAACTCGTGTTACGTCACTTGGCGCGAATATTTCGAGACCATAGCCAATAACTCCACCAATGATGACTATCACTTCTCGCAAGAGGATGTGCGCCCAGGACTTATGTGGGGTAGCCAGGTGCTGCAACGCATCGCACAACTTGTGCGCCAGGGCGAGAACGAGATATTACAGAGCGAGCAGATTGCCTCTATGGCCTACCTGGAAAAGGGTGTACAACCCAACCAGCAACTCCTCGATGAGGGTTGGCGCACGCTGATGCTTTCCGAACATCACGACTCGTGGATTGTGCCCTACAATCGCCTCAACGAGCGCGGCTCGTGGGCCGACAACATCGAAGATTGGGTAGCCAAGACCAAACTCCTGGCCAATGGCGAAAAGCAGGTAGCGCTAAATTCCCTCGCTGCATCACCACGTGCGATTAGCGATGAGGTCTGTTACAGAGTTTACAACACACAGCCATTCGCGCGCCACGAGGTGGTGAGCATCACCCTGCCCCAGCAGTGGCAAGGCTACAACGTAATAGCGACCGACCCAAAAGGCAGGCCAATGGAATCGGCAATCGCCGACAAGGAGATAAAAATCTGGACAACACTCCCCGCCTTTGGTTACAGCTCAATTTCTCTTAAAAGGGGTAAGACCACAACCCCTACCTACAACGAGGATAGCCAGACCACCATCAGCAACGACCTATATCGCATCGAGGTTGACTCCAAGCGCGGAGGAGTAATCAAGCACCTCTACGTTCGCGAAGGAAAATCATGGAGAGATTACACCGACCACGCCTCGGAATATGGACTCACCGAGCTACACGGTTATTTCTACCACCAGGGACAGTGGCGTTCATCAATGGAGCAACCTGCCAAGGTAAGGCGTATTCAACTCTCTGAGATCGAGCAATGCCTCGAAATCAAGGGCCACATCGCCTCACACCCATTCACCCAGCGCATCACGCTAAGAAAGGGCAGCCCACTTATTGACATCGAGTTAGAGATTGATTGGCTGCATAACGATGGCATAGGAGAGTTTGCCCAGCGCGATAGTTTTTCCGAGAATCGCCGCGCCTGCTACGACGACCGCTACAAGCTGTCGCTTATGTTACCCGTAGCACTGAATGACCCCGCACTATATAAAAATGCGCCCTACGACGTATGCCGCAGCCAGTTGGAATCAACCCACTATGGAGAGTGGCGCGATATCAAACATAACGTGATTTTGAATTGGATCGATTTGGTGGAGAGGGGCAACAACCCTCGCGGCCTTGCGCTTTTGAGCGACCACACCACCTCGTATCGTCACGGCAAGGATGAGCCTCTGGGCCTCACCATTCAGTATTCAGGCTCAGGTCTTTGGGGACGCGACTACCCCGTCAAGGGCAAAACACACATCAAGTGCGCCCTCATCGCCCATCGTCACACCTGGTACAAAGCAGGAATCGAGCGCGAGAATGCCAAGTGGAACGCCCCACTAATTGTATCTGCCTGCTCGCCATCAGAGATCACAGAACACTCATTCCTGGACTTGGGTCAAAGCGGCTACATCCTATCGGCTGCCTACCCTACACCCGAAGGCTGGGTGGTACGCCTATACAACGCCGAAGGCAGCGCCAACTCGACAAAGTTAAGTCTTGGCATCGAGGCTGAGTCAATTTCGGAGATAGACCTGCGTGGCAACGAAATCAAGAGTTACGACCTACGCCAAACCAGCGATGGTTGCGAGATAAAAATCACCACCCCACGCTTCGGATTCAAGACTCTAAGAATCAAGACGAAATAATAAAAAAAGAGGCTGTCAGCGATTGCAGACAGCCTCTTTCTCTTTCAAACACTTTTAGTCCTTCAACAAATATTTAAGAACCAAATATCCGCCAATAACCTGAGTCAGCATACCAGGAACGCCCAAGCGCAAATCCTGAGCCGCTACAGCCAAGCTACCGCTCCACGCCCACTCAAAGGCACCTCCCACAATCTGGTAAGCAGCCACAACAGCCACCATCAACAGCAAAGAGAGATTCTGGCTTCGCTTAGCAACAAAGGCTGCTGCAAGAGCCAACACTACCGACTTGGCAAAGATTGGCACCAACACCGCTGCCGCAGGCATTCCAAACATCAGATGGTTGCACAAAGGCGAGAGCAATGCAGTCAAAAGACCCACCTTCCAGCCATACTTATAGGCACCCACCAATGTAAAGAAATAGATTGGCAACCACACCATACCGCCCTGTGGCATCAAGTGACAAAGCTGAGGCAAAAGGATATTGCCCGCAACAAAAAGTGCTGCAATGATGTAGGTTTTCACGTTGCTGTAATTCAGCGAATAGAGTTTAATGCTTGATACTTGCATATCGTCAAACTGTTTTAAGTTATTTGTACTTTCCCCAAAAACCCGAGGGCGATTGGGAATTTATTTATCTCTCTCCTTTGCAAAAAGTTTACCAATCTTGCCTCACAAGAGAGATAATATCTCAATTAACGGCTCAATCCGTCAATAAAGCGTTCTATTTCGAGCAAACACTCCTCGACCGTAGAATGGCCAAGACACAACCTCTCCACAGGACACATCCCGTCGCCGGCGCGGTTGATAATGTGAGCAACCTTCTCACCATACTCTACCTCAACGCCATAGCGCGCAAAGAGTTCAAGAGCACTCTTGCTCACCACATCGGCCCAGACCCACTCAACGCCGCCAGCAATCATCAACGCAGCAGCACCCTTGCCTACAACCTTGTCGGCAACCGATGCACGCTGCAAAGGCTGAGCCTTATCACTAAGCAACGAGAATAAGTCCTTGACGCCTCGCTGATGAAACGTCATAACCGCTGCGGCATTAGCCACCACACACGAACACTGCTCGGCGTGGAGTCGCTCTTTGAGTTGCGCCCTCGACAGCATAGCCCCTGAATTAATACTCGCGACTACGGCGCAACTTTTCGATATACTCATCTATGCGGCGCAACTGACGAGGAATGTCAATACGCTGAGGACAGTGGTGATTACACTGCTTACAACCCACGCAACGGTCGGCCTGACGCTCCTTCTCCACCGCACGATCATAGCCCACCAGGAATGCTCGGCGCGCCTTGCGGAAGTTCTCGTCGTGAGGCGTATTGGTCAGATTGCCCTCATTGACGCACTTGTTATAATGGAGCAGGATGGCTGGAATATCCAGACCATAAGGGCAAGGCATACAATATTTACAGTCATTACAAGGGATTGTCGGATACTGCAACATAAGTTCCGCAGTCTTGAACAAGAACTCCTTATCCTCCTCCAACAGCGGCACCAGCGGCGCATAGGAACGGATGTTATCCTGCAAGTGGTCCTCATAGGTCATACCACTGAGCGCCGTCAGCACACCTGGATATGAACCCACGAAGCGGAATGCCCACGATGCCACACTACGCTCAGGCTCCTTCTCCTGCAAGCGCGCAGCGATATGGTTGGGCACATTTGAAAGGCGACCACCCAACAGCGGCTCCATAATCACCACAGGGATGTTGCGCTTCTCCAACTCGGCATAGAGATACTCGGCATTGACATTGCGGCCACGCGCCTGACGCCAATCCGAATAGTTCATCTGAATCTGGATGAAGTCCCAATGTACCTTCTCGTGGTAGGCAAGGATGTGGTCAAACACCTCCTTTGAACCGTGGAACGACCAACCGAGGTTACGAATCTTACCCTTTTTGCGCTCCTCGATCAAGAAATCAAGGATGCCGTTATCGATAAAACGCGCCTCAAACGAACGCACATCGCTACCAATGTTGTGCAACAGATAATAATCGATAGTATCAACCTGCAACAACTCGAACGAACGGTTATACATCAGGATAGAGTTCTCGCGCGTATAGTTCGAAAAATTCGACATCTTGGTTGCAACGAAATAGCTATCGCGCGGATGGCGGCTCAGGGCCTTACCCGTAGCCTCCTCCGAACGACCCTGACAATAGACAGGCGAGGTGTCGAAGTAATTCACACCGTGGGCAATGGCATAATCCACCAACTCATTAACTTCCTCCTGATCAATCACTTCACGACCACCTTCATCCTTGGTCATTGGCCAACGCATACAGCCATAACCCAGGATTGATACCTTATCGCCCGTATTGTGGTTGAGTCGATACTCCATCTTATCGCGAGGCACATCCTCCTCATCGACATTATAAGGGTCAAACTTCATACCGCTGGGCTTGCAGCCAACAAAAGCAGCTGTCGTAATGGCTGCACCTGCACCCAGGCGTGTCAAAAATTCACCTCGACCGATAGTTTTATTTTTCTTCTCCATTGTTGCTCGTTTAGATGTTTCTGTGATTCTTATACCCCTTCACAAATATAGCACTCAGCGGACGCGCAGGGCATACATATTCACACGCTCCGCAACCCAAGCATCGCTCTTTGTTCACAACAGGAATACGGCGAGAACGAGGATTATCTGCATCGAGACGCTCCATTGTAATGGCACCCGATGGGCAGTGACGCTCACAGTTGCCACACTCCACCTCATCAGAGATGACCACACAATTTCTTCGTCTCCACACCGCGTGACCCACACTCGTAGCGCTCTTCTGAGCCAAATCCAACAGACGTATAGCTCCCGTTGGGCACACCTGAGAGCAGACGTTACACTCGGGACGGCAATAACCCTTCTCATAAGACACGACGGGCTGCATAAAGGTCTGCAAATCTGTCGATGGGCGCAACACATTGTTAGGACAAGCCGACACACACAACTGACATCCCGTACAGTGAGCAGCCATATTACGCGCACTCTGCGAACCCGGAGGCGTGATAGGCTGTTTGCGATTTGGGGCCTGCTTGGCAACGATTGCCGCATAACCACCATCTACCTTCATCTCCTGAGCCTTGACGACAGAAGATGCCAAAAGAGCAGTGCCAATAAGGAAATTCTTGCGCGACTTATCCACTGCCTCCTCCTGGGGCTCTACCGAAGGTTTGCTGGCCCCAAAACGGAACTCATACTTGATAGCTCCCTTACTACAATTTTCGATACAATCGAAGCAAGTCACGCAACGCGAATAGTCGATTGAATGATTTTCGACATTGATGCACGAAGATTTGCAATTTCGCGCACAACGCTTACAGTCAATACATTTCTCGGTGTCGATGACGTGCTTAAAGAGCGAGATGCGTGACAACGCACCCAACACCGTACCCACAGGGCAGATGGTGTTGCAATAGGTACGACCTCCGCGCCAAGCCAGATAACCCACAACTAAAAGTGTCACGACAGCCACTCCAAACGTAGCCCACGAGGCAACCCACACCTCAGTAGTGTAGAAAGCGTAACTATCCAATCGTTCAGCTACATAAGCCAGAAGATTATTACCCCAGCCCCACAGCGGAGCCAACAGGTTTTGAGCAATACGACCAAAGGCGCTATAAGGGGCAATAATGTTGGCTATGGCGCCAAAACCCGCCACCATAGCTACGACAAAGATCACCAACACACCATAGCGCAACCAATTCTTGGCTGGCGAGTAGCTGAAACGATTCTTCTTGCGCTTCCCACCAAAGAACGAGAATATATCCTGCATCACACCCAGCGGACATATTACAGAACAATAGAGGCGACCAAAGAGCAGGGTCAGCACAACCAAGATGGCCACCACCACGACATTTAGAGCCAAAACAGCTGGCAAAAATTGAATTTTAGCGAGCCAGCCGAGCCACGCGTGCAACGTCCCCGTAAAGTCGAGAAAGAGCAACGTCAAGAGAGCAAAACACATCGTAGCGGCTACGATTCTGAATTTTCTTAGCATAAGTTTATCTGTTTGTTTATGTTTTCAACATCATCCACCCAGCGCGCAGGCGAGGGTAACTGCTCGTAAAGATAACTATTTTTTTGAAACATAATGCATAAGGATGTGCAAATTGTATGATTTATCTTTCCCAAAGAATCGTGAATCAAACACTCCACCGCCTAAATATTATTGAGTGGTAAGCAAAAATGCAATTTTTGAGGCGAAGAGACTATTTTTTTTACTCAAACCGTAGCATTTGTGAAGATTTTTGATGATATTTGCATTATTATTACCCAAATAGAATGCGTAAATTTGATTACATAATCGTTGGTAGCGGACTTGCCGGATTGTATGCTGCGTGGAAGGCTTCGATGAAGGGTAGCGTGGCTGTAATCACAAAGTCGATGATACGCGAGAGCAATTCGTTTAACGCTCAGGGCGGTATCGCTGCCGTCACATCGTTTGATGACAACCCAGAAATTCATAAATCCGACACCTTGATTGCTGGCCGCGGCTTGTGCGAGGACCGTTCGGTGGATATCCTTGTAAACGAGGGCCCAGACCGCATTGAGGAGATTATCGCCGAGGGAATGAAGTTCGACACCGAGAATGGTGTGCTGGCCTTAGGCTTGGAGGGTGGTCACCACAAGCGCCGTATTCTCCACGCAGGAGGCGACGCCACAGGTCGATGGATTACCGAATTTACAATCTCGAAGGTTGCCGAGAGGGAGAATATAACCATCTTTGAGAATACTCTGCTACTCGACCTGCTGGTCAAGGATAAGACTTGCTATGGCGTGCGCTGTTGGAGCTCCGACGCCTCGCTGACCGAGGCGGGTGAGAGTGGCGAGGAGGTGATGCTCTTTGCCAATCACGTCTTCCTGACTTCGGGCGGCACATCGGCCATCTATGCGCGTACGACCAACCCACAAACGACGGTGGGCGACGGTGTGGCAATTGCCTACAAGGCAGGATGCCGCATCTTGGATATGGAGTTCATTCAGTTCCACCCATCAGGCCTATACCTCAAAGATTCAGCCCAGGCATTCCTTATCAGCGAGGCCGTCAGAGGCGAGCGAGCCCATCTTTTAAGCAAGGATGGCAAACGCTTTATGGTTCCCATCCACGAGTTGGCCGAGTTGGCACCACGCGACATCGTGGCACGCTCAATCTTCAAGCAGATGCGCCAGGATGGTACGCCTTATGTAACGCTTTCGCTCAAACATCTCGACCCGGCGATGATCCAGAAGCGCTTCCCAGGCATTCTTGCCAAGTGTAAGGAGTTTGGTTACGACCTCACACAGGAGATTCCTGTGGCACCTGCGGCCCACTACTCTGTTGGTGGCGTAATGTCGAACAATGACGGTCGCACCGACGTGAAGCGACTCTATGTATGTGGCGAGGTTGCAGCAACTGGCATTATGGGAGCCAATCGTTTAGCTTCAAACTCATTGATCGAGTGTTTGGTATTTGCCAACCGCGCGGTGGAGGATACTGTGAAGGTGGGAGCTGTCGAGGAGTTCCCTGTCTTTGATAAGCAATACAGCAAGGACCCCAACAACGAATCGCTCTATCACCAGATTCGTCAGCAGGCTGCCGAGATTATGAACACCTATGCAGGCATCATCCGTAGCGAGGAGGGCCTGAAAGAGGGTTTGCAGCAGATTGCTCAATTAAGAGATATAATCAAACAGAAACAGGACGAGCGTGGCGGCGAGGCTAACCGTGAATACTATCTCGAAGCATCACGCCGTTTGTTATGTGTGGCACGACTGATTATCTCGCCCGCCCTACTCCGCCAGGAGAGTCGCGGAGGCCACTACCGCGAGGACTTCCCTTGCGCCGACGAGGCCTACGCACTGCACTCGGTGCAGCGTCGTGGCGAGGAGATTAGCACAGCCCCAGTGAATGGAAACTTTTTTAACTTTTAGTCAATATGCAGTACGAAAACTTAATCAACAAGCTCCTTGATTTGGGAATCGAGGAGGACATCAATACTGGTGACATCACTACCGAGTCAATCATCCCCGAGTCGATGAACGCTGTGGCGACAATGACAGCCAAGCAGGAGGGTGTAATCTCAGGTTTGGAGATTGTCAAGATGGTTTACGACCGCTTCCAGAGTGATGTTGTCTTTACCCCTTATTTCAAGGACGGCGACTTCGTGAAGAAGGGCGATGTAATCTTGAAGATTGAGGCCACATATCCTACATTGTTGCGTGGCGAGCGTCTCTCGCTCAACCTCTTCCAGCGTATGTGCGGTATCGCTACCGAGACTGCTAAGTATGTAAAGGAGTTGGCTGGTACCCACACCGAGCTTCTCGACACTCGTAAGACCGCCCCAGGTCTGCGCGTATTAGACAAGCTCGCAGTAAAGCACGGCGGTGGTACAAATCACCGTATGGGTCTTTACGATATGGCAATGATTAAGGATAACCACATCAAGATGGCTGGCGGCATCACAAAGGCTGTTGAGCAGGTGCGTGCGCGTATCGCCGAGGGTATCAAGATTGAGGTAGAGACAACCAACCTCGACGAGGTTAAGGAGGCTATCGCAGCGGGTGCCGACATCATTATGCTCGACAATATGAGCAACGAGGCTATGAAAGAGGCTGTTCAAGTTATCAATGCAGCCGAGAAGGGCATCAAGACCGAGGCTTCGGGTAATATGAGCATCCCTCGTTTGATTGAGGTGGCAGCCACTGGCGTGGATTACATCAGCGTCGGTGCCTTGACTCACACCGTGAAGGCTATGGATATAAGTATGAATATCCAAGTTGAGAAATAAGAAAACAACTCATTTTATGGCAAATAATGCACTTGTAGAGCGAATCGAGCAACTCAAACGCGAGAAAAATGCCGTAATCCTCGCTCACTACTATACACTGCCCGAGGTACAGGCTGTCGCCGATTATTTGGGTGACTCGCTCGCCCTGTCGGTCAAAGCGCGAGATATTGATGCACCGATAATACTTTTTGCGGGCGTGAACTTTATGGCCGAGACAGCAAAGGTACTCTCTCCCAACAAGAAGGTACTCATCCCCGTACCCGAGGCTGGCTGTTCACTCGCCGAATCGTGCGAGGCGGCGGCGTTGGCCCGCTTGAAGGAGCAATATCCCGACCATAAGGTGGTGTCGTATGTCAATACTTCGGTCGAGGTGAAGGCTCTTACGGATGTATGCTGCACATCGACCAATGCGCTCAAAGTTGTGGAAAGTATTCCTCGCGAGCAGCCCATCATCTTTGCTCCCGACCGCAACCTCGGCTCATATATTCAGAAGCTGACAGGCCGCGACAATATGGTCATCTGGGACGGTGCCTGCACAGTACACGAGGAGTTCTCATTGGAGAAGATCCTCTCACTCAAAGCCGATCACCCCGAGGCTAAGATCGTAGCACACCCTGAGTGCCGAGCATATATAACAGAGGTAGCAGATTATGTTGGCTCTACGGCTGGCATTTTGGATTTCTGTGGCGAAGATGCAGCCCAGGAGTTTATCGTTGTGACAGAGGCTGGCATCCTTGCCGAGCTCAAAAAGCGTTATCCCGAGAAGACGTTCATCCCTGCTCCGCCAGAGGACTCGACCTGCGCCTGCAACGAGTGCCGTTATATGAAGATGGTGACGTTGGAGAACATCATCTCGTGCCTGGAAGAGGAGTCGCCAGAGGTCGTCCTCGACGAAGAGGTACGCTGCGCTGCCGAACGTTCAATCCAGAATATGGTAGCAATCAAGTAAGGTTGTAAACTACTCATAAAAAAGGCTGTCACAATTTATGTGACAGCCTTTTTCGTTTATACACATAGCTTATTTAACGATCTTCACACCCTTAGGCGCCTTAATCTTAGACACCACCTTGTCATCGGCCACCCGGTGATGAGATATCACAATCTCGCCATAAGGAGTTGGGAAGCTACCCTCGACCCACTCCAAATCTCCCAGATGAGGCTCAATCCTCACCTTACGGCAACCAGGCTCCAACACCTCGACACCCAAGACGTGCTGACTCAACCACGCCGTAGGACCCGGAGCCCAGCCGTGGCAGAAGCTATGACGATAACCCTGGTAGCAATAGCCACCCTTTTCGCGGTGAATATCCACCTTACCCTCGGGTACAAGCTCATCTATACGCGCGGCATTCTCCATCCAATCAATATCGAAATCCTCCCAGAATGAGGTAGCGCCCAAATCAAGCATCGCACCCCAATAATTGCGAATGACATCCATCGCACCCACGTAGTCGCCCGCCTTGGCCATAGCCTGCAACATATAATAACCATAGAAGGTCGAGAATCCACGACAGCCCTCCACCGAGATGATATTCTCGTTGGCCTGCTGAGCAGGCATCAAATCGGCAAGAACCATAAGCGATGCACCTTGCTTGTTGCCAGGCGCTGTGGTGGCCTTGCCCGATGCCGCATAGGTCTTAGCAACAATTGGTGCTGCCGCCCTCATCTTATCTGCCATCTTGCCACACTCGGTAGCGAGCGCTGGCTCTCCCAAAATCTGACAAAGCTCCTCACCAGAGGTCATCGCCATAACCATCAACGACTGCAAACCTGCGTGAATAGCCTCGGGGTGAGCATTCGATGGCCAATCCAAGAAACGGCTATCCAATCGCTCTACACCCCTATCATCAACCTTGGTAAAGAGAAGTTTCAGCAGCTCCACCAGATAATCCTTCTGCTCGCTCAGGTAAGCCAAGTCGCCGTGGTGATAATACCAGTCGCGCTGGATGATAATCCACCACAAAGAGTATGAGCTAATGCCATTCATCCAATTAGGCAGCGATGTAGTCTGCTTAACCAAATCCAGACTGCGAGGCACCACCTCGTTATAACCAAAGACGTGACTCACGGTCATCACTTCGGGATGCAAATCACCCATCCACACCAAGCGATCACGCTTAACACCATCCCACAGATACTCCTGCATATTGAGGTGTACGGTATAAGCTCCCGTCTGCCAAATCTGATTCAGTCGCTCATCGCTCGACTTAAAAGAACCAAGGTATGGAATGTCGCGCATCTGGGAGATGGCTCTCACCTCCTTCAAATGCAACTCACGGTTATCGTCCAGGAGGTCAATTCTTGCAAAGCGGAATCCCGAATTACCAACTTCACGCACTCCGAGCCAAGGAAGCGTAATTTCGAAATCACGCACAGCGTGATCATTGGTGGCTCCATTCTCGCCGTCAATCTCGCACATAGCCTCGCTGGCCGATTCGCCAAATCGAATCCTCACCCTCACAGGGGTGTGATCGCCTGGCATACCTGTCGTGAACTGCAAACCTCCTTGAAGCTCGCGCCCAAAGTCGAGCAAAATGGCAGGATGTCGCTCCTCGGTGCTACGCATCACGCAAATGTAGGCATTTGTCAAATCGGCCTGTCCCACACCCTCCCGCAAAAGGTATTCGGGGTGGGTAATCTGACTCTCGTCGCTCATCCAGACGATGCGCGTTGGGGTGATGTACTCCCTCACACGAGGATCACGCTGCTGGGCAAAGCAAATTGACGTTACTAGTAATGTAACAAGAAGCAAAATCGAGCATCGAGAAGTTTTCATATTATTTTATTTTTAGGTTTGCTCATCAAAGATAGTTAAAAATCTACTCACGAGAGATTATAATCGAGAGTTTTTTACCCAAAATCGACACCCCGCCACTCATTCACTCGAAAAAATCTGATTTTTTTTCATAAAATATTTACCTAAATTCATACGGCCCTCACCGTAATCACGAGGCAAGCAAACTATGCAAAAACCATAAAAAGTGTTGAAAAACGGCCATTTTTTAGGGAAAATGAGGTTTTTTTAAGAAAAATTAAAAATTTTTTGTGATTTTATTTGCAGATTCAAAAATAATGTCTACATTTGCACACCGTTTCGAAAGAAATTGTAGCCCAGATGGCGGAATCGGTAGACGCGCTGGTCTCAAACACCAGTAGGTTCACCCCTGTGCCGGTTCGACCCCGGCTCTGGGTACATAAAAAAGTTGCCTCTTTAGCTCAGTTGGTAGAGCACGACACTCTTAATGTTGGGGTCCAGGGTTCGAGCCCCTGAGGGGGTACTGAAAGGGAAAAGCGAAAGCTTTTCCCTTTTTGCTTTATAATCAACAAGTTAGATGCGGCAAGGTATAACTCTTTGACACTCAAACACTAAAATATTTGCATCATTACCTCAATTATAGAGTTTATAGACTCGTTCTATATCTTTTAGAATAATCGTTGCATAAATTGGTTGGCAAAGTCTGTCCAATTATGCCATTGATGACCTCCGCTTACGACGACCAGTTCATGGGGATAACCCTCTCTTTTGAGGTGGCGGGCATATCTCTTCATACGTGGATAGTAGAAATCAGTATTACCAATCATTATGGTGTACAGCATTGGCGGTGTGGCGAACTGCGTCTCAAGCTTATCATTGAAATCTTTATAAAACGCTGAGTAGTCACTCTTGCGTAAAACGGGGTGTACCATAGCA
>JAZKYX010000017.1:0-39980 GCA_045612405.1 Alistipes sp.
GATCATTTTCGACCCACTCCCACTCGCAATCATAGATCAGGTCAGCGATGTCGTCCAAGGTCGGCATACGCCAGTTCTCGCCCCACTTGGCGCGAGCAACATCGTACTCGCTGCCAGAGATATCCTTGCCAAGAGGCTTAAAGCATCGGTAATTACACTCGTCGTGGTAGCCGTGGGCATACTTATCAAACACATAAAGTTCCTTCTTCTCCAACTCTCCCCAAGCAAAAAAATCACCAGTATCCTCTGGACGCTCAGCTCCAATGTTGCAGGTTGCCCACTTAACGTCCAAGCCCAGGTCCACAAATTCGTGGCCATCAATAATTGATTTTCCTTTCATAAGCAATGTCTCTTTACCAGATAGAGCAGGGAGAGGGTCGCAATCTATCATATTTTGCAGATTTTTTGGTTAAAATAGTAAAAATTTCTTGCCCCGGAAGCTCACGAGGTGAAAAACGACCCCTACCGCCGAAGTTCGGGGTAAGGGTCGCACGCCACATATTATGCGTTGGACAACGATGCGGGCAGACTACTTTTTGAATGTGGTGTTGAACAGCTGCTTGGCATAGAAGATATTAACACCCTCGTCCAACGCCTGGGTTCGGATCACTGCCGCATAGTCATCAATCGAGGACTGCACCTGAGAGTAATCAGCCAAAGGATTCTCGCGAACGAAATTTTCGAGCGTCGTGGCAACGCCATTGATAATCTGTGCCAACTCGGGATCCTTGCGGGCCTGATTCCACTTAAAGAACCAAGAGCCAAAGATAGCGTCCGAGGAGCTTGTAATCAGCTGAGTAAAGACCTCATAAAAGGCGCCACCATCGACAAACAAACAGGGATTCCAAGATATGATGTTCACCGGGATATCCAACTTCACATCCGAGGTATCTACCGTCACGTTGAACACGTCCAAAATGGCCTCCTTCAACGCCTGGCCAACAGAGTTGCTCACCAACAAATTGAACTCCTGCTGCACAAGAGTCGCATACTCGACGTTATCGCCGTCAAGACTCTGGATGAAGTCACAAAAACTCTTCCTGATTTCGCTTGCAGTGAGCGTGTAGCAGCCTTTGAGTCTCTTGACCATCTTAGGCATTAGCGTCAGGACTGCCTGTCGAGTGGCAATCGTGTCGGCCTGCTTGTAGATGGAGCCGAAATTGATGGTGCTGATTCGGCGCTTGAAATTCTCCAATGCCTCCATTTGCGCCTTGGCGTAAAAGGCGATACCCTTTGCCACGACAAAGCTGGCTTCATTGTCGAGTTCAATGCTCACAGGCTCAAAAACCTCATCCACCACACTCATCACCCAAGGCATCTGGCAGGCACCACCACTCAGGATGACTTTATCGATTTGCTGTGGACCGATTCGCTCCTGAATCTTTGCTTTCAAGCTCGTGAAATCCTCTACAACAGCGCTCTGGTATGCCGTCAGGCACTCATCCATCTGACATTCAGCCTCAAATCTAAATTTATTCTTCTCTGCCTTAAACTCATCTGTTGTGCCATACACGCTCTTCTCTCCCACCAAATTACAATCCACAACCAAACGTGGGTATTTGTCATACGTCACCGAGTACTCCTTGGCCTTTCGAACTTCGAACTTAACACACGAATTGATGTCAATGTGACCCATTCCGAGCTCCGCCAATTTTGCAGTTGTATTCTCCAAACTTGCCTGGTAGGACTCTTCGCCACGGCATTTGTTAAGGATTGACTCCTCGATGTTGCTCGCGCCCAGATTATTTGACCACATATCGTCCGAGATCTTTTTTCCGCAATAAACGACGGTATAATCAATAGTGCTTGAACCGTAATCAATAATCAGCACACATTTATCTCCGTACTCATTGACCGAGCCGTGAGAGAAATATGCGGCATCACTCTCGTTGATTACCCACATTATCTCAACTCCAAACTCGGCAAGAGCCTCATTAAAGAAATTGATGTAATCCTTCTTATCCTCCGAGCTCCATTTAGTTGGGCAGGCAATGCACAAATAGAAGTTGGTGCTACCATCATCAGCAACTGTCAAAAGCGACGAGTTTAACTCTATCATACGCTTGTAGATCTGTTTGATATACTCGCTAAACGCCCTACGCTTATTGGCATTATGAGGCAAATTCAGGTTAGACACCTTATCCTTAAAGCCCGAAATCACATTACCCTTCAAATCATCCAAGCGCAAATTGCCTTGGGCATCGGAATAGATTACCGAATAATATGATCGCTCTGAACCATTATTCGATGCCTTCAACCTCAACGAAACTCCCTTCTCGGCACCGACGCTCAATGACATTGGAACAGCCCACACAGCGGTCTCGCCGTGGCCAAAATCCATACCTACAATATACTGTTTCTCCATTTTGATATATGTTTTTAGTGTTCTACATTGGGACAATTACATATCCTCGTTCAACTATCTCCTTCGTAAGTTTATTCCTTAGTGCTGGTCTTGTGGTTTGCGGTTCATCTATGCCAGTAGCCTTATTTGCATCGAAGTATTCTGCCACACCAGGTGAGTAATCTACCAATTCATAATCAATGCGATCCAAAATTTTGCAAACATCCTTCTGCAACCCTTTGTCGCCCTCAGCCCAGAGCACCTGAATCCACTGCAAAAGAGGCGAATATTGGCGCTCCAACTGATTGTGCAACAACAAGTTTTTGAGGCTATCAGACACCGCATCCAGCTCTCGAATGATATCTTCGACTCGCTGCTTAATCACGCACTTATAGGTCGTATCGCTCTTACTCTGGGATTGCATCCATAGATTAGCGCCCCAAACCGCAGCAATAATCAACGCTACACAACCCGACAAGCCCAACACATTAAATTCCAGGAAGGGCTGCGACGCCATTTTCTCCATTGCCGAAACCGGGAAATTTAGGCTGAACGATGCAGCCAGGAGCCCCACGAATCCCATTACGCCACACAATACCTTATGGTTCTTAGACACCTGCATCGGGATTGATTTATGCTGCTCCACAACCGACACCTCGACACAAGGAGAATAGCCAGATATAAGCTCCTCTACCACTCCACGCACCTCCTTGTCGGTACAGAGAATCCCCTTGGTGCGCTCCAACAAGACCTGGCGGCACGCCACATTAACCTTTGGTATAGAGCCTTTGTCCAAAGCCTCCTTTACTAATGCAAATTCTTTAACTCTTTCCATACTATCTAAGATTTTGTAAATATGTTCAATTTTCAGTTGCCGACTAATAGTCAATCTTATTCTTACAATAGAAGATATAGTTGCCATAGCCATCTACCTTCAAGGCTAGAAATTCCTTCGAATATTCCATCTTTTGGAAGGTTGCCACCCTGACCGAGATGCGAAAACACCTCTCATTATAACGAATCTTGCCATCCGTCGTCGAATAGACAATATCTCCATACGGATCAACTGCCACCGAGGCAACGTTCTCAATATATGCTACGCCCGAATCACGATGGACCTCGCATCCTGGAACAAGCGACTCGCCTTTAACCGAGAGTTTCATCGAGATTTTAGTATCATTATCTGTTGCTGTATTATCCAAAAGTTCCAAGCACTTATCGCCACAGAAAATACCAACCACACACTCATTGGGTTGCAACAGCACCCTCTCCTCGCCGCAAACAACTGCAATATCCTTCAAGGTGTTTTTATTCACAATAACGCATCGCCTGAGAGGGAAAACGGCTTTGTCGATTTTAGTCAATTCAACATCATTCCATCTTGGCTCAAACTCTTTGATTTGATACATCTGACCATTGGTCTGATTGTTGGCCGAGAGTCCGAAATCGATGCACATATCACTTTGGACATCATCCGCACCCAACAACAGATAGAGCAAGGTGTAACCTAAAATGGTTTTCGCAGTCAGCATATTCTGCTTTCTGACATACTCAATCTTCTCTTGCAGGCGTCCAAGTGGATATACCAACACCTCGCCGCTATTGGTCTCAATTTTCAACTCCGACAACTCCATCTTCACCCGTTGCAACTCCTTGTCGGGACTCGCCATCCACTCATAGAGCTTGCGCATTAGGTAAAACTCGGCATCGTTATCGACAAAATAGTACTCCTGCTGCGGTTTTGTCAGCGTCTCCACACGACGATTAATCTCGCCTCTAAACAGAGAGATGATCTCCTCTCTCTTGGCCCAGAACTCTCCCCACTCGAAAAATCTTCGGAAATCCGAAATACGCAAAATTATTACTCCTTGTAACGTCATCATCTTAATCTCCTCCTTACTATTTCTTCTGCTAACTGATTGATTGTATTGCGAATGATGATGTATAGGCATCTATCATAATCGCTTCGTAGTGTTTGGTTATAATGCCTATGCTCGGCCTCGTCGTCCACTCGGTTTAAGTCGTAAATAAATATCTCGTCATCCTTTTTTCTCGACACATAAGGCAACTCATCATACCCCTCGAAAGGTAGCGCCGAATGAGCAGAGGCATTGTTGAAGTTATTCACTGCCAACTGGGCATAGCACTTGGCGATATCATCCAGGTTGGTTTCGCCATAAGTCTTCATCTCGCCCATCGCCTCTTTAAGACACTCCACAAATTTGTTTGATGAAAATACCGCATCGGAATTCTCCTCATCCGAACTAAGCAAATATTTGTTCTTGGCCTTTTTGATTAATTGGTCAATATCGGCTCCCGTGAAAAATTTATTCAATCTATTCACCGAGCGATCAGCCAACCCCTTGGGGAATTTGAGCAGGCAAAGAGCTCGATCATTAATCAACTGCTCAAACAACGCCCCATTAATCTTCTTGCGGTTGAACAGAGGCTTGGCTTGCAGATTTTTCGCCTCACGCCTACTGTACTTCTTGCACTGTCCATCGATGATGGAGTCAAATATGGCCGCGCACTCCTCGGAAGTGGGCATAAATGTAAAGAACTTATCGTCGAAACGGCCGCTACGGAACATCTCAGGAGGCATTTGCGAGATATCATTAGCCGTTGCAAAGACAAAACACGAGATGTCTTTTTTACCCTTTTCCTGCATCCAGGTCAAGAACTTACCAAACAGTCGCTTAGTCGTTTCGTGACCCGAATTACCACCCGAGCCTGAAAAGGCCTTCTCCATTTCATCCACCCACAAAACACAAGGCGAAAGGGCCTCAATCATATTCAAGGCATTATCCATATTCTTCTCAGACTCGCCGACCAAACCTCCGCCCAGGTTACCAAAATCAAGTCTTACGAGGCTCAACCCGAAAAATCCTGCAACATACTGCGCCATCATCGACTTTCCCGAGCCAGGGATACCCGACACCAATAGGCCCTTAGGCGATTCGAGTATAAACTTAGAAAATTTGTGAGGCTCTGAGACCTGCCCCTTGTGCTTGGTGAGCCACTTGGTCAAGTTCGACAATCCCGCTGGCTCTTCGGATGAGACACCCTCCAACGAAAGTGCTCGTGAAGTCTCGATCAAACACTCAAACTCCTTTCTGATATTTTTAATCAGCTCCCCAAGCAGGAACTCATACTTATCATCAGTCTGCTCCTTATATATTTTTCCCAACAGCATCTGGTTCTTACGCAGTATGGTTCTTATCTGAGTGGCATTCAAGCCTCGCATATTATGGTACAACGCCGTCAGGTACTCATCATTGAGCAGGAGTGTGTAACCGTCTGGGGTCGTCTTGGTTTTGGCATTCTCGGTCTGCGCCAAGTACAAAGAGACAAACTCCTTGAATTCCGCCTCCTCCATAAACGGCACAACAATCGTCGCCGAATATGGTTCAATGTATGTCGGCACCTGAGGTTTCGACTTCACGGGAATCAAGATAAGTGACTCTTTAAGGCACGCCAAGCGTTTTTTCTGGGCCATTAACAAATTGAAATTACAATTTGTCAATGATGTGATATGGTTGACATAGTTGGTCAATGACTGCAAAGGCAGACGCACATCCTCCGACAGTTTATCGCTGAAATAATAGGGACCACTCTTATAGACAAACAACTGAGGTCGCACCGCCTCCTGGCTCTTGCTTGTATCAATTTTGGCCAACGAATTGATAATAAAATTATCGTCTTCCACAAATTTCACACTTGCAGCAAAGTCAGTTCTATTGGGCTTGCTGTTAGGGAAAAATGAAGCCGAGCTGATAAGTTGCTCGATAAATTCTGGCTCCGAGCAGACAATAAAACAGATATGTCGTTGCGACAAATATGCCTTTTTAATCTGTTCTATTGTCTTCCCCAATCTACTATTGAGATATTTTGATGCATTCATATTATTACAAATCTGTTTCTTTTATTTCAGCATAACCTCCATAAGCAAGGCAATCTGCTACGATTTATGTTGTTTATCAATCTTTTATTCGCTACTTAAAACTGGGTAGTCTGCCAACTCGCACACAAAGTCAAAGCAATGAATGGGGTTAATCTTTTGTGGGTTAAAACAGGGTATGCCGCCCCATACGGCATACCCATCAAATCGACATTATGCCAAATCTGGCTGCACTTGCAACTCCTGCTCGTCGTCATTATGCTCCACCTGAGCAATATCATCAGAATTATCGACTGGATTCTCATCAGGATTCTCAGTGTGATTATCATCGGCCGCCTGAGCCTTATTTCCATCACCCTTAAACCACGCCTTCACAGCCTCAATCCAAGCCGAAACCTTGGATGTGAAGACTACGATGTACTTGTTGTAGAAATCGGCATAAGCGTTCATCACCATCTGCCAACCCTCAACCAAGGCATCACCTACGGTCCATCCTACATAAAATGCAACCAAGAATGAGAGAATCAATGCGATTGTGCCCGTACCAAACAGAGTCCAAAGCATAATGACTGCCAAGGCACTCACATTTGCCACAACAAGAATTGCGAAATAGGCCAACGCGATGCCGATAGCGGCTCCGATGATCCACTTCATAACCTTCTGCCAGGTGGCCAAATCGATTGTACCCTCGGCCAACGCCTTGTTGGCAATGATTGCCTCGACAGAGGCCGCTGCCAAAGTACCAATCTGCTCGGCTGAGATTGCAAAATCAGAATCCGAGAGTTTCAAGTTACCCTCACGCTGCTCGATATAGAGCCAGACTGCCGCCATAAAACGATACTCATCCTTGCCAAGTTCAATCTCCTCGGCCAACTTGTTGATTGACTCCACTTTCAACTCAGCCTTGACCTTTTCAGCAAGTGACTCCAACTCTATTGATGAGTTCAAACACTCCTCAATCTTGGTAAGGAGCTCCTCCTGCGACAATGCAGAATTCTCGGCGAGCTTTGCATTGACGTCATCTTCTGACAACTTCTCGACATTGAGCAACTGGATGGCAGAAAGGATATTCACATAGCAATTCTTGCGCTCCTCATCTGTGTTGTTCTTGGTCGCCTCTTCAAGACACTCCTTCACATTGATGCGCTCATTGGATTTGTTTTTGTCGAGCTGCGCATCAAAATTGGCAATACCCTTTTTGAGGTCGGCTACAATCTCCTGGGCCTCAATCTGGGAATCGCCAAACTTGTCGATAATCAACTTTTGCGCAACCTCCTCGATTGATAGCTCACTCTCATTCTGACGAATAGCGTTAAACTCTTCGTTGTGCTTCTTGATAGCCTCCACTGCTTTCTCTACTGAGGCCTTTGTAAACTCCATTGATTTCATAATTTTTACTATTTTTAATTAATACTAATGTGGGTTTCTCTAAACTAATAGAGCAAGGCGAAGAATCCATCTATCATCTTTTCACTCTTTTGCTCCTTCAAATTGCCCCGCTTCATTATTTCAGAGAAGTGGCAATGGTCGGGTCTATCATTTTTTTTACGATTTCTTTGAAAATTTTTTATCAATAGCCTTTCTACGCCTTCTGCGCAGCACTTTATGGAGCTTAGAAAATGTAATTTGGAGGCAAGCATCCCAATTCAAATCATCATATTTGGCTAAATTCACTACCTTTGTGGTATGAATACGAAAATCAAAGTACGCACAGCCACTCAGGCAGACGCTGAGATAATTGCCCGGGCGGTGGCAATGGCTATCGGAGATGAGATCGCGCTAAGAAACTACTGCGGAGAGAATTACCACTCTGTATTGACTGAAATCGCCGCTCACAGAAATACTCAATATAGCTGGCACTATGCACTCATTGCTGAGGTTGATGGTACGATTGCGGGCGCTATTGTGGGATATGATGGAGCTATGTTAAGAGAGCTACGCGAAGGAACTTTTACCATCGTAAGCAAACATACAGGCCGAGTGCCAGCCATCGCCGACGAGACCGAGGCGGGAGAATATTATCTCGACTCAGTGGGTGTATTACCTGAATTTAGAGGTCTTGGCGTGGGTCGGAAGTTGATTGCAGCCTTTTGCGACAAGGTTTTTACAGAAGGAGGCGAGCAAGTAGGACTTATTGTTGATTTTGACAATCCGAAGGCCGAGAGATTATACTCTTCGCTGGGGTTTGAGCGCGTGGGGCAACGCCTATTCTTCGGCCATCAGATGTGGCATTTGCAACTACATCGAAATCCATCCAACAAAGGTTTCAAAGACTACCTGAAATAGCAACTCCCCCACCCTGGTACATCACGAATAGGAAGCAAACAAAAAAGAGGCAAGAAAATAACTCCTGCCTCTTTTTCATATTCTCATCTTATCTATCTGACGTACAATGTTATTAATTACCCATTTTATAGTCGCACAGATTATCACAATGCCCCCTTACTAATTCTCCTCGTGCTGTGTTAGGATACTTTTCTGCGATGGTCGCAAAATGACAGAGTTCATAATGTATATCTGCTGCAACCTCATCATCTGTGGCTATCTCACACGCCTTTGCAATGATCTCCTGGGACATACTCTTTGCCGCTTGGGTATATTCATCACTCTCCCAATCTCGCTTCTTGCATACTTGACCCCAATAGGTTGTTCCTCGATAATACTGGGTAAGTGCCCAACACCTACCAAAGGAGTTTCGTAATCCAATCGCATATTTCAACATCAAGCGAGCCTTGCGGTTAGGGTCCGACAAAAGATTGATGTTTTGCTCCAATGAGTACATCTCTTTTGCGAAATCATATCTAAAATCTGACTTCAACTTAATAGCCTTAATATCGAAGCAGAATGGGTCAAACTCCATATAGACATTATGGTGTTGTTTGTACGCATCGCTTACTCTACCCAGATATTTTACGGCCTCGTCATAGCGCATATTACGCAAACACTGCGTTCCCGCAATATCATTCAGGTAATCACTGCCGACATAACCCCTTGAATTAAGAAAACTATCAAACTTAGACTTCGGACGGCGTACATTATTTACATAACCCAACGCTGACTCAACTCCCAGACTATCAATCATCTCGAAAAAATGGCTGGAATAGTCGTGTACATTATATTGTTCAGAATATCGATACTCGGTCATAGTATAGGTTACTACGGGCAGATATTCATAAGTATCACCAACTTCCACATAATCATACAAACAACGCTTATTAACCAACCCCAGCAATCTATTGTCTGCCATATTTGCCAACTGCAATGCTCGTGTAGTCTTGCCAGCTCTTATCATTCTGGGGCACACTTCTGAAAGCAGAATCCTTCGCATCACATCATTCCAGTAGTAATAACCCACACTGCTCACTAACATATAACCATTGGCCGTTTCCTGGCATACCTGATCGGTCAAATTGTTGCATATCATCGAGTCCAGCCATTTTAATTGATTGAAGAGCTTATCCTCGTAGGTGGAGTTGTACGAACAGAGTTTTGCATCTAAATAGATTCTAAAAACCTGGATTGACTCCGCAATATAATCCGACGATTTGCTCTTCTCGGCCAAGCTCAACCAATGGTCAGCCTGCTCTGCATCACGATTAAGGTCAGCCAAAAATGCTGCTGTATAATACCACATTCCTGGGTTGGCGCATTTACTATTGCGCTCCATCTTCAAGCATAGCGAAAAGAGTTTCTGATCCTCCGATGACATTTCATAATTATCATCAAGATGAGAAGCTCCAGATGGTTCTAAATCCCTAACATACGATTGCAAAGTCTCTTCAATATACTTGCTATTGGGAGCATACTCACACACCAATTCGAGTGCGTCAATAGTAGATAGATTCTCCCCTGAACGTCCAGCGCAATAGAGCACAGAGCCAATATCGCCCCGTTCTGCAAAATATTCAATCGCTTTTTCCGAGCGTTTAATATGAAACTCCGCGCCCACTATGTAAGGCTGAATCAATTGGCGCATAAGATTATTCTCTGGCAAATGCGCCACTTCTTTTTCCCACAAATCAATACACTCCCCATACCTTGACATTGAAAACAGGGCTCGAATACCTTGCAGGAGATATCTCTCTCTTAACCTCTCGTCCTTGACCGTCAATGCCTTCTCTGCAACATCCTCGATTGTCATTCTGGCACCGATTTTCATCGATGGATAATACCATCGGGAGTTGCGTTTCAGGCGTATGTATTCATTAGTTTTTGCGAGAAGTAGAAAATCGAGGATAGCGGTATCCCTTTTTGTAATCCACTCTATAAACTGATTATCATAAGAGGCACTTTTATTGTCAACGACTGACTCGAACTCCTCCAATGTCAATGTATAGACAACATCATATATATCTTCAAGCGGAATGGCCTTGGATGTTAAACTCTGCCACTCCTCGCAGTTTTGCTTTGACCCAGGGTAATATCCCTCATTCTTCAACGACAACTTCTGGCTGTCGTCATATACTCTATACATATAATATACACTCGGAGAATACCAGGGATCCCAACAAGCAAGCAGGTCATTGGTTATGAATAAGCCAATCAGGCTAATAAGAAAGTATTTGAGCGATTTCATTGTCTGTATAGTTTTTCAATTGTGAGTCATCTAAATGATAAATAATATTCCCTCTTGCGGGGTTACCTAATATATTTTCAACCAAGGATTTGACTTTAAGCACCTCGTTTGCAGTAGGTCTTTCGTAGCGAATATACTCTTCATCTGAGGCTGCAATACTTTGTTCTGAAACTATTGATACAAATTTGTCGTTTACAAATTTCACTCCCCATCCAAAGGCTGGATAAGCATAATCCAGTGGCAGTGAATATTTTTCAGTTTTGACGTATGGTTTAATATCATCAATATTTAATATCGAGTTCTTGGTCTCTGGATTTTTCAATGCCCCCGTATTGTAGAGCATCAATACACCTCGGTCAGCAGGCGGTGCAGATTCTCGCAGCTGGTGCAACCTGACTGTTACGCTTAGTTTGATATCATTAGAATGCAAAAAACATTGAACGCATTGACATAATCTAAAATAACTATCCTTGGTCGTGCTTGTCCAATCGCAATCAAGCTGAATCTCCTTTATTTCGCCACAATCGTTATATGACGACATTGCCAATAATCTCTCGACAATAAGTGATGCAAAGTCATTTTCTTTGCCTTCCATTGATCGCAGTGCATCGATAGTTATATATGTTACGGGGACTATTTCCAGATTCTTAGGCACTTCTGACACGAACTTCGTAGTCGCTATCGGAACTATTTCATTTGTTCCTTCCGAGAGATTTGGCTCAACAGCAACATCGAACATTCTAATGTACATACGTTCAATGTTGTGTTTTCTCAAAAACGCCATCTCCACTGAATCGACATCGAATGTTGTTTTCCAATAATAGATGGAGTTGCATTTTACGTCATTGTGACCATTTATCGCAAGCCTATCGCCACACCCGCTAAGCAAAGTTATGGTAACCAATACCAGCAATTTTTCAATTATACATTTCATATCATTTGCGTTTTTCTTTACTGCAAATGTCAAAAAAAGAAATCGTACAACCGAGCATTTTTATCTCAACTGTACGAAATCAATTATAGGGTGTATAAAACTTGAAAATTTGCTTTATTTGGTATCCATTATCTCCTTCTCCAAAGAATATAACTTGTGTTTTTTGGCATTTTGCGGCGGCCGGTGTAGTAGTTATCCTCACCGAATTCGTGAACAATGTCATTCTCATCTACCGCCCAGCCGTAAGCCGATGATCCAACAAGGTAGATAGCCTGATCCACGCCCATATCCACCAGCGCTTGCGCAATATCGTGAAACGATTCGGGTGTAGCTGTCTCCACCATAAATATTTCACCTTGTCTGTCACAAATTGCTCGACGTATTGATTTGCCCTTTGGCTCATTCTCGACCAACTCACCATTGCTAACCAATGGGTATTGGCGAAAGAAATATCCAGCCTCCTCGGTCGCCTTTTCAAATAGAGGGGAGTTGTCGGCCACACCGATTGTAATCTCGCCATTTATCGAGGCGCAAAAACCTCTCTTTGACAGTCCCCACGCGCGGGGCTCACCCTTTAATACAAATGCTCCAACGATGCCGCCGTTATCAGCTCTTACGTCGGCCGCTTGCGCCACGTAGATGATGTTTTTATCCGTTTTATCAACCTTTCCTATGTGAAGCAATAACTCAGCATTGTGTGGGATGAATATTCGGATAGGGATATCATTCACCAGCGTGTCGATTATCTCGGTATATCCCATCTGCAAGGAATCCACTTCGCTGCCGAGTCGCTCAATATTGGCCGGTTTAGGGGTAGCCACAGGTTCAAATAACGTAGGCTCCACGGTAGCCATATCTTGCGCCTGCTTCTGGGTTCGTTGCAATACGACAAGAGCTCCGACACCAACGACAACCAACACTAAAACCGAGATAATAACCCACACCCAACGAGGCAATGACTTACGCACAATACCCTCACCTATGATACGAATCTGGTCATCTCGTATGTCCTTCAATTCCTTCATAACTATTTTACCTCATTCTCCAATAACTCCTTCAACTGCTTTAACGCCTCCTTCGATGCTGTGACAGTGTGGCTAAATGATGCAACATCCGACAACGTCAGTTTCTGTTTTGTGATGTTGATGTAGTAGATGTAGGAGCGATTGATGATTAAACTCTTACCAATGCGAATAAAGACGTTACCTTCGCTACCGAGTTGCGAAGATATCATCTTCTCGATTTGACCCAACTGATATGATAACATACGCACCTCGTTATCGGCCTGCACAAGCGTCGAATAGTTACCATCTGACGCAATATAGACGATCTTATCTGGAGCAATCCGCACCAAATCAATAGAGGTTGATATGATCAGTTGTCTCTTCATTTTATCATTATTCTAAGCAAATGTATGAAAGTTTATTCATATAACAATGTTTAAATAATGCCAATGTATGAAATGACCCGTAAGATGTATGAAATGATTGTATAGATGTGCTTGTTTCGAAAATGAATGGCCACCTTCTCCGACTTTTATGCTTGGCTATTTAACGGCCTACACAGTAACCATTACATTGGTTGACACACCGATTAACACTACTACACTTAAAAACCCAGTTTAGGACTATTTGCGCATTTATCTTGCGCTTTTGGAAATAAAAAAGGAGAGTTACATTTCTGCAACTCTCCGACTTTGAGTGGTGCCACCAGGAATCGAACCGGGGACACAAGGATTTTCAGTCCTTTGCTCTACCAACTGAGCTATGGCACCATCATCTATATGCTTCGTGTCTTAAAGCGAGTGCAAATATAGAGTGTTTTTTATTAGCGTGCAAATATTTTATAAAAAAAATGCAAAAATCTTTAAAAAAAATGTCTTTTTGCCGTTTTTAGCACCCAAAAGCCTTCAAAAACGCCTCTTTCCCGTTATTCGAGCCGACTAAAATAGCCACAATTAGCTCTCTGTTACGACATCCAAACAACTCCATTCACGAAAAAAAGATTGATTTTTTATCAAAACCCATCTATTTTCTCTTCCGGAGACCGATTTTTCAACGTTACAACCCTAAAAAAAATTTGCACGCAGCAGCATTTTCGCACCAGAAAGGCATCCTCAAAAGCCTCATCAACTAACTCGCAACATAAAAAAACCACCCCAGATGCTATATTCACATTTGAGATGGATATATTATAGCCAGGTCGTCCTACTTAGAATAGTAACGCAAAGCTATGCCTGAATAATTAGAAAGCCTGACGGATGTCGCATTGACACTCTTCAAGAGTCTTTACACAATGCACTATATCGTTGGGGCGTATTACCACATTAGCCTGCTCTCCATCGGCAAAAGCATACATATACTCAATAAAAATCTCCTTCTTCGAGAGCTGTTCAAGGATTGTAGAGAGCGCTCCCGCCTTATTGCTACATTTAATGCAGATTACTTCAGTGAGCATCACAGCGAAATTCTCCTCTCGCAGAATCTCCACTGCCTTCTCCACCTCCGACACGATAAGGCGCAAGATACCAAAGTCGGTGGTCTCGGCCATACTAAAGGCGTGCATATTGATGCCGTACTTACCCAAAATGCGGGTCACTTCGTTGATTCGGCCTGTCTTATTCTCCAAAAAGACAGATAATTGCTTGATAGTCATATCTGTTAGGATTTATTATTTCAAAACTCTCTTATCAATAACGTGCTTACCCTTACCCTGGCTACGTTCGATGCTATTTGGCTCCATTAGGCGCACATCAACACCAATTGAAAGTACACTCTTCAAACGGTCAGCAAGACGCTTCTTCATATTGAGCATACGACCAATATCGTCGCTGAAAAAGTCGCGGCGTACCTCCACCTGAACTTGTAGCGTATCGAGATTATTCTCGCGATCGACGATGAGCATATACTGAGGCTCAAACTCCTGCATTTCGAGGATAACGCTCTCCACCTGGGATGGGAATACGTTGATACCACGAATAATGAGCATATCGTCGCTACGGCCCACGATGCGGCTCATTCGCACAGCTGTACGACCGCAAGCACACTCGCCGTCCATCAACGTACAGAGATCCTTCGTACGGTAACGCAACAGAGGCATACCCTCCTTGGTGAGCGTCGTGAACACCAACTCACCCTGCTCACCATAAGGCAACTGCTCCAAAGTGTCGGGATTGATGATTTCGGGATAGAAGTGATCCTCACAGATGTGTGATCCATTCTGCTCAGAACACTCATACGACACACCTGGGCCCATAATCTCGCTCAAACCGTAGATATTATAACCCTTCAAACCCAAACGCTCCTCAATCTCCTTACGCATATTATCAGTCCAAGGCTCGGCACCAAAAGCACCAATTCTCAGGCCAATATCCTCCTTCGTAAGACCCATCTTTTCGAGCGACTCCGCCAAGTAGAGCGCATACGAGGGTGTGCAGGCGATACCCGAAATGTTCAAGTCGCGGATAAGGCGAATATGTTTCTCGGTGTTACCCGTCGATGCGGGGATTACCGTAGCACCCAAGTTTTCTACTCCATAGTGAGCACCCAAACCGCCAGTGAACAGACCGTAGCCGTAGCTAACAGAGAAGGTGTCGTCGCGTGTAACGCCATAGGCTGTAAGGCATCGTGCCATAACCTCCGACCATACGGCCAAGTCCTTGCGTGTATAACCCACGATTGTAGGGTTGCCCGTAGTGCCCGACGATGCGTGAACACGCACAATCTCCGACGCAGGAGCTGCCTGCAAGCCATAGGGATAGTTGTCGCGCAAATCCTGCTTAGTGGTAAAAGGAAGTTTTACAATATCATCAATGCTCTTGATATCCTCGGGAGCGATGTCCATCTCCTGCATCTTGTGACGGTAGAATGGCACATTATGATAGACGTATGTGACAAGTTTTTTGAGTCGTTTACCCTGCAACGCGCGCATCTCGTCACGACTCATACACTCTTTGTTTGGGTTCCAAATCATAGTTTTATCTATTTCTCAATTTCTAACTAATTCTAATTCAATGGGTGGTCTGCGGCAAAAGCCTGCATACGCTCCTGCATCACATCGTAGAGTTCATCCCTCATACGCGACGTGCAAGCTCTAACGCCATTCTGCTCACTACCCGTTGTTGAGAGCGAGATGCTACTCACGCCATAATATAGCAACTCTCTCAATAGCTCGCCGCCACTCATCTGGCCATAGCCAATGGTAAAGAAGAATCCATCACCCACATTTTCGGTTACATCGCGGTCATAGACAATATGAAAACCGTTGTCGGTAAATATCTTCTTCATACGCTCGGCACGCACCGCATATTCGCGAGTATCTTCGACAAAGTTAATCACACCCTCGGTCGAGAGGCGCAACATCTCGGCATAGGCATATTGTGTCGAGGCCGTACAACCCGATGTAATCATATAAAGGATAGATGCTATCAGCGTCTGACCAAAGACACCTGCATCCTTGTATCGCTCGGCCAAAGCAGGGAAATGTCGATCAAAGAGCTTGTCGCTAATGCAGGTGAGCGCCATACGCTGACCAGCATAGCTGAATATCTTTGACGACGAGAGCATTAGGATGTAATTATCGGTATAATGTGCTACTGTTGGCGGATATGGCGGCTCGAAAGGATGGCCCAAATCGTGGCGGAAATCCATACAGAAATATGCCAAATCCTCCATCACAACAACATCATACTTTGTCGCCAGCTCTCCTATAATCCTTAACTCCACATCCTCCAAACATATCCACGCAGGGTTATTGGGATTGGAATATACAATGGCTGCAATGTCGCCCGAAAAAAGCATCTGCTCTAACTTTTCACGCAGAGCCTCGCCGCGATAGTTGTAAATATCAAACTCTACCCAATCGGCACCAATCACTCTGAGCTGCGACTTCTGAATAGGGAAACCGGGGTCAATAAACAGCACCTTGTTCTTGCCTGGGATACGCTGCGTACAAGCGATGAACGAGCCATACGAACCCGCCACGCTTCCAACCGTAGGCACACAAGCACGGGCCGAGATATCGACATTCAAAAACGCCTTCACAAAGCGCGAAGCCTCATATTTCAACTCAGGCACACCTGCCGCCGCTGGATACTGCGAGCCCACGCCACGATCGAGGGCTGCCTTCTCCGCCTCCACGCCATAATGATTCACGGGCAATCCTGGCGAGCCCTGGTCCATACGAATGAATGGGATGCCTGTCTTCTGCTCCAAATATTGTGCTACGAGCAGCACCTCGCCGATGGTTGCACGCTGCAAATCAGCAATATGCAACTCTCGCACTGCCTGGGCTACCAACTCTTCACTAAATATCTTCATAGCCAATTTGTCTATTTTATAGAATTCAGTCCCAGGTCAAAGGCCTGACAATTCATCTCCACTACGCTCTCACCCTTTGATGCAAATACACGCTTGATACTCTCGCGCAGCTGCTCAGGCGAAAGAATCTCGATATATTTTGCAGCCATACCCAGCAACACAACATTCGCGCTCTTAGGCATATTGTTCTGCTTGGCCAAATCCTCAATCGGGAGAACTGACACACGAGGCAGAGCCTGTAACTCGCCCATCAAAGCCTCCTCATCGGGATAGTTGGGAATATTCTTAAATGCATTTGACGATGTTACAACCACGCCATTATCTCCCAAATAAGGCAGATATCGCAGAGCCTCCATCGGCTCCATCGAGATGATGATATCTGCAGCACCTTGCTTTATAAGGTCAGAATAAATCGCCTCGGTCGAAAGACGCAAATTCGATTGCACATCACCGCCGCGCTGGCTCATACCGTGAACCTCGGCCTGTTTGAGATTCACACCAGCCATAGCTGCGGCATCTCCTATGATAGTGGCAATGGTGAGGATACCTTGTCCACCCACGCCCGCTAAAATTATATCTTTTTTCATTACTTTTGCGCTCTTTTTTGACGAAGTTTGCGATTCAATGTCTGGATACACTCACGACGAGGGATAATCACCGAAACACCCTTATACTCAATCTCTTGGCGGATAATGCGAGTAATCTCCTCCATATTCTTTGGCAAAGGAGTCACAACGTGAAGATGCTCTGGCTCAACACCCAAGCCCTGGCATATAGCCTCAAACTTATTGGTTCCAGCTGAGTCCTGACCGCCCGTCATAGCGGTTGTGAGATTATCTGAGATTATAACAGTGATGTTTGATTTGTCGTTGATGGCATCAAGCAATCCCGTCATTCCCGAATGGGTGAATGTCGAATCGCCAATAACAGCTATTGCAGGATACAGGCCTGCATCCGCCGCCCCCTTGGCCATAGTAATCGAAGCACCCATATCCACACAAGAGTCAATAGCACGGAATGGAGGCAATGCGCCAAGCGTATAACATCCAATATCGCCAAAGATGCGTGCATCGGCATACTCAGCCGCCACCTTATTCAACGCATCATACACATCGCGGTGGCCACAGCCCTGACACAGCGCTGGTGGACGAGGAACAACATTCTCAGCTGCAACAAAATTCTGCTTTTGATCAACGCCGAGTGCCGCGCCCACATTGTCGGGCGTAAGCTCGCCCACACGGGGCAAATCGCCCGTCAAGCGACCCTTCACTGCATAATCGGCACCCAACACCGCCCTAACCTGCTCCTCAGCCACTGGTTGACCATCTTCGGCGACAAGCAGCGCATCACACTCCGCCGCCAAAGCCTTAATAGCCTGCTCTGGAAGTGGATATTGCGACACCTTCAAAACCGAAATACCGAGTGTGGCTGGGGCGTTCTCCATCACATAATTATAGGCAATACCACAAGCTACAACACCGAGCTTTGCACCCTCTGCGATGTGCTGACGGTTGTATGGCGAGTTCTCTGCCGAAATTTGCAACTGAGGTTGCTTCTCGACAAGCGATGCGTACTGACGGCGCGCATTACCAGGAAGCAACACCCAATGAGTGCGCTCATTATCTGGATTCAGAGAATTCTGTGGCATAGGAGTAATAACCTCCACGCCTGCACGCGAATGGGCCAGACGAGTAACCACACGCATCAACACTGGCAGCTTCAACTCCTCCGACAAAGCGAAGGCATAAGGCATCATATCGTAGGCCTCCTGCTGAGAAGATGGCTCCAAAATTGGTATCATCGCAAACTTGCCATAAAAGCGCGAGTCCTGCTCGTTCTGTGACGAGTGCATCGAAGGGTCATCGGCAGCCAAAACCACCAAACCTCCATTCACGCCCGTAATACCCGCATTTACAAAGGCATCGGCCGCAACATTCATTCCGACGTGCTTCATACACACCAACGCACGCTTACCGGCATACGACATACCCAGGGCAGCTTCCATAGCTGTTTTCTCGTTAGTACACCAACGGCTACGCACATCGGGAGCGTTGGCTTGGATAAACTCTGTTATCTCTGTTGAGGGCGTACCAGGATAGGCATACACGCCACTAATTCCGGCGTGCACCGCACCCAAAGCAATAGCCTCGTCGCCCAAAAGTAATCTCTTTGAAATCATATCTTAATTAGTTTCTATATATCAGCATCTTTCAGCACTGGGAACTTCTCTCGAAAAGCCTCCAACGCCGCCATATCAACTTCGGCCGTTGCCTCTGTCTCCTCATTATCGGCACAAGCCGCGATGATCTTGCCATAAGGGTCAATAATGACACTTCCGCCACAATACTCACACGCTGGATCTGCACCCACACGATTCACACCCGCCACATAACATTGATTCTCTATGGCACGCGCCACAAGCAACGCACTCCACGCCGCCACTCGGGGTGTCGGCCAACTCGCCACATACAAAATCATATCGTAATCGCCCTTGTTGCGAGCCCAAACAGGGAAGCGAAGATCGTAGCATACCTCCAACAAGATTCTGATGCCTCGCCACTCCACTACGACACGCTCCTGACCCGCCGTAAATCGCAGATGCTCACCGCCATAGGTAAAGAGGTGCTTTTTGTCGTAATAAGTCACGCTGCCATCAGGCTTCACAAAGTAACAACGGTTGTAGTATCGTCCCTGCTCCTCCACCGCCACACTACCTGCAATAGCCGCATCTATCTGGGCTGCCTTACGCTGCATCCATTTCAGGGTATCGCTGTCGCTTGATTCTGCAATCCCCTCAGGTTGGGTACAAAACCCAGTAGAGAACATCTCTGGCAAAACATACAAGTCTGCTCCCGCATTGCGGTCAATAGCCTCCTCGGCACGTTGCACATTCAGCGTGGGGTTGGCCCACTCAATATCTCGTTGAAGTATTGTTACTTTCATTCTTATTAGGTTGATTAAATATGCAAATATATGAATTATAATGCGAAATATGAACTATAACCACCCCCTAATGGAGAAAATATGGAATAAAAGTTCAGCAAACGATGTTTATTAGCAGAAAAGAGCTTGATGTTATACGCATAACAACAAAAAATAGGAAAGTTATAGCCATTTATTGCTGAAAATATTTTATCAATAATCTTTCCCGAAATAGGAATAAAAAGATATGTTTTTACCATTTTTTTGTATATTTGCATTGGTGTGTACGCACACATTGTGGATTTATGGAGAATAAAAAGATTAGAATTGTCGATATTGCGCGTTTGGCGGAGGTCTCTACGGGCACGGTGGATCGTGTTCTGCACAACCGTGGGCGAATAGCTCCCGACAAGAAGCAACGCATCGAGAATATCATCAAGCAGATCGGCTACCAACCCAACATTGCCGCACGCCTACTCGCCACGGGGCAGACATTCTCGATTGCCGTAGTAGCGCCATCATACGTGGGTGAGAGTTATTGGAAACAGGTGAGCGACGGTATGACCAAGGCTACCGAGGAGTTGGAGCAATACAACATCAAAATAGAGTTCCTGCGTTTCGACCAATACGACCGAGCATCATTCGACAAAGCAGTGTCGGATGTTGAGTGGGAAAAGTTCGATGGTGTCATTATCGCCACCCTATTTGAGGAGCGAGTAAAACTTTTATCATCTCAGCTTGATTCGATTTCCAAGCCATACATATATATAGATTCCCAAGTTGAGGGTCAAAACGATATCGCATATTTCGGCGTTGATGCCTATGCCAGCGGATATATTGCGGGCAAATTGCTCTGCCTCGAACTCGAAGATGATGCCCCGATCGTGATTACCCACATCCGATTCCGTCGTGACGAAATATCTACCCAGATGCGTAGGCGCGAACAAGGGCTTTTGCACTACCTGAATAAAACAGGACTGGCTACTCGTGTGGAGTACATCGAACACAACCCGCAAGCCACCGAGCAGACAACAGCTCACATCAAACAACTCAGCACACAACACAAAGGAAAAATAGGAATCGTAGTCCTCAATTCACGAGTCTATGAGTTGGTTGATTTTATTAATTCCACAACCGACATCTCGCTACGCCGCAGATTTGTGATTGCTGGTTTCGAGGCCATCCAGCCCAACATAGTAGCAATGAGCAGAGGTGATGTGAATCTATTGATATCTCAACGCCCCGAGTTGCAGAGCTACAATGCAGTGAGAGCGCTGAGCAACCTCTTTCTGCACAAAATTCACCCAAACCGCATAAACTACACCCCAATCGACATCCTCATTCCCGAGAACATTAAATACCACACAAATTGATTACAACATAAAAGAGATAAAGAGATGAAAAAGATTGTTACTTTCGGAGAGATTATGTTAAGATTGAGCACCGCAGGCAATAGCCGCTTCGTTCAGTCCGACTCTTTCGATGTTGTGTATGGTGGAGGCGAGGCTAATGTCGCCGTCAGCCTTGCCGCATACGGACACGATGCTTATTTTGTAACGAAGCTACCCACCCACGAGATTGGCCAATCGGCTTTGAATGCTCTGCGCCGCTATGGAGTGAAGTGCAACTACATTGCGCGTGGTGGCGAGCGCGTGGGCATATATTTTCTCGAAACAGGAGCCTCGATGCGTCCAAGCAAGGTAATCTACGATAGAGCCCACTCTGCCATTTCCGAAGCAGAGCCATCGGATTTCGATTTCGACGCAATTATGGAGGGGGCAGATTGGTTCCATTGGTCGGGAATCACTCCCGCCATATCGGACAAGGCTGCCGAGCTAACACGTCTGGCTTGCGAGGTGGCAAAACGTCACGGCGTAAAGGTCTCAGTGGATTTGAATTTCCGCAAAAAGTTATGGACAGCCGAAAAGGCTCAATCGGTAATGCGCCCGCTGATGAAATATGTGGATGTTTGTATTGGCAACGAGGAGGATGCCGAGCTATGCCTCGGATTTAAGCCCGACGCCGACGTCGAGGGCGGCAGAACTGATGCCGAGGGCTACAAGGCTATATTTGCCGCAATGGCCAAGGAGTTTGGTTTTGAGTATGTGGTTTCGACTCTACGAGAATCCTTCTCGGCTTCGCACAATGGCTGGAAAGCGATGATTTACAACGGCAAGGAGTTTTATGAATCACGCCGTTATGACATCAACCCCATCATTGACCGAGTTGGCGGCGGCGACGCATTCTGGGGTGGAGTGATTCACGGACTGCTCACCAAAGCAACACAGAGCGAGGCTTTGGAGTTCGCCGTAGCGGCTTCGGCCTTGAAGCACACCATCCCCGGGGATTTCAATATGGTATCGGTAGCCGAAGTTGAGTCTTTGTGTGGCGGCGATGCGAGTGGAAGAGTTCAACGATAAAAAATTAAAATTATGGCACGATTCGATAAGTTAACAACACTAAGTAAGATTCAATCCACAGGCATCGTTCCTGTATTCTACAATAGCGACGTGGAGGCAGCCAAGCAGGTCGTAAAGGCTTGCTACGAGGGCGGCATTCGCGCCTTTGAGTTTACCAATCGTGGCGATTTCGCCCACGAAGTCTTTGCCCAAGTGGTAAAGTTCGCAGCCAAGGAGTGTCCCGAAATGGCGCTCGGCGTAGGTTCTGTTGTCGATGCTCCTACAGCGGCTCTATATATCCAAATGGGTGCGTGCTTCGTTGTCGGTCCATTATTTAATGCCGAGGTGGCAAAGGTGTGCAACCGCAGACTTATCCCCTACACCCCAGGATGCGGCTCCATCACCGAGGTAGGAATGGCTCAGGAGGCAGGATGCGACCTCTGCAAGGTCTTTCCAGGCGATGTCCTCGGTCCCAAGTTTGTTAAGGGTTTGATGGCACCAATGCCGTGGAGCAAGATTATGGTCACTGGCGGCGTGGAGCCAAATGATGAGAATCTGATAGCGTGGTTTAAGGCTGGCGCATTTGCTGTGGGTATGGGCTCTAAACTCTTCCCCAATGAGTGCATTGCAAGCCAAGATTGGGCTTATATTACCTCAAAGTGCAGAGAGGCTTTATTGTGTGTTGAAAAGGTAAAAAACTCATAAACTACTTTTACTATGAAGAATAACAATATGACGTATTGGCGCTGGGGCATCTGCGCATTGCTGTTTATCGCCACCACCATCAACTATTTGGATAGGCAGGTACTATCGCTGACGTGGAAGGATTACATCGCGCCCGAATTCCATTGGACCGATGCCGACTATGGCACCATCGCCGGCTTTTTCTCGCTCTTTTATGCCTTTGCTTGTCTGCTCGCTGGTCGCTTTGTTGATTGGATGGGCACCAAGAAGGGATTTTTGTGGGCGATTGGCATCTGGTCGATGGGCGCTTGTATGCACGCAGGTTGCGGATGGCTGACAATGCGCATCGAGGGTTTAGAATCAATCGAGGCAGTCAAAGCCATCGAAGCAGGCTCGATGGCCGCTGTGGGAGTCGCCACAGTCAGTGTATGGCTCTTTTTGGCGTGTCGTGCCATCCTTGCATTGGGCGAAGGTGGTAACTTCCCTGCATCAATCAAAACTACGGCCGAATACTTCCCAAAGAAAGACCGAGCCCTTGCCACCTCGTTTTTCAATGCTGGCTCATCGGTAGGCGCACTTGCTGCACCGCTGACTATCCCAATTTTGGCCGACAAATTCGGTTGGGAGATGTCGTTTATCATCATCGGTGCGTTGGGTTTTGTATGGATGTTCTTTTGGCTCTATATGTACGACAAGCCTCAGAAATCCAAGTTTGTCAATCAGGCCGAGTTGGATTACATACAACAAGACGATACCACGACCGAGGCTCAGCAATCCAATCTATCGACCCAGACCGAGCAGACCATCCCATTCCTGCAATGTTTCCGCTACAAGCAGACCTGGTCATTCCTTTTGGGCAAGTTCTTAACTGATGGAGTTTGGTGGTTCTATCTTTTCTGGGCACCAGCTTACTTCTCGGAGTGCGGCTACACGATGCAGACCACGATGGGTAAAATGTTGGTATTTGTACTCTATTTGATAGTGACAATAATCTCATTCTTTGGAGGCTATCTACCCAAACACTTTGTCGAAAAGCGTGGTATGGAGCCCTATGCGGGTCGTATGCGCGCAATGTTGATTTTCGCCTTCTTCCCACTCCTGGCGCTCTTTGCGCAACCTTTGCAGGGAATTTCGGTATGGTTCCCAGCCATTATTATCGGCTTGGCTGGCGCAGGCCACCAATCGTGGTCAGCCAACATCTTCTCGACTGTGGGAGATATGTTCCCCAAATCGACCATCGCTACCATCACCGGCATCGGCAATATGGCTGGTGGCGTAGCTTCGTTCCTCATCAATAAGGGCGCAGGTATGCTCTTTGTATATGCCGCAGCACAAGGCGAGGCCTTCTCGTTCCTGGGCTTTGCAGGCAAGCCTGCGGGTTATATGATTATCTTCTGCATCTGCGCTGTGGCATATTTGGTGGCTTGGTGTGTGATGAAGAGTCTTGTTCCAAAGTATAAATGTATAGAAATCAATTAAGGTTATGTTCAATATCAAAGATAAAGTCGCTGTAATCACAGGTGGTTACGGAGTATTGGGAGCCTCGATGGCTCGTTGCCTGGCCAAGCAGGGTGTCCACGTCGCAATTGTGGGTCGTAAACCAGAAAAAGGAGAGCCTTTGGCTGAGGAACTCAGCCAGATAGGCGCTGAATCTATCTTCTGCCAAGCCGATGTCCTCGACCGCGAGGCGTTGGTTGCAGCACGCGAAAAGGTTGTAGCTAAATGGGGAAGCATCGACGTGTTGATTAATGCCGCAGGAGGCAATATGCCTGGCGCAACGATTATGCCCGACAAGAGTTTTCTGAATATAGACTTCGCGGCATTTAATGGTGTAATGAATCTCAACCTGATGGGTACAGTCATCCCCACCGTCGTTTTCGGCGAGCAGATGGCTCAACAAAAGAAGGGCTCGATTATTAACATTTCGTCGATGACGGCGCAGAGTGTTGTAACTCGTGTTGTGGGTTACTCGGCATCCAAGGCCGCAATCGACAACTTCACACGATGGATGGCAGTCGAGATGGCCAAGAAGGTTGGCGAGGGAGTGAGAGTGAATGCAATCGCACCAGGATTCTTCATCACTGAACAGAATCGCACACTTATGACCAACCCCGATGGCTCACTCAGCGACCGAGCAAAAGATGTGGTGCGCGCTACCCCATTTGGACGCTTGGGCGAGGCCGACGAGCTCCACGGAGCTGTGGTGTTCTACGCCAGCGACGCATCGAAATTTGTCACAGGAACGGTGCTCCCGATTGATGGAGGTTTCAGTATTTTTAGCGGAGTGTAGTTATGAGCAAGGTATATCAATGCGAACAATGTTGGCGATGGTACGGACCCAACGACCCCGTTTCGTTGCAAGATATCCGTCAGGCGGGAGCCACAGGCATAGTGAACGCCCTGCACCACATTCCTAACGGAGAAGTGTGGAGCATCGAAGAGATCGAGGCTCGAAAGCGCATCATTGAAGATGCTGGTCTTGTATGGTCGGTGGTCGAGAGTCTGCCCGTACACGAACATATCAAGACTCAGACAGGTGATTTCAAGTACTACATAGAAAACTACAAACAGAGCATACGAAATCTGGCAGCTTGCGGCATTCGAGTGATTACATATAACTTTATGCCCGTACTCGACTGGACTCGTACCGATCTTGCCTTCGAGATGCCCGATGGCAGCCGCGCGCTGCGTTTCGAGCGCGCGGCATTCATCGCCTTCGACCTCTTCTTGTTATGTCGTGAGGGAGCCGAAAAGGAGTATAGCGAGGAAGAGAAGATTCGCGCCAAGGAGCGCTTTGACTCAATGAGCGAACAGGAGCGTGCTACGCTAGTTCGCAATATGATTGCTGGCCTACCTGGCTCGGAGGAGAACTTCACATTGGAGCAATTCCGCGTGGAGCTCAACCGCTACAAGGATATTTCGGCCGAGCAGTTGCGCTCAAATCTGAGTTACTTCCTCGCCCAGGTATGCCCTGTGGCCGATGAGGTGGGAGCTATGATGGTCATACATCCCGATGACCCACCGATGTCGATTCTCGGCCTTCCCCGCATAATGAGTTGCGCCGAGGATTTTGAGTCAATGGTTCAAGCTGTCCCCAACCCCAGCAACGGTCTATGCCTTTGTACCGGCTCGCTCGGCGTGAGCAGCACCAACGACTGCGCCGATATGATGCGCCGCTTTGGCGACCGCATAGGCTTTGTCCATCTGCGCAGCACAGAACGCGATGCCGAAGGCAACTTCCACGAAGCCAATCACCTCGAAGGCGATGTGGATATGTATGGAGTAATGAAGGCTCTACTCGAACTGCAACAACGCCGCCAAATATCTATCCCAATGCGCCCCGACCACGGTCACCAGATGGTCGATGACTTGCGCAAACAGACCAACCCAGGATACAGCTGCATAGGACGCCTGCGCGGCCTTGCCGAGTTGAGAGGATTGGAAATGGGTATTGTTAAATCACTCTTCGAGAGATAAAAACAGAACACATTATGAAGGAGTTCATTCATAACGATTTTATGCTGACAAACGATTACGCTCGCCAGCTATATCACACCTATGCCGAGAAGATGCCCATAATCGACTACCACAACCATCTCTCGCCCCAGATGATTGCCCAGGATTATCGCTTTGGCTCCATCGCCGAATTATGGCTCGGCGGTGACCATTACAAATGGCGCGCACTGCGTGCCAACGGAGTGGCTGAGGAGTACATAACAGGCAACACTCCCGACCGCGAGAAGTTCCGCGCGTGGGCCCGCACCCTGCCCTACACTATGCGTAATCCACTGTATCATTGGACACAGCTCGAACTTAAACGCTACTTTGGCATTGATGACCTCTTATGCGAGCAGAATGCCGACGAGATTTATGACAAGTGCAACGCATTGCTTGCTCAGCCCGAGTTCAGTGTAAAGAATCTGCTGTTGAAAATGGGTGTCGAGGTACTTTGCACCACAGATGACCCGATTGACTCGCTCGAATATCACCAGCAGATTGCCGCAAGTGGCTACGCCGTAAAGGTTCTACCCACTTGGCGTCCCGACAAGTTGCTCAACACGCGTGACACCGCTGCATTTAATGCCTACATAGACAGACTTTCCGATGTCAGCGGAGTCAATGTCTCTGATTTCGATTCACTCGTTAGCGCCCTGCGTGTTCGCCAAAAGTTCTTCGCCGAATGCGGCTGTCGACTCTCGGACCACGGAGTGTCGTATGTTCCAAATGCCGAATTTAGTGAGGAGAACACAACGCAGTTATTCGCCAAGATTCGCTCGGGAGAGTCGCTCAACGCCACCGATGCCGAGAGTCTATGCAGCGGCATTCTATATATGCTTTTGGGACTCAATGCCGAGATGGGATGGGCGCAACAACTCCACATCGGAGCCATACGCAACAATAATCTTCGCCTTTTCCGTTCGCTCGGGCCCGATGTCGGATGCGACTCTATCGCCGACGGCAATGTAGCACAGGGTTTATCTCGCATTCTTGGACGACTTGACGACAAAGGCAAGCTCACTCGCACCATTCTCTACAACCTCAACCCCAAGGATAGTGCGGTGCTGGCAACGATGGCCTACAATTTCAACGATGGCTCAGAGCCAGGCAAAATGCAATATGGCGCAGCGTGGTGGTTCTTGGACCAGATGGATGGTATGACCGAACAGATTAACACTCTATCGTCGCTGGGCTTGCTGTCTCGCTTTGTGGGAATGCTGACCGACTCACGCAGTTTCATCTCCTACACGCGCCACGAATACTTCCGCCGATTACTATGCAATATTATCGGTGCCGACATCGAAGCTGGCTTGCTTCCTGCCTCCGAGTTGGAATTTATAGGCAATATGGTAGCCGACATTTCCTACCACAACGCCAAACGCTACTTTGGATTTTAAGCATTTACCCAGGGCTAACAAAACCCTCAAGCATTAACAACCAGAATAAACAACGAGGACAGGATTCTGTCCTCGTTGTTTATTCTGAAGGCATCATTCCTAAATAATCATATCCTGGGAGAGAGGAATGCGCTTAGGTTCGCCACGCTTACCTGTGATGATATAATGTTGGGCGAGGCGTTCTTCAAATCGTGTTACGAAGGCTTCACGAATACGGGCGCATTTTTCGTTTATTGAGTTCTTTATCGGGTTCGTTACTAGGCGTTTGACAACATATTACCTTCGTTGGAATAGATTGTAAAGAGAAAATGAAATAAAATTTAAAAAAAGTGTAAAAAATAACGACACCACAAGATTTGTATCGTTATAGAGGGCTAAATAAAAATACTGACTACAATGCACTGAACAACAAAAATAGTCAGTAAAGTAGTCAGTAGAAAATAAAAAACCTCGCCACAGGCTACTGTAGCAAGGTTTTTTCAAGAAGTTATATCCGAAATATAATAATCGAACCAAACTTAATAACGGTTAAATATCAGCGTCTTTTTGTTATTTATAGTCATAACTTTTATTTTTATATTTTATGGAACGAGTTGTGATATTGGCACGAGTAAGCACCGACAAACAAGAGTATGAACGACAGATTAATGAACTTACCGATTACTGTCGAAAGATGGATTGGTCAGTTGAAAAGATATTCGCTAACAAAATCAGCAGTGCTGTCCGAAACGAAGAACGAGAGGAGATAACCGAACTAATCAACTATGTGAAGTCAAATGATATTTGCCGAGTTGTTTGCTTAGAGATTAGTCGAGTAGGTCGTAATACTTTGGAAGCTCTGAAAGTAATTCAGATACTCAACGAGAATAAGGTTAGTTTGTTTGTGAAAAACTACAACCTCGAAACGCTTGATACCGATGGCAATGTAAATCCTATCGCTTCACTCATCTGCACCATTTTGTTAGAAATTGCCTCGATGGAACGCCTAACCATCAAAGAGCGTATGGCAGGTGGTCGTAAACAGTATATTGAGAAGTGTCGCCGAGATGGTATTAAGATGGGGCGCCCTGCTACCTATCTAAAGAGTGATGAGGAGTATAAAAAACAATACCAAAGAGAGATTTCGCTAATTCGCAAAGGTCTCTCTTTGGCTAACATTTCAGCTATTACAGGTACTTCAATAAATACGATTCGAAAAGTGAAATCTGTATTAAAAGTTTAATTGGTTATAACATTAGCAAAAGCCTTATCAATGTGTCTTAAAATCACCTTGCTGAAATTGTAGTTGTTAGTAGTTAAATCTTCTATCCGTCCCAAATAATATTTAGCGATAGTTACTTTGTTGTTCTTTATATCCTCAATAGTATTATATACTTTAGAACTATATATTCCATCTTCATTAAACTCAACCGATGCGATGTATAACTGCGTATTATTCCAACTGCGGCTCATACTTTGGAGGATGTTGAGCGTACAATCGAGGCATTCAAGGCTGTGCGCGAGAAGTTTGATGCGGGCTACTACGCATCGATGCCCATTCCAATGAAGGCCGACCCAGAATTAAAGGTGAGATAAATTTCCCTAACTCCTTATAAGCCAACGCGGGTGCAAAAAAATCTGCACCCGCGTTGTTATTTGACTAAGCGATGAAATTCAGGCGTTACTCCTGCTCATCGAGATATTCATAGTTGATAGTACCCTCAAGAGGCATCTCTACGGTATTGTTCACATAGAAATACTTTGAGCCATTACGCGACTCTGGCGATGTTACAAACAACACCAAACGACAGTTGGCATCGTTCCAATCCTTGTCGATATCGATTGTGAACGAGTACTCGGCTGTAGAGCCTGCCTCAATCTCACCCAGGGCGTGGCCCGAGAAATCGTAATTTGTAAACTTACTGTCGGCTACACGGATACAATGGTCGTGAGTGTTGAAGTTGCCAGGGTAGCCGTTGTTTGTCTGCTTGCCGTAAATGCCATCCTCGATAAGCCAAGCACCAATGCGGAACTCGTTTGTCTGGGCAGCCTTTATGGTAGCTGTGATTGAAACGGTGCGAGTCTCTGCGTCATATACCGACGTAGCGGCAATACCAGCCTGGGCATCAATTCGCGCAATTGCCTTCTCAAGCATCGACGCAATATAACCATAATTGGTGTAAGTTGTACGGGTGTGCATATCGACAGCAACCTGTGGGTAGCTTGCTATGCCCAAGGCCTGGTCGATAGCTGCGCCGTAGAGGTATGCAGGGTCGGTCTGATTGTAGCGGTGAGCCGCAACCAGCACAACCTTCTCGTGGAACTTCTGCGCTGTGGTGTCAGTCATAATCTGACGCAGCGTAGTGGTCATACCAGGGCAGTAGCCGCAACCTGTACCTGTGAACTGGATGAGCAACACACGACGCTTGAAATTGGTCTTGTTGGGGTTGTCATCACTTGGTGCATCGGGTGCGTCGGGCTTCTTCTCTGTTGCGATGATCTCAACATCGTTTGATACATCGGTGCCATAAGATGCCCAGAACTCATACTTGCCCTTCTTGGTAGTAGTGAACTTCATGTCGGGCAGCTCCACCTGCTGGTTGTTGCCATCATAGAGCTTGAAATCGTCAGGAATCTCAACACCACCCTTTGTAAGCGTGAGTTTCGAGAAAGACTCACCATCGGCAACGATAGTCGAAGGTGTTGCGGTCAATACCAACTCGCCGTTAGCAGGGATCTGTGGCAGCACAGGCGCATTCATCTCCTCGTCGGTACCCACACCTGTCAAACACGAATTGCACAACACTGCGGCCGCACAAAATATTGAAAATAACTTAAATCTCTTCATAAAGTGAGTTGCTTAGAGGTTAGAACGATGATGTCAAAACAAGGTTTACACCAGTGTAGGCTGGAGAGTAACGGCATACACCGCCCGAGCAGACATAACCTGCACGGTTGCGACCGTAGCTCAGCTGTACGCGTGTGCGGTTTTGTGTATAGCTGAAACCTCCGCTGTAGTAGTTCTTCGCTTTACCCACGTTATGCTCAGTGTCATCAATATTGTACATATCGCTCACGAATACACTCCAGTGAGGTGCGAAGCTGAACTCTGCCAAGCCTGCTACCCAGTCGCCCTCGTACTCGTTTGTCCATAAGTACTGAGCCTCGACGCGCAACGACTTCTTGCGGTCGAACTTATATGTCACATCGCCCACAAAGACGTTCGATACATAGGTGCGGTGTTTGAAACCATGTGTAGGGTTCCACTCCTGGAATGTGTAGAGGAAGATGGTCTTTAATTGCTTGTTCCACTGGCGCTCGATATCGAAGTTGAAGTCCTGCCACAAACGCTCGTGGTTGCCTGTCACCGACTGCGACTTGCGCAGAGTGTAGAACAACGAGTAGTTTACGTGGAAGTTCCAATAACGATAGCGGTCGTTCTTGTTACGCCATGAGTAGCAGAGGTCAGCCTGACCACCCATCTCACCCTCGGTATTCACCTGATAGGGGTTCAGGTTGGCAAGCATATATGTGTACTGACGTGTCAATGCTGGCAAGTAGTTGAGTGTGTTACCTACGCCTGTGTCGTACAACGAGAGGCGTGTAGCCATGTTGTCCAGCTGGCGGTAGGTACCCATGAAGGTGAAGTTGCCACGGTTATAGCCCACCTCACCCAGGATAGCTGCACCCTTCTCGGCCTTCTCGGCAGCAGCAGCCAAATCCTTGCTCTTGGTCACATACTCACCCCTCACCGACAATCCGTTCCAGCCGAAGTTCACGCGTCCAGAGTACATATCCATGTTAGGCGATGTAAGGCCAAACATCGAAAAGTCCATCATGCTGTCGAGCGAAAGGTTCTGGTAACGGTTTACATAGCTACCCTCCAACGAAAGCAATGCCGATTGCAGGCCGATGATGTCGGCCAATGATACGCTCAAGTCAGCGGCACGCACCCAACTGTTTGCATAATCAGTGTAGAGGCGTGGACGGCCATACATACCCTTCAGCGACACATACTGTCCGAAGTTATAGATACCGCGAATACCCTCCAACGAATTGTTCAGGCCCAACTGACGGTCCTCAAACGAGCGGAATACCAAACCATTACCCAACTGGTCGAAAATGTCACCTACATAGAGCTCAAAATTTTCGTCCTGCCACTGCACGTACTTCGATGCGAGGTAGAACTTATGCCCCGTTGCCAAGTCCTCGTAGCCCTGCAATACAGGTAAAAAGGCATTTGCCTGCACACCTGCCGAGAAACGACCGTTGGCGTAGTCGAGTTTGAGATAGTTGTTTGAGCCAAAACGGTCCTCAGGTCTTTCACCAATCTTGCTATCGTTCATGTAGTAGATTGAGTTTGACTCCAAGCTACCAGAAATCTGACCTTCACCAAATTGCACCTGTGCATTAGCAAAGCCCAGAGTGAACAATCCTGCAATAAATAATGCTATTTTTTTCATCGAGGATTACTTTTTCTTGAGTTTTAAAATCTCATCAAACAGAAGCTGCTCACTACCAGGAGTGTAGCCCGAGTGAGAGAAGACAATCTTTCCGTTTGCGTCAACTACGAATGACTGTGGAGTGAGCGAAACATTCATCGCGCGCTTGAGTGTCTGCTTGTCATCATATACGCACACAAATTCCCAACCGCGTGATGAGGCAATAGCCTTTGCCGATGCTTTCAATCGAGCATCGTCTACCGATACGGCAACAACCTCGAAATCGGCCTCCTCCTTCCACTCCTCAAGAGCATCATTTATAGCATTGAGCTCCTGAATACATGGCTTGCAGGCGATTGACCAGTAAGAGATAATCATAGGCTTACCCTGTGCGATGTTTCTCACAGGTATAATTTTACCTTGAGCATTCTCCACTTTCACATCTGGTAGCTGCTGGGCCGAAGCCACTAAAACAGTAGCTAAAAGCAACCCGAACAAACAAAACAGCTTCTTCATAATTTTCTTGTTTTTGATCCGATTTATTAAAAAACCGCAAATGAGGAGTCCCCTTTAGAGAAACTCCTCATTGCGAAATATTATTGTCCGATTACTTGCGAACCTTTGCCTGTGCAGCGTTGAACTTCTGAACGCGAGCGTTGATCTGCTCGAAGTTCATAGCCTTGCCCTCAAGACGCATTGGAGCAACCTTCTTAACACCTGCAAATGGAGTGCGAGCCTTAGGAGCTACGATGTTGATCTCACCACCGTTATTAGCAACCTTTGTGCCCTCAGCAACCTTGGCCTTGCGAGCAGCCTCTACATCTGTAGTAGCCTCGTCGCCAGACCAGCCCTTGGTCAAGACAACCTCTGATACGATCTTTGTATCGTAGAGGTATGAACCCCAAGATGTTGAGTAAGCGATGTTAGGATAGTAAACTACCTCATCCAATGTGTATGACTTGATAGTGATAGTCTGCTTGTCCTCTGATACCTCAACTGGCAAGTTAGGCCACTTGCTTGCATCGTCCATATCCTCCTCTGCTGGAGTCATATAAGCAGCGTTCTCATCCTTGTTAGCACCAACCAAGTGGTAACCATAAGAGCTTGACCACTGTGACAATGGAGCGATACGGTTTACATTTACTGGAACGAACAATGAACCATCCTCGGCTACCTGCAAATACCACTTTGGACCGAACTCGTAAGTCAAGAGGTCAGTGTAAGATGCGTTGTACTCTGGGTGGATGAACAAATCCCATGGAGTAGCAAGCTGAAGTGGGCTATCCTCGCCGTCTACCATATAGAAGTCGAAGCCCCAACCTGTACAAAGGATACGGTTCTGACCGCGAACTGCTGCGTTGAAATCCTGAACACCCTGCTTCAACTCTGCGAAGTAAGCGTCAGTCATCTCCTTGCTTACGCCGTTAGCATCGTAGAGGTCATAAACATCCTGTGTCAAAGACTCTGGGCAAGTGACATCGCCGATAGTAACCTTTGTCTTAACCTCCTGTGTACGATCGTAGAAACCAGATACGCCGTCACCGTCTGGGTCACCGTAAGCCTGCTTGTAGATAGTTGCAGTAGCAGTCCACTCACCCTTCAACTCCTCGTAGTATGGAGAGTCGATAGGCTCTGCATCTGGAATGCGTGAAGAAGAAGCCTCACCTACAGCCGATGGGTTCTCACCCTCGAATGTACTAGGACGACCCTCCTCGTTCCAACCCATTACAGCCAAACGAGACTGTGAGTTCTCACGAACATCGAAGTAAACATTGCAACCACCGTCAGAATTAACCTGTGCAATCTCATCCTCAGAGAATGTAGCATAGCCACGGTTGCCTGATACCAACTCATCGTATGTATAACCATAAGAGAGCTCGAGGTTGAACTCACGAACATAGTTCATAGCGTAAGCGATCTCTGCAACAGGAGCATCCTGCCAGTTAGTACACTTAACATTGAAACCAACCTTGAATGCAGACTCTGCTGGCAAACCAGTAACCTCAATCTGTGGAGCATCCAAAGTGTAGTCTGGCAACTCGAATGTGTAGTGGTTGAAGCTCTGTGACATCTGGTCAGCAACCATACCGTCATCAGTATCCTTACCGCCCATAGCAGTTGCGATTACATGGTAAGTAGCAGTTGGAGCCATCTCCCATACGAAGTCAGACAAGTAAGCCTGCAACTGACCACCGTAGTACTCGTTGATCTCCTGTGTATAAATTGTACTGAAACCTGACATCATACCATAGTATGAAGTAGTGTACCACTGCAACAAGCTCTCATCACCGCCGAGGTAGTTATCTACCATATCCATATAAGTAGCGTGATCCAAGATAGCGAGGCAATAGCAGAATACATTCTCATCGTGAGTGATGTTGATTGTAGCATTCTTTGGAGACAAGTCCTCTGTAGAGATGTAAACCTTACCATCGAACTCTGATGGTGGCAAAGTAGTCACCTCTATCTTCTTGTGGTAAGCGCCCTCATTCCAGTAGTCCTCCTCGTTAGGGAACTCGCCGCCTCCCCACATAGCACCATCATAATCACCCATGAAGCCCATCTCGTCAAATGGCATGAGGTACCAGCCCTCACCCCAGCCCCAGTCGCTCTCACCCCAGCCGAACTCTGAGACCAAGAGGATCAATGGCTCACCTGGTGCGATGAAGTCCCAGTAGTAAGCAGCCTCACCCCATTCATCAACTACGATGTCACCATTCTCGTCAGTTACATAGCGGTGATCCTCGTCGATGTTCACGGTTGTGTCATCTGTAAGGATTGCAAGTGGATACATCTCATCGCTAAGGCAAAGCATACGAGCATCGGCAGTTGTACCCATCCAACCTTTCTTCTGGGTGTTGTACATAACGATGTTCTGAACACCCCACTTCAATACTGAAGTACCAGCCTTTACCTGCTCTGGCACCTTGATGTGAACATCCATACCATCAACCTTAACCTTTGTAACTGTTACCTCCTCGCTGTAGTCCAAAGTTGTGAACTCTGCAACAACTATATCCTCGAAGAACTTCTCCTGCTGATACTCATCTACATACTTCGCAGCAGCGTAGAATGAATACTCAGTCAAGCGGTCAAGACCGTTGATGTTGATTGTGATCTCACCATCAGCACCCTCTACGGCTGTACCATCCTTGAAAATTACTGTCTCTGATGGAACCTGCTCGTTTGCTGGCAATACCATCCAAGCCCACTCTGAAATAGACTTTGTAGAAACTGTAACTGTAGCAGTATCCCACGATGTAGCCTGACCTGCAGCTGTCATTTCAGGAACAACTGGTGTAGGCTCGTCAGTATTTGAGCAAGCAGTAAAACCCCAACCCATCAACATCAATGAGCAAAGGATTAATGTGTTACGCAAAATTGAACGCATAATAAATACTTGTTTTTAGTTAAAAATATATTTTCTGTTGAATAAATCGGTGCGAAAGTAGTAATAAATTCAATACGTTGTATCTCAATGTTAAAAAAATATTAACAAATTGTTACGAAAATGTTACCACATGAGTGAGGCAAAAAGCTCTAAAGTGGCTGAAAATCTGATAATTTATTATGTTTTATGGCGAAATTTGTTAATAATTCGAATGTTAAGAGTTTAAACACTCTATGGATAAAATGATAAAGATTTCTGTATTTTTATGCAATATGCGGGTAATTGGCTTATTTTTCGGCCCGAAATAAATAAAAATCACTACATTTGCCGGACAGAAAAAACTATACATTAATTATAATATGAAAAAGTTGACAAATTCAGTATTTGCTATGATGGCGAAGGTGGCTTTCGTAGCAGCGTTGGCGTTTTCTCTTCCTGTCATGAACTCATGTACGAAAGACAGCACTGAGCAGGAGACTCCATCTGCGGGTGGTGGTTACACTACAACAATGAATGCAGAGCTCACTTGCACGGGAGCAGCGCAGAGCCTTACACTTACATTCGACACTGAGGCGGCTTATAAGCTCGAAGTTGAGGGTGGCGATTGGTTTTCGTTGGCTATCGGTAGCAAGGGTAGCAAGGCTGGCTCGCACACAGCAAAGGCTAATGTTAAGGAGAACACAGCTGATGCACCACGCAGCGTGGACATTTATATTAAGGTAGATGGTTACAAGCGCGCAAAGATTTTTACCGTTACACAGTCGGCTAAGGCTACAGCGTCGGTTGAGGCTGTAGTGAAGTGGATGGACTCTCGTCTTAGCGCTGAGTACTATTGGCTTGACGAGTACAACCAGATGGTTGAGGCTGATCAGGTAGATTACACGTTGGCTTACGACAAATTCCTCTCGACTCACCTTCTGGCTATGAAGACCAATGAGGATGACGGTTACTATTATACCGATATAAACGGTAAGACACAGCGTAAGTTGTACTCAAACATCCAGCGTTACACAACTTCTCGCGCCGAGACACGCACGTCGAAGGTTACAGGTTTGGGTCTTGTGCTTTGTCCTATGGTATGGCAGCTCTCTGATGGTTTCATGCCTACTTATGGTATTCCTGTTGAGCACGTCTATCCAGGTTCGCCAGCCGATAAGGCGGGTATTGTGCGTGGTGACATCATCGCACAGGTGAACGGCATGGACCTTTCAATGACAAGCTGCTCGGAGGAGTTGGCAAAGCTCTCAACTTCGGCTTATAGCAGTGTAAGCATCAGCAAGATGGTAGCAGACGAGGTTACGCAGCAGTGGGTTTATGAGACCGTAAACCTTGTAGCAGGCGAGTATCATAACAATCCTGTTGCTTACTGTGGCTTGTTGGAGGAGAATCTGGAGTCGGGCTTCGTATTTGGCGGCAAGAAGATTGGTTACATCGTTTACCTCTCATTCGAGTCAAACTACGACGAGGAGTTGATTAACAGCATCAAGGATCTTAAGGCGCAGGGTGCAACAGATGTTATCGTAGACTTGCGTGCCAACGGTGGTGGTTCGGTGTTGTCGGCAGCATACTTTGGTAGTATGTTGACTTCATCAGACAAGGTTGGTAAGAACATCGTTATCGTGGAGCGTAACGAGGCGAATGTAGCTGGTACAACAGAGGTTCCTTTCGTAAACGAGGCTATTATTAATAATAAGCAAATAACATTGCCTCACCTTGATCTGCCTCAGGTGTGGGTAATTACTACATCATCGACAGCTTCAGCCAGCGAGATGTTGGTTATGGGCTTGCGCTCACAGGGTGTTAATGTTTATACTATCGGTGAGACTACAAACGGTAAGAACTGCGGTATGGATGTTTCGTATCGTAACTATGGCTCTTACACCTACGAGTTTGCGCCTATCACATTCATGGCAAAGTACGATAACTACGACGTAGATTACGCTGATGGTATCGTTCCAAACATTCGACTTACAGATTATATCGACCACTTTAGTTCAGATTCGTATATGTACTATGCGATTGCTATCTTCCCAATTCCTGATATGGGTATGTTGTGGGGTGAGTATCTTTACGATATCGCAGTGTCGGAGGCTGTTGCTCGCATCATTGGTGGAACAATCTTCACGGACGAGAATGGAGAGCCATTGATTGACGATATTGGTCCAGGTGCGCGTGCAATCAAGTCCCCTTTGGTAAATCCTGTGACACGCGTATCATCACGTCCACGCTTTACAAAGAGCGACCTCAAGGTAAATATACCAGCAAAGGGTATGCGCCTTACTGAGAATGATCGCGAGATTATTCTTCGCGTGCAGGGTGTTATCGAGGAGTAATACTAAGGCATATAGAATATAAAAACATTGCGAGGCTCGTATAAGAGTCCTCGCAATGTTTGTTTTTAGGGTGGGGCTTTAGCTATTTTGACCAATAAGCCCTATTTTGGCTAATAAGCCAGATGGAATAAAAAAAGCGGTCACCAGATTGGTAACCGCTTCATTTTTCAAGAAACTATATTAGAAATATAAAGACTGAAATCATCCAACAATCACTAAAGTTTTATGGTTTTTTGTTATTTATAATTCTATAAATAACAGATACACAGAGCATTGAAAAGGGTAATTGTATTAAGTAGAGTTAGCACTGAAGGTCAGGATTTGACCCAACAGACCGATGAAGTTTTGAGAGAAGTGTATAAGGACGGTTATACAGATAGTAACATCATCTTAATCGAGGACAAGGAGTCTGCCATCAAGTTATCCGAAGAGGAGCGACACGGTCTGAATAAGATGAAAGACCACATCAACAACAATCCCAACATCACATGTGTCTACATCTATGAGCTATCACGACTTAGTCGTAGACAACTTGTTCTATTTAGTATCAGAGATTTCTTAGTCGAACGAAAGATACAGCTAATCTGTCTCAAGCCCTACTTTCGATTATTGGAGGTTAATGGAGAGATGTCGCAGACAGGGTCTCTGATGTTTTCTCTATTCTCTTCCTTATCCGAATCAGAGATGATGTTAAAACAGGAGCGAATGATGAGAGGTCGTAGACGAAACAAGGAGTTAGGGAGGTCGGTAGGTGGCAGACCACCATTCGGATATGATTTAGATAAAGATAAGAGTTTTATCCCAGATCCTCAAAACTCACTCATTATCTCTCGTATATTCAATGATTACGGTTACGGTAACAAATCTATGAAGGAGATAGCTGTCGAACTAAAAGAGGAGGGTTATTTCGCGAATAACGAACTGAATACTGTCAGACTAAAGATACAGGTCATACTAAACCGTACAATCTACAAAGGCGAGTTTCCCTATCCGCCCATCATATCTGAGGATCTCTTTTCTACGGTACAACTCAACATTGCAAAATCGAGTCAGAATAGAATAGTCCGTAAGAAAGAGCCTTTCTTATTAAAAGGTTTGGTTTGTGATTCGAGGACTGGTTATATACTTAGTACCAACGGAGCGATTGAGACCTACTTCAGCAAACATCATTCAGGAGTAGCAATCCGTAGAAACAACATTGACCCAGTAGTTTGGGAACACTCAAAAATGATGTATGAACGATATGTGATGAATAAGGACAAACTTCTAAAACTAATCAAATCACAATATCAAACCACAGCGAAGAAGATCTCGGTTGTAGAGGGTGAGATAAAAGAGATAGGAGTAAAACTTGAACGAGCAGAGGAGAGTTACATTCTTGGTCGTATATCAAAGAAGAAGGCAGAACAGTTAAGGACACGACTACTTGAAGAGAAGAGGTTAAAACGAAGTCGTCGAGAACAGCTTATAGACCTTTTCATCAAGAAACGAACACAGAAGAAGTGTATCATTCTTGACTCCATCAACGAAGAGTTACTTACTCACGAGGACAAGGTAAGTATCATCAACAAGGTAGTATCGATAGTAATGGTAGAGAAACCCAACCCTACCTATTCGGTGATTAAGATCTACAACCGCATCAACAGTTTAGTTTATGTTTACGAGGTACATTGTTGGAGGCACACCTGGACACTCATCAGGGAGTCTACATCGAACAAAGACCCACACATAGAAATCAAATGCCCGAAAGCACTTCGTAAGACTCTCTCGGAGTAATCATATTAAAACTCCAACCATATTAATTTAACATTGAAAAGAGGTTTAATAGGGTCATAATTTCATATTAATTTAAGGTTTTATATTAA
>JAZKYX010000018.1:0-73847 GCA_045612405.1 Alistipes sp.
GCACCGTCCAATACACGCAATGAACGCTCTACCTCAACAGTAAAGTCAACGTGTCCTGAGGTATCGATCAAGTTGATCTGGTACTGATTGCCCTTGTACTGCCAGAATGCAGTTGTAGCAGCAGATGTGATGGTGATACCACGCTCCTGCTCCTGAGCCATCCAGTCCATTGTTGCTGCACCCTCGTGAGTCTCACCAATCTTGTGAGTCTTACCAGTGTAGAACAAGATACGCTCTGATGTGGTTGTCTTACCGGCATCGATGTGAGCCATAATACCGATATTACGAGTATATTTAAGATCTCTTGCCATTTTACGTTCGGTTTTTTAGAATCTGAAGTGTGCAAATGCCTTGTTTGCCTCCGCCATACGGTGCATCTCCTCCTTACGCTTGAATGCTGCACCCTGAGAGTTGTATGCATCTACGATCTCAGCAGAGAGCTTTTCTGCCATTGACTTGCCAGCGCGCTTACGCGAAAAAAGGACAAGGTTTTTCATTGAAATTGAAACTTTGCGCTCTGGTCTAACCTCCATTGGAACCTGGAATGTCGCACCACCGATACGCTTTGACTTAACTTCGACTTGGGGTGTGATATTCTCGAGAGCCTGTTTCCAGATTTCGATTGGAGATTTATCAGCATCCTTCATCTTCTTGCTTACCAACTCCAATGCGTCATAGAAGATGGTGTAAGCAATACTCTTCTTTCCATCCAGCATAAGATTGTTCACGAAACGTGTTACCTCTACGTCGTTGAACTTAGGATCTGGAAGTAGAATTCGCTTTCTTGGCTTAGCTTTTCTCATTTTGTTTTACTAATTTAATTCTTTTGTAGATCAATTTTACTTCTTACCTGCCTTTGGTCGCTTTGAACCATACTTTGAGCGACGCTGACGACGACCGTCAACACCTGCTGAATCGAGAGCACCACGAACCAAGTGGTAACGTACACCTGGAAGGTCCTTTACACGACCACCGCGTACCAATACAATTGAGTGCTCCTGCAAGTTGTGACCCTCGCCTGGAATGTAGGCATTGACCTCCTTGCCGTTTGTCAATCTAACACGTGCCACCTTACGCATAGCCGAGTTTGGCTTCTTTGGAGTGGTTGTATATACACGAGTACATACGCCACGACGCTGGGGACACGCTGCGAGTGCTGGAGACTTACTCTTATCCTCCATCTTCACTCGACCGCTTCTAACTAACTGTTGAATAGTTGGCATTTTAAACTTGTCCTTTAATTTTTGTGTTAATTGTTTCTGATTTCGTCCTATTGACGTCCAAATCGGGTGCAAAGATAATCAAAATTTTTTAATAATACTATATAAATGACTCTATTTTCGGGTTTTTGACCCATTTTTTGACATCTGTGATTCTTTTTGCTTATGGATTTTGGGAAACTATAATAGTTTATTTATATGCCATTTTTTAGGACCGTAAATGTCAGCGAGTTACGTTAACATTTTCTTAACATTACCCCATCCCAGCAAGGGTAGTTATCAACGCTTTTTCAACAAATTTCAACACCTAAAAACACCACATTTTCGAGCAAATTTTGCCTATTTTTTGGGGTGATTGAGGCAAAACATTTGGGTATTTCGAAGTCGAGCAAGCCTCAGATCAGACAGAAATTTCAAGCTATTTTAGTCTGTTTTTTGGGCTACTTGGGCGCAATTCGAAGGCCAGTCGCGTGCTATTTTTGGACGGTTTTAGATTAAATTGGAAGGTATCTGGGTGGGAGTTGGAGGAGTTTTGAGTTGCGGGTGAGATGTCTTTTTCGAGGTTGCAGTTGGAAGTTTTTAAGAAGGTAAATTCCAATCATTTTCGCTTGGTGGATATTCTTGCTTCCAACCCTCACAAGATGAGAAAATATGGAATGACGTGTTTATTTCCCTTGACACAAATAACATAAACGACCACAGAAAACCCCTATATATACTATATATAATATAAGGAGTTTTCTACGCATCGTAGAGCTGCAAACAAATACAAAACAACTCTTCTCCGACGAGCGCAGAACAATAGCAACCAAGCAATAAACCCTCTCACCTCAAAGCACAAAAAAAAACGCCCCACACAAGGCGGGGCGCAAATAGGTTGCAATATTTCATAGCCGCACGATGAAAGTCCTCACACAAGCAAAGCCATCCACCGCAGACAATCCGACAACCAACTACTGAGCTACGAGCTCCAAGACGACGCTCGACAGGTCCTTACCCAAATTGAGGCGGATACCATTCTCCATCAAGAAACGGCCACTCACGACCTTACCCTCGATGGCGAGCTTATTCTTTGGATTCTCGGCGTTGAGCTCACGAATCAAATAGTTACGATCTGGATCAAGACCTGCCATCTTGCGCGGCTCCTCCCACTCGTCGTTGATGTAGTGGCGACGGAAGAGGAAGAACACGGCACGGTCCTTCTCAGGTGTGTTGTACATAAGCGACACATAAGGTTTCTTATCGTAAAGCGACACCAAACGATAGAGGTCACCCTGCTGGATAACTGGACGGATGCTCTTATAAGTCTCGATAGCGCGCTTAGCGAACTCACGCTCCTTCTCCGAGAGAGCAGATGGCTTCATCTCCATACCCAAGCGGCCTGTCATAGCCACGTCGAAGCGGAACTTAATAGGCACCACACGACCTGTCTGGTGGTTAGGCGAAGCGCTGACGTGAGCAGCCATAATGTTAGATGGATAGAAGTGCGACATACCGTGCTGGATGTAAAGACGCTGCACGGCATCTGTATTATCGCTCGACCAGCACTCGTTGAAGTATGGGAAGAAGCCGTAGTTCAAACGGCCACCACCGCTGGCGCAAACCTGAATAACTAGCTTAGGATACTTCTCGCGGATACGTTTGCACACATCCATCAGACCACGATGATACTCAATGTAGAGGTGCGACTGGCGATCCTTTGGCAAGTAGAGCGACGATGCGTTAGAGATTGACATATTGGCATCCCACTTCATATAGTAGATGCGTGGGTTGGCCTGCATCAAATCATCCACAACCTGGAAGACGTGATCCTGAACCTTTGGGTTACACATATCCAAAACGAGCTGTGTGCCGCCACGACCCTTCGATGGCTCGCGGTCTGGCTGACGCAACACCCAGTCAGGATGTTTCTCATAGAGCTCACTCTTGGTGTTACACATCTCAGGCTCAATCCAGATACCAAATTTAAGGTTGTTACGCTCAGCCTCGTCGATGAGTGCGCCAACACCCTCGGGGAGCTTCTTCTCGCATACCTCCCAGTCGCCGAGCGATGTCTCGCCATTGTCACGAGGGTACTTGTTACCGAACCAGCCGTCGTCCATAACAAACAACTCGCCGCCAATCTCTGAGAAGCCCTGCATCATCTCGTTCATACCCTCCTGGTTAACCTTGAAATATACGCCCTCCCAGCTGTTCAGAAGGATGTCGCGCAACTCGGTACCTCCGATGATGTGATACTTGCGAGCCCAACGGTGGAGGTTACGGCTCACGCCGCCCTTACCCTCGGTAGAATAGGTGAAGATAAACTCAGGAGTGGTGAATACCTCCTTGGCTTTGAGGTAGTAGTGCGACAACTCAGCATTGATACCAGCTACGATTTCGAGGTGATTGGCGTTGCCATTCTTAACGAACGAAAGATCGTAGTTACCTGTATAAGAGAGTGTTCCACCCAACACATTACCTGCGTTCTCCTGGGCTGGACCATCCAATGAAATCATAAACGATGGGTTGCCATTGAACGATGTGCGTGCACCGTCGTGGTTACCGATAGTCTTGCGACCGCGCTGGATGCGCTCCTCGAAGAGCTGAGCCTCGGCGCCCCAACCGCCCGAGAGATAGTTAAGGTAGATATCGCCCGACTTCACAGGGATGTAGGCCGACGCAAACTTATTGAGCATCACATCTTTCTTCTCGGTGTGAGAAAGCTCGGTCCAAGTCTTAATGATGTCGCAGTCGTCATAAGCCTTGTAGAACTGCTTAACATAGAATGGGAAGACCTTATCCTTCAAGTGAAACTCCCACACGCGACCACCATCCGGGTCGGTGTACTGCTTCACGTCGTATGTAGCAAGCTCCAACGACACATCGCCACAAGCGTGGGTCACAGCCAGAGCGTGCTCGCAGGTACAGTTGGTACCAAAGCAAGGATAGGCATTCCAATTAATCTGTGACGAGGTGTTGTAAATCTCGTCCAACGAATTAACCTTAGGGCCATAATAGACAAAATCCACTCGGCGACCATTCTCGGTACGCAACAAAAGAGTGGTGTTCTTGGTAGAGATCTCGTAGTTCTCGGCCCAAAGCTGCCCAACACACAGAAGCGCAGCAAGCGATAAAAGCAATCTTTTCATATTTTAATTTGGTTTAGGTTATTTCTCCTTCTCAGTATTCTCCTCAGCCTCGGCACTCTTCTCTTTGAGCAAGAAGTTGCCAGCATTAACCATCCAACTACCAACAGCATTACCCACAATACCGATTATGGTAAGGCGCACAGCCTCCCAGCCCCACGCACCAGCGAGCGAGAGGTAGAACATATTGGCGATTGAGTGCTCGAAGCCACTCAAAATGAAAATCACAATGGGGAAGATGATAAAGAGCCACGACTTGGACTTGCGATAGTTGTCCACCGCCAGATACATCATAGCACCGCAGCCCACCGCCAACACAAACAGGCTCAACGACGAATCCGAGAGCTTGGTCTGGACAATTCCCTGCACAGCATCGACCACCGGCAGGCGTGTGAGCGTAAAGAGTTTACCCATCAAAAACGTACCGACTGCGTTACCCGCAAGCGTTGCCGCCATCTGAGCCCAACCATATTGGCGGAAGTATCCCACACGGCCTGTGTAGAGCGCAAATCCCTGGCACACAATGGTCAAGAGTCCAAAGGAGAAGAGCACCGAACCTACGACACGGTTCTCACACATCAGGAACACAACGCCGCCAAATCCAATCATAATACCCGACATCACAGCCAGGGCAAAGGTGTTGTAAAGTTTCTTCATAAATTACTAAATATCGTATTACCGTTTTTTCCCATTCAAAGATATAAAATCTATCTGAAAAAACAGCCTTTTTATACCACTATTACACAAGAATTTGTATATTTGTAGAGTGAGCAAGAGTTTCTATGCAAAAAAACAAGAAAAACATAAAACCAAACCATTATGAAACTTACCAAACTTTTGACTTTCGCGGCAGTGGCGACAATGTGTGCGTGCGCCAACAATACGCCAGTGGAGACTTTCGTTGAGCCAAAAGACCCCGTAGCGCTGAGCCAGGAGCAGGTGGCCGAGTGGGCCACCGTCAAGAGCGGCCTGAACGCCGCGTGGGGCGACATCGACTACCACTATTCACGTTCGCTGGTGCCTCAACCCGCAGCCGACCAGAATATGCGCCTCACCTTGTGGAAGGGCGAGAAGGGCTCAGCCCAAGCCTTGCTGTGGAGCACCGAGTTAGTAGAGGGCGTAGAGTGTAAATTCAAGCCATTCCGCTCGAAGCGTGGCACGATGCCTACCGATATTGCACAAGCTCGTTATGTGCGCTACACACTCAGCGACGACGTGCTAAAAGATGGCCGCCCAGCCATCCTCGCACCCGATATGCTGGACGAAGTAGAGCGTTTCGACGTGACGCCGCAAACCACTCGTCCTGTGTGGATTACATTCGACATCCCCGAGGATGTAGAGGCTGGCATCTACACCTCTGAGCTCATCATCTCTCACAACGGCCGAGGCAAGCATCGCCTGCCTATCGAGCTCGAAATCGTCAACCACACACTGCCCGCGGCGAGCGAGTGGGAGTTCCACCTCGACCTCTGGCAGCACCCTACGGCACTGGCTCGCTTAGAGGGTTGCGAGTTGTGGAGCGACGAGCATTTCGCTGCATTGGAGCGCACGATGAAGCTCGCAGCCGATGCTGGTCAGAAGGTCATCACAGCAACACTGAACAAAGACCCCTGGAACCATCAGTGCTACGATGGCTATGCCAATATGATTAACTGGACACTCTCGAAAGAGGGTAAGTGGTCTTTCGACTACACGATTTTCGACCGCTGGGTCGAGATGATGCTCGGCTTGGGTATCAACAAGATGATTAACTGCTACTCGATGCTGCCCTGGAACTGCGAGTTGGAGTATTTCGACGAGGCACAGGACAAGGTGGTTACCGTAGTGGCCGACCCCGCAAAGCCTATCTTCGAGGAGATTTGGGTGCCATTCCTCTTGGACTTCAAGGCCCACCTGGCGGAGAAGGGCTGGTTGGAGTTCACCAACATCGCAATGGACGAGCGCGACCCTGAATCGATGGCGGCAGCCGTCAAGGTTTTGGAGCAGTATGCCCCCGAGATGGGATTCGCATTGGCCGATAATCACCACAGCTACAAGAAGTTCTCGATGATGCGCGACGTGTGTGTGTTTATGTGCCAGAAGGTCGATCCTGCCGACTTGGAGGCTCGCCGCGCCAAGGGCTACTCGACAACATTCTACGTCTGCTGCGGCCCTGCATACCCCAACACATTCACCTCGTCGCAACCCTACGAGGCCGAACTTCTGGGCTGGCACGGCGTGGCGATGGACTTCGACGGTATGTTGCGCTGGGCTTTCAACTCGTGGTGCGAGGATCCTGTGATGGACTCACGCTACGGCAACTGGCCTGCGGGTGATACCTTCTTTGTCTATCCTGGCGCCCACTCGTCAATCCGCTTCGAGCGCCTGATTGACGGTATCGAGTCGTCGGAGAAGGTGCGTATCTTGAAGCGCGAGGGTGTCGATTTGCAGCCTTTGTATGATGCGTTGCAGGAGGAGTTCCTCTCCAACAACATCAACGACCCTTGGCAGCCTTGGTGCGAGCGTATGAACAAGATCAAGGCCATCTTCGACAACATCAGCCGCGAGTAAAACGCCTACCGATTACATAACATCTTACGGGGTATCCTTCGGGCTACCCCTTTTTTTGTGCTAAGAAAAAGCAAAGGCTGAGCGAAGGTAATGCAAAGAAAATCAAGCAAAGAAGTTAAATTTTTGTTAAGAAACGTCTGAAATCATTGCTATTTTGGCTATATTGACTAACTTTGGATTTGAAATCCGGTCCTTAAATTCCAAAAAGTTGTTGCTGTGGACCGAAAATCGTTAATTTATGAGTGAATTTTACACTGTTGTTTTGGCCGTTCTTGCAGTCTTGGCAATTTCGGGCTTGTACGTCGGCGTGACCAACGATGCCGTCAATTTTCTTAACGCAGCTATCGGTTCCAAGGTAGCCAAGATGAAGACCATCTTGATGGTTGCATCGGTGGGTATCATCTTGGGTGTACTCACTTCGAGCGGTATGATGGAGGTTGCTCGTAGCGGTATGTTCAACCCCGGTTTATTCTCATTCCACGAGATTATGATGCTCTATGTGAGTGTGATGTTTGCCAACGTGATTTTGTTGGATATCTACAACTCGCTGGGACTCCCCACCTCGACTACTGTGGCACTGATTTTCAGCTTGTTAGGTGCGGCAATATCGGTTTCTCTCTTTAAGATTGCGGGTGACGATGCGCTCCGTCTGGGCGATTTGAGTGGCTTCATCAATACTACTCGCGCTATGGGAGTTATATCGGCAATCCTGCTCTCGGTCATCATCGCTTTCGTCTTTGGTACGATTATGATGTGGCTCTCGCGCCTGCTCTTCTCGTTCCGATACCTGGCTCTGTTCCGCAAGTTGGGTGCAGTGTGGTGCGGTGCTTCGTTTACGGCCATCGCCTATTTCGCAGTATTCAAGGCTTTGAAGGGCATCTTGTCGGGTACGGCTATGTATGCGTGGATTAGCGACAATCTTTTTATTTCACTCATTGCTTGCTGGGGTGTCTGCACCATCGTGCTGGCATTTATGCAGCTCTTCCGTGTCAATATTTTGCGAATCAATATCTTGTCGGGAACTTTTGCGTTGGCATTGGCCTTTGCGGGTAACGACTTGGTGAACTTCATCGGTGTACCTATCGCGGGTCTTGACGCCTACAACATCGCCAAGGAGGCGGGCTCGACAACCATCCTGATGGAGGGCTTGAACCAGAATCTGCCTGCGCAGTTCATCTGGATGTTGCTCTCAGGTGTGATTATGGTCGTGACGCTCTGGACCTCGACAAAGTCGATGAATGTGTCGCAGACCGAGATCTCGTTGGCAGGTCAGGGTGACGACATCGTGGCGGGCGAGCAGGACTCTAACGTCTTCTCACGCTCGATCGTGCGCGCGTCGCTCGGTATCTCTAACTTCTTTGACCGTGTGATTCCAAAGTCGGTGCAGGAGTTTGTGAGCAAGCGCTTTGAGTATGAGGATGTGGAGCAGAATGGCGCACCTTACGATAAGATTCGTGCCGTTGTGAACCTCACCACTGCTGCGTTGCTCATCTCGGTGGGTACGTCGCTCAAATTGCCTCTCTCGACCACCTATGTCTGCTTTATGGTGGCTATGGGTTCGTCTTTGGCCGACAAGGCCTGGGGTCGTGAGTCGGCCGTTCACCGTATCACAGGCGTTATGACTGTGGTGATGGGTTGGTTTGTGACAGGTATCGGTGCATTCATCATCGCCATCCTCGTGGGCTTGTTGCTCATCTGGGGCGGTATGCCAGCCTTCATTGTGGTGACGGTGGCTTGTGCCTATATGCTCATCAAGAGTAACTTCAAGTCAAAGAAGAAGGATGAGAGCAAGCCAGAGCTCAACCCAGAGGATGCGACTGTGGATACTATCCTCGGCGAGGTTTGCCATATGATGAAGGCTACAACACAGATCTACGACCGCACTCTGGTGGCTGTGTTCAAGGAGGATCGCAAGGCTCTGAAGGAGCTGGTGCGTGAGTCGGGCGAGATTTACGACGAGTGCCACAAGATTAAGTACAGCCTGATGCCTGTTCTTCGCAAGATGAAGGGCTCGGGTCTGGAACTCTCGCTCTACTACATCCAGGTGGTGGACTACCTCAACGAGATGGCGAAGTCACTGGTGCACATCACACGCCCAGCCTTCGACCACATCGACAACAACCACAAGGGTTTGTCGGAGGATCAGACAGGTGATTTGAAGCATATCAACGACGATGTGGCCGAGATTTATGGCAGCATCAACCGTATGATTAATAAGAACGATTTTAGAGATATCGACACCGTCTTGACAATGCGTGACGAGCTCTTTGAGCGCATCGCCATCACAATCAAGTCGGAGCTTAAGCGTATCAACGCCGGCGAGGGTAACACCAAGGCAAGTATGTTCTACCTGACGGTGTTGAGCGAGACTAAGGCTATGGTTCTCCAAGCGCGTAACCTGTTGAAGGCGCAGCGCTACTTCTTGGAGCACGCCGGCACCCAGAAAAACTGGGCCGCTATGAGCCGCAAGCAGAAGTAGATTATTCTCTATATTATATTAATAATGGGGTTGGGCATTGCCTAATCCCATTATTTTTTTCTATCTTTGAGAAACCTAAACTTTCAGACTATGAAACGATTGATATTACTTGCGGTGGCGGCGGTGATGGGTGCGATGGCGTGCCAGGCACAGCAGGTGAGCCTTAAAGCCAAGTGCGATTACCTGAATATCCCCATCTCGCATCGTCAGGCCAGGGAGCGTATGACCCTTATGGTCGATGGCAAGCCCGAGCGCACATTCAACATACGCATTGCCGATGGCGAGCCCGACTACTGGGTATTTTGCGACATACGCGAGTTCAAGGGCAAGCAGCTCTCGCTATCATATCCTCACGAGGCCGAGGGTCTGGACCGCATTTTCCAGGCCGACGAGATTGTGGGCCACGACTCGCTCTATCGTGAGCGCTACCGCCCCAAAGTGCACTACACCCAGCGACGCGGATGGAACAACGACCCCAATGGTTTGATCTACTACGAGGGCGAGTACCACCTCTTCTATCAGCATAACCCCTACGAGCGTGAGTGGGAGAATATGACGTGGGGCCACGCCGTGAGCCACGACCTGGTGCACTGGCAGGAGCTTGCACCAGCGTTGCATCCCGACAACCTGGGCACGATGTTCTCGGGCTCAGCGGTGATTGACTACGACAACACCTCAGGCTTTGGCTCGAAGCGCAACCCAGCTATGGTGGCGTTCTATACGGCCGATGGCGAGCGTCAGACGCAGTGTGTGGCTTACAGTCTGGACAAGGGTCGCACCTGGACCAAATATGAGGGTAATCCCGTCATCGATTCAGGCCCCAAGTGGCAGAGCCGCGACACACGCGACCCCAAGGTCTTTTGGTATGCGCCCAAGGGGCATTGGGTGATGGTGCTCAACGAGCGTGATGGCCACTCGATTTACAACTCTACGGACCTGAAAACGTGGCACTACAAGAGCCATACGACGGGTTTCTGGGAGTGCCCCGAGTTGATAGAACTGGCCGTTGATGGCAACCCCGACAACAAGAAATGGGTAATGTATGGCGCATCGGGAACCTATATGATTGGCTCATTCGACGGCGAATGCTTCACGCCCGAGGCGGGTAAGTTCTACTATGTGAAGGGCAACATCTACGCAGCCCAGTGCTACAACAACATCCCTGCGGCCGATGGTCGCACCATCCAGATTGGCTGGGGCCAAATTAACCACCCCCACCTACCCGTAAATGGAATGATGACATTCCCCACTGAACTCACGCTGCGCACGACACGCAACGGTGTGCGTCTGTTCAGCTATCCTGTGGCCGAATTGGAGAAGATTAAGAGGTTGCAGGGCGAGTGGAAGGATCTGAGTGCCGAGGAGGCCACATCGAAGCTAAAAAGCGTGGAAAACGAGGCGCCTTGCTTCATCCGCGCCACCATCTCGCTATCCCACGCTACAAGCGCAGGATTGGCCCTCAATGGCCAGAATATTGTCGATTATGATATGAATCGCAACACCGTAAATGGCACTTTTTACTCTCCCGAGGAGATTGGTTCGATGGATTTGAGTTTTGACATAATCCTGGATTCCACTTCGGCCGAAGTTTTCATCGATGGCGGAGCGCTCTCACTTGTGATGGAACTCCACCGTCGCAACGGAGATGGACTCAACTTCTGGGGTAATAACATCAAGATTAAGCATTTGCAACTCTTCTCGCTCGACTCCATCTGGGAGTAGTTCGACCGAAAAAATTACTCGCACGCACTCCATTCTGTGGGGTGCGTTCGTTATTTTGGCGAGGCCAAAGGTGGCAAAATAGAGCAGAATTGGCCGAAAACGGCAGCCAAAAATGGCGATTTGTTAAGTTAATGTTAAAATTTATTATTAAATTATAAAAAAATTTGAAAAACTCTTGCACACATCAGAAAATGCCCTTATCTTTGCACTCGAAGTTTTAAGGTTCATTTAGGTTAGTAGTTTTAGGTTGGTTGAGGATATCGAAGGTTGTGATCCCAATAGACGCGTTTCTGTGGCGCGCGAGATCACTAAGACAAAAAGCGGTGCTCGCTTGGCGTCGAATACCTCCGAGACCTCATTTTTTTTTGCACATTCGCCCGCGAGGGCATTTCTATATAAAGGAGTTTACTCCGCGAAGAAGAGTCCCGTGGGACTCTTCTTTTTTGTTTTACGCGCCATAGTTAGCCACCCCGCCGAAAATTTCGCATAACAAAGTCCCTCCCGCCAAAATCACATTGCGTAAAATCACGCTCCAAACAAAAAAAGGTTGCCCCGCGCGGGGCAACCTTAATAAATATTGCTTTGGGGCTTCTGCAAAGCATCCCAAGACTACACCGCCGTTACTGGCGAATCCACGACAAGAGCTCTTTGAGGGTTGGTTTCTTGCCGTGCATAAAGACGCCGACGCGGTAGATCTTACCTGCCACCCAGGCCATACCTCCAACAGAGATGTAGAGCACCACCAGCGAGAGCAGAATCTGCCAGGCGGGAATGCCAAACGGTATGCGAGCCATCATCACCACGGGCGATGTGAATGGCACAACCGAACCCCAAAAGGCAAGCGATGAGTTGGGGTCGTTGAAGACCGACATCGCCAAAATCATCGCCAGAATGATGGGCACAGTGATGGGCGTTTGGAGTTGCGAGGCATCCTGAATAGAGTCCACCGCCGAGCCTACGGCCGCAAACATCGCCGAGTAGAAGAGGAAGCCTCCAACCATAAAGAGTACCAACCACACAAACATCATCACAAGGCGTCCCGGGTCGGTTGCCAGCGCCACAGCCGAGAGGATGTCGCTATCGACGCCCGCCTCGGCCGAGGTCATCGTACCAGCCTGGACAGCCTCCACCGTCTGCATCATATCCTCGGGCATCAGCGTAGGCAACACAGCAGCACTTAGGCCACAGACCAGCACCGCCCAGATAGCCACCTGGGTCACAGCCACCGATGCCACGCCCAATATCTTACCCATCATCAACTCGAAAGGCTTGACGCTCGACACCAGCACATCCAGCACGCGCGAGCCCTTCTCCTCGATGACCGAGGTCATCACCATCGAGCCATAGATCATCAGGAACACATAGAGCATCATACCAAGCACCAGGCCCAGCATATACGACACGCCCGACGAGGTGGCCTCCTCGTCCTTACCCTCCGCTGTCAGGTCGTTGCGGTAGGTTGTGAGCGTCACTTGGGTCTTAACATCCTGGATTATCTGCTCCAAATTCTCAATATCGTAGCGGCGCAAACGCTCCTGCTCGATGATACGCTCCATCTGTGAGGAGATGTTACCTTCGAGCGACATCGACGACGAAGAGTTGGTATAGAGCTTCACGTTGGCTGGGTTATCGACAATATCCTGGCCAATCCACAGCACACCAAAGAATGCCTCGTCGGCACGCGCCTCATCCAGGCTACACTCGCGGGCGGTGAAGCTGAGCTCCTCGTCGCCCGAGAGCTGGGGCGCTATCACGCCACTCTGGTCGAGGACCACCACCTCCTTATGCTCGCCCTTGGCAAAGAGCATCATTAATGTGGGTGCCGCCATCAGACCTATCATCAGCAGCGGCATAAGTATTGTCGTGATGATAAACGACTTCTTGCGTACACGCTCGTTGAACTCGCGAGCGATGATTATTCCAATCTTTCCCATAATCCTAAATTTTACCCTCAACGGCACGAATAAATATATCGTTCATACTTGGTATCACCTCCCTGAATGAGCGCAACTCGGCCGCCTCGTTAGCACGCGCGATGCACTCCCTGAGTTCGACACCCTCGCCCAGGCGGATGCGTACCGAACTATAAGGCGAGTCGGCCACCTCGCTCTGCTCCATCACCTCGACAAGACCCGCAAGCGATGAGCACAACGCCTCGCGCGAGCCTCCAAAGACCACCTCGAAGATATTCTCGCCAAAGCGGCGGCGCACCTCGTCTGTGGAGCCCGAGAGGATGTTGTGAGACTTGTCAATAAGCGTGATGTGGTCGCAAATCTCCTCCACGCTCGACATATTGTGGGTCGAGAAGATGACAGTAGCACCCTCATCCCTGAGGCGCAGTATCTCCTGCTTCAACAGGTTGGCATTGATGGGATCGAAACCCGAAAATGGCTCGTCGAAAATAAGCAGTTTGGGGCGGTGAAGCACCGTGGTGATGAACTGCACCTTCTGGGCCATACCCTTCGAGAGATCCTCCACTCGCTTCTCCCACCAATCCTCAATGCCAAAGCGTGTAAACCACTCCTTCAAGCGGGCGATGGCCTCGCGGCGCGAAAGACCCTTCAAGCGGGCAAAGAAGATGGCCTGCTCGCCCACCTTCATCTTCTTGTAGAGGCCACGCTCCTCGGGCAGGTAGCCTATCGAGTAGATATCCTCATCGGTGATGGGACGACCCTGAAACAACACACGTCCAGCATCGGGCAAGGTGATGCGATTCACAACCCTCAGAAGCGTACTCTTGCCCGCGCCATTGGGGCCCAGCAAGCCGTAAATAGATGCTTCGGGCACGGCCAGCGACACATCGTCCAGGGCGGTGTGAGCCGAGTAGCGTTTGGTTACATTCTCAATTTTCAGTATATCCATAATTCTATGCGGTTTTATTCTATTAGTCGCAAAACTCTCCATAAAATTACAAAAACGAGCGAAAAAATCGCCACTCGCCCCCGTTTTTTTTTGATTTGGAGCCAAATTATGCTAATTTTACATTATAAATTATGATTTGCTATGAGAAGATATTTTTTAGCTCTGCTCCTGGGCGCGTTGGCGCTGTCAGGCTGCTCGGTGAGCGAGCCAGGGAATGAGGGTAACACCTACACCATCGACTTCGAGAGTGACTATTTCGACAATATCGTGGCCGACAACCCATCGATGTGGGGCTTTATGACTGAGGGATACTCGTGGATTGACACCCACTCATCGCTCTATCACGAGGCCATCTTTACACACGAGTATGGTTATGCGCTCTATCGTGGCGGCCTTGCACTGTCAAACTACAACTGTAACGACGTGCGTAGCTTCGGCACCTATGAGACGGACCTCTATGTCTATAACTCTAAGAACAAGAATGCGGTAACGGGCGGCGGCGCAGGTGGCAGCGACAACTTCCTGGTCGCCTACGGCAACTACGAGCCCGAGGTGGACGCTGAGAGCGATATGCGCCCAACGATTAGCTTTGCCGACGGCAAGGCACGCACAATCAAGGGTTGCCAGGTATGCACCACATCCTACTTCATCAACATTGCCGAGAACGGCAACGCCTACTCGCCCGCAATGAAGCAGGGTGAGCAGATTAAAATCTACGCTACGGGCTACGACGCCGAGGGCCGAGAGGGCAAGAGTGTGAGTATGCTCCTGGCGCAGAAAGGCAAGATTGTGAAGCAGTGGACAAGCTGGGACCTCACGCCGCTGGGTAAGGTTGTGAGCGTGAAGTTCAACATCCAGGGCGGCAACACCGACGAGTGGGGTATGACCACCCCCAAGTACTTCGCCCTTGATGATATTGTGATTTTGGAAGAGTAGCTAAGAATTTTGAATTTCAAGATTGGTCGGAAGATGACGCAGAAAAACAAATAGCTCACAAAACATAACTCGAAACCCAACACTCGATATTGTGGCATTTTGATTTTAATAACCTATAAAACTCAAACGATATGAAACGATTATCAATTCTTGCGGCGGCTTGCTTGGTGGCATCGACTGCATCGGCTCAATCACTTTACTATCAGGATAATAGCAATGTCGATATGGCACGCCACACACTGCGCCACGAGGTGCTACGTCAGGAGTTTGTGCTGCCCAAGGTCAATGGCTTCCAGGTGTTGAAAAGCGACCTCCACAGCCACACAATCTACTCCGATGGTAGCGTGACGCCCGAATATCGTGTGCGCGAGGCGTGGGTCGATGGCTTGGATGTGCTGGCCATCACCGAGCATATCGAGTACCGCCCATCGGAGGGCAAGATGCTCTCATACTTAAAAGGTTACCTCCCTGGCGAGCCACTTAAATCTGACGGCAAGACCGTCCTGGCCGACCTCAACGTGTCGAACAAAACAGCCATCGCTGCGGCGGCGGGCTACGGCATCACCATCATCCCTGGCGCCGAGATTACACGCGACCAGAACAAGATTGGCCACTACAACGCCCTCTTTGTCAAGGATGTGAACGCCATCTATGACCCCGACCCAGCGGTATCAATGCGCAATGCGCGTGAGCAGGGTGCGCTGATTATGCACAACCACCCGGGATGGATTCGCAAGAGTGTCGATATGATTGAGTTCGAGAAGCAGGTCTATGGCGAGAACCTCATCGACGGCATTGAGATTATGAATGGCGCGGAGTTCTACCCTCCAATCGTGAGCCGCGCGTCGGAGAAGCAGTTCTTTATGGCGGCCAACACCGACATCCACGGCACCACAACGATGGACTATGTGGCTCAGGGTCACCGCCGTAATATGACCTTCATCCTGGCCAAGGACAACTCGTTGGAGTCTATCAAGGAGGCGTTGAAGGCACGCCGCACACTTGCTTACTCGTTTGGCACGCTGGCGGGCGAGGAGCAGCTCATCAAGGATTTCTTTATGGCCTGCGTGAAGTTCGAGACCTTCCGCGTGGATGGCAACGGCAAGCGCACGATGCGTATGGTGAACAACACCTCGATGGATTTCGTACTCCGCTTTGGCGGCAACCCAGTGGAGCTTAGAGCCTTCACATCGCGCAACGTGAGTGTAGCGAAGGATAGCGAGCTGGTCTTCACAGTGGAGAACTTGTGGATCCCAGGCGACAAGAAACACCCCGAGATTAAACTCAAATTCTAACCACGCGCCTTAACCATCAGGCTGCGGTGCGCCAGCCTGACAACGGGTGCAATAGAGCAATGGCGGGCTGTCGGCATAAGTCGGCGGCCCGCTTTGTTGTCGCATAACTTGCGAAGGAAAAGAGGATATTTCAGCCTCTCTTCATCCTCCATTAAACCCACGACCAGGCCTACGATCACTCCCTTATGCTTATTTATTTCGCCCCACTCACCCTCTGCCGGCAAGCGCACGATATGCAATAAAAGCCACAAAATAGTGCTTCTCACAGTGTAAAAATCGTCAAAAACCATCTTTTTAATGGGTTATTTCGCCACAAAATCGTAGATTTTACCCCATAAAGGGGTTTCCTGGCAACATCCAAGGGGTCTTAACCACATAAATTTTGCAGTTTGGGAAATTTAGCCCACTTTTGCAATCGTAAAAGGTCTTACATTTTTATTTATGACCCGGACCGCCAACCGCAGCAACACAAACTCAGAAAAAAGCAAAATCAAAATAACCATTTTTATTAATCTGCGCACAAGAGCCTCGGCTCGTGGTTGTGGTCAAGCAAGCCTCGACCAAATGGCGCACGAAAACAAAAACGTATGAAAATTTTTACACAAACCGCATTGACCCCCGCGGTCGCAACAACTGTGGCAACATCTGCTTTCGCAGGTGGTCCTATGACAAACACAAACCAGAGTGCACATTTCTTGCGTAGCATCGCTCGCGGTACATCACTCTCAACCGACGCCGTATATACCAACCCTGCGGGTGTGGTATTTATGGAGGATGGTTTCCACCTCGGCCTCAACAACCAGATGGCAACTCAGACTCGTAAGACAACTTCAACTTTCGCAGCATTCGCTATGGGCGCTCAGAACGGCGGCCAGCAGACAAAGGATTTTGAGGGTGCTGTGACATCACTCGTTATCCCAAGCGTTCACTTCGCGTGGAAGCACAACCGCTTGGCGTTGATGGCTGGTTTCGGTGTAAACGGTGGTGGTGGTACTATCGAGTACAACGACGGTTTGGCATCTTTCGAGCGTCAGTTCTCAGTTCTCCCAATGGGTGTTTCTCAACTCGGCGCAGCTTATGGCTTGACGGCTAACCAGTACGATATGAATATGTACTTGAAGGGTTCTTCAATGACTTTGGCTTTCAACGCTGGTGCTGCGTTCCGCATTACAGATTGGTTGTCAGTTGCTGCAATGGTACGTTACAGCACTACATCTAACGGCTATGAGGGTTATATGAAGGATATCAAGATCAACCCAACAGCAGCTGCTCTCGGTATGAACGGCGCTATGATTTCAGCTCCTCTGTTCTTCCAGCAGGTAGGTGCAGCTTTGGGCGCAGCTAACCCAGCTATCGGTGCTGCGGCAGCTCAGTATGCAGCCCTCACTTCTGACCACATCCTCGATGTTAAGCAGAAGGGTCACTCAATCAGCCCTGTTGTAGCATTGGCTTTCCACAAGGGTGCTTGGGATGCATCTGTAAAGTATGAGTTCAAGATGGGTACAGAGCTCGAAATCGAGTCTGCTGAGGTATCGGCAAAGGACCCAGTTATCAACGGCATCTTCAAAGATGGCTCAAAGGTTAAGGCTGAGACTCCTGCGTTGTTGTCAGCTGCGGTTAGCCGCCAGTGCGGTCCTGTGAAGATTACAGCTGAGTGGCACGAGTACTTCGACAAGAACGCCAAGAACTCATTCTCAAACGTAATCGAGGGTAACACAATGGAGTTCTTGCTCGGTGCTGAGTATCAGATCACTGACAAGTGGTTGGTATCAGCTGGTGTTCAGCGCACACAGCTCAATATGGACGAGAACGCTTATTCAGATATGAACTTCTCTTGCCCATCTTGGTCAGTAGGTTTCGGTGCTGCTTACAGCATCACAGAGAAGATTAGCTTGAACGTAGGTCTTATGCCAACATTCTACGAGGATGTGACTGCAAAGGGTGTTGATTCAAACGGCATCAACTTCACAGATATTTACAAGCGTACATCATTCGCTGGTGGTATCGGTCTTGACTTCAAGTTCGGTAAGTAATCTAAGATTTATAGAGAATCGCGGTGGCGGCAACTGACCGCCATCCGCTAAAATAGGGGCAGGGAAGGATATTAGCGCAAAGGAGCGACGTGACAATGTGAAATAACGCGACAATTCTCATTAGCACGCTAACCCTAAACGCTGAATATCCGCCTCACGTCCCAAACCATAGAAGGGTGCGAAAGAGTTTCGCGTGGGAGAGAACAACGGAATGAATGTAGATAGAGTATCTTCCTTGACCTTCTTACATAGCGAAGATTGAGCGCCACGGCGTGTGCTGAGACCATTCTGGTCAGCAGGCTCGCGTGAGTGGGAAAGGCTCAACTCGGGAATCGAGGATTCCACTTCGCACATAGGCAAAAGAAAATACTCTTTTTGTAGAATATGGTTTTTTGATTGCTGGACGGTTGCGCCTCACTCGTTGGGACGCAGCCGTTATTTTTTTTGTGCATCAGCCAGGCCACAGCAGATGACTTTTTGAAAGCCGAGGAGGCTATTGCGGATTGCCAAAATATTCTTATATTTGTCATAACGATAGCCTAAGCGTAAGGGGCTAACCCTTCGCAATCAGGGCGACAAAATCAGAAATATTAACCCAAAATAGTATGAAAAAATACCTGTTTGTTGTCACCAATTCCATCATCGACCAGGAGTATTCATCTCACTCGGCCGATGGAGCCTACCCATCTTTAAATGGCGCTGTGGACGCAATGCGCCAGTGCATCTACCAGGAGTGCGAGGATTACAAGGAGTTGTGGGAGGACGACGGCCAAGACGAGGTTTACATCGAAGAGCAGTATCAGCGATGGATCGAAAAGCAGTACACCAACGCCGATAGAACAGAGTGGACCTTCACCGACAGCGAGACCATCGTGGAGTGCAATTTCAAGATTCAAACTGTTGAGGCTGAGTTGGATAACATCATCTCGAAGCGCATCTTTGCGGTGCTGCACACCCGCGTGGATGGCGTGGCAAACACCACCAAGGTGCTCTGCGCCTACGACTCTAAGTCAAAGGCTGTGAAGGCGATGGAGAGCTTCCTGGCCGCAGGTTTTACTCCCGAGGCGGGCACGAAAATTACGGATGGTTACCTCTCGCCAGCCCACGATTGCTGGCAGGGCAACGACAACGAGGGCATAGAGAATTTCCTCTCGGTTGAGGAGATTGAGTGCGAGTTATAACGAAGATTCATCCCCCAAGCACAAGGCAGTCATCAAGCGGTGGCTGCTTTTTTTTGTTTTTTGTGGGTGCGCAGGCTGAGGTGGCGCACATTATCTATTCGCACAAAAAAACTCCGCAAAGCCCAAGCCTCGCGGAGTTAAATATGATTCTAAACCAGTTGATTAGAAACCCTTGCCGATAGCGAGGAAGTCCTCAGCCTTCAATGCAGCACCACCAATCAAACCACCGTCAACATCCTCCTTAGCGAAGATCTCGGCAGCGTTAGATGGCTTGCAAGAACCACCGTAGAGGATTGGGCACTCAGCAGCTGCTGCGCCGAACTTTGAAGCCAATACCTCGCGGATGTAAGCGTGAATCTCCTGTGCCTGCTCAGCAGTTGCAGTCTCACCTGTACCGATAGCCCAAACTGGCTCGTAAGCGATTACGAGGTCAGCGAACTGCTCCTCTGTGAGGTTGAAAACAACCTCCTCGATCTGCTGCTTGCAAACATCGAAGTGCTTGCCTGCCTTACGCTCGTCGAGGCTCTCACCTACGCAGTAGATAGGCTTCAAACCGTTAGCGTAAGCCTGAGCCATCTTCTTGTACAAGGTCTCAGAAGTATCACCGTAGTACTGGCGACGCTCAGAGTGACCCAAGATAACATACTCGCAACCCATAGCTGCAATCATAGAAGCAGCATCCTCGCCTGTGTAAGCACCCTTAGCCTCTGTTGCGCAATCCTGTGCACCAACAGCGATGTCAGTACCCTTCAAAGTCTCAATCACCTGCGCAAGGTGAGTGAATGGAGGGCATACGATGAAATTAACGCAAGAGCAAACCTCGCCGCGACCAGCTGCTACGCCCTTTGCCAACTCAACGCCGTCTGCTGGGAGGGTGTTCATCTTCCAGTTACCTGCTACAATCTTTTTTCTCATTTCTGTAAAGTTTTTTATAGTTTTTATATAGTTCCTTCTTAAATCTCTATTTTCCAAAACTCAACTTTGAATTTTGAATTCTAAATTTTGAATTTACTCAGCCTTCTGGCTCTCGATCCAAGCCTTAATGTCGGCTGTTGGCAAGCCCAACTTGTTCTTCTTGTTGAAGCCGCAGAGGTCGTTGAAGAGCTTGGCACCACCATTAGCCGATGTGTTCTGGAACGACTCCACGGTGATGTAACCCATCTTCTGGATGGCTGCAACCCACTCCTCAGGGATGCCTGCCTCGACATACTTTGCTGCGTCGTCAGCCACAACCTTCTTCTCGGGACGCATCGTAGGGAAGAACAACACATCCTGGATAGATGGCTGGTTGAGCATAAACATTGTGAGGCGGTCGATACCAATACCCATACCCGAGCAAGATGGCATACCGTACTCCAACGCACGCACAAAGTCCATATCGATAAACATCGCCTCATCGTCACCCTTCTCCGAGAGCTTCAACTGCTCCTGGAAGCGCTCCAACTGGTCGATTGGGTCGTTAAGCTCAGAGTAAGCGTTACAAAGCTCCTTACCGTTTACGAAGAGCTCGAAACGCTCCGTGAGATCCTGGTTGTCGCGGTGGCGCTTGCAAAGTGGCGACATCTCGCGTGGATAGTCACAGATGAATGTAGGCTGAACCAAATCCTCCTCGCAGTACTGGCCAAAGATAGCGTCGATGAGCTTACCCTTACCCATTGTGTCGTCAATCTCGACATTCAGGCGCTGGCAAGCCTCACGAAGCTGCTCCTCCGACTGACCTGTGATGTCGTAGCCTGTCTTCTCCAAGATGGCGTCGGTCATTGTCAAGCGGCGGAAAGGTGCCTTGAACGAAATCTGCTTGCCGTCGATGGTGAGCTCTGTTGTTCCGTTTGTAGCCATAGCCACACGCTCCAACATCTTCTCGGTAAACTCCATCATCCACTTGTAGTCCTTGTAGGCAACATAGATCTCCATACAAGTAAACTCAGGGTTGTGAGTGCGATCCATACCCTCGTTACGGAAGTTCTTACCGAACTCATACACACCATCGAAACCTCCTACGATAAGGCGCTTCAAGTAGAGCTCCGTAGCGATTCGCATATAGAAGTCTGTATCCAAAGCGTTGTGGTGAGTGATGAATGGACGTGCCGATGCGCCACCAGGAATTGGCTGCAAGATTGGAGTCTCCACCTCGATATAGCCGTGCTCGTTGAAGAACTCGCGCATAGTGGCCATAATCTTAGAACGCTTAACGAATACATCCTTGACGTGAGGGTTCACAACCAAGTCAACATAACGCTGACGGTAGCGTACCTCAGGGTCAGTCAAGGCGTCAAACTGCTTACCATCCTTCTCCTTCACGATTGGGAGTGGACGGATTGACTTCGAGATGACGGTGAGCTTCTGGCAGTGTACCGACTTCTCGCCCGAGTTGGTGATGAAGCCAAAGCCCTCAACGCCCACGAAATCGCCGATATCCAAGAGTTTCTTGAATACGGTGTTATAGAGTGTTGTGTCGCCCTCAGGGCAGATGTCGTCACGACGAATATAGACCTGGATACGGCCTGTGTGGTCCTGCAACTCGAAGAACGAAGCGCTACCCATAATGCGGCGGCTCATAATACGGCCAGCGATACGCACCTTGCCGTACTGCTCCTTGTTCTCCTCGGTGAGGTTATCTGAGATTTCAGCGGCCGTAGCGGTCACATCATACATCTCGGCGGGGTAAGGCTCGATACCCAACTCGCGCAGAGCCGCGAGCGACTTACGACGCAAAATTTCCTGTTCAGATAGTTCTATGCTCATAATAATTACATTTTTGTCTATTTGGGTACAAAGTTACATTTTTTTAATTCAAAATTCAAAATTCAAAATTCAAAATTAAGAATTAAGAATTGAAAATTTCTCTGTTGGTGTCAGCCTAACCACGGCAGATGAATTTTCGGAAGAAGGGCGGAAGGGAAATTTTCCGTTAAAAAACAAAAAAAGCCACCCCGAAAGGATGGCAATAAAATATTATATAACACTGAGTTATATGAAATATATACACAAAGTGTAGCAAGGCCTATGCGCGGCACGGAAAAGTGCCAATACAAAGCAGTAAAAGCACTAACGCCAGGCAGCAAAACCCTCTGCGCAAAGAAAAAACGCACCTCGTCCGAGGATGCAGAAGTAAAACGTGCAATGTTACAAATTATCCTCGGCAAACCACTCGGCATAGGAGGTCGCAGTCTCGTGGAGGCGCAACGAATAGAGCTCCACGTCGTCGGGCAGAGCCTCCAACAGGCGCTCGGCAAAGTCGGCCAACATATTCTCGCAAGTGGGCTGATAATCGACCAGAACGATGTTGTGGTAGAACTCCTTTAACATCTCCTTCAACTGCTCGCCCTGCTCGGTGCGGCGCATCATAAACGAGTGGTCGAGGCGCGACACAATCTGCTCATTGACAATACGTTTGAGCAATCCGAAATCCATCACCATACCCTGCTTGGGGTCGTAGCTGTCGGTCGAGGGCTCGCCCTTGATGGTGACAAACAGACGATACGAATGGCCGTGAATCTCTCGGCAGGCGCCGTCGTAGCCTTCGAGCGAGTGAGCCGCCTCGAAGCTAAACTCCTTGGTAAGTCGAATGGTAGCCATAGTGAGTTAGGATTTTGAGTTGGTGAAACTATCTTTATCGAACACTATCTTGATTGCAAACACCGTGGCGAAGACAATCACCACCGAGCAGGCGCCCAGCACCAGGCCGAGCAGGATGTCGAATGGGAAGTGGCACGCCAGGTAGATGCGCGAGTAGCAGATGAGGATGGTCATCGTGGCCATCAGCGCCGTAAACCAACCCTTGCGCACAAAGATTGATGAGATGAGCGCTATCGACAACGAGGTGGCTGCGTGAGCCGAGACGGTGCCGTAGCGACCCGCCTGCTTGACAACGTGGACCAAGCCCTCCAACTCCTCGGTGTACATAGGACGTGGACGCGCAGGGAAGCTCGCCCACAGATTTTTCAGCAGACCCGTATGCTTGAAGACGCCAGCAATCATATCGGAAAGCGCCAGAGCACATCCGAGCATCACCACAAAGTAGGCCAGGCCACGCCAGCCGCACTTGCGCCACACCATATAGAACATCAGCGCATAGAGCCACGACCATACGGCGGGTGTCGAGATAGCGAGCATCAGTTTATCCATAAATGGGCCGCCATCGAAGTTCAACCATAAGAACAAGGGGTAGTCAAAAGTATAAGTTGTCATAACGCTATTATTTCATAAGTATAATCACATAGGCCACATAAGCCAAGAAGAATATCACACCCTCCAAGCGGGTGATGCGGCGCTTGCCCAGCATTAGGGCCGAGAGCATCAGCAGGATGGCCGAGCCCACAACCATACCCAGGTCGAGCTGAGTGATGGTGCCCATCGTCAGAGGCTTAATCGAGGCGCTCGTACCCAGGATGAGCAAGATGTTTGCCACATTGGAGCCCAGGATGTTACCCATCGCCAGCGATGGCTTGCCGCTGAGCACCGCCGACACGCTTGATGCTAACTCGGGCAGCGACGTACCCGTAGCCACGATGGTGATGGCGATAATCGACTCGCTCACACCCCACGCACGGGCGATGGCCGTAGCCGAATCCAAGCACATATTACCTCCATAAATCAATCCCGCAAGGCCTATAACCACAAAGCCGATGATCTTCCACCAGCCCATCTTCGACTCCTCACTCTCGGCCGCAGCCTCACCGCCCTTGCGCGATGAACGTATTGAGTAAAAGATGGTTACCACATAGAGCAGCAGCAGGATTACACCCTCCACACGGTTAATCGTATCGACTGCCGAGATACCCAGCAGGCTGTCCGACGTAGCCAGCCAAAGCAGCAGCGACACACCGATGCAGATGGGGATATCGCGGCGCACATTCTCGTGCGAGATAGCGACCGGGCGAATCATTGAGCAGATACCCAAGATGATGAGAGTATTGAAGATATTGGAGCCTGTGACGTTGCCGATAGCCATCGACGAGCTGCCTTTGAGTGCCGACATAAGGCTCACCGTCAGCTCGGGCATCGACGTACCCACCGCCATCACCGTCAAACCGATGATGAACTCAGGCACACGGAATCGCGCCGCCATACCCACACAGCCGCGTGTAAGCAGATCGGCACAGAAGGTCAATAGCGCCAGGCCAATGATTAAAAGTATATAATCCATTAGTGTTTTGTTTTCGTTGTGGTATTTTTTGTTTGTTTTTCTTTTCTCTCCTTTCCTATTACTATATTTTCCCGAGGATACCAACCGCTGAGCAAAAGCCCATCGTGGTATGACGTACTGAATCAATACACCTGCGGTGTTTTTTGTACGTCATACCACGACTAACCAAGGTTAGGCGAAAGCAGCATCACGCGCTACTCGTCCTCCAATTCAGGCTCGACGACCTCTAACTCGGGGCGGATGATAAACTCCTCGATGCCGAACTCTCGGCTCTGGGTAATAGCCTTGGGGAAGACGGTGCGGAAGCGCCACAACTCGATGATGGCCTCCTCCTTGCTCAGGTAGCGACCCGCCGCAACATAGAACGAGGGGCTCTCGTAATACATCTCGACCTTGGTGTCGGGGAAGGTCTCCTCGAAGGTCTGCTTGGCCTTGTTGGCATTCTCGCGCGCCGTCTGACTATTGTCGGAGAGGATGAGGATGGTATAACCACTCACCTTGGTGCGCTTGGGTCGCTGCTCGACGGTGCGCACCGCCTGCTCGACGTCACCCTGCTCGACAACGGTCACAGCATTGGCACCCTCCTGTAATTTACTCTTCACGCCCGCCACGTTCTGTGCCGAGAGTGTTAGCGTCGCTGCAAAAAGGATAATTGTCGAAAGAATAAATCTTCTCATAGTATTAGTGTTCATCATTTATATTCTCATCTATAAAGTTCCACACTCGCTCCCAGAGCTCAGCGCTGAGCATCTCTCTGAACTCCTCGGAATTGAGGCTCTCGGTGCGGGTAGCAAGGCCACGCCTGAGTTTGAACTCGCCATCGAACTCAATAAGCGACCACTTTCTCTGCCTGAGGGCTTGCCTGAGGGCCATCGAACGCGAGTTGTGAGCTACGGTGATTTTTATCGGCACCTCAACCACGCTACTGCCTCGGACAACCTTCACAGGCTCGACGAGCGAGAAGGCTACCGAGCGGCGTGAGCCTATGCCGACCCTGAGCCTTGCCGCACGAACCGAGAACTTGGCACCTCGGTTTTGAACTTCCGCCCTGAGGGTAATCTGCGCAGGCACATCATCGCCCGACTGCTCCACCGCCGCAATCTCCACCCGACCCAGGCTCAACCTATCGTCGTGGTGAGCACACGAGCCCAGCATTAGGGCAAGGAGTATGAGCAGCAGCCTCATCATAGCTTGCAACCGATGTAAATCTGAGCTATGCCGAAGCTCTGGCTACGGCGGCTACACTGCTTGAAGCCCACCCTCTCCATCAGCGCCAGCACCTCGGCTGGTGACGAGAACTCGACAATCGAGTCGGGCAGATAGTCATAGGCCTTCTTGTCCTTCGACACCAAGCCTCCGACAGGCTTCATTATGTGGTTCGAGTAGAACTCATACAACTTACGCACAAGCGGGTTACGCGGTGTCGAGAACTCCAAGATGACCAGGTGGCCTCCTGGGCGCAGGGCACGATATATCTCGCTCAGACCTCGCTCCACATCGCCGAAGTTACGCACACCAAACGCCACGGTCACCACATCGAGCAGGCCATCGGCCACATCCAACTGCTCGGCGTCGCCCTGATAGAGTGCTATGTGGTCATCGAGCCCCATACGGCTCACCTTCTCGGCCGCCACGGCGAGCATCTTCTCCGACAAATCCACGCCCATAATGCGTGCCTGGGGTATGCGCTTGGCCATCTTGATAGCCAAATCGCCCGTACCCGTTGCCAGGTCCATCACTCGCTCGGGATGCAGGCGGCGCACGATGCGCACCACGCGGCGGCGCCATATCTTGTCAATCGAGAACGAGAGTATGTGGTTAAGTTTGTCGTAGGTGGGTGCGATGTTGTCGAACATCTGGCGCACCTCCTCCTTCTTGCTCTTTTCTGTGTTATATGGTTTCATCTCTTGGATATATTTACAACTTATATTTCAACGACTGCTCGGGCTTAATGCGCGCCACCATCGTCGAGGGCAGCACCATTGCCACCACCGTCGCAGCCAACGTAGCCACATTGAGCAGCAGCCACCACCACAGGCTCACACTCACAGGTAACTCGGAGAGTATGTAGCCCTCGGGGTCGAGCTTTATGGGGTGCCACACGGCCTGCACAGCCACCAGCACAAGGCCTATCACATTGCCCCACACCGCGCCCTTCACAAAGAGCATCGCTGCGCGGTAGAGAAAGACCCTACGGATGGCTCCATTGCGCATACCCTGGGCCTTCAACACGCCAATCATACCTATGCGGTCAAAGACCATAATCAGCATCGCAGACGCCATATTAAACAGCAGTACCACCATCATTATAATCAACACCGTCTGGGCAATCACCGTATGGGCCTTGAACCAGTCGAACACCACCGGAAAACGCATCGCGGGAGTTGTAGCGATGGTCGATACCATACCACTCTCGTCGGGCAGCTCGGTGATGAGTTCGTCGATACGCAGCACCATAGCCTGGGCATCGGCGCCCTCACGCAACATCACATCGTAGCCCGATATCTGCTCCTCGCCCCACAGGGCCAGGCGGCGCACATCCCTTATGTCGGCCAGCGCCATCGAGCAATCCATCTCCTCCATACCCGTAGAGTAGAGTCCCGCCACGCGAAAACTGTCGCGGCGCGGCTTCGAGTCGCTGTCCATATAGAGCACCTCGATTTTATCGCCCACGCCCACATCGAGCCTACGGGCCGTAGCCTGAGAGAGCAACAACTGCTTGGTGCGGCTCTCGGAGCCAAGGTCGGGCAGCGAGCCCTCGACTATCTTGCTCTGCCACCACTCCAAGGGGTAGTCAGGGGTAATGCCTTTGAGCTGCAAGCCCACCACATTGTCGCCACTCTTGACCATACATCCAACCGTGGCGTAGGGTGTCACCGACTCCACCTGGGCAAGTTGCGCCACCTGCTCGGCAAATCTATCGTCAGCCTCGACCACCACCATCGACGAACGGCCATAGCTCACCACATCCATCACCGACACATCGGCGGCAAGGCCCCTAAACGAAGAGGATATCTCGCAGCGGAAGCCCACAAAAACAGCGAGCGTGAGAATCATCACCGCCACACCCAACGCCACCGTCACAGCGGCGATGCGCATCATCACCACTCCGCGCTCCGAGCCTTCGCTCTGGGCCGTACGGCGGGCAAGCATATATTCCAAATTCTTCATCACGCTATCGTTCTGAGTCTGCGTCACTTGCCCTCGGCAAAAACCTAAGTTCTGGCGCGAGGGAGTGATTTTGACAAAAATCAGTACAAAGTTATGCAAAATTTTCTTACTTTTGCATATTTGAAGGCTCGAAGCACTCGTTTTCGGGGGTTTTTGTTTGCCGCAGGCATACTCTGGCGGGATTATGGAGCGTTATGTGTATGCTGAATTTTTAACTTAATAACGTAAGACTATGTTGAATTTATTGCAAGTCGCACAGGATTTGGGCGCACAGGCAGGAGGTGGAATCTCCAATATGGGTTCTTGGATGTTGATGGTAATCATCGGTTTGGTAGGCTGGCTGGTGCAGGCTCGTCTGCAATCGGTCTTTGCCAAATACTCCCAGGTGCCATTCCCAGGTATGCTGACGGGTGCCGAGGTAGCAGCCAAGATGTTGCGCGACAACAACGTACATAATGTGCAGATTACCCACGTTCCGGGTCAGCTCACCGACCATTTCAACCCCGCAACGATGACGGTAAACCTCAGCGACAGCGTCTATTCATCACGCAGCATCGCGGCAGCGGCGGTGGCTTGCCACGAGTGTGGCCACGCCATCCAGCACGCCCAGGGTTATGCTCCGCTGGTTATGCGCTCGGCTCTGGTACCGATTGTGAACTTCTCGTCACGCATCGCCACCTGGGTCATCATCGCAGGTATCATTATGATGTCGTCGGGCCTGGGCACCGCAGTGTGCTGGATTGGCATCGCGCTGATTGCTATGTCGGCCCTCTTCTCGATTGTCACCCTGCCCGTCGAGTATAACGCCTCGGCGCGCGCCTTGGAGTGGTTGGCGGCAAGCCGCACGTTGCAGGGCGAGCAACTCGAACAAGCGAGCGAGTCGCTGCGCTGGGCAGCACGCACCTACCTGGTGGCGGCATTGAGTGCCATCGCCACCGTACTCTACTATGTATCAATGGTTTCACGCAGAAATGACTAACAAAAAGCAAGATTTCGCCTCACGCGGCTGGTTGGTGATGGCCACGACTCTGGCCCTGTTGATTATCATCAGCTTCATACCCCCCATCGAAGCGGGAGGTGTGTCGCTGCGCCGTGCGAGTGTGATTTCCGACCTGATAAAACTCGACCAGCCCTCCGAGCAGGAGCTTTTGGCCCAGGCCGAGCAGCCCGAGATTGACGTGGCCGACTTCGAGGTAGACCTGGAAGAGGTCGCCGAGCAGGTACGTCAGACCACAGCCTCGGCATCACCTTTTGGTGAGGCTACATCGGCATCGTGGGAGGGCATCTTCGACCAGGAGCCTGCGGGCGGCGAGGAGTACACCGCAATGGCTGAGGCGCAACCATCGCTCGACGAGCTGCCTTCGGCCGACTTCTCGGAGATTCTGCCCACCGACTCGCTTATCACACGCATCGAGAGTTTCGCCCAGGGCGAGAGAGATGAGTGGGAGCGATTGTATGACAAACTCCTGGCGGGCAAGGAGCAGGTGAGAGTGGCATTTATGGGCGACTCGTTTGTCGAGGGCGACATCCTGACGGCCGACCTCAGAGAGTTGTTGCAAGACACATTCTCGGGCAGTGGCGTGGGCTATGTACCTGTGGCATCGCCTTTTACTGGCTTCCGTCAGACCATCAAGACTACATCAAAGGGTTGGACCTCGTTCAACATTATGCAGCGCAAATCTATCCCCGAGCCCTATGCCAGTGACTTCTTCGTGTCGGGCTGGGTGGCCAAGGCCAGCGAGGGTGCTTCGACACGTTGGGAGATGACCCAGCGTCGCCGTCACATCGACAACTGCCGCCGTGCGCGTCTGCTCTTCATCAGCCGCGAGCCATCGGCCATCAGCGTTCGACTGGGCGAGGGCGAGGAGCGTACGTTCTCGTTCGATGCGCGCGACGAGGTGCGCCAGATTGTCATCGAACAGGATAGTATCACATCGCTGGAAATGAAGGTCAAGAGTGGCGCTGGAGGCTTCACAGCGCTGGGTGCCGAGTTTGACGACAGAAAGGGTGTGGCGGTGGACAACCTCTCGGTGAGAAGCAACAACGGTCAGGCGATGTTTTGGAGCAACGCTTCGGTCAATGCCCAGATTCATTCTATGCGCAGCTACGATCTGGTGATTCTGCAATATGGACTCAACATTATGCAAGCCGACCGTCACAACTACTCGCTCTATGCCGAGCAGGTGGAGAATATGATACGTTATGTCGAGAGTTGCTTCCCTGGCGCGGCTGTGCTGGTGATGGGCGTGAGCGACCGTTCGCAGAAGAACGAGGAGGGCATCACACCTATGACCTCGGCGGGTGACCTCACACGTTGGCAACGCACGGCGGCCGAGCGATGCGGCGTGGCCTTCTGGGATACCTACTCGACAATGCAACGCCTGGGCGGTATGGCTACCTTTGTGGCCAACGGCTGGGCAGGAAAGGACTACACCCACATCAACTATGCTGGCGGTGCGCAGATAGCGCGTGAGCTCTACTACGCCCTACTGAAAGGTGCCGAGGAGTATTGCCTGACGGTGCGTGAGCGCATCGAGAAGAAGGCTCCGCTATTGACCAAGCCGCTGGTCATCGAGCCTGTGAACAAGATTGCAACCGAGGGCGTAACGCTGGGCGAGGAGCGCAGCAGCGAGAGCCTCGGCGCGGCAGATATACTATAAACCCAAAGGAATGGAATTACAGTTGGCAGATGTGCTGCAACGCATAAAAGAGTTACTCGACTACAATAGTTCGGCTCCGCTGATATTCAACAGCGGGCTTTTTCTATTTTTGTTTGTGGCGTTTTTGGCGCTCTATCTTATGATGAGGCGCACAACCACGTTGCGCATACTCTATGTGATAGCCTTCTCGCTATTCTTCTATTATAAGTCGAGCGGCATATACTTCCTGCTGCTGGTCTTTGCGGCGGTGAGCGACTACCTGATTGCCCACGCCATTGCGCGTAGTGGGTCGCAGAGCGTGAAGCGTCGCTGGGTGGCGACGAGTGTGGCCATCAACCTGGGTATGCTGGGCTACTTCAAGTACACCAACTTCTTTGTCGAGATTGCCAACAGCATCGTGGGCGCGGGATTCCTGGACTTCCAGAACATCTTCCTGCCTGTGGGAATATCGTTCTTCGTATTCCAGTCGATGAGCTACACCATCGACGTCTATCGCGGCGAAATCAAGCCCCTGAGTAGCCCCGCCGACTACCTCTTCTACCTCTCGTTCTTCCCCCAACTGGTGGCGGGCCCCATCGTCCGCGCCAAGGACTTCATACCCCAGATACGCAAACCTGTGGAGGTCACGCAGGCTATGTTTGGCCGGGCCATAGGGTTGATAATCATCGGTTTGATTAAGAAAGCCATCATCTCGGACTACATATCGATGAACTTCGTCGATCGCATCTTCGACGAGCCGGGACTCTACTCAGGCTTCGAGTGCCTGATGGGCGTCTATGGCTATGCGTTGCAGATATATTGCGACTTCTCGGGCTACTCCGATATGGCTATCGGTATCGCCCTGCTGCTGGGATTCCAGTTCCCCAAGAACTTCGACGCTCCATATAAGTCGGCAACCATCACCGAGTTCTGGCGCAGGTGGCACATCTCGCTTTCGAGTTGGCTGCGCGACTACCTCTACATCTCGCTGGGCGGCAACCGCAAGGGCAAGGTGCGCACATATCTCAACCTGCTGATGACTATGGTCTTGGGCGGCTTGTGGCACGGCGCAGCACTCAGATTTGTGCTTTGGGGCGCACTCCACGGCGTGGCGCTGGCGCTGCACAAGATGTGGCTCGGCATCGTCCCCTGGTCGAAGGCCAAGGGCGAGGATATGCACCCTGTGATAAGGGTTGTGAGCTGGGCCATCACATTCAACATTGTCTGCCTGGGCTGGCTGCTCTTCCGCGCCGAGGATATGCAGACAGTGGGCGTGATGCTCTCGCAGATAACGTCGAACTTCAACGGCGCCATAATGCCGCAGTTTGTTGAGGGTTACAAGGCCGTTGTGGGCCTTATAGTGCTGGGCTACGGTATGCACTTCATCCCTGCCAAGATTGACCGCGACCTGATGCGCGGCGTGGGCAGCGCGAGCTTCTGGTGGCAGGTGGCGATGCTCGTCGTGACGGCGTGGTGTGTGATGCAGGTCAAGTCGAGCGACATCCAACCGTTTATCTACTTCCAGTTCTAAGTTTCAGCGGATAAGGTTCCTCACGCAAGAGGTCACTTTTGTGATTTGAATATTAACGATATTTCATATCTCGTAATTTTGAATTTCTTCGTTCTGGGGCAGCAAAAATTCACACCTGCATTTGGGCGATTCACCCCCCGAAACGAGGTAGTTGGGCACGATTATTGCTCGAAAAACGAGAAAAGCAGCCGAGGCTGGAAGATCAAAAATTTGTTTTTTCCGTTTTTTGTCCTTACCTTGCGCTCAGAAACATTGAATAATAACTCTTAAAACCAGACGCCTATAGAAGAAATTTCTACTCTTTTTGAATAGTATTAACCTTATACGAAGGATCTCTGATTACGTCCGCAGAGCGTGTCTGCGAGCAATGACGGTCGGCGATGCCAATGTATAATAAAGAAGGAGGAAGAGTATGAACACACAAGTGTTAAGCGACCAAGTATTGCTTAATCGCTATCTCTCAGGTGATCGTGGTGCTATATCACAACTCATAGATAGACACTCAAATCGCGTCCGCGACTACATCCGTATGATGGTCAAAGATGCCGATCTGGCTGATGACATCCTACAAGAGACCCTCATCAAGGTCGTGCGCGTCATCGACCAGGGCCGTTATGCCGACACAGGAAAGTTCCTGTCGTGGGTGTTGCGTATTGCCCACAATCAGGTGATAGATTATTTCCGTTCGCAGAAGAATTCCAAGACCATAAATGAGTCAGACTCAGGATATAACGTGCTGGGTACACTGCGCTTTGCCGAGGCTACGGTGGAGGACAAGATGGTATCGGAGCAGATTGCTGCCGACATCCGCCGTATGATCGATAAATTACCTGAGGAGCAGCGCGAGGTGGTTATGCTTCGCTACTTCTCGGGCCTGAGCTTCCAGGAGATTGCCGACCAGACCGACGTGAGCATTAACACCGCGTTGGGCCGTATGCGCTATGCCCTTATCAACCTGAGAAAGATGATCAACGACCACAACATCATCCTAAGCTAAGGCACGCGGCGTGGAGGAGAGTTTTGCATCAACACCGCGTTGGACGGTATGCGCTATGCCAAGGGGCAAAAGATAAGGGCAGGCTTTGAGCCTGCTCACTCTTTTTATAGGAGTGTGACAGATATTTCACTCTCGCAACAGACGTCAGCAGGGGCATCCCCCATCTAAGGATTGGATTTGAAGGCGGACAAAAAAAAGCAGGCGAGAGAGACTGCAAAAGAGGCCAGCAAGAGAGGTGGTTTCGCGGCTACGCTCGGCAAAAGAAAAAAAATTCATTTGCCCCCGATTAAACGACGCGTTGGATTTTGATTTTTGATTTTTTCTATTTAACTTTGTGCGCAACAAAAACCCAAGATTATGTCATTCGTAGATGAAAGGGTACTCTCGACTGGTCTGACATTCGATGATGTGTTGCTCGTACCCGCCTATTCAGAAGTTATGCCGCGTACAGTCTCTACTGAGACCCGTTTTTCGCGCAATATCAAACTAAACATTCCTATCGTATCGGCTGCTATGGACACCGTTACCGAGGCTCGCTTGGCTATCGCTTTGGCGCGCGAAGGTGGTATTGGTGTTATTCACAAGAATATGTCCATCGCCGAGCAGGCTGCTCACGTGCGCCGCGTTAAGCGTGCCGAGAGTGGTATGATCTATGATCCTATCACCATCTCAAAGGAGCAGACCGTGGGTGATGCGCTCAAACTTATGAGCGAGAACAAGATTGGTGGTATTCCTGTGGTTGATGCCGACAATATGTTGATTGGTATCGTCACTAACCGTGACCTCCGCTTCCAGCGCGATATGAGTCGCAAGATTGAGGAGGTGATGACTAAGGATAATATCATCACTACTCACTCGACAGAGTTGGAGAAGGCATCTGAGATTTTGCTCTCGAACAAAATCGAGAAGTTGCCTGTTGTTGATGACAACGGCCGCCTGATTGGTCTTATCACATACAAGGATATCACAAAGATTCAGGACCACCCAAATGCTTGCAAGGACAAGAAGGGTCGTCTACGCGTAGCTGCGGGTATCGGTATCACTGCCGATGCGTTGGATCGTGTGAAGGCGTTGATGGCCGAGGGTGTTGATGCTGTGGTGTTGGATTCAGCTCACGGCCACTCGAAGAATATCATCAATGCGTTGAAGAATATCAAGTCTCACTTCCCTGAGTTGGACGTAGTGGTTGGTAACATCGCTACTGCCGAGGCTGCCAAGATGTTGGTCGAGGCTGGTGCCGACGGTGTGAAGGTGGGTATCGGTCCAGGTTCAATCTGTACTACTCGTATCATTGCGGGTGTGGGCGTGCCACAGCTTACAGCAATCTACGACTGCGCCAATGCCATCAAGGGCTCGGGCGTGCCAGTGATTGCCGATGGTGGTTTGCGCTACTCGGGCGACTGCGTGAAGGCGTTGGCTGCCGGTGGCGACTGCGTGATGGTTGGCTCAATGTTTGCTGGTACCGAGGAGTCACCAGGCGAGACTATCATCTACAACGGTCGTAAGTTCAAGACATACCGCGGTATGGGTTCTATCGACGCTATGAAGGCTGGTTCTTCGGACCGTTACTTCCAGGGCGGCGAGAAGAACGACTTGAAGCTCGTGCCAGAGGGCATCGTGGGTCGTGTACCATTCAAGGGCTCACTCAGCGAGACCGTATATCAGTTGGTAGGAGGTATCCGTGCTGGTATGGGTTACTGCGGCGCAAGTAACATTCCGACATTGCAGAAGGCTAAGTTCATTCGCATCACCTCAAATGGTGTTGTGGAGAACCACCCTCACGATATCACAATCACACGCGAGACACCAAACTACACTCGCGGTGAATAAACCTAAGGCTCGCCACGCACTCACGCGGGCGAGCCTTTTTTGGCTAACGCATCGTTCTTTTTGGGGCTTCCCAATATCACTATTTGTAAATTTCGAAGGAGCCAAATAATATATAATATAAAAAACGTCATTCCCCGAAGGCGCAGCCGACAATGGGAATCTACCTTATAGAAAATAGTATGGAAAAGTCATACGTTTACATACTGACTAATAAGGATAACAACGTTCTTTATACTGGCGTAACAAGTAATTTACCTCAACGCATAGCACAGCACCGCGAAAAGCATTTTGGAGGTTTTAGCGCAACATATAATCTGACCAAATTGGTCTATTTTGAAGAGTTGCCCTCTCTAACCGTCGCAATCTTTCGAGAGAAGCAGATAAAACGGCTGCCACGCAGAAGAAAGATATTGCTTATAGAGCGAGTAAACCCCTTTTGGCACGAGTTGATGCCATAGGTAAAAGGTAGATTCCCATCGTCGGATGATAAATCATCCTCCGGGGAATGACGAGTGTAGTACTTGTTGGGCTTACTTTAAGAGAGAAAAGGAATAATATAAAAACAAAAAAATAATACAACTACAATGAAACAGGATATGATTGTTATTTTGGATCTTGGTAGCCACGAGAATACCGTTGTGGCTCGTGCGATCCGTGCGTTGGGTGTCTATTCAGAGATCTACCCACACGACATCACAGCAAATGAGTTGAAGGCGTTGCCTAACGTGAAGGGTATCGTTATCAACGGCGGCAAGAACAACGTTATCGACGGCGTGGAGATTGACGTGTTGCCAGAGATTTACGAGGCTGGTTTCCCGGTTATCGCTGCTGGTCACGACAAGGCTTTGTGCGAGGTGAAGCTCCCAGAGTTCGCCAACGACGAGGAGGCTATCAAGGAGGCTTTGAAGTCGTTCGTGTTCGATGTTTGCAAGGCTGAGACAAACTGGAATATGAAGAACTTTGTTGCTGACCAGGTGGAGCTTATCCGCCAGCAGGTGGGCGACAAGAAGGTGTTGCTCGCGTTGTCAGGTGGTGTTGACTCATCAGTTGTGGCTGCCCTCTTGTTGAAGGCTATCGGCGACAACTTGGTATGCGTTCACGTTAACCACGGTCTGGTGCGTAAGGGCGAGTCTGAGGCTGTTGTTGAGGTGTTCGGCAAGCAGTTGTGCGCTAACCTTGTTTACGTTGATGCTACGGAGCGCTTCCTCACTAAGTTGGAGGGCGTTGAGGATCCAGAGCAGAAGCGTAAGATCATCGGCTCGGAGTTCATCCGCGTATTCGAGGAGGAGGCACGCAAGTTGGACGGCATCGACTTCTTGGGCCAGGGTACAATCTACCCAGACATCGTGGAGAGTGGTACTAAGACAGCTAAGATGGTTAAGTCACACCACAACGTAGGTGGTCTGCCAGAGGATATGCAGTTCGGCTTGGTGGAGCCATTGAAGCAGCTCTTCAAGGACGAGGTTCGCGCTTGCGGTGTTGAGCTCGGCTTGCCTTACGAGATGGTTTACCGTCAGCCATTCCCAGGTCCAGGTCTTGGCGTTCGTTGCTTGGGCGCTATCACACGTGACCGCTTGGAGGCTGTACGCGAGTCTGACGCAATCCTTCGTGAGGAGTTCGCAAAGGCTGGCTTGGACAAGACTGTATGGCAGTACTTCACAGTTGTGCCTGACTTCAAGTCTGTGGGTGTACGCGACAACGCACGCTCATATGACTGGCCAGTGATCATCCGCGCCGTGAACACTATCGACGCGATGACCGCTACCATCGAGCATATCGACTGGGCTATCTTGGACAAGATCACAAAGCGCATCTTGGACGAGGTTCCAACCGTAAACCGCGTATGCTACGATATGTCACCAAAGCCATCGGCAACCATCGAGTGGGAGTAGTGGAAAATTTTAATTCCGAGAATATATAATAAAAGCGACTTCGGACTTCCGAGGTCGCTTTTTTCGTGGAGTAAAATCAGCCTGTTTGAGGGTGTGGGGATGCAATATCAAGAAAGACTCCGTCGCGGTGGGTGGAGGCTGTGGTTGGGTCTAAAAACCAATAAAAAAGCCCAACCGCAGAGGTTGGGCGACTCAGGAACTTCGTACCGCCGTTTGCGTGGGGCTGGTGCGGCACAGTTCACTCACTTGAACAAAATAGCTCTTTGAGGTAGCAATCTATGTAGAATAAATCGACATCTTCGCATATCACAGCACTATGCAGAAGTTTCTCCTCGTCTGCTATTAAATCCGATACATTGTTTTGGTCCACTTTCTCCATAGGCAATCTGTTTTGCTTAAAAAACGCACAGCCGCGCGGCTTTATTGTGCCGAGCGTGGAATTATTTCAAAAAAATTCTGCGCCACCGAGTCTGCAAGACCGCGCGACGCAGAATCCTTGAATCCACAGCCCCATCGGCCAAGCCGCTGGGATGCAAAAGATGTTATTTCTTGTTCTGCTTATTCTTCTTGTCGAGCATAAGCTCGTAATAGGCCTTGGCCTCGATCATAGTAGCACCGCTTGTCTGGGTTGGCAGGTCGTGACCCTCGTTGCCTGGCTTTGACCAGTCGCCACGATAGTTATAGTCGGTACCCGTACCCTTGGTGTTCAACACCTCGGCATTGTTGTTGAAGAACTCCACATAGCGGCGACGCTCAGGCACTGGCAAGTCCTCTTCGAGAATCAGCTTGACGAAGTAGCGCACAAAGACAGCCTTAAACAGACCACCATCGCCATTGTCGCCCTCGTTTTGGAGGATGTCGAAGTTATTGTTCTTGCGAAAATCCTTGTTCACAAGCTCGGTGATGCAAAAGTTAGCCGCCTTGCTCGCCATTTCCAGGTAGGCCTTCTCGCCTGTGATGTTATAAAGCTCGTGGGCCATACCCATATAGGTACCCTGGTTGTAGGTGAAGAGCCAATTCATACACTCGCCCGTCTCGTGGTTTATAATGTGGTCATAGACCTTGCCGTTGCCCGTATTTACCAACTTGGCACTCTGCCACTCGTAAATCTTCTTGGCCCACGCCAAATCGTCGGCCTTCTTGCCGTTGAGCTGATAGAGGCGCGCTGCGATGATACCCGCAGGGCCGTTGGCGCACGAGTTCTTGCTCGCTGGCTGGCTCTGCTTCCAGGCGATACCGCCACCCGAGTACTCCTCGTTCCAATTATTCTTAATCACGCGCCACAAATCCTCGGCTGTGTTGATGAATTTCTTGTCGCCCGTATGCTCATAGAGGCGAATCATAGTGAGGCAAATCCACTCCATATCATCGACAAAGTCGTTGTAGTAGCTGCCGCCACTCTTCTGCTTCACGCCCACATACCAGTCGTCGAAATAGGTCTCCAATGAGCTGCTCTTGCTACGCACATAGGCGTCGATGAGCACATCCATAGCGTGGGCCTGAGGCCAGTAGCACCAATCCTGCTCCGAGGTGTCGGGGCGTCCGACATAGGAGTTAAAGAACTTCTTGTCCTTGTTCCAGAAGTGCTTGATGAAGGCCGAGGTGCTCTCCTTGGCCTGTTTTTTCCAATACTCCAACTCCTCGTTGACCTCCTCCTGAGGCTCCTCGGGCTCTGGCTCTGGTGTCTCGTCAGATGAGCAGGCATAGAGGTTGAGTGTTAGTAACGAGAAAAGAATGTAAAAAAGGAATCGTTTCATAGTAGTAGTTTTAATGTGTAGGAAACAAATATAGCACTTTTTTTCGGATTTCATCTCGTTTTGATTGAAATTCAGCAATAAAGAGAAAGGGTAAATTCAAAATATTCAAGGATCTAAAAGCAAAATTGAGAATGAAATTTATGCCATTCCCCGAGGATACCAACCGCAGGGCTTACGCCCTTCGTGGTATGACATACAATTTATTTTCATCTATCTCTCTCACGCAGAACATCCGCCTTCAAAGATGGCGTATCTTCGGTGGCTCAATGCGCTTTACGCATCGACGCCCCCAGCCACAGAAGATAATATAGCCTCAAAGCAGATTAGGCGCAACGCATATTATTATACATAAAAAAGGTTGCCCCGAAGGACAACCTTGAACTCTACGCCCGAAAGCGCACGGAAATTGTAAAAAAAAGAGTGTTTTTCAGGCAATTTCCCCCATATGTTTACCACACGATAACTCGCTCCTCCTCGGGCAAGAACATAGCACCAGAGGTGATGCCGAATGCCTTGTGGAAAGTGTCGATGTTACGAAGAGTGATGTTCACACGGTTGCAGCCGAGTGAGTGAACGTCGGTCTTTGTGAGGCGTGCAATCTCCTCGTCACGCACGGTCTGACCCCAGATGGTAGCGTAAGAGAGGTAGAAACGCTGGTCGGCTGTGAAGCCGTCGATAGCCTCTGGCTCGCCTGCCTCACCGAATGAGTTGTGGAGCGCTGTGTAAGCCACGCGCAAGCCACCCTGGTCGGCAATGTTCTCGCCGAGTGAGAGCTGACCATCGGCCATAAGTGCTGGCTGGCCATCCTTGGCTGGCAACACCTCAACCTTGTTGAACTGCTCAACCAAAATGTCGGTACGAGCCTTGAATGCCTGGCTATCCTCCTCGGTCCACCAGTTGTTCATATTACCAACAGCATCGAACTGACGACCCTGGTCATCGAAGCCGTGAGTCATCTCGTGGCCGATAACCACGCCGATAGCACCGTAGTTCACAGCGTCGTCGGCTGCCGAATTGTAGAATGGAGGTTGGAGAATAGCCGCTGGGAAGCATATCTCGTTGGTTGTTGGGTTGTAGTATGCGTTCACATACTGTGGAGTCATAAACCACTTCTCGCGGTCAACCTCCTTGCCCATCTCAGAGATATTGTCGGCAGTGTACCACGCCGAAGCGTTCTTCTTATTCTCCCAGTATGACTTCTCGGGGTCGATAGTAAGCGATGAGTAGTCCTTCCACTTGTCAGGGTAGCCAATCTTCACAGTGAACGAAGCGAGCTTCTCGTGAGCCTTAGCCTTGGTGGCATCAGACATCCACTCCAAAGCGTCGATATGCTGACCGAGGGCCACCTGCAAGTTCTTCACGATCTCCAACATACGCTGCTTGTCGCTCTCGGGGAAGTACTTCTTAACATAGATCTCGCCCACAGCCTCGCCTAAAACGTGGTTAGGCACTGCCATAGCGCGCTTCCAGCGTGGACGCTGCTGCTGCTGACCCGACATCACACGACCAAAGAAGTCGAAGTGAGCCTCCGAGATATCGTCGCCGAGTGAGCCTGCGGCAGATGAGAGGAGCGATGCCACGAGGTAGGCCTTCACGCTCTCCAACGACTCGCCCTTCAAGAGGTCGCACTGCGAAGCGATAACCTCGGGCTGACCCACAACCATATGGTCGAACTCACCCAAGCCCATAGCCTTGAAGTAAGCGTCCCATCCAAATGTAGAGTACTTCTTTACGAACTCCTTGCGAGTTGTAGGATTGTAGTTGGCAGCCACATCACGAAGCTCGACGTTTGAGCGGAACTTCTGGGCCATCTTGGTTTCGAGAGCCAAAACATCCTGAGCCTTCTGGGCTGCATCCTCCCAGCCGATAAGGCCGAAAGCATTTGTGAGCCAAGTGATATAACCCTCACGCTTTGCGGCATTCTCCTCGTCGAGGTAGTAGTCGCGGTTGCCCATACCCAGGCCGCCCTGCTCAACGTAGAGGGTGTTCATATTGCTGTTCAAGAGGTCAGCGCTCACGCCCATATTAAAGAGTGGAGAGCCTGCTACGGTGTGGAGGTAAGCCACCACCTCCGAAAGCTCGGCGAGGCTCTGCACCGCCATAATCTTCTCGACATCAGGCATCACAGGAGCCATACCCTCGGCATTGAGGCGTACAGAGTCCAGACCCATCTTGTAGAGGTCAGAAATCTTCTGCTCGACAGTGCCTGGCTCGGCCTTGGTATTGGTCATAGCATCGAAGAGTTCGTTGATGCGGATCTCGTTGTTCTCGCGCATAACGTCGAACACGCCGTAGCGAGCGAACTCAGGCTTCAATGGGTTCTTGGCCTGCCAGCCGCCTGTGGCATACTGGTAGAAATCCTCGTTGAGAGCCACGCTCTCGTCAAAATTTGCGCGGTCGATAGCAGGTGTTGTCTGCTTGCCGCTGTCGCAACTTGCCATAATAGCAATGGTTGAAAGTGTTAATAATACTCGTTTCATTTTTATTTATTTTATTTGGACTTTTGTTCCATTTATTATCTTCGGGAGCGGGGGTGGGTACTCGCTATGCCACCGAAAATAGAGGCTTCGCCTGCACTAATTTTGAATTCTGAATTTTGAATTTTGAATTACTATCGCAACTTCTCGACCTGTTCCAGTGCGCCGTTCCAATCGACAATGTAGTGCCACCAGTTATTGAGCGTGCCGTCCTTGGGGTTCAGGCCCTTGAAGTGAGGCAGATGGCTGAAATACCACATCATAAAGCCCCACTGGTCGCCACCCTCGTGGGCCCACTCGCTGTTGTTCACCTCGCGTGCCTTGTCGGGCGTGAACTCCATATCGGGATAGTTCAACCACTCGTCGGCATAGGTGTAGGCAGGTGTTGGGTTGGAGTAGTCGTAGTCGCGCTCGCCGTTGGGTGGGAAGTGGATGAGGCCAATGTGACCATAACCCTTCTCGAACTTCGAGTAGGTGCCCTGATACGACGAGAAGAGCTGGATGGCAGTCATCTCCTCGGGGCTGTCGAAGCCGTCAGTAAGCCACCACTCCTCCTCCAAGCCATAGACCTGGGCCATAATCGACTCAACGCGGTGACCATAGCTATGGAGCGCTAAATCGACAGTACGCTCGTAGTTAAAGAACATCACAGGCAGCAAGCGCTTGTTCTTTGCACCCATCTGGGTGGTGATACCCTCGGAGTTGCACCAGAAGGCACCCTCGCCGATGAGGCGTGACTCAAACATACACGAGCCTGGATGGGTATAGACCCACACCTCGTGCAATTCACCCGCGTCGCGCATCTTGCCAAAACCGTAATCCTCGATGAGTTGCAAGTAATCGAATCCCATACCCTCGGACAAGAATCCTGGCACGTCGCAGTTCTTGCAGTAGGCGGTGATATCCTCGGCTGTGAGCCACTCGCGCTGGCCCTCGGCATTGGTCTTATAGGTGTAGAAGTGAGGAGTCTCGACCTCCATCACAATCTCATAATCGACCACGCCATTTGTCGCAGCCTCCATATCGCGCTCAAAGATCTTGACCTGCTCGAAGGGGTCGTTCCAGTAGGCCCACTGACCGATGCGGCTCACCTCGTGGAGGCGCTTGCCATCCTCGGTCACAACGGGGTCCTCATAGACCACCGCAACCTTGATTTTCAGGGTCTCGGCCACACGCTCCTCGTAGGGCAAATCTCTTTTAATCGAGCCACACGCCACAGCCGCAAAAGCAGCGGCAAACACAAAAAGCATTGATAATCTTTTCATAGTCAATAGGTTATTTAGTTTTAATTTCTCCTCGGTTTATGCGGTAAACGACAACATCCTTGGCGCCGATTGTGGCAGGGATGTAACCCCTAATGAGCGTAGCCCGCTGCGACCATAACTCCTTGGCGTGATACTCAGCGTCGGTTGCAAGACCAAGTCGTCGAAGGTCGATATCGCGCCTTACCTCACGCCCAGTAAAGTTAAACACCGCCACATAGAGATACTCCTCGGTTGAGTGGTAGAACATCGTGGCGGCCCTATCGCCGCGGCCAATCTCCACAGGCCTAAACGATGGGCAGGTGCGAGCAATATGGTTGATATCCTCATTTGTCGTATGGCGCACCACCTTGGCCTTGGTCGTAGAGTCAGCGCCCAGACTCATATCGTCGCCCAGGAAATAGACTCCCGTAATGGCCGACGAGGTGACGCGTGCACGGTTCTCGCCCTCGCTCACTCCGCGATAGACTATGTGGTCGCCATCGTTGTAGTGGTAGATGCGGTCGAGCCACCAGCCATAGCTGAGCGAGTTGAGCACATACTCGGTGTTGCCGATGTTGGCCCACGCATCGCAGCTTATGCGGCGGCTGTGGGCGTAGTTGCCTGGGAAGAGCGGCGCAATCGATAGATTGATCCACATCTTGCCTTCACATTGCTCCACTATGTACTGCATACCCTGATTGTACGCCTGCATAGCGGTAGTGACCTCGGGGTCGAAGTAGGAGTCCGACTGATAGGCTCCGTGGGCCATAAAGTCGAGCTTCACATACTCGTAGCCCCACTCCAAGAACTGCTTGATTTGCAGCTCTATGCGGCGGCGCACAGCGGGATGCGTCGGGTCGATGGCCAGGCCTCCGTCGAAACGCACAGGGCGGCCATTGGCGCGGATATATACATCCTCCCAGCGGTAGTCCATATCGTGGACCACGCGCGCCCCGGCATTGCCTCTCCAATCGGTGAAGGGGCACCAATAGATGCCAGCCTTCTGGCCATTCTTGTGGCAGTGCTCGACAAAAATACGATGCTCCTCGGCCCTGAAACCGAAGTCCCAGAAGGAGTCGATGTCGATATAGACCGTGCCCTGGTTCTCAAAGCTGTGGGCTTGCAGATGGTCGTGGATGAAGTCCGACACCTCGATGGCCTTCCGAAAGGTTACCTTCGTAGCCAGTGCACCCCAGCTGTTCCAGCCAAAGGGGCGGCCTCCCATCGAAGGTAGGCGCGGAGCGAACGTAGCACACTGCTCACCGAAGGACTCCATACCCTCGCGCCAATCATCCCACACGCCGAGCATAATGCGGGGCGACTTGACACTCTCACCCACCACCTTGCCGTGGGGAATGAGGTCACGCGTGATAGCCGATGAGGCTCCGCCATAGACCCTGAGCGAACTAATCCTTGCGCCCTGGGTCGAAGGTGAAGTGATGGCCTCGATGGCCGACTTCCAGGTGGTATGCTCGATGGCTCCCACCACCACACCTCGGCGGCTTGCCGCGTCGAAAAAGGCCGTCACACCGTAGCTGAGAGTAGGCTCCCCACCAAAGGCTATGGAGCGATAGCGCACAAAGGCGTCGTTATCGAAGGGGACAAAGAGCGAGTGGCAATCCACAGCCTCGTCACCCAGGGGCGACGAGGAGGCCATAGAGTAGATGGGAGCCATATAGTTGAGCTCGACACCCTGCTCGCTGCTTATCTCCAACTCGGTATGGAGGTAAGGCTTGCCCGCGTAGAGATAGATGCGCTGCTCGATGTTCTGACCCTCGTGGTGGGTCTTGATACTGAGCTTCTGGCCCTGACCATAGATGTCACTATAAGGCTCACTCATCGCATCACAGGGCCCTGCCTCGGCCATCGCGTGATAACGATTGCCCAGGCCCCACACTGCATTGCTCCTGGCCAGCAACGTATCGGCACCATAGAGCATCGTCACATCGCCCGAAGTGGTATCGACCTCGACAGACCACTGCTCAAAGCTAAAACGTCTCTGCTGTGCCCAACCCGAGGTTGCCACCAACAGCAATGCGGCTAATAATATAGCCCCAAAAAATCTACCTTCGCACTTCATCTCTCCTCACGTTTAATCAAAATAAGGGTCGAGGTTAATCGACCCTTATTGGTATTTTAGAATTCAGAATTCTATCTAAAATTCATTTATCGTGAGTGTTTTCAAGGCTTGCAAAGTCCAAGAAAGCGGAGTTTACTTAACGTAAATGAGCATTTCGAGGACGAGCGTAACGCCGAAAACACCACGAGAAATAATTTTACTTGCGGATAGCCGCTACACCTGGCAACTCCTTACCCTCCATATACTCGAGCAAAGCACCACCACCTGTTGAAACGTAAGATACCTTGTCAGCCAAGCCGAACTTGTTGATACAAGCTACTGAGTCACCACCACCGATGAGAGAGAATGCACCCTGAGCAGTAGCCTCAGCGATAGCGTCAGCAACATACTTAGAACCAGTTGCGAACTTGTCGATCTCGAACACACCTACTGGACCGTTCCAAAGGATAGTCTTGCACTCCAAAATCTCCTTGCGGAAGAGCTCCTTACCCTTAGATGCGATATCAACACCCTCCCAAGCATCTGGAATGTTCGATGCGTCGCACTCCTGAGTGTTAGCCTCCTGTGAGAAGTCGTCAGCGATGAGAGCATCAGGTGATGTAACAATCTTGATACCCTTCTCCTCAGCCTTCTTCAAAATCTCCAATGCTACTGGGAACATATCTGGCTCGCAGATTGAGTTACCTACCTTACCACCCTGGGCAGCAGCGAATGTGTAAGTCATACCACCACCGATGATGATCTTGTCGCACTTTTCCATCAACTTCTCGATGATAGTGATCTTGGTAGATACCTTAGAACCACCTACGATAGCAACGAATGGACGCTGTGGGTTAGACATAACGCCGTCGATAGCCTTCAACTCGTTCTCCATAACATAACCGAACATCTTGTCCTGTGGGAAGTAGTCAGCGATGAGAGCTGTTGATGAGTGAGCACGGTGAGCTGTACCGAATGCGTCGTTGATGTAGCAGTCAGCGTATGAAGCGAGCTTCTTAACGAACTCCTTCTGTGGACCCTCTTTGAGAGCCTTCTTAGCTGCCTTCTTCTCCTCGTCGGTAGCGTCCTCAGCCAAGCCGCGTGGCTTACCCTCCTCCTCAGCATAGAAACGAAGGTTCTCCAAAAGCATAACCTCACCTGGCTTCAAAGCAGCAGCCATCTCAGCCGCCTTCTCGCCCATACAGTCACCTGCGAACTGAACCGCTACGCCCAAACGAGCCTCGATAGCAGGGATAATCTGCTCCAACGAGAACTTTGGATCTGGGTTCTTCTTTGGACGACCGAGGTGTGACATCAAAATCACTGAACCACCCTTCTCCAAAACCTTCTTGATTGTTGGGATAGCGGCACGGATACGAGTGTCGTCTGTTACCTGACCCTCACCGTTGAGGGGCACGTTGAAATCAACGCGGATGATTGCACGTTTGCCTGTGAAATCGTAGTTGTCAATTGCGAACATAATTCCTTGTTTTAGTTTATTTGTGATTACAGATTTTGCACCTTTTTCGCCATTCGGGCCACGACAATTCGCCACTACGAGGGGATATTTCGCCACCCAAACTACATATTCACGACAAAGATAGAGAAAATTTTTGTTATTATCACTCATTTTCGTGCCTTTTGTTTATCTTTGGGACTGTAACTGAGGGCCACAGTGTCAATTTTTTAGCATAAAAAAGCCGCGGCCCGAATAAAAATGGAATAAAGTATGGGAAATTTACTTAAAGGAAAGAAGGGTATCATCTTCGGTGCGCTCAACGAGCAGTCAATCGCTTGGAAGGTTGCCGAGCGCGCAGTAGAGGAGGGTGCCGAGATTGTTTTGACCAACGCCCCTGCGGCCTTGCGCTTTGGTACAATCAACGAGTTGGCCAAGAAATGCAACGCCATTGTGGTTGCTGCCGACGCCACCAAGATAGAGGATTTGGAGGCTCTCATCGACAAGGCGATGGAGCACTTCGGAGGCAAGTTTGACTTCATCCTCCACTCAATCGGTATGTCGCCCAACCTGAGAAAGGGCATCACTTATGACGACCTGAATTACGAGTACTTGAACAAGACGCTCGACATCTCGGCAATATCATTCCACAAGGTGATCAAGACCGCCTACAAGAAGGATGCACTCAACGAGTGGGGTTCGATTGTGGCTCTGTCGTACCTGGCAGCCCAGCGCACAGTGTGTGGTTATGACGATATGGCCGACGCCAAGGCTCTGTTGGAGTCTATCGCTCGCTCGTTTGGTTATATCTATGGCCGCGAACGCAAGGTGCGTATCAACACCGTATCGCAGTCGCCCACGCTCACCACAGCAGGTAGTGGCGTGGCGGGATTGAGCAAGTTGTTGGACTATGCCGAGGCAATGTCGCCACTGGGTAATGGCACAGCCGAGGAGTGCGCCGATTATGTGCTCACGCTCTTCTCGGACTTCACACGCAAGGTGACGATGCAGAACCTCTACCACGACGGTGGATTCTCGTCTATGAGTATGAGCCTCAACGCTATGCACCTGATTGAGAAGGGACTCGACAGCGAAGAGTAAACCTTTATAACCAGATAAGAAAAGGCCGCCCCAAAAGGGTGGCCTTTTTTTATTTGAGAGGGGATAGCCAGGAAGAAACGAGATTTCATATCTCGTAATTTTGAATTAACCTATGCTATTTTTCCCTTAGTAATACAATCCCTTTTTACCGAAGATGGGGTGGCCGAAGTTGAAGGTGATGTAGAGGTTGTTGCGCGTCTCGAAGTTATACTTGGTGGCCGAGAGGCTCACGGGACCTATGCGCGTGTGATAGACAAACGACAGGTCGCCGATGTAGTGCATATACTCCTTAATAGGCAGTGGCTGAGCGCGTTTGATCGGGTCGCGAAGCATCGAATAGACTCCCATACGCAGGAAGAAATTATCCATCAACTTGAACGTAGGCATCACTCCCAGCGCCGCATAACTCGATGCAAAGAACTCGGGCATATAGATCATCTTGGAGTGAGGGATGGGCGTATAGCGTGGCGACGAGAGCAACGTAGCATAGGGGTTTGCAAACTCGGGGTGGTTGGTATAGACCGCCTCGATATTATAACCCACCGAGAACCAGGTGCGCTTCCACTCGCTGGGGTGGTGCTCCCACAACAGTTTACCGCCATACCAGGTACGCAGCGCGCTGGCATACTCGCCCAGGGCGTTGAGCTCGGCATTCTCGTAGCGGTCGCGGCCGTGAACGGCGATGGCCGAGATTTGCAGATGGCTACCACGCACAGCAAAGGTGGCCTGATCGAGGGTGCTGCGCTCGAATTTGAGCTGGCTCGACACAAAGCGGAAGCGGTCGTGGGTATGAGGACTATCGGGCTCATCGTAGGGGGCCTCGTAGGAGTAGAAGTTATAGCCTGCGTTGGCCGATAGCTCCAAGATGCTGCGGCGCGTGGTGGCCACACCCAGGCCTGCGTGAGCAAAACTCTCGATAGTGCGGGCCTCGACGGCGCTAAACGATGGGGTCACCTTGCCAAAGGTACCACGCAGGGTCGAAAGCCACGACGCCTCCAACGGGTAGTCGAAGAACATAGGTGTATGTTTGAGGAATATCGACCTGCCACCAACACAGATGACGCTCGACACAGGACCCAGGAAGAGGTCGCCATAGAGGTTCTGGGCGGTGCGCGAGAGGCGCGAATAGTTCACACCCAGGAAGGCCTGGTTGAAGGCTGTGGAGCTGACGTTTCCGCCCACCAGGAAGCGGAAATTGGGCTTCGAGATGAGGTGTAGGTCGATGGCAAAATCGCGGTTCAGCGAGTCGTATTTCACCTCGGGAAAACCGCCTGTAGAGAAGTTACCCGAAGCCATCAGCGTCAAATATTTATCCTTCATCTGCTCCATCGTAAATCCCTCACGTCGAGTGCTATCGGCCACCTTGCCCATACCCGACAACAGACGTGCATACTCCCTCTGGCGCTTGCGCAGACCGCGCGCATTGAACTCGCCAAAGCTAAGCTCGGGGCAACGCTCGCGGAAGGCATAACGCTGGTGAGCCACCTCTGCGGGTGAACGCTGCGCCTGGATGCGCTCCCTGAGGGCTGGAATCTGGCCGAGAGCATCCTCGTAGCCCTGCTCGATTATGAGCTTGCCCGCGGCGAAGTCGAAGACGCTGAAATCGACATTACGGAAGATGGTGAGGCCATCCTCCTGGGGCATATGATAGTCCGTAGGCGAGGTCACAAGGGCCATAATCTGGGTCTCGACTGAGGAGTCGGGGCGTGCAACCTGCTTGCTTTCCAGGCAGACCGAGCCGATGATGAAATCGGGCGCAAACTCGCTCTTCATAGGCATCCAGGGGAAGTTATCGTTGCAGCCGCCATCGACCAACACTCGTCCCTGCTTGTCGGTCACGGGACGATAGGCGATGGGATAGGCCATCGAGGCACGCACAGCAAAGGCCAGGTCGCCCTCGCGCATACAGATAGCCTCGTGGGCGTTCATATCGGTGGCCACGCAGAAGAAGGGAACCATCAGGCGGTCGAAATCGCCGCCACACGCCGCCGTAGCCGATGAAAAGAGTTCTACGAGGGCTATGTCAATCTGAGAAGTGTCGATAAAGGAGTAAGGCAGGGCGAGTTTCATCGTGCGCTCGTTGCTGAGCGTGTCGCGCTTGATGTCTGTATAGACTGAGAGGCGCGAGGGGGCATCAGAACGCTCCTGGTAATAGAAGCGGTAGCGGTCCTCGATCTTGCCCATAGCCCATCGCTCGACGTCGCCCGAGAGGATTAAATCCTCCATCTGCTGGGGCGTGTAGCCCGCCGCATAGAGCGCACCGACGATGGCACCCATCGACGTACCTGCCACATAATCAATCGGAATGGAGTTCTCTTCCAGGGCCTTGATGACGCCAATATGGTAGAAACCCTTGGCACCTCCGCCCGCCAGCACAAGGCCTACCTTGCCATCCTGCTCGGCGATGGAAAAACCGCGCAAGCCATCGCCCGTCACCTTCACATCCAAAAGCGCAGCAGAGTCGGGCTGCGCAGCACAATCTGGCTGCGCGGCAGAGTCAGACTGCACGGCACGACAAGGGTCGCAAGATGAGAGAAAAAAGTCATTTTCGACCATAAATTTTTTCCTCACCTCACCTCTTTTTTCCCACTCCGAGGCACTCAAAGAGTGAGGATGGCAGATTTGCACCACGAAATAGAGTGCAAATAGTAACAAAAAACGGGCAGTTTTCATAAATTTTCCTTAACTTTGCACGTTATATATACCGTGCTGATGCAAATTTATCGAAAATAATATAAAAAGCAAAATAGCAATGATCGAGAAAATTAACTCTTTGCTCCAAGAAGTGGAGTCATTCGCCCCCACATCGGCTGCCGAAGTGGAGGAGTTTCGTATTAAAATCCTCGGTAAGAAGGGTGAACTCAATGCCCTGATGGAGGCTTTCAAGCAGGTACCTGCCGAGCAGAAGCGCGAGATGGGTCAGAAAATCAACGCCTTGAAGCAGGCGGCACAGGACCGTATCAACACTTTGAAGGCTACGCTCGGTAGCGGCTCAGGTGTCAAGGTAGCGGCTGTGGAGGATATGACACGCCCAGGCGCACCTCAGATGGACGGCACACGCCACCCAATCTCGATTGTCAAGAACCAGATAGTCGATATCTTCTCACGCCTGGGCTACACCGTAGCCGAGGGTCCCGAGATTGAGGACGACTGGCACGTGTTCTCGGCATTGAACTTCCCTACATCACACCCAGCGCGCGATATGCAGGATACGTTCTTCGTGGAGAAGGCTGGCAACGAGCCTAACGTCAAGGATCTGCTCCTGCGTACCCACACATCGTCGATTCAGGTGCGTGCTATGGACCACCAGAAGCCACCTATCCGCATCGTGTGTCCAGGTCGTGTGTTCCGTAACGAGGCTATCTCGTACCGCGCACACTGTATCTTCCACCAGGTCGAGGGTTTGTTCATCGACGAGAATGTGTCGTTTGCCGATATGAAGCAGTCGATTCTCTACTTCGCAAAGGAGATGTTTGGCGAGACCGCTACAATCCGTATGCGTCCATCATACTTCCCATTCACCGAGCCATCGGCCGAGGTTGATGTGAGCTGTAACCTCTGCGGCGGCAAGGGCTGTAACGTATGTAAGGGTACAGGCTGGTTGGAGATTATGGGTTGCGGTATGGTTGACCCTAATGTGTTGGAGGCCAGCGGAATCGACTCTAAGAAGTACTCAGGCTTTGCCTTTGGTATGGGAGTTGAGCGTATCGCTATGTTGAAGTACGGCGTGAAGGACTTGCGCCTCTACTTCGAGAACGACGTGCGCTTCCTCCACCAGTTCGACTCGGCGTTGTAGTTGATCTAAGGCGCGGGGCGATTTATTGACTTACCCGCGCCTTTTGATATCTTCCCAGAGCCTAACGAGGGTTGGTATTTTCGGGAGAGGGACGAGCTACATTGTTTAGTGGAGAATCCACTACGCCACTCACTTCGTTCATATCGGGGAATGACGTCGAATAAAGAGTAATACAAAAACAGTAAAATAAAAAACAGACCAGTGAAACGGGTTATACATATAGTTGCGAGTGTGGTGATGAGTTTGATGCTTGTCGCACCATTTGCTATGCAGGCCCAGAACACTGGAAAGGAGCGTCCTAAGCTGGTGATTCAAGACTCGCTCAGGGCTGTGTATAAGTACACCGAGGCACTGAAAGCACTCACCATCCACGACGACACCACAAAGGGAATACCCCTGTTGCGAGAGGCCATAGAGATAGACTCTACATACGCCCCTGCGCATTATGAGATGGCAACACACCTCATACAGCAGGACATCACCAAGGCCATATATCACGCCCGCAAGGCCTATGAGCAGGATACCACAAGCCGCTGGTATATGTCGATGCTGGGCCAGGCCTACGCCATAGGTGGCGATGTGGACAACGCTCTGCCGCTATACAAAAAGTTGGTCGTGGCCGACAAGGGCAACCCCGACAACTACCGAATACTGGCAATCCTCTATCAGCAACGTCAGCAGCCATACTCGGCGCTGGCCATTCTCGACTCGGCGCAGATGCGCTTTGGTACGATTAGCCAGCTGACCAATATGAAGCGTATGTTGCTGCTCAGAACCAACCAGGTGGAGCGCGCCATCGAGGAGGCCGAGAAGGCGGTGGAGGAGGCTCCATACGAGGTGGATAATGTCATCTCGCTGGGTCACACCTACCTGGTGACGGGGCGCGACTCTATGGCTCGTGTGACGCTGCGACGCGCCATCGAGATGGACTCGACGAGCATCGACGCGCTGACAACATACGCAGACTACTGTTCCCAGAAGAACAATGTAAAGGATTATATATCAACACTTAAACTGCTCGTGGCGCAGCCCTCATATCCAATCGACAAGAAGATTGAGATATGTCGCAAGTTGGTGGCAGACCGTAACTTCTACGGCTCGAACTACGCTCAGATAGGTAGCGTATTGCACTCGCTGCTGCTCCACAATAAGGTCAAGGCGGCCATCGACCTCTATGGCGACCATCTGCTGGCAGGAGGCGATGTGGAGGCTGCGGGAGAGTTCTTCAAGCTACACCTCGACAGCGACCCACCTCAGATGGATTACTATATGGCCGTGATTGACATCGAGGATTATCTGCAACATCCCGACTCGGTGGATAGATATGTTCAGCAGGCTATGCAGCGCTTCCCCGAGGACCCCACGCTACTCATTCGCAAGGCCAACCGCCGCTACTTGAAGGGCGATATGCAGGGGGCGATAGATGACTTCCAGAGCGCTATGTCGCTTGCCCAGAACGACACCCTCAGGGGCGAATTGTGGGGCTACATAGGCGACACCTACCACGCCATAGCCGAGCGCCGCGCAGCACTCGACAAGGCTGGCATAAAGCGCGACACGGCGCAATATCCCGTAAAGATAAAGGCCAAGAAGGCGATGGAGATGTGCTTCGAGTGTTACGACCGCGCGCTGGCACTCTATGGCGACAACGCAATGACGCTGAACAACTACGCCTACTTTCTCAGCGAGCAGGGACAGGATTTGGAGAGGGCGCTGGTGATGTCGTCGCGCGCCATTGTCATCTCGACCAACAACTCCACATACTTGGATACCCACGCCTGGGTGCTCTACAAGCTCGGCCGCTACGACGAGGCACGCAACGTGATGCGCAAAGCTCTGATGCTCGACACCACGGGTAGCGAGGCTCTGCTGATGCACTACGGCGACATACTCTACGCTATGGGCGAGAAGTTTATGGCCGAGACCTATTGGCAGAAGGCCCTGGATGCGGGTGCCGACCCCGAGCAGGTGGCAACGAGAATGAATAAGTTGAAAAACGACGAGTAGATGGGGATGAGAGTATTGATGGTAATAATTATCCTGTGTTGCTTGCAATGTGTGGGCGGCAGACTCTGTGCCCAGACGCTGAGCGAGCAGGAGAAGGCCCAGATTGCCCAGCAACGTAAGGTTGTCGAAGAGTTGGAACGCCAGCTGGCCGAGGATGAACTGCGCTTGAAGGAGATTAAGGCCGACAAGTCGAACGCCTTGAAGCGTATGCAGTCAATCACCAAGCAGATAAAATCGCGCACATCGCTTCTTACACGCACCGAGAACGAGATTGCGTCAATCGAGAAGAGCATCGCCCTGAATGACCGCCGATTGGAGCAGAGCCAGCAGGAGCTGGAAGAGGAGCGCGAGAAGTATGCCGAGATGGTGCGTGAGGCTTATCGTAACTATCAGCAAAACAATTATATAATATATATCCTGGCGTCGCAGAATTTCAGCGATGCCACACGCCGCATTGCCAACATACGTTCGATGGCCACACTGCGTGCCGAGCGTATGATGAGGATTGACTCACTCTCGAAATCCATCACCGCCCAGCAGCAGGGCCTGGCCGAGCGACGCCACTCGCTGGACTCGATACAGGTCAAGGCCGAGCAGCAGCGTAAGAAGTTACAGGGCGACGTGAAGACGGCCGAGAAGACTATGAAGCAGCTATCGACAAAGGAGCAGGCGGCACTGAGGGATAAAATCGAGAGCGAGGAGCGACTCGATGCGGCCATCGACGCACTGCGCAAGCTGACGAAGGGTAACAAGGAGGGTGCCTCGTTTACGAGCAAGACATCGAACCTGAACCTGCCGGTGGATGGCGGTACGGTGCGCCGTTACAAGGGTAATATGGCCGAGATTACGGGTCGCAAGGGTGCCACGGTACGCTCGATATACGAGGGCAAGGTGGTGGAGATAAAGCGCAACCGCATATCGGGTCAATACGACGTGTTTGTGGCCCACGGAGAGTACATCACCTCGTATGCCAACTTGGAGAGCGTGAAGGTCGAGAAAGATGCTAAAATCACCCGAAATGGGGTGATAGGCGTCATCGGCAGCTCAGTGAACCTAACGACAATGCAACCCGAATACAAGATGGTCTTTGGCATCTACTCGCCCAAGGCCACCGAAACTATGCGCGCCGCCGATTGCTTTAAGAAGAAATAAGAGAATTCAAGATATGATAAGATACTACAATGACTCAACCCCTTACCGACTGCGCGAGAAGCGTCGCCTGGCAAAGTGGGTCAAGGCTATCGCCGAGGCCGAGGGCTTCGTGGCGGGAGATATTAACTATATCTTCTGTTCGAGTGAGGTGCACCGCAAGATGAACATCGACTTCATCGGTCACGACTACTTCACCGACATCATAACCTTCGATTACAGCGACCGCAAGGGCTCAAAGATCGTGGCGGGCGACGTGTTTATCGACGTGGAGACGGTGGCCGACAATGCGCGAATCTATGGCACCACCAAGACCAACGAGATGCACCGCATCCTGGCGCACGGCGTGCTGCACCTATGTGGCCAAAAGGACAAGAGCCCAAAGGACGAGAAGCAGATGCACCGCAAGGAGGATAAATATCTTAAACTGCTGGAGCAGTTTCTAATTCAAAATTCAAAATTCAAAATTCAAAATCAAGATTGATTTTTTTATTTTTAAGTTTGACAAAACCATTAAAAGAAGTTTATGACTGACAACGATATTTTTTGTAAATATTACCGAGCGTCAGCCCAATAATTTTGAATTTTGAATTCTTAATTTTTAATTTAAATTATGTCTTGTATTCAACCAAATACCGATCTCTACACCTACGACATAATCGTTGTCGGGGCGGGTCACGCGGGATGTGAGGCGGCAGCGGCAGCGGCACGCCTGGGCTCGCGCACGTTGCTGCTGACGATGGATATGCAGAAGATGGCGGCTATGTCGTGCAACCCAGCTGTGGGTGGCGTGGCAAAAGGTCAGATAGTCAGAGAGATAGACGCTTTGGGCGGCAGGATGGGTGTCATCACCGACCGCTCGACAATCCAGTTCCGTATGCTCAACCGCTCGAAGGGAGCCGCTATGTGGAGCCCACGCGCGCAATGCGACAAGGAGCTGTTCAGCCGCTTGTGGCGCAAGGAGCTGGAAAACCAGGAAAACCTCTTTATTTGGCAGGATGCGGCAGTGGGGTTGGTGGTGGACCACCAAGGCGAGAAACCCCGCGTAAAGGGCGTAAAAACACGTATGGGCGTGGAGTTTAAGGCCGAAGCTGTCGTACTCACGGCGGGCACGTTCCTGGGCGGACTGATGCACTGCGGCGAGCAGAGTGCCGAGGGTGGTCGAGCTGCCGATGCGGCATCGAAGGGCATAACCGAATCGCTCGTGGAGTTAGGCTTCGAGGCAGGTCGTATGAAGACGGGCACGCCAGCACGCATCGACGCACGCTCGATAGATTTTACGGTGATGGAGGAGCAGGCAGGTGATGCAGAGCCTTCAAAATTCTCGTTTTCGGCTGATACTCAGGCAGTTAAAGAGCAGAAGAGTTGTTATTTGGTCTATACCTCGGTGGATGTTCACGATCATCTGCGCACAGGTTTTGACCGTTCGCCACTCTTCAACGGCACGATTCACGGCATAGGTCCGCGCTACTGTCCGAGCATCGAGGATAAGCTTAGAACCTTTGCCGAGAAAGAGCAGCACCAGTTATTTCTCGAACCTGAGGGTTGGGATACAAACGAGTATTACATCAATGGTTTCTCGTCGTCGCTGCCCCAGGAGATTCAACTGGCGGCGTTGCGCAAGATCAAGGGCTTGGAGCAGGTGCACGTTTATCGTCCAGGCTACGCCATCGAATACGACTACTTCCCACCCACACAGCTACGCCACTCACTCGAAACCAAGCTCGTCGAGAACCTCTACTTCGCGGGTCAGATAAACGGCACCACGGGATACGAGGAGGCTGCTGCGCAGGGACTCTTGGCGGGCATAAATGCTCACCGCAAGTTGCAGGGTAGTGAGGCAGTGGTCTTGAAGCGTGACGAAGCCTACATCGGAGTGTTGATTGACGACCTGGTCACGAAGGGTGTGGATGAGCCATATCGTATGTGCACGTCGCGCGCCGAGTACAGAATTTTGTTGCGCCAGGATAATGCCGACCTGAGACTTACTCCGCTGGGCCACGAAATTGGACTCGTGACGGAGAAAAATTGGGTAAATTTCGTCGAAAAAAAATCGCTCGTAGAATCGCATATTTCATTTGCACACGAACACAGTGTCAGAATATCGGAAATTGAGAGCGTTTCAAAAATGAAAAATTTGGAGGCTCCAACACAGGGTAGAAAGCTATATGCGTTGGTTGCGCGCAACGAATTTTCATTTTCCGAGCTCATCGAGGCGTTGCCGAGGGTGAAAAAATTTATCGAATCCAACAATATAACAGCCGAGGTAATCGAGCAGGCCGAGATTCAAATCAAGTATCGCGGCTACATCGAGCGCGAAAAATTGCTCGCCGAGAAGTTACACCGACTGGAAAATATCACGATTCCCGACGACTTTGACTTTATGGCAATGAACGCCCTGACCATCGAGGCACGCCAGAAACTCACCAAAATACGTCCGCAGACCATCGGCCAGGCATCGCGAATACCAGGTGTGAGCCCAGCCGATATCAATGTGTTGCTGATAAAATTTGGTAGGTAATACGAAAAAATAGACAAAAAAAAATGGTGTTGATTAATCTCAACACCATTTTTTATAACTTTCAAAGGAAAATTACTTCTTCTTGAAAACCTCCTTAGTCTTGTTAAACACATTCTTTGCGCCGCCAACTACCTTGTCCTTGGCATTATTAATAGCATCGCCGGGCTTTTTTTCACCAGAAACTGACTGATTGTCTTCTCCGCCAGAATTACTATTAGTTGCCTTACCAGCCTTGCGTGCAGCCTCCTGTTCTCTCCACTTGCGTGTAGCCTCGATGTTCTCCTTCTCCTCATCTGGAAGCTGATCGTAAGTCATAATCTTTTTTACATCCTTAATATCAGTATGACCGGCTGTAAATGTTGAAGTCTGGCCTGAGAGGTCGTCCTTACTTGTAAGTTTTGGGTTAATAATAATAACCAACTTATAGGTAGCCTCGTGCTGAGCAGCATAATAAAGATTAAAAGTCTCGGTATTACCCTCCTTCTTAACTGACTTGATGACCAATGATTGTAAATCTTCTGGATTCTCGATATACGTTGGATCAGTTGGGTCATCGAAGTAAATTTTCTTAGCAGTACGGTCGATATACCACGCAGGTGTAAACACCGTGCTACCATCGGAAATTTCCTCTGCATAGATTACCTGACAGTTATGTTTAGCTGCCTCCTGTGCAATGGCTGAAATTGCCATCATCATTCCAAACAGAATGGTTAAAATAAACTTTTTCATAATTTCAAATTTTAGGTTAATAAAGTATTCTTCTCACAAATTCTTACTCTACGATAATATTCCAGCCAAACTTATCCTCGGCGCGGCCGTACTGGATGTCTTGCAAGGCGTTGTAGAGCGCGAGGCAAGTCCTACCAACTGTTTCTCCGTCGCCGTAGGTAATCTTCTCGTCGGTGTCGAGGTCATAGATGTAGCCGATAGGGGAGATGACAGCCGCTGTTCCGCAGGCACCAGCCTCCTCGAACGACGCAAGCTCCGACACTGGGATAGGACGCTCCTCGACCTCTAAGCCCATATCTGCGGCAAGAGTACGAAGGCTCTTATTGGTGATTGATGGTAGGATAGATGGCGACTTTGGCGTGATATACTTACCCTCCTTCACACCGAAGAAGTTAGCAGCACCACACTCCTCGATGTAGTTATGCTCAGTGGCGTCGAGATACATCACATTAGAATAACCCAATGAGTGAGCCTTCTCGCCCGAGAGAATACTTGAACCGTAGTTTCCACCCACCTTAGTGTCACCTGTTCCACGTGGAGCAGCACGATCCTGCATACGAACAACGATAACCTTGATTGGCTTCATACCACCCTTGAAGTAAGCTCCAACAGGCGAGCAGAAGACGATGAACATAGCCTCGTGAGATGCCTTCACACCCAAACCTACCTTAGTGCCGATAAGCACAGGACGCAGGTAGAGCGACGCTCCCGACTCGTAAGATGGCACATAGTCGATATTGCGCTTCACAACCTCGTAACAAGCCTCCACAAACATCTCAACCGATGGCTCTGGCAGGCACAACTTACGAGCTGATGACTGCATACGCTTTGCGTTCTCGTCAGCACGGAAGAGGCGCACCTTACCATCCACACCACGAAATGCCTTCAAACCCTCGAAACACTCCAAGCCGTAGTGGAGACAAGTGGTGGACATATGCATCTGGATATACTCATCAGAGGTGTACTCCAACGCGCTCCAAGCTCCATCTTTATAGTATGCTCGTGCATTGATATCGGTCTTAAAATAATCAAAACCCAATGCGTTCCAATCAATGTTTTTCATAATTCAAAATTCAAAATTAAGAATTCAAAATTTATTTTCTTTTTATAAAATTATCATAATTTTAACTATTTTGAAGCTGGTCGCAGATTGAGGGTGCGGAGCATACTAAAGCGTATGTGAGCAACCCGAAATCAAGCCAGATGCCAAAAGAGTAAAATTAGGAAATTTTATCCTACAATTGCTCCGTTGTTGGTCTTGTTACCCGGTGCAAGCAACTCCAACTTACCCGAAGCATCCTCGGCCATAAGAATCATACCGCGTGACTCGATACCCTTCAACTCGCGTGGCGCAAGGTTTACAAGTACCAACACCTGGCGACCGATGAGCTCCTCGGGAGTGAAGTGCTCGGCGATGCCCGATACGATGGTGCGCTTGTCGATACCAGTATCAACTGTGAGTTTCAAGAGCTTCTTGGTCTTAGCAACCTTCTCAGCCTCCAAGATTGTAGATACGCGAATATCCATCTTTTGGAAGTCATCGAACGAAATCTCCTCCTTCTGCTCTGTGACGTGCTCGGCAGCAGCTGCGGCAGCATTTGCAGCCTTGATGTCGGCCAAACGTTTGAGCTGTGCCTCGATTACATCGTCCTCAATCTTCTCGAACAAGAGTTCAGGCTTACCAATGACGTGATCGGCAGCGATGAGCGACATTGAGCCCAATTGCTCCCAACCTAACTTATTGATATTCAACATCTTATTAATCTTCTCAGCAGAGAATGGCATAAATGGCTCGATAGCGATGGCTACGTTGGCAGTGATTTGCAAAGCGATGTTCAAGATAGTCTTCACGCGCTCAGGGTCGGTCTTCACAACCTTCCAAGGCTCGGTGTCGGCGAGGTACTTATTACCAATGCGGGCGAAGTTCATTGCATCCTTCAACGCCTCGCGGAAGCGGTAAGTCTCGATATTTGACTCCAAAGAGGTCTTAATTCCGCTTAACTCCTCGATGGTGGCACAATCATACTCCGTAAGAGAACCAGCGGCAGGAACGGCTCCTGAATAGTATTTCTGGGTAAGTACCAAAGCGCGGTTTACGAAGTTACCCAAGATAGCCACCAACTCGTTGTTGTTGCGAGCCTGGTAGTCCTTCCAGGTAAAGTCGTTATCCTTAGTCTCGGGAGCGTTGGCACACAAAACGTAGCGCAACACATCCTCCTTGCCTGGGAACTCGTCGAGGTACTCGTGCAACCACACAGCCCAGTTCTTAGATGTAGAGATCTTGTCGCCCTCCAAGTTCAAGAACTCGTTAGCAGGCACGTTCTCGGGCAAGATGTAGTCGCCGTGAGCCTTCAACATTGATGGGAAGACGATGCAGTGGAAGACGATGTTATCCTTACCGATGAAGTGTACCATCTTGGTCTCCTCGTCCTTCCAATACTTCTCCCAATCGGGTGTAAGGTCCTTAGTAGCAGAGATATAGCCGATAGGTGCATCGAACCAAACATAGAGTACCTTACCCTCCTCACCCTCGACTGGCACAGGGATACCCCAATCCAAGTCGCGGCTTACGGCGCGTGGCTGCAAACCTGTATCGAGCCAGCTCTTACACTGACCATAGACGTTAGACTTCCACTCCTTGTGACCCTCCAAAATCCACTCGCGCAAGAATGGATCATACTGATCCAAAGGCAAATACCAGTGCTTGGTAGCCTTCTTAACTGGAACTGCGCCCGAGAGCTTTGACTTTGGATTAATCAACTCGTCTGGTGAGAGTGTTGAGCCACACTTCTCACACTGATCGCCATAAGCACCCTCGCTCTGACAACGTGGACAGGTACCCACAATATAGCGGTCGGCAAGGAAGGTCTTAGCCTCCTCGTCGTAGAACTGCTCCGAGGTCTGCTCGATGAACTTACCCTCGTCGTAGAGCTTACGGAAGAATGCCGAGGCAGTCTCACGGTGGGTAGGTGACGATGTGCGTGAGTAGATGTCGAACGACATACCCAGACGCTGGAAGGCATCCTTGATGATAGCGTGGTAGCGATCCACAACCTGCTGAGGAGTGATACCCTCGTTGCGGGCCTTGATAGTGATGGGCACACCGTGCTCGTCGCTACCGCACACCGAAATCACATCGTTACCCTTCAAACGCTGGTAACGAGCATAGATATCCGATGGCACATAAACACCCGCCAAGTGGCCGATATGCACAGGGCCGTTAGCATAAGGGAGTGCCGAAGTGATAAGATAACGCTTAAATTTCTTCTCTGACATAGTATTTTTGTTTAATTAATTCCTCTCTCCATTTATAGTGGATATCACACTTACCTATACATTATAGGCAATTTATCTCCCAAAATTAGATATTTTTCGTTATATAAGCAAATAAAAAAATCAGAATAAGAAATGGGAAAAAATATAATATCATTACGAGGAGTATAACAACACTATAATCTAAAATTCAAACATATCTTCGTGAGGGGGACACTTGTGCCAACCCTGCTACCAATTAAGATAAATAAATCACTAAAAAAGGTTGCCCGAAAGCAACCCTTTTCCTTGAAATAATATTAGACAAAACACTTAAAACTCAAACTACTTATCCACATAATCCAACAGATACAAAAGATGTGGCGGCAACTACGCACCATTATCCTCGCCCAGATAGAGGCGGTTATAGAGTTTTATCCACTCCTCTTCACTATACCACTCGGCTGGGCGGATGTGATGTCGGCGGATAAAGTCGAAGAAGTAGTCGCGTGTGCCATCTTTAAGGGCTTTCTGAGGCTCACGCATCAGGTGGAGATACTGCATCTGCAAGCGAACCAAATCAACACGATGTTTCATCTCATCACTCTCATTCTCAACTGCTTCGCGCGCCTTATTAACCAGCTCGGTAGCCTCCTTAACAAACTCCTCGGTGTAGATTGGATGTGTCTCAGTGAAGAAGATATCCAGATAGGTATCAGGCTTCACAAGAGACTCACAAAGGTCGAAATATTGCTGCACAAATGGCGCCGCTGCTCCGTAATAATTCGTTATAAAGTCACGCACCAAGGCATTGGTATCCTGCTCGGGGTTCCACAAAAGTTTAGCAATTAACCACGCCTTCAACTCTGCAAAAGCACCACCGACAGTGTTATAAACACCCTCCTCGTAGAGTCCAATCACGTTGTGCTCCTTGAAGGTCTTAACATTTTGTGCCAACACTCCAAAGTTAGGGAATGGCGCCAGATATTGGCGGAAGTTGCAGACATAATCCCAAATGTAGAGCCTCTTAGCAACCTTGCTCCACGCCCTTAGATCATCCATAAAAGGTTTGTTGTGATCACACTCAGCCAGCGGATGAGCAAAGCAACACTCGATACTACAAAGGCGGATGACAACATTCTCAGCAGGCTCGATATCCCGAGGTACACCGCGGGTGTACTGATATGCAAATGTAGAGATGTATTTCTCTGGATGGTAATCCTTTATATAATCTGCCACCTGATTGACAAACCACAGCAAAAGACCCGACTGACCGCCATACTCCGCCGCCTTGGCCTGACACTTCTCACACTGGCAATAGAGCTGGTTATCGTTCTGCGAAAGGCTATAAACCCAATAGTCGGGATTTTCCTTAATCACCTGCTTCATACCCTGCTTGCAGAGTTCCAGCACATCGGGATTAGTCAAACACAACTGATATGGCTTGCGCTCTCCATCACGCATCGAAAAATACTCAGGGTGCTCTGCAAAATATTTCCCTTCGGGCACCAGATAACCAAAGGTGTGAGCACCCCAATAACCATTCAAACCACCCCACTTGTTTTGCACCACACCCCAGCGGGAATTGAGCTTATTATGTGCCAGGAAATCATCAACCTGCGCCTCCTTATAGTCGGTAAAGCGTATGCCTATGTATGGTGATTCTGAGTGGTTTAGCTTGCCGAGTTTATAGCTCTCGCGTTTAGGTATGTGCTTATAGTTAGGGCTATACCAGCGCACGCCCAACTCGTTTTCCAGGAACGCATAGACGCCATACATCGTTCCACGCTGCTTGCCGCCCCAGATCCACAGATCATCGCCAACAGTGCGATAACAGAACGACTCATCGTCATCCTTGGGGCGTGCAACACCTAATTTTGAGCCATATTTTGGATTATATCCAACAAAGACTACCCTTTTATAGTCCGAGAGGTTATCCTCGCTCAAAAGCTCTAATTTCAGGCCAGCGACCTGCTCGATGTAGTTCTGCAACTCGTGGGCAGCAGTCTGCTCGGATGTAGAAGCGTCACGAGCCACCACGATGGCATAGCTGCTCTTACCCTTATGGAAGAGATGTTGCGCCCAACTTGGGCAGATACTGAGCCACGCAACCAAGCCCAGGAGTATAAGTTTTCTTAGTTTCATATTTTCGGTGTTTTTGTTTTAGGGGTCAGATTGGGTTGTATTTGTTTTTTGGGGTGGTTTCTTGATATCTCATAGACGGGTGAAGTTCGTCGGCGGTCGATGTCTGTTTTGGTCTGTTTTAGGAAACCTTCCCTATTTGCTTATGCAAATATAACACCTGGCAGGGGCCGTTTGCAACTTTTGAGGCTGGAATTTTAGGAGAAGTTATCGACAGCTGATTTAGTATTATATTTTACATTATTTATAAAATTAATTAAAAAATAAAGATATAAATATAACTGTTGAAAGTGTTTATAAGTTTTTTGAAAAATAATTTTTAACACCAATAAACAGATTTTCAACACACCACTTTTAATAATCTTTCTCGGCTGATTACTAATCATTTAGACTATATATTTGAGCATATTTCAAGCTCTGTAAAATGATTGTTAATATTGTTTTCAACATATAAACACCAACTATTTTTCATAAATCGACAGGTTGAAAAGAGTTGATAAAACGTTTCAAAATTTATGACACTTTTATGGCTGAAAATTTGGATTTGAGCATCGACCTATGTGTTTTAGTGACTTAAAGGTTTGTCAAGGGTTTTCTTAATAAAATTTTTGAAAAATTTATTAAACAATTTTCATCACACTTTTCAACAGTTTTTACCCCCTTTTTCCACAGTTATAAACATCAAAAATTCAGAATTGAATAAAAAAGTCATTCCACATTTTGGCATCTTGTGAGGAAAGAATTGCGACAAAGTAATACTAATCGACCTTTGGCGTCTTTCCGCTCCTTTTACCTATGATTAGTGTTCCGAAAAAATCCGAAAAAAATCTCCACAAAACAGCAAAAAGTTAATAGATGGATGCCAAGCACTACCTCTGATAGGTCAGAAGGGGAATCTTAAAGGGTAAAAAAGATAAACCGAAACAAAAAAGAGAGGCTGAAAAGCAGGCAGCAGAAAATAACGCAGAAAAGTCTTGAAAAGTTGATAGATAAGATTGTAGGCCTCCTCATAAGAGTAAAAGGTAAAGGTTTGTATAATGATTAAAAAGAATTTTGAACTATGAAAACTTGTAAACATTGCGGTGGACGATTGATTTCGATTGATGATAGCTGGGGTCGTCTTTCTGATAACGCGTTGGGCGTGTTGTGTATTGTGGGAGGTGTTTTGGGCACCGCACTCATCCCTGGACCTGGCCGAGCAAGTGTTATTTTGGGTGGTCACGCCGCCAAGACCTGCTTCGCAAATGCCAAGATGCGATCAACGATCATCAAGTGTGAGAAGTGCGGCCATAGACACGAGGCATAGATGGCTCAGCGCCCGGGAACGCAAGATCTGGCATTGGGAAAACAAGACCTAATCTCGGGCGCAACTCCCCAAACCAGTAACACTCCCTTTGCTTGGGGCGATAAGTATTCAACTTAATATATTAAAAAATTAAAAACCAAACAGTTATGGAAAAGTTTTTTTCAGTAGGATTTGCCCAGGCAGATCACAACTTTGGCACCCCCGCCGAGAACTTATACATTCCCGACCTGGTGCAGCATACCGAGGATGGATGTGATTTCTGTGCCGAGGCTTCGGTGCTCAACGACTATGGTTTCAAGGTCAGCGAGGAGCAGTTACAGCGCGAGGCGGCCCAGCAGGGTTGGTACTCGCAGGGTAATGGCACACCGATGGAATGTATGGGTCACCATATCGACGTTAGAAATGTGCCCGTTGCGATGACCGAGGGTAACGGCTTGGACAACCTGGTGAGCGAGCTTTCTCAGGACCACCGCGTCATCGTGGCCATCGACTCGGGCGAGTTGTGGAACCCTGGTGCGGGCGAGTATCTGGAAGATAGGATTTTTGGTGCGCGCCCCGACCACGCAGTCATTGTCGATGGTGTGTCGCTGAGCGATAATATGGTCACAATCACCGACTCTGGCACAGGTCACTTCCGCACCCAGTATCCGCTCGACAACTTTATGGATGCGTGGCAGGACTCCAACAACACGATGGTGGCTACACAACTCTCGCCCGAGGAGTTTATGGCTGGCGGCGAGATGATGGCTTAGTGCCGCAAAGGATTTTTAACCCCAAAAATTGAGATGATTATGAGACCGAGTAATGCTGATTGGATGCTTTTGAAATTGGCTATGAGCAAGAAGAACCGCGAACTTATGGCGCCGATAGATAATTATCTGGATGACCGTTGCGATGATCTTTTGCGCCAGTTGCGCCACGATGTGGAGTGTTGTCACGACCCTAAATCGTTCTACGAAAAAGAGATACGCTATCGTATGGAGTGCTGCACAACAACCGATATGCGCCACATCATTAATTTGATGGCACAGGGTTTTGCCAACAATTTGGCTTGGTTGCAGAGTAGTTTACGCTCATTCGGCATTACAAGGTTTGAGCTACCACTGGCCAACTACTCGATGGGTTCTAACGACCCAAAGCAACAAATGCTCAACCTGCTCGACATCCACAAGGCCAACCTCTACACCCGTGCCGGCACAATCTTTACAGCACTCTGTCTGTCGGGCCTCGGCGTCGGGATGTTTGTGGGAAGTATTTTGTTTGCAGCGGGTGCCAACGAGTTGGTCTTATGCTCCGCCAAGAGGTCAAAAGAGAAGATTCTCGGCCAGCTGCCCGCCATCGTTGGGACTTACAAAGCACAGATGCGCTTGCACGTTGCCGAGGCAATGACCAAACCCTGTTCCGCTATTATTAACTCATTAAATAACTACAACTATGAACAAGCCAAACTACAATAATTCGGCGGCTATGACCGTAAATAAGAGAGATCTCATCCGCCATCTCTACGAGGAGGAGTGTAATAAGATTTATGACCGCGTATTGCGTGTGTCGGACGCATTCTATGCCGATTTGGGGAACAGCATTCCGATGTGGATCTCTGAGATTAAGTGCAAGAACAGCATTAGCAATATCTTCAAGGCTAAGTCTCAGGCCGAGGCATTCACCTCGGAGTTGGTAGCCCAGACCACAGCCAAGATTCAGTCAAAGACCGAGGAGTGGGTAAAGAATCGCTTCATCCCTCTGTTGAAGGGCGAGATCACTACCCTGGCCAATATGATGAACACCACCGCTGGCAACTATATGGATGAGCTCACGCGTGTGCGTGTGACGATGGATATCAACCAGCGTGACATCGTCGATAAGACCACTCCAAGCAAGACCAACCGCGCGTTGAGCGTGGGTGCATCGCTCCTGGTGGGTGACGTGGGAGGAGCCATTATGGGTGGTGCGGGCGGCATCGACGCCACAATGAAGACCATCGGTTGCGAGATTGGCGCAGGTGTGGCGTTGGGAATCATCTCGTGCTTTACACCAATCGGCCTTCCAGCGTTGGTGATTGGAGCCTTGGCGTCGATCTTCGTCGGTGGTAATTGGGCACTGAGCTCGATGGAAAAGAAGGTGCGCAATACCGTAGCCGAGAAGATGGCCGAGAAGATTAAGGATCCTCTCAACAAGGAGCGTTTCAATATGATGATTATCTCGAATGTGGATAAATCATTGAGCGAGTTGCGCCACAACGCCAACCACCAGTGGGGAGGCCTGCTCAGCGCATAGAGTGATTGCGCAGTGTAAAGGTCACAGCTCAACACCTAATGTAAGGGGAACGATAATCTCGTATTCTGCGAAGGTTTATATTGTGTTTTAAGGTTAGTTTTGATGTGAGGGCGGTACGCCGAGATTCCCAGAATTTCGCGCGTACTGCTTGTTTTTTATATTGATTGGAAGGAGTGTGAGGGTTTTGACTAATAAATCGTATATTTGTGGGAGTGTATCAAACTTTATAACGCGCAAATTATGAAAACCCAACATCTGATAGAGGCTGGCGACACACTGCTGGTCACAAGCTATGAGGCTATCGCGGCCCTGAATCATTACCACAATCACCTGGATTGTAGCCATTTAGGGTGGTGGTGGCCCATCATAGGGGCGCCCGTATTGTTGGTGTTGATAGTTTTTTTTCTGGTAAAATACTCAAATGTTAAGCTGTTGTTATTCAAGCGATTAGGTTGGTTGGCATTGGGTGTGTGGATTTCGGGATTTCTCCTCTACTGTATAGGTTTCAACCACGAGGGAAGTAATAATCCTCTGACCCTGGCGTTGCGAGCCTCGCTCTCATCGGTCGAGATGTTTACCTCGCACTCCGATCTGTTGGAGGTGCAACACTGGTGTCACCAGAGCACGCTCTATATGATTGTGTTTGCCATCACCCACTTTATGGCTGTGGTGGTAAGCGCGGCCTTTATTGTGCGTTTGATAGGCCTGAGATTTGTATCTCGATTCAAATTGAAACTAAAACGAAATAAACTCAGGATTTATAAATGGCTCAGATCGAAAGGTTGGCTCAGATCTATTCGTTGGATTAATAAGTTGAGTTGGCTGGCCGAGGAGAGGCACTCACTCTTTAACGAAGATTGGTATATCTTCTGGGGTGTGAATCCCAACTCCATCCTTATGGCCGGGAGCATCAAGCCTGAGTCTGGGCGCAAGTGCTGCAAGCTCTTTGTCAATCTACCGAGCGAGAATAAGATCCACGCTCACGCCCACTCGTCACACTTTTCGCTGAGTCAGCTGTTCCACCTCTCGGACGACGAGGTTAAAAATTGTGTGGGTGCAATCGAGGATATGGGCGCGCTGCTTGTGTATGCCCACCACCCCTTCGTCAAGAACTCGTTTAAGGATTTGGGTGATGACCAGGTGAGGGTTTTCCGCGACCTGGGTATCCCCTACTGTGATAAGCTGATAAACGACATTCTTCGCAACGAGCAGAACAAAGTCGAGCACTTCTTTCTGTCGGAAGATATGGATGCCAACATAGCGGCCATTGTGGCGTTGAAGTCGGTCTATGGCAAGATAGAAAAGCGCGAGAGGGCCAAAAATGAGTTGCAGCCCAAGGCCGAAAATAATGCGCAGCCCAAGGCCGAAAGAGAACCATCAATGAAGTGTTACTGCCACGCGCGCCGCAATAGTGTGAACACGGCGCTGTTGCAATGCCCGGGCCTGAACGACCAAATATATCTGATTGACTCGTCTTCGCTCGCTGTGATGAACCTCATAAATAAGCCCGACAGCGACCCCGTGAACTATGTCGAGGTGAACAACGATGAGTGCATCGCCGAGAGTCCATTTACGGCTATGGTCATAGGCTTTGGCGAGGCGGGCCGTGATGCTTTCCGCTTCTTGTATGAGTTTGCGTCGCTGCCTTGCAACGAGTTGGGCGACGAGAATCCCAAGACGATATATGTGGTGGACGAGAAGTTGAAGTCGCTGAAATTTAACTTCTTGAAGTCAGCACCCGCGCTCGACGTGGCCGAGAAGGCTGGGTGGGGGATTGATAGCTCGACCCACTCGGGGCTCTTCTGGGAGAGCATCAGGGAAAAAATCAACGCGCTGAACTACATTGTCATCACCGTGGGTTCCGACGAGGAGGCGATGAACCTGGCTGTCGAGTTGTTTGAGTGTGCCTACCGTTACAGGGCAGATATGTGCCATTTTAGAATCTATGTGCGCCTGAGAGCCAACGAGCTGACCGACGAACTCAGCCGATTGTATGGCAACTACATCGTGCCATTTGGCGATGATAAATCGACCTTCTCCTATGCCAACATCTCGATGAATGAGGTCGAGAAAGGCGCCAAGAAGTATTATTATGCCTATGAAAAGACTAGGACGCAAGAACAGGGCGTAAATCTTGATTTTAGCGATACAAAAGTGGACCAGGAGGTTGAGGCGTTATGGACTGCGAGGAGGATCAAGCTAAATGCCGCCAACGATGATGTGATCAAGCAGCGCACCCAGCAGATTGAACTTCGATACAAGGAGGCGCAGGATATCTCAAACTATCGTCACATAGCCACAAAACGCTACCTGGCGGGATGGAATAAGGCTGAAAAAGAGGAATTTACGGATATTTCACGCACCAATCAGGGTACTGCTCCAAGTAAAGAACTTACCGCAGTGCAGAAAATCAGCCTGGCTAATTGTGAGCATCTGAGATGGAACGCCAAGATGGAGCTGTTGGGCTTTGTTTATGGTACGCCCGTGAATAGCGCAGGCGGGCGCTGTTCGAAGGATATCCAGAGACGCATCCACCGCTGCATTGTTGGCTGCCAGGCATTGCGCCACGGCGAAGATGCGGACGCCATCAACTTCGATAATATCGTCATCGACGTCACCTTCCGCCCCGAGTTCAACCCCAAGAAATAGTTTCGGACGGGGGGCGACTCTGGGATTATATAACCTTTGTAACTATTTGGTAATATGTTATTTGCCGATGTAGATATTTACGGCGTCGGCAATGCGTTCGCCGTCGAGGGCTGCCGAGATGATGCCGCCAGCGTAGCCAGCACCCTCGCCCGCAGGGAACAGACCCTGAATCTCGGGGTGCATCAGCGTATCCTTGTCGCGCGGTATGCGTACGGGGGTTGATGTGCGTGACTCAACGCCCACAACGATGGCCTCCGAAGTGACATAGCCCCTCATCTTGCGGTCAAACGAGGCTATACCCTTGCGCAGGGCCGACGACATAAAGTCGGGCATCCACTTATCCAGTCGCGAACAGCAAAGTCCTGGAACATAGGATGTTGATGGCAGTGATGACGATGCTCTGCCCGCTACAAAATCGCTCACCCTCTGGGCTGGTGCCACCTGCTTGTCGCCTCCATTCTGGCGTGCTGCCTCCTCCAACTGCTGCTGGAAAACCAGGCCCGCCAAGGCTCCATATTCAGCCTCTAAATGGGCAAAATCCTCAACCCTGACCTCGGTCACAAGGCCCGAATTGGCCCATCGTGAGTTGCGGCCGCTGGGCGACATACCATTCACCACCGACTGTGCTGCATCGGTCATCGCCGGCACGATAAATCCGCCAGGACACATACAGAACGAGTAAACGCCTCGGCCTTCTATCTGATTCACAAGCGAATAGGCCGCCGCAGGTAGATACTCGCCACGCTCGCGCTGGTGGTACTGAATCGAGTCAATCAGTCGCTGGGGGTGTTCAATGCGCACGCCCATAGCGAAGCCCTTGGCCTCTAAGCGCACGCCGTCGTTATAGAGAGTGTGGTAGATATCCTTTGCCGAGTGGCCCGTCGCCAGGACCACAGCTGCGCCCTCGATGAGCTCGTCACCCACCCACACGCCTCGGATGCGGTTGTGCTGGTGGTCGATCTCGAAGCGCGTCACCTTGGCCGAGAAGCGTATCACGCCGCCCGAAGAGGTTATCGTCGAGCATATGTTCGAGATAATGCGCGGGAGTTTGTCGGTACCGATATGGGGATGTGCCTCGTATAAAATTTCGGGCGTAGCGCCGTGAAACACAAGTGTTTGCAAGGCTTTGTTGTAGTCGCCGCGCTTCTTGCTGCGCGTGAAGAGCTTGCCGTCGGAGAAGGTGCCCGCACCGCCTGCGCCAAAGGCATAGTTGGAGTCGGGGTTGATCTCCTGGTTGCGGTTGATTAGTGCAATGTCGTGCTTGCGGGGCAACACCTCCTTGCCGCGCTCCAAGAGTATGGGCTTGAAACCCAGCTCGATAAGGCGCAATGAGGCAAACAGACCCGCAGGGCCCGAACCCACAACCACCACCTCCGTAGAGTGGCTCACGTCGGGATAGTCAAAATGTATCGGAGCAGGCTGCTCGTTGCCGTCGATGAAAAGCTCAACCGAGAGATTGACCTTCACAGGGCTGCGACGCGCGTCAATCGAACGCTTCACCACACGTGCCAGAGCTACATTACCGATGCTCACGCCCGCTTGACGAGCCGCCAGCGAGGTGTAATATTCAGCGTCGGCAGCCTGCTTGGGCGATAGTTGGAGTGTGATGATTTTTGACATAACTTCTTTTTTTAATCTTCGGGCGAGGTTGTTTTCTGCTATGGATGGGATTTTATAGCCATCAGATGACATTTCCTGCCCATTTATCACGCAAATTTAGTTAAAAAATGCGAAAAAATTAAAATTTTAGCCCCAACGTTGTGTATAATCAGAAAATTATTTACCTTTGTGTGGTTTTTGGCGCTAACGCCGCACCAACGCGGATATGGTGTAATTGGTAGCCACGTCAGACTTAGGATCTGATGCCGAGAGGCGTGGGGGTTCGAGTCCCTTTATCCGCACAATCTTAATTTTGAGGAGAAATTTTTGGATTTCTCCTCATTTTTATTTTTATAACTATCTGATATTCTTTGGATTACATCGAGCGCCTGATTACAGTCAAAGGTTCGATAATTCTCATTTTCCTTGTCCCAAAAAATGCCGCTTGGAAAGAGTAAATTTTGGATTTTTTGACTTAATTCTAACTCCGAATCACTCCACAAACATCCTAATTTACAGCAGGTTGCAACTACATCTTCAACCGTTGAGGTAAGGTTCGATAAATTTCTTTTGACCCTTGCGATTTCCACCTCAATTTTAGCGAGTTTTTCTTGGATAACCTCTACCGTGGTCGTGTAAATATCCTCGTCAATATCACCCATTCCACGACTGACCTTGCACTTCTTCAACTTGTTCTCCAACTCGCTCTTTTGCTTTTTCAGCACCGACAACGCATCCGATTGCTCCTTGTCGTTGGCAAATATGATTTGCTCGACCACCTCTCGGAACATATCCATCAGCATTTCGGGGACATTATAGGTATCCAACAACTCCTCGTAAAGCCTATGCACCTTCTTTGCCGAGATGTTATTCTTACAACCAGCTTTGTTGCACTTATAGTAGTCGATATTCTTCTTCTTGACCGTGTACGCCGTCAGCGGTAAACCGTCATCGGCACAACGGATATGTCGTTTCAAAGGGAAGCGGGGCGTTTCCGCTTTAACCTTGTAAACGCCCGTTCTTCCGCTTAATATCTCTTGTACTTGCAGGAACTCCACCCACGAGATGAGTGCAGGATGCTTGCCATCGACAATCTCTCCACCTGTGAGTTTGCTCTTGATTTTACCCGCATAGAATGGGTTGGTCAGTATCTTATGCAACTTCTGCTTGCTGACATTCAACCCAAATGCCGATAGTCTGTCCATAATACGGAAGTTATCGACCCCTTGCAACTTCCACTTGAACGCCTTGCGGATTAGTTTGCCCGTTTCGTTGATGGTGTACTCCGCACGGATGCTCTTGCCCGATTTATCATAACCCAATGGTCGCTTACCACACCAAACGCCCGACTCCATACAATGTTTGCGACCCGACACAAACTTATTGGTACGATTGGTGTTGTCCCACTGCGCCATCGACAACTTAAACTGCATCATCATAACGCCTTCGGGGGTCGATGTATCAATGCTCGTTACCGCCTCCACGATTGTTACACCGTGCGTCATAAGGTCGTTGATGATGTTGATTGCCTGACCTGCATTTCGACCGAAACGGTCAGCTTGATTCACGATGATATACTTTACGGTCTTATCCTTCTTGATAGCTTTAATCATCTCCTGGATTAGTTTGCCAGGGGTCTTTGCACTCTCGTGCTTACCGCCGAAGTAACCTTTGATTGTATATCCGTTATCCTTTGCAAATTTCTCGCAGCGGCACTTCTGGTCTTCAAGGCTGCCGCCATTCTCCTCCTGATGCTTGGTACTAACTCGTGTCCATATGTAACTATATTTCTCCATACTTAAAATTCTTTATTTCTTTATTATTAAGGTATTCAATACCGATTAAAGCCAATGCTTCAAAATAATTTAATAGTGTTATTCCATCTTCTTCACTGATGTTAAATTTTTCAAATGATTTATAATCAACCATATAAATATATGATTATACCCCCGAAGGGTTATGCTGCTATTCGCCTCCTGCTACGGTTAATTGAGCGGGACTTCTGGTCGGCAAGGCACGCAGCAACCTTTGCGCTCTGGGCGCAGTTATCCTTATATGGATTAAACTATATGTGTGAATGTAATTTTTATTAAGATGCCTTTCGGCTTATTATTCCCGATTTACGGGTGAGGGCACATCGGATTACGATTAACTAATCAACCTCGGAAGTTCAATTTTAACAAATATACAAATCTTTTTTGACAAAACCAAATAATTCAAAATTCTACATTGAAATTCCAAGGAAATAACGCTGAATTAATTTAGTCCATTCGCTAATTCTCTTAATGTTATATAACATTAAGACTTACAACAATTTATAGAATTTATCCATAAATTATCTATGGATATTTTTTTGTAAATCCTATGGCGGATATGGGGCGTGGGGGCTTATTAATAACTGTCCTCGGAGATTCACACGACGGGGACACCTATATACGCATACCCACATCTTGTTGGGTGAAAATTTTTTTGTCCAAAATTTTCGACCTCAAAAAATGGACTCCCCTATATTCCAAACTCCTTCTTGACTCGCTGCACGGTCGATACTGATACCCCACAAATCGCAGCCGTATCTCTGATACTTTTGCCCGCCTTCAACGAGCGAATGACCTTGCCGTACTCCTCTTGCTTGCGCTCTTTGGACTTAACGCTGCCGACCTTGCGACCCAATTTGCCACCGTCAGCAATGTACTTTGTACGACCAGAATTAAGGCGAAAAGCGATACTCTCGCGCTCCATCTGGGCGCATACCCCCAATACGCTAACCATCACCGCCAAATATGGGTTCTCCTTGCCATCAGCCGAGAACCACGACAACCCCTCCTTCTGGAAATAGGCATTGATACCTTTGTCCTTCAATGTGCGGATAGTATCCAGCACCTCCCACACGGCACGCCCGCAACGACTCAACTCCGAGAATAACACCACCTCAACACCATTGGTAACTGCATAGTCGATGCACTCGGTCAGCACCGCACGCTCGGCGTTGCGCTTTGCGCCCGATATATGCTCCTCATAGACCTCAACAACCTCCAAACCGTTACGATTAGCATAGTCGGTTAGGTCAGCAACCTGACGAGCGGTCGATTGACGCTCGCCAGTGCTGCTTACTCGTGCATAGATTACTGCTGCCTTCATTTTTATCATCTTTTGGTGATAATTTTACTACCAAATTTGGATTAGTGCTTGCATCTGGAAGCATCGAAATTGACCGCACTCCACATCAAAATATGTACACACCTTGCGAGCATCGCCACAAATGCCACGACCGTTGATGTGGTCGCCAACCAATGCGGGCATCATAGTGCCATAGGCGATGCGTACCTCACCACTCTTTTTGAGGTAGGCAAATTTTACCACCTCTCGGCGCATACGAGCCTTCAACTCGTTTAACTTTGCCACTTGCAAACCTGTTACGAAATTATTCTCTACCCTTGAAGCAATTACTGCTGCTCTGTACAAATCCTTGTTTGTTACTGCTACAATCGTTGTCATATCTGTAAGATTTTTTATTACACTCTAATTCAATTTTGTCTTTGGCTGACCCCAACCGTTCATCTTCCACACATACTCTCTTGCCTCCTCTTTGGTGCAGAAATCCTTAACGAATCTGCCGCTTGCGCCCTTTTCCGAAACCCAATCCCATTGCCAAACACCATAACTTCTTCGGTGCGGTGCGTAGTAGTATTGTCCAAGTATTGCCTTCATTGTTAT
>JAZKYX010000019.1:0-4139 GCA_045612405.1 Alistipes sp.
GCTAATGAAATTTCTATCGAGGGTCGAGCAAAATGGAACGAATTCCTAAAATGCAGAATTGAAGATGAGGACTTATCGGATACAATAAAGTTGTATGGTGAATCCGAAGCCCGTGAAAAAATAAAACAAGTATCAGAATTCAAGAAAGCACAGAGGGGACAAATAGACAATATGGGAATTGGCTCTATCAATGGTAATGAGTTGCCTTCAGCTATGCTTTACCCGGATAGAATTATGCTCTTAAATTTCAACTATACCAAAACAGCTGATATGTATATGCCGGTTGATGAACATCATTTCCCAATTAACCACATACACGGTCATTTGGATAATCCGGATAGTGTTATTTTCGGATATGGCGATGAACTAGACAATAAATACCAAGAGATTAGCAGTCTCAACAATAATGAGCTATTAAAGAATATTAAGTCTATTCGCTATTTAGAGGATGTGAATTATAGAAATGTTCTTGAGTTCGTAGAATCAGCCCCATACCAGATTTATATCATGGGGCACTCTTGTGGAACATCGGATAGGACATTGTTGAATACTCTATTTGAACACCCAAATTGTGTATCGATAAAACCGTTCTATTACCAGAATGATGAAGGCCAAGATAATTATATCGAGATAGTGCAGAATATATCTAGAAATTTCAGCAACGCGCAAAAGATGCGAGATCGAGTTGTGAATAAGACATCTTGTCAGCCATTACCTCAGAGAATAGTTTCAAACGAGTAATTATGTTTTCTCGGCAACACAACCTTCGTATAGAAATAATTGCTAACTTTGTAAGAGTTTTGACCCAAGCTTATGGTAAATAGGTACTTTCATGGTGATACGATAGAGGGCTTTCTTGCGATGCCCGATGCGCAGATTATTGGTATTCTAACCACTGCGCATACCTCGTTGCATGCTTCATTGCAAGGGTTGCAAAATGACGCCTGGCACGAGGAGATTACGCTATTGAAAGATATTCTCACTCCATACATTGGTCGTGGCCATATCTACTTCGAATATACCATTCCGCGAATGGGTCGTCGTATTGACGTTGTGTTGCTGCTTGATGGCGTCGTGCTTTTATTGGAGTTTAAGGCATTCAACGAGCAATACACCAAGGCTGACATCGCGCAGGTGTGGGACTATGCTCTTGACCTGAAAAACTTCCACGAGCAGAGCCATAATCGCCCAATTGTACCGATATTGGTTGCGACCGAGGCGGTTGATGCCACCTCAGATTTTATTCCTTTTGATGACAAGGTTTTCTATCCGATACTAACCAATCGCGAGCAGCTCGCATCTACCATTGCGGAGGCGTTGCTATTCTGCGATGCAGACAACTCGGAGGAAGATGCATTGTGGGCAATTAGCCGTTACTCGCCTACTCCGACCATTATCGAGGCAGCAAGTGCGCTCTACAATAACCACTCCGTAGAGGACATTTCTCGTTCCGATGCTTCGGCTGAGAATCTCACAACCACTTGTGGTTTTATCTCGTCGGTTATTGAACGCGCAAAGAGGGAGCACTTCAAGGCAATATGTTTTGTAACAGGTGTGCCGGGAGCAGGCAAGACGCTTGTCGGCCTAAATATCGCAACTCAGCAGTTTGAGAAGGATGATGTCGCTGTATATCTGTCGGGGAACTTCCCATTGGTGCAAGTATTGACCGAGGCTCTCGCACGCGACAAGAAACGCCGCATGGCGGAGAAGGGCGAGAAGATAGCTATCGGCACAGCACGCTCAGAGGTTAAGGCCTTTATACAGATGATTCACCACTACCGCGACACATGCTTGGAGGGAACGAAGGTGGTGGATGGTCGTATCGTGGCTGACGAGGAGTACTTCCTTAATCCGAAAAATCTCAAAAAGTCATTCGTGCCGGTGGACCATGTTGCCATTTTTGATGAGGCACAGCGTGCATGGACAAAGGATGCTCTTGCAAACTTTATGAATCGCAAGAAGGGTTATCCTAACTTCCCATATTCCGAGCCTGAGTATCTGATTTCGTGTCTCGATCGCCACGATGATTGGGCTGTCGTTGTATGCCTTGTGGGTGGTGGTCAAGAGATTAACACCGGCGAGGCCGGCATAAGCGAGTGGATAGAGTCGCTCAACCGCGAGTATAAGGATTGGCACGTGTTTATCTCGGACCGCCTACACGATGCCGAGTATGCCGCTGGTCGCTCATTGGAACTATTGTCAGAACACGAGCATGTGGAGTTTGAGCCGTCGTTACACTTGGCTGTATCGATGCGCTCGTTCCGTGCCGAGAATCTTGCAAAGTTTGTACACAAGCTGCTCGATAGAGATACCGAGGGCGCTCGTGAGGCATACCAGACACTTGACAAATACCCAATCGTACTGACACGCTCGCTCGAAAAGGCGAAGCGCTGGTTGAAGGAGCACGCACGAGGTACGGAGCGCTACGGAATGATTGTATCTTCGCAGGCAGAGCGATTGAAGCCATTGGCTATTGATGTCCGCTTTAAGCCCGATGTTGTGCATTGGTTTTTGGACGATGCAACGGACGTGCGCTCATCGTTCTATTTGGAGGATGTAGCTACGGAGTTCGATGTGCAAGGCTTGGAGCTTGATTGGTCGTGCGTAGTTTGGGATGGTGATTTCCGCTATACACCTTCGGGTTGGTCGCACCACTCATTCTGTGGCGATAAGTGGCAGAACATCAACAAGCCAGAACGCAAGGCATTCCAGAAGAACGCTTACCGCGTATTGCTTACCCGTGCTCGCCAGGGCATGGTCCTCGTTGTCCCCGAAGGCAACCCCGAAGACCCCACCCGTAATCCGGCATACTACGACTCGACGTATGAGTATTTGAAGGAGATAGGAATAAAGGAAATATAATACAATTGACATGAGTACACTTGAACGGGCGATAGAGATAGCAACCGAGGCGCATCGTGGGCAGTTTGACAAGGCAGGCAATGACTATATCGGTCATCCGCTACGTGTTATGGCGGCGGGAAAGACTACCGAGGAGAAGATTGTTGGTGTGCTGCACGACGTTGTGGAGGACACTGATTGGACCTTTGAACGCCTTGCTGCCGAGGGCTTTTCGACAGAGGTTATCGAGGCACTGCGATGTGTTACTAAGCTCTCCGAAAATGAGCCATACGACAAGTTCATTGCTCGTGTCAAGAAGAATCCATTAGCCGTGGCGGTCAAGCTCAACGACCTGACGGATAATATGGATATCCGCCGATTACCATACATTTCAGATAAGGATGTAAAACGATTGAAAAAGTATCTGAAAGCGTATAAGCAGCTAACGGGAACACCAACCTATTCGGTTTTTGCTTGCCAGCAGGAGTATCCCAATGCCTACAAGCCATGGACAGAGGAGGATGACTTGGAACTAACCCAAATGTGGTGTGAGGGCGCAACGACTAAAGAACTTGCTGTCCATTTCCAGCGTAAACCGAGTGCAATCACCTCTCGCATCAAGAAGTTGGAGCTAGTGGAGAAATATGGAGAAAGATAAAATTAAAAGATATTACTATGCAGAGCGAAAAATTTACTACTACCTCAATGTCAATTAGTGCCATTTTTGGACTAATCAAAGCTAATGATATCGCTATACCCGAGATTCAGCGTCCCTTCGTATGGAAGAGCAAGCAGGTGAGAGATCTCATTGATTCGTTATATAGAGGTTTCCCTGTGGGATATATAATCCTTTGGAAAAATCCAAATGTAAAGCTGAAGGATGGCACGATATCATCGGGTAAAAAGGTACTTATTGATGGTCAGCAACGTATTACTGCATTGATGACCGCCATTGCGGGTCGTGACATTTACAATGAGGAATACAAACTCTGTCGAGTAAAAATCGCCTTTAACCCTATTGCAGCGTTATCGGGAGAGGATGAAGCCGAACTATTTGCAGTACAAACGCCTGCACACCTCAAAAGTAAACATTGGATTACTGATATTGCAGAGATCTTTAGCGATGATTTTTCGCGTTTTAAGTTCATCAATGACTACTGTGCTAATAATCCCGATGTTATCACTCACGAACAGTTAGACAACGTGATAACCAAACTTAATGCTATACGCACACAAGCAATTGGCATTATAGAGCTCTCGGAAACGCTCGAAATAGACATTGTTACTGATATTTTTGT
>JAZKYX010000020.1:0-14120 GCA_045612405.1 Alistipes sp.
GGCGATACGGTGGTGCGAGCGCCAATCCACAAAATATCTACGCCGTGCTTTAATGCCAGCTGAACGTGTGCCTTGTTGGCCACCTCTACGGCTACGGGCAGGCCTGTAGATTGCTTGATTTCGTTCAACCAGTCCAGCGCCGGCTCGCCAATACCCTCGAAAGTGCCGGGGTTTGTGCGCGGCTTCCAGACACCTGCACGGATGACATCGACCTTACCCGAGCGGGCCAGCTGTGTGGCTGTCTCGATGGTCTGCTCGTATGTCTCGGCAGCACAGGGTCCTGATATGATTAACGGGCGTTTCTGCCCAAGTTTGAATGTTCCCATTTTCCTAATCTATTTTGACCTATTGCAAAATATCTCTGATCTTGTTGGCTCGCTGCATAGCCTCCACCAATCCCTCGCGGTCGTCACGCTCGATCATACGGCGCAGGATCTGCAGCTGGTGTATGTGCTCACGCAGTACGTCCAATATGTTGTACTTGTTCTCCAAGAATATCGGCGCCCACGTCTGCGGAAGACTCTTCGCCAGACGTACCGTACTCTCGAAACCTCCGCCCGCAAGGTCGAAGATATGCTCCTCCTCGCGCTCCTTCTCCAGAACGGTCAGAGCCAGGGCGAACGATGTAATATGTGAGATGTGCGACACGTAGGCGCAGTGCATATCCTGCTCCTCGGCCGACATATAGCGAATGGGCATCTCCAGCGCATGGTAAATCTCCTCTACTTTACCCACTGCATCGGCATCTGATCGCTCGCGATCACAGATAACCACCGTGCGGCCTTTGAAGGCGTCACGCTCGGCCGCCTCGGGGCCACTATTCTCGGTACCCCACATGGGGTGTGTGGCAACCAGACGACCTCGGTTGGGGTGCACCATCGTTGCCTCGCACAACTCCTGCTTCGTGGAGCCCATATCCATCAATATCTGGTGTGGGCGTATGCGGTTCAGTATCTTTGTAGCCATCAGGGGGATGGTATCCACGGGTGTGGCAAGCACAATCAGATCGCTCTCAGAGAGAGCCTCGTCGAGAGTCACTATGCGCTCGACGAGTCCCATCTCCAATGCTTTGCGTGCGCTTCGCTCCGAGCGGGTGATACCCATCACCTCGTCGCAGAAACCCTTATCCTTCAGGCTCAAGGCAAACGAGCCGCCAATGAGTCCCAGACCTATGATGGTTGCTTTCATATCCTACTTGTTAAAACGAGCCTTTACGCGCTCTGCAGCCTCTGCCAGTCGGCTTGCGGGCATACAGAGTGAGATACGGATGTACTGTGTACCCTCCGAACCAAAGATGCCACCAGGTGTTACGAATACGTCACACTCCTCAAGCACCTTATCCGAGAATGCGAAGCAGTCGCCCTCGAAATCCTTCGGCATAGCTGCCCATACGAACAGACCAGCCTGACCCTTAACATAGTCGCAACCAAGCGCATCCAAGAGTGCGTAGCCGTGAGCCTCGCGCTCGTAGTAAGTCTTGTTGAGTTCATCAAACCACTCCATATCGAGAGCCAACGCCTCGGCAGCAGCAGCCTGCACAGGGAAGAACATACCAGAGGCCATATTTGACTTGAAGCGGAGGATGTCGCTCAAAATGTCAGCACGACCCGCTACAACACCTACTCGCCAACCAGCCATTGAGTGACCCTTACTTGTTGAGTTCATCTCGATAGCTACGTCCCAAGCGCCAGGGATTGAGAGGATTGAGAGTTGGAGATTGTTACGCACGAAGCTATATGGGTTGTCGTGAACGAGCAAAATGTTGTGCTTGCCAGCGAACTCTACCAACTTCTCAAACAACTCCACTGTTGGGTGTGTACCAGTTGCCATATTAGGGTAGTTCACAAACATCAACTTCACCTTGCTCAAATCCTCGTTCTCAATCTCCTCGAAGTTAGGATAGAAACCGTTCTCGGCGTTGAGGCGATACTCCAAAACCTCGCCACCAGCCAAAGTCACAGCTGCACGGTAAGTAGGGTAACCAGGGTTTGGTACCAACACCTTGTCGCCCTCGTCGAGGAACGCCATACAGATGTGCATAATACCCTCCTTTGAGCCGAGCAATGGCAATACCTCGCTCTTTGGGTCGAGTTTCACGTTATACCACTTCTCGTACCAGTCAGCATAAGCCTTGCGCAAAAGTTCGCTACCGTTGTAAGGCTGATAAGCGTGTACGTCAGGACGCTGAGCCTCCTTAGCCAAACGGTCGATTACTGCCTGTGCTGGTGGCATATCGGGGCTACCGATGCCCAGTGAGATGATGTCACGACCTGCCTTGCGGAGCTCGGCGATTTCACGGTTCTTCTTTGAAAAATAATACTCCTTAATGCAGTCCATTCTGTGTGAAGGAGCGATTGTTACCTTTGCCATAGTTTTGTTCTTGTTTTAAGTTAATATTTATTAGTTCTAATTCTCTATTTTTCACTGCGATAGACGCCATAGACGTGAATCTCTTCGGTGACCGAGTGCAGGCGGTCGAGGTTGCGGATGTAGTCATCCAAGCACTTGAACTCCAAGTCGATATGGAACATATAGTGCCAAGGCTCGCTTGGGATGGGATATGACTGCAACTTCGAGAGGTTGATCCCCTCCAACACGCTCAGTGCCTTCAACAATGAGCCCTCCTCGTGGTTGGTCTTGAAGTAGAGCGATGCCTTGTTTGCATCCTTGTCGTTGTAGTGGTCATATCGTTTGAGCACCATAAAGCGGGTATAGTTGCTCTTGTTGGTGTTAATCTCGGGAGCGATAATCTTCAACCCATAAATCTGGGCAGCAAGTTCGCTGGCGATGGCTGCCGTGTGGCGCAGGTTGTTCTCTGCGATATGCTTTGCGCTCAGCGCCGTATCTTCGCTCTCGATGAGTTTCCAGGGATGCTCGTCGAGGTATTCGATACACTGCAACAGAGCCATTGAGTGAGATTCCACCTCCTTGATATCCTCCAACTCCACACCTGGGAGCACCATCAGATTCTGCTTGATGGGCAGATATACCTCGCCTGCAACCTGTAAATTCTCGTCCTGCAAGATACTGTAATTTGGAATGATAGAGCCTGCAATGGAGTTCTCTATCGCCATCAATCCCATATCGGCTTCGCCACTCTTAACGACTGAGGCTACCTTACGGAATGTGTCGCAAGGGAGTATCTCGATGCGCTCGCTACCGAAGTATTGATTGGCAGCGATGTGGTGGAAACTTGCCTCGTATCCTTGTATTGCAATCTTCAACATACCTTAACAAAAAATCCTAACCACGGGGCGCGGTCAGGATAGTTATATTACTCTATGAAGCATCTTCATTTAGCATACGACACCCTGACCACTCGTGCGGTAAAAGTAAAATCGCTTATAAAAGAAGAAACCCATCATTGTTTGTCAAATTAAATTTCGACTACAAATATATTATAATTGGCCGATATAACAAAATTTAAGCGGAAAATTTAAGCCAGCAACAGAAATTTATGCTCTTTGGTCGAGTGCTGAGCGTAAAAAATCGAGCGAATGTTGGCGTAGCGAGCAAAGGCTGTGTTCCACCTTAGAGTAGTCGATGGGACGCACCGCGCGAGGGTCGTAACTCTTGGCCGAAATCAACCTGTCGCTGATGCCCAGACTGCCAAGCAGGGTATTCAGACGTGCCATTCCTCGGCTGGGGTTGCCCAGGGTGAGGAACTCGCGGTGGTTGAGTATCGAAAAGACCGTTCCGTGGAACGATTCGGTGATAACCAGCTCGGCGTCGCGGAACGTGGCGAGCCACTCCTCAATGGAGATGGCGTCGGCTGTGTCAGCCGTAAAATATTTGATTTTTAGGCCTCGCTCTTTGGCTATATCCTGGATAAATTGGTGGTTCTCCTTCACCCTCTGCTTGTCGTGTGAAGGGAGCAGATAGACCGCCAGGAATGGCTTCTCGGCCTTGGGAATATCGCAGCAGAGGGTAGCGTAATCCTCGGCTTTGAGTAGTAATGTGGGGTCAAGAACCGTAGTTGCCTCGACTCCCAGGTGCTCGCAGCAGAGCTTCTCGCCCGACTTCTCGCGCACCGATATGGCATCGAAACGCTTGGCCAGGGTGCTGCATCGCTTGCTCTGCGCGGGATTATATTCCCACCTATCGACTCCAAACGATGCGGCATAGGCTATGCGCTTGATGTCGCAGTCAGAGGCAAAATCGAGATACATATCTTCCAGGCTGTCGTTGTATTTTGGTCGCCACACCTGGTCGCTTCCCACCACGATGGCTTTCATCTGATTCTCCTTGACGCTTTGGGCGTCGTACTTGGTCAGGGGTTGAGTTGTGGTGATGTGGCGCTTGACAAACTCGGCAAGGTGCGATGTACGCAGGCGCAGGCGTGTGGGAGCTTGCTCCCCAGCCTTTGTCTTGCCCAACAACTTGCGTAGCTGGTATTTGAGTCGATGACGGAAGAATCTCCACGCAGAGTTGGTCATCACATAGTCGATGGTCTGGGGCGTGTGACCCAGCGAGCGAAGTGTGTGTTGTAGGGCGTAGTTTTGCAGAATTCCGCCGTAGTTACCCAGCAGAGGTTGTGTGACGATGCCGATTTTCATCCTATTCTATCTTAAAAATTCGTTTCACTAATTTTATTATGCCTCGCAACGGATTTTTGCTTTTTGGGGGCAGAATCTTTTCAATGGTCTGGATGCCTGCTTGGCGGTATTGGGCCCAAAACTCGCTACGCAGAGCAGGCTCTGAGGAGCTGCGCTCTATGCAGGGGTTGTAGCGCAGGGCCTCTGTGTATAGGGCTTCGTGGCGAGTGAAATCTATCTCGCCGAGCAGCTCCACGCCTCGTTCGGAGTGGGCCATAACAAGTCCCACACCTTTGCTGTCGGCCATTTCCTTGATGACGTGTCCGATGCCCCAGAAATCGCCCAATGTTATGTCGCTCATCCCTCGTCCACCCTTTGCTGGACATTGGAAGCAAGATGGGCGGGTGAAGATGCCGCTGAGGAAGCCGCGCATATAGGTGTTGTGTGAGGCGCGCTCTGAAATCAGAGTGGTGCCGTCGTCACATCCAATAGTGATGCTGTAACGCTGCCATCCTGTTGTCTTGTCGCGCATATTGACCTGCGTGATGGGCTTCTGTTGAGGATTGATGCTCCTGAGATAGTTGCTCCATATCAGTGGCGAGGGGACTCCGTGACATACGATATCCACTGTCGCAAGATTGGGGTAATCGCGGCGCAGATACTTTTTTAGGCCTGCGATTTGGCAGGGCGTGCCCGAAAAAAGTACCTCGCGGCCATCTTTTAGCCAAGCCTCGGCCTCGCTAAAAGAGTTACCCATCAGGCTCTGCATATACTTACTGCCTTGCAGGAGCACAATGTCGGCCTCTTTGTCAATGGCTATGTGGCGCACCTGCCACTCTTTGTCGTAACTCGCGCCAAAGACCACTCCGCCGCGGCGCAAGGTTTGTTGTGCCAAAAGCGTAAATATGCCGCCTGATGAACTCGCCAGGCGCACCTGACTATCAGGATTTTTTGCAGCCAATGTGAGTCGTGGCTGGCGGGGTGAGGTGCGATTGATGACGGGGCATACCTTCTCGCAGAGGTGACAATCTATACATTTGTTACTATCGGCCAGAGCGTAGAGAAATCCCTCGTCGTCGGCTCGCATCTCAATACAATGCTTGGGACATACAGCCTTGCAAGCCGTACATCCCACGCAATCGTATTTTTGGTTGATTTGAATCATTTAATGCTGTTGTGAGTGGGGGAGTTGAGACTCTTTACTCCACATACTTCACTACCTCCTTCTTGCGAGGACGCGCCTCAGGCTCCTCGTCGGCATAACCCACGCCTACGCAAAGCAGAAGCTCATAACCCTCGCTCAGACCCAACTCTTGAAGGAAAGGCTTACCCTCGGGGCGCGAGAAGAATCCGAGCGGACCCATCATACATACCGAGCCCAAGCCCAAAGATTTAGCCGAGAGAACCATATTGCCAGCCATCAAGCCGCAGTCCACCTGAGTGCAGAGGCCTGGCTTGTGGGCGATGAAGATAACGGCAGGGGCGTTACGGAAGGCGTTCTTCATATTTGGGTCCTCAAACATCTTTGCCATAGGAGTACCCTCTGATGACTTCTTCTGAACCTCGGTCACTCTCTTCAACCATTCTGGGTTATCCACAATGCGCACCTCCCATTGCTGGGCGTTCATACCGTTTGGAGCATTGATACCGCACTCAACGATTTTATCCAACAACTCGCGTGGCACCACCTGATCCTTATATTGGCGAATACTGCGGCGCGACATAATTGTCTCAATCACAGGGTTGCACTGCTTCTGGCAGCAACCCTCGGTGCACGACTGTGGGGCGTTGTTACAACAGCTTGTAGCCATCATCATAGCAAAAATTACAATAAAAAGTTTTTTCATAATGTATTCAGTTTTAATATGTTTTAATTTTTGTTGCGAACTTATTTAGTTACTCTATTTCCGTTTTTATCAATGTAAAACCATATGTCATTAATTTTTACCTTCGCCACATCTCTGTTGAACGCATTTACATCATCATATATGCAATTAATAACTTCGTTTCCCATATTGTCAATAAACCCGAATTTGCCATTTGTTTTAACGGGGGCTAGACCTTCGCTAAAATATCCTGCATAATCATATTTGAAAGGGATTATTATTTTATCAGTGTTGTCAATAAAACCATATTTGTTATTTAATTCAACATTCGCTAATCCTTCTATGAAAAAACCAGCGCTATCATATTTGCAATTAATAACCTCATTTCCTGATCGATCTATAAATCCCCATTTGCCATTTTGCGCGCCAGGTACCAGCCCTTCACTAAAACTTCCGCAAAGGTTGTCATATTTTATTGAAATAACCTCATTCCCGGCTTTATCTATATAGCCAAATTTGCCATTTAGTTTAACTAATGCCAGATTGTTTTGAAATGGTTGGGCGTCATCGTATTTTAATGCAATAATTTCTTCGCCAGTTTTATTGATAAATCCAGACTTGCCTTTGATTTCGACGATTGCAAGACCTTCATTGAAAACACTTGCTCCATCATACATTATAGGAGTAATTTCTTTACCTACGATATTGATAAAGCCTACTTTGTTATTTAATTCAACTAGAGCTATACCTTCGTTAAATGGATGTATATGATCATATTTTATGCGAATGGATAGATTATATAGAAATAAAATAATGCCTACTATAATCAGTGAAAATATAAAATATCTAAGACGCTTGGTCGTATTAGTGAATATTTGTTTAGACTTCTTTATGGTATAGTTGTTTCTTGGGCTTAGGCTTTCCCTCCCTAATAACTGTAATATGTCATTTATTAAAACAGGTTCGATTGGGTGGTTCTCAATAGTGCGCCAATTTATTCCTGAAAAAATAAAGCGCATAGACTTGGGCATCTGAGAACTATCAATAATGTATGGCAAGATAGAGTTTTTAGGCTTTTCATTAAAAGCAAAAGTTATTTCACTATTAGTAAATTTTGATTCATAAGAGTGTTTACTTGCTAAAAATAAAAACAGCCTAGAAGAACTGATGTTCTCTGCTATTATATTTGGAAACTCCATTCCCCCGCTAATACTTTGCCTATCTAAAAAATATGAAATGCCAGCACGATCAAGAGCTGTGCATATTTTATCAGCAATCACCAAATCTTGGCGAGAATAACTGATGAAAATATCATATTTATATTTTGACATAATAGGATAAGGCATAGTTTGTTTTACAAATATAAAAAAAATTAATACAAATCGTTAAACGATTTTTTGAGTTTTAATCTACCATAGAATGGCGCTTTTTATCTCCTCGGCTTGGCAAAGTGCAAATTTTGTTTGCCGAGCCATAATGGCGACATTGAATTTTTCCGCCTACAACTCTTTCACATCCACAATGCCATTCATAACGGCGTAAATCGTCAGTCGGCCGATGGATTTCGAGCCTATCTTTTCGACCAGGTTGCGGCGGTGGAATATCACCGTCGGGGTCGAGATGTTGAGCTTGTCGGCAATCTCTTTGTTGATGTAGCCCTTGACAATGAGAGCAAGCACCTCCTTTTCGCGTTGCGATAGCTCGTTGGAGTTATCCTTGCTGCTATGTTGGTGGCTCAGGTGGGCGGCGTGGGCCGAGTTGTGAATCGAGAGAAAACTCTTCAACAGTTCACGCTCGGGCTGGTGCATATCAATTAGGCGGAAACCCTCGGGAATGGGTTGATTGCCATCTGTAAGGATTATGCAACGGCGTGAAATCGGCGAGAAGAAATCCATATTTTGGGTCACCACCTCGCTTGCAACAAAATGGAGAATGGCGCTATGGGGCGTGTCGCCACAAAACTCGTCCAGCGAGTTGTAGGCAACGATATCCACCTCGCCCATCATCCCCATAAAAGGCGCTATGTCGGTCAGGATGGTACGCATCGCTAGGCAACACAGCGAGTTGGGGTGAATTACGGCTATTTTGGGTTTATGCTCCATAACAAAGGCAAAGATAAGATAATTTCCGAGAAGTTAAAACTATCAAAAGTAATAGTTGATATATCTTGGTAATAGTGATAATTTTGCAGCCGTAAACTTGTAATCCGAAAAGTGTGTATGAAGAAGATTTTTTTGTTAGCGTTTGCTCTTTTCGCTCTGCTCGGTGGCGTGCGTGCCGAGGAACTAAAAATAGAGGCAGATACGGCTCGTCACATCGTTGTGGATGATGTCAGCATCGTAGCCTCGGCGCCCAAGCAGCATTTTGGCCTCTCGAAGGAGCCCATCTCGTCGAGTGTGGTAAATCTCTCGCTGATGGAGCGTGAGGGCATAACATCTGTAAAACAGTTGTCGGCTCTGATGCCCAATTTCTATCAGCCCGACTATGGCTCGCGTATGACCTCGTCAATCTATGTGCGTGGTTTCGGTGCCCGCATCGACCAGCCTGTGATTGGTATGACGGTGGACGGTGTGCCTTATGTGAACAAGAATAACTACGACTTCGATATGGAGGATGTGGCTCGCGTGGAGTTGCTGCGTGGCCCCCAGAGTACGCTCTATGGTCGTAACACGATGGGCGGTCAGATGAACATCTACACCCTCTCGCCACTTCATTACCAGGGCCTGCGTGGTACGTTGGAGTACGGCTCGGGCAATAGCGAGCGTGCTAAGTTGAGTTTTTACGACAAGGTGGGCGATAAGTTTGCCTACTCTGTGGGCGGATACCACAATCGCACGGATGGTTTCTTCAACAACGCTTTCGATGGCAGCGATGTGGATTGGGGCGAGAGTGCTGGCGGTCGAGTACGCATTATCTGGCAGATGGGTCGAGGCTGGTCGCTGGACAATGTCGCCAAGTTTGGTTACAGCTACGAGGGTGGCTATGCCTACGCCCTTTACGATGTTGAGCAGGATAAGATTGAGGATGTGAACTACAACGATATTAGCCGTTATATGCGCTACAATTTTAGCGATGGTTTGACCATCTCGCATACGGGGCAGGATTATAAGTTTACCTCTACAACGAGCTACCAGTTTATGCACGATAGGATGCGTATGGATCAAGACCTGGGTCCTGCGTCAGTCTTCACTCTTCGCCAGGAGCAGCACGAGCACGCCTTTACCGAGGATGTGGTGTTGCGCACCAACGATCCTTCGCGCCGCTGGCAGTGGGTGACGGGAGCGTATGGTTTCTACAAGAAAATCGAGATGGAGGCCCCAGTGAATCTGTTGGAGGATGGAATGAAGTCGCTCATCTTGGGCAATATGCCAGCAATGTTGCAGAGCTTGTTGTCATTCGATAGAGATCGCCTTGCCATCGAGAGCAACTTTACTCTGCCTACCTACGGCTTGGCTCTCTACCACGAGTCTTCACTCTCAGCGGGTGAGCGTTGGCGTTTTACGGCGGGATTGCGTCTAGATTACGAGGCTTCGAAGATGAAATACAACAACTACTCGGAGTTGGGTTACAAGATGGGCCCAATGCGTCCAGGAGGAGCTGATATGATTCCTGATTTCCGTACTGTGAGCGTACCTTTCAAGGGCGAGGAGAAACTCGACTTCTTTGAACTCTTGCCAAAGTTTGCCGTAAACTTTACCACCGATGCGGGTGATTTGTATGTGACAGCCACACGCGGCTATAAGGCAGGCGGTTTCAATACCCAGATTTTCTCAGATATCTTGCAGAATAAGTTAAAGAATGCCTTGATGTCTGATGCAATGTCGGCTATGGGTCGCCCTTCTGAGTCTGAAACTTCGCCTTACGATGCCGCTTCGGTGACAACATACAAACCTGAGTATAGCTGGAACTATGAATTGGGAGGTCACTTGCGCTTCGCCGAGGGTCGTGTGAGTCTGGATTTTGCAGCCTTCTGGATTGAGTGCCGCGACCAGCAGTTGACGGTCTTCCCCGAGGGTCAAACAACAGGCCGTATGATGTCCAACGCTGGTAAGTCGCGCAGTCGTGGCGCAGAGCTCTCGGCCACTTGGGATGTCTTTAAGTTGATCAATCTGAGCCACTTGCGACTTATGGCTAACTATGGCTACACGCACGCCGAGTTCGAGGAGTTCAACGATGGTGTGAACGACTACTCGGGCAACTACCTCCCTTATGCGCCCCGACATACCGCTTCATTCGGTGCATCATATAATATGTGGATTGGTGGCCGCTTGCTCGACGAGATTGTCCTCTCGGCTTCGTGGCAGGGTGTGGGCAAGATTTATTGGAACGAGGCTAATAGCTTGAAGCAGAACTTCTACTCTCTGCTCAACGCCTCGGTTGAGCTTCGCAAGGGCGATTACACACTCTCGTTGTGGGGCCGCAACCTTGCTAATGCCGACTATTACACTTTCTATTTCAAGTCGATGGGTAATGATTTTATGAGCCAGGGCAAGCCTTGCCGATGGGGTGCGACGTTGAGTTTCGCGTTGTAAAGCGCAGCAAAAGATAATAAAAGCAAGATTGTCCTGCTGGATAATCTTGCTTTTTTTTGTAACTTTGTGAAAACCCCTAAACTACTTGAACTATGAAACGATTTTATATTTTAGTGCTTGCACTCGTTGCATTGCTCGGATGTGACAATCGTAGTGCCGTCGAGAAGATTCTCGGCTATCAGTTAGACCCGATGTCCGATCAGGTGCTCATTATTGCCCATCGTGGCGATTGGCGCAGTGCTCCCGAGAACTCTTTGCACGCCTTCCAGGCCTGCATCGACGCTGGTTATGATATGGTCGAGGTGGATGTGCGCAAGACGAGCGATGGCGTGCTGGTGGTTATGCACGATGAGACCGTAAATCGTACAACCGAGGGTGTGGGCAAGGTGTCGGAAATGACGGCCGAGCAGGTGACGTCACTGCGTCTAAGAAATGCTTGTGGTCGAGTAACGGATTATGGTGAGAGGGTGCCGACTTTCGAGCAGGTGTTGTTACTATGCAAGGATAAGGTGGTGATTCATCTTGATAAAGGCTACGACCTATTCCGTGAGGTCTATGACCTAACCGAAAAATATGGAATGACACATCAGGTAATGTTTAAGACCTCGCATCATCCGTCACGCTTTGTGCAGGATTATCCCGATCTTGTCGGCAAGGTTCCCTATGTTCCAGTGCTTGGCGCTGGGGGAAAGAATTCGAGTGAGGTAATCAAGGAGTGTCTGAAACTAAAACCATTAGCCATTGAGTGCGTAGTTGACAAGGATACGCCAGAGTTGCAGGAGAATCTGCAATTGATTAGAAATGCGGGCGTGAAGGTGTGTATAGGCTCAATGTGGGCATCGGCTTGCGCGGGACACGATGACGACCGTGCTGTAAAGAATGCCGATGCGGCGTGGGGCTGGATTGTGGAGCAGGGCGCGATGCAGATTATGACCGACCGCCCTTACGAATTGCTGAAATATTTGCAGTCAAAGGATATGCACCGATAAGTGGAAAACAACACAGGCTACCCAAAAGGGTAGCCTGTGTTGTTTTAATTACTCCTTACTCCTGGGGTGGGAATAGTAGCATCAGCGAAGGAATGCCCGAAGCCTCATAAGAGTCCACCATCTCGTAAGGGGCGGTGCGCTTGTGGTACTCGCCGTCGATGATGTTGCGGCTCTTGTCGCGGTTGGCCCAGCCTGTTGTGATATTCTTATATAGGAATGGTAGGTATTGAGTTTGTCCGCAGTCATATACCAAAATGGCCATATACTGAGCAAAAATAGCGGTGTAAATTCCCTGCTCGATGCCTCTCTCGAATGGCAGCAGACCATAACGCGCCGACATTGCGCCGCAGCTGTAATCGGCAGCTTTCACTGCGTTCTCCAAATAGTGCTTGTCGCCGGTGTTAAGGTAGAGCAGAGCCGAAGAGCCGATGAATGTCGCCTGGTTGTAGATATGCACCTTCCAGTCGGGGCGACCCTCGCCGTGACGGCTGTCGGCTATGCGACCAGTTTTAGGGTCAAAGAGGTTCTTCTCGCCCCACGCATAGATATCCTTGGCCATCTTTAAGTAGCCCTCCTTGGTTTGGTAGAGGGGCTTATCGCCCTTGGGCTCCTCGCGGTCGGCGGGCACGTTGTTGTGGAGCATCATCGCCGCACACACTGTGGGGAAGTTGATGCAGGCCATCTTACCGTGAGATGACTCATTTGGTTTGGGGTTCTGGATTGGATACCAGCGCCAGAACATACCGCCCTTATTGGGATCATAAGATCCGTTGTCGCCCACGATGTCGGAACCATACCATACGCGGCTGAAACTATCCTCCGAGTAGCGCAGGTAGTCTTCATCGCCAAAGAGTTCATAACCGCGAGCCAGTGATATTGTCCACCACATAATGTCGTCGTAGATGAACCATCCCGTATTCTCGTTATTATCGTGGAAGTTGAAGCCCGCATAGTGCTTGCGGTTGCCGTTGTAAATCTTCTTTACCAGCGAGCGATACTCCTCGGCACGCTTTTTATCGCCCACCTTCTCGGCCAGCAGGCAGGCATCCATCGCCATATTCCAATACATTGGCTGGCACCAGATTGCCGCAGCACCGTTGAAGCGATCCTTGGCGCGGGCAAAGGTGTTGTCGTGTTTGTAGATATACTTTTTGGCGTCAAGGAATACATTGTTGAAGCCTTCGTAGGCGGCCCACACGTCGGCCATAGTGTACTCTTTGTTGTCGGGCTGTGGGGTAGGGTTGTTTGGTCGGTTCTCTGCATTGCTGGTGGCTATGAACGCACAGCAGAGCGTCACAGCCAGAAAAAGCATCTTTCTCATAATGTGTTTAGTTTTAGGTTTACCTCCCAAAGATATAAATTATTTATGACAAAAGTTGCATATTTATTAATAATATGCGTGGCGATTTTATTAAATCCGAGAAGCTCGAAATAAAAAAGGTTGCCGACCTAAGCCGACAACCTTCAATGAATGTATCAATATGCTCTCTTAGTCCTGCAACTTAGCAGCCAAGAACTCGCGGTTGAGGCGAGCGATGTGAGCGATTGAAATCTGCTTTGGACACTCAGCCTGGCAAGCACCTGTGTTAGTACAGTTACCAAAACCGAGCTCATCCATCTTGGCAACCATTGCCTTAGCACGACGTGCACCCTCAACGCGACCCTGTGGCAACTTCGCAAGTGAAGATACGCGAGCTGCAACGAACAACATTGCAGAACCGTTCTTACAAGTAGCAGCACAAGCACCGCAACCTACGCAAGCTGCTGCGTCCATAGACTCGTCAGCATCAGCCTTAGGGATTGGAATAGCGTTACCATCAGGTACTGAGTTAGTACGTACAGAGATAAAACCACCAGCCTGCAAAATCTTATCGTAAGCACCGCGGTCTACAACGAGGTCACGGATTACTGGGAATGCTGCTGAACGCCATGGCTCGATAGTGATAGTAGAGCCATCCTCGAACTTACGCATATACATCTGGCAAGTAGTAACCGCCTGTGATGGACCGTGTGCGTGGCCGTTGATGTGCATAGAGCACATACCGCAGATACCCTCGCGGCAGTCGTGGTCGAATGCTACTGGCTCCTTACCTGCGTGGATAAGGTCGTTGTTGAGGATGTCCATCATCTCAAGGAATGAAGTATCCGCTGAGATATTCTTAACCTCATAGGTCTCGAATGCACCCTGTGACTTAGCGTCTCTTTGACGCCATATCTTTAACTTAAAATTCATAGTTT
>JAZKYX010000021.1:0-8932 GCA_045612405.1 Alistipes sp.
CTCTACCAACTCCTCTGGCTTGTTTACACGGCCCCAAGAGAGGTCTGTGATGTGGATCAAACCATCTACGCCACCGAGGTCGATGAATACACCGTAGTTAGTGATGTTCTTAACTGTACCCTCAAGGATCTGACCCTTCTCAAGCTTAGACATGATAACCTGCTTCTGAGCCTCGAGCTCTGCCTCGATAAGAGCCTTGTGTGATACAACTACATTGCGGAACTCCTGGTTGATCTTAACAACCTTGAACTCCATAGTCTTGTCAACATATACATCGTAGTCGCGGATAGGCTTCACATCGATCTGTGAACCTGGCAAGAATGCCTCGATACCGAATACATCTACAATCATACCACCCTTTGTGCGGCACTTTACGTAACCCTTGATGATCTCGTCGTTGTTCAATGCCTCGTTTACACGGTCCCAGCACTTCAACTGACGAGCCTTCTTGTGCGAGAGTGCCAAAGCACCGCTCTTGTCCTCTACTGACTCAACGTAAACCTCTACCTTGTCGCCAATAGCCAACTCTGGGTTGTAACGGAACTCAGTTGCCTGAATCATACCCTCGCTCTTGTAGCCGATGTTTACGGTTACCTCGCGCTTGTTGATCTCGCTAACAGTACCCTCTACTACCTCGCCAACAGCGATGTTAGACAAAGTCTGGCCATAAGCCTCAGCTACCTGCTCCTTAGTCTGACCACCATAAAGGTCCAAATCGTTCTCAAACGCGATCCAATCGAAACCCTCGTTTGCTACATTGTTCAATACTTCCATCGTGGAAAATTTTTGCGATACAATCGCCCGTTAAAATGTTAATAATTAAATATTTATGCCCCTCCGCGCCACTCGTGCGCGAAAAGCGAGGGCAAAGATACAGCAAAAATTGTAAATATCAACGATTTACACCGAGTTTTTTCTCCCTAAACCCAAAAATATGTTATCTTTGCGTAGAGTTTTATGGATATTAACCAAACCACACTTTTAAACAACACCCAACTATGAAATACGATGTTTTTATAAGCTATTCTCGCAAGGATATCAAGATTGCCGATAAAATTTGCAAAGCACTTGATAATGCAGGCATCAGCTATTTCATTGACCGCGAAGGCATTGGTGGGGGCAAAGATTTTCCAAAGATGCTTGCTGACAAGATTATAAATTCGACCATATTTTTACTCATCGCCAGCAAAAATGCATATAATGCGAAGTACACCCCAAAGGAGATTTATTTTGCAATAGATGAAAAACCAAGCGAAACAATACTTCCATATATCGTTGATAAATCTCAGTTCCCACCTGAATATAAACTTGCATTTGCCAATATTGATTGGCTCACAATTGAAGAACATCCCATTGAGCCAAAATTGGTAGATGATTTATTGAAATTATTAGGGCGGGAACGTTCGAAACCACAACTTTTTTTAAACCGTAAATTTTCTATAACAAATTTTATCTTCGAAGCTGTTCAGGCTTATATTGCTGCACGTTCTACTTGTAGAACAATTACCAATATGTTTAAATACAATCACATTGGTTTGTGTTGCGAAGGCCGAACTATTGTTAAAAAGGACAATAAATACGGCTACATAAATGAGGTCGGAACAATAGCAATTCCTTTACTATTTGATTCAGCTGAGGATTTTCACAATGGCAAAGCAAAAGTTATATTAAATGATGAAGTATTCTATATCGACAAAAACGGTAATCGAGTGGAGTAATTAAAAATTTTAAATCTAATAATATGAGAAAGTTAATTTTGGCTGCGATGGCGGTGGCGGTAATCCTCGGAGGAGGATGTGAGAGAGTGAATTTTGCGAAGTTTGGCAAGGCGAAAAACAAGGTAAAGCTCCTCACGCTCGACCCTGGTCACTTCCACGCGGCACTGGTGCAGATGTATATGTATGACGAGGTCGATCCGACGGTCTATGTCTATGCGCCCGATGGCGATGATGCCAAGATGCACCTCGACAGAATCGAGCGTTACAACACACGCGGCGAGCGCCCCACATCGTGGAACGAGCAGCTCTACGAGGGTGAGGATTATTTGGAGAAGATGCTCGCCGAGCGCAAAGGTAACGTGGTGGTGCTGGCGGGTAACAACGGCAAGAAGACCGACTATGTGAAGGCGGCCGTCGAGGCGGGGCTCAACGTATTGTCGGACAAGCCGATGGCCATCGACCAGAAGCGATTTGCGACATTGGAGCAGACGCTCGACCGCGCCGAACAGGAGGGCGTGTTGGTATATGATATTATGACCGAGCGCTCGGAGATCAACAACGAGTTGCAACGTGTGTTGGTGGCAATGCCCGAGTTGTTTGGCCAGATGGAGAAGGGTACGCCCGAGGATCCAGCCATCACCAAGGAGAGTGTCCACCACTTCTTCAAATATGTGTCGGGTGAGCCTCTGCGTCGCCCCGAGTGGTACTTCGACGTGAAGCAGCAGGGCGAGGGTATTGTTGATGTGACAACCCACCTTGTCGATTTGGTGCAGTGCACCGTTATGCCCGAGCAAGAGATTGATTACAAGCAGGATATTAAGTTCACATCGGCACGCCGCTGGGCAACCAAGATTCCACGCGACAAGTACCGTCTGGTGACTGGCTGCGAGGATTACGCACCTTTCCTCAAAAAGGATATCATCGAGGATACGCTCCACGTCTATTCCAACGGCGAGATGAACTACCAGCTTGCGGGCGTGAACTGCCGCGTGAGCGTGGTGTGGAACTTTATGGCTAAGGTCGGCAATGAGGGTACGGGCGACACTCACTACTCGGTGGTGAAGGGCTCGAAGGCCAACATCGAGATTCGCCAAGGCGCCGAGCAAGGTTACAAGCCTATGCTCTACGTCATCAACAAGACCGACGATGCTGCGTCGTTCGAGGCTACGTTGCGTGCGGCGTTGAGTTCAATCGAGAAGCAATATCCCAAACTCAACCTGCGCCAAACTGCCGAGAATGAGTGGCAGGTGGTGATTCCTGCGGCGATAATCAAGACCCACGAGATGCGATTCAGCTCGGTGATGAAGGTCTATTTGGGCTACCTTGCCGCAGGCGAAATTCCAGCCTGGGAGCGCTCGCATATGAAGGCTAAATATTACACCACAACCAAGGCATTGGAGTTAGCAAAGTAACTCATCCTCAAAAGGATAACAACACACCCCTTCGGCTTAGAAATATTCGAGCCAAAGGGGTGTTTTCTTCTTCTTGCGACCTATTCTGAGGATTTATTGACGTCTAAAATCCAGTCCTGAGGGAGCCTGATACATCCTAAGTCCAAACAGCGGCGCGATGGCCACAACATAGGAGATTATCTCGGTTTGCAGATTCTCGTAAGGTATCCAATTCACATCTGCCGAGAAGCAATAAATCTCGATGGGCAAACCCCACTCCGAAGGCTGCAACTGACGCACCATAATGGTCATATCGGGATTGACTCTGGGGTGACGCATCAAGTAACTATTTACACATCGCATAAACAGATCGAGGTTGGTGAGCATCTCACCCTCGTCGCTGCGCTCCGAGATGTGTTGCAACAGAGCCCCTGCCGCCTCATTTTGGTGGAGCTTGGCGATAAAGGCCGTGTCGGCAAAACAGATAGTGGTCATATCGATATTGAGCGAGCGCTTGATGCGGCGGCCTCCCGTTGCGCGCATCGCCTGCCAATTCTGGAACGACTCGCTGATTAGGAGGTAGGGCGGCAACATCTGCAACGTCTTGTCCCAGCCGCGCACCTTGATGGTGGTCAGCGCAACCTCCTCGACCTCGCCGTCGATATTATACTTGGGCATAGAAATCCAATCGCCCACTTTGAGCATATTATTGGCCGAGAGCTGCACACCCGCCACCAGACCCAAGATACTATCCTTGAAAATCAACATCAGCACCGCCGCCGACGCACCCAAACCTGTGAGTAGCAACACTGGCGATTTGTTGATGAGAATCGATACTATAAGAATCGTTCCGATGCCGATGACAAAGACCTGGCCCGTCTGCATCAGACCCTTGATGGGCTTACCCTCCCACGCCGGGCGCTTCTCGGCAATCTCGAAGGCCACCTTCAACAAGATGTTGATAAAACGCACACAAGTGATGACCATATAGACCTCGATACAGCGCGACAGTAGCTCCTGTATTCCGCTCTCGGCAGCCTCGCCCGACGAGAAAGCCAGGGGCAGAAGCGTGTAGATGATGGTCGGAGTAATGAGATTACACAAGCGACCCATCACCTGCTTATCGAACAATCTATCATCCCACTCTGCCTTGGTGTGGCTGACAATCTCGCGTACAACACGCAAGATACCCAGGCGCAGAATCAAATCCACCATCAGCGCCACAAGCACGATGAAAAACATCACGACCCAGCTATGCAACGAGTCGGCAAAAGCGCTCGTGCAACCCATTTGTATTAGGATTTTATCAATCCACTCATAAAAAATCTGGCCTATTGCCTCCATATTATCAAAGTTTTTGGTCCCACAATGAGGATGAAATCGGGGGTAAAAGTACAAAAAAGCGAGGAAATCAAGAAACACCTCGCCACAAAAAACTATTTTGGTCTATTCAGCGGATGGGAATCCACCGACGCATCGAGCGCATTGGATTGGGGATAGGGGTTATAGGGATTAGGTTGACCAGTGGAAAAAGTGATGCCCCAAACAGTGAACGAGCGGCGATAGACATTCCAATAAGGCAGATGGAAGTAAAACGGCTCGAAGCGAAAAGTTGAGTCTTTCCAAACTGGCTCAGCATTCAACGTAACAGCGTGATGCATAGGTATATGCCACACTCGCGACAAGGAGTCCACCCCATCCAGCGAGAGCCCTCCCAACATCGAATCGCGCCCTTCAAACAGAGTATCACCACTCTGGCGACGCAATGGCTCCTGGGCCGAGGCCCGAGCGATGGCGTGACGACCTACATCATCCAGATAATCTATCACCAATGCTCCAACGAGCAATATCGTCACAAACGAATAAACAAAATACTTCACTAAAACACCTCCTGCAAAATCCTTAACGACTGCACAGAGTTGATGGTGTCTAAATGGTAGGCATAGTAACCCACAAGTGCCGCCAGGAAATCGACTCTCTGGTGGCGGTTAAGGCCAATCTCGGCCAAATAGCGCACATCACACTCCAACATATCGCGGAGGATGAGGGCATTATCTTGCGACATTCTTATCTCGCGTGGCGGCTCCTGCTCCGAGTACTGACCCTCGGCGATGTTGAACCACGCCCCTGGCATATATTCATTGCCGGGCGAGAATCCCAGAAAACGACACAGATGGGCCAAAAACCACAGGTGGAAATTTGCCACACCCTCGGTGGCCTCATCCAGCGCCTCGATGGAGCCCCACACAAAATCGAATAGCATCTCGTTTGCCTCACTCTCCTTGACCAGACGGTGCAAAACCTCTGCCATAAAGAGAGCTATGGTCGATTTTTTTATATCAAACGGGGTTGATTGCAACACAATGCCGTGGTGAACCTCGCCAAAGCGGTGCATCTGCATACGCTCCGACTCCAACCCCTCGAACTCCAAGGCAAACATAGGCTGAAACAGCGCCAGCTTATTATGACCGCCGCGCGAGCCCAGCCCCTGGGCCATATAGCTCTGACGACCGTGGGTCGAGGTGAGCATCTGCACCACCAACCCCTTGTCGCCATACTTTATCGTACCCAACACCACGCCACGCGAGGTGTAACGTTTCATCGCTCGTCCTGCCATCTCCTACTCGGGGTCTTGCCAATCACCGTTGCGCTTGATCAGATCAATAAGATGCTCAATGGCCTCCTCCTGAGGGATGTTCTTCTCGACAATCTCGCGGCCCTTATAGAGCGTAATCCTTCCCGCCGCAGCACCCACATAGCCATAATCGGCATCGGCCATCTCGCCTGGGCCATTCACGATGCAGCCCATAATTCCTATTTTCAGATTTTTCAAATGCGAAGTGCGACTCTTGATGTCAGCCAGCGTCTTTTCAATGTCGTACAACGTGCGGCCACAACTTGGGCAAGCGATATACTCGGTGTGCGAGAAGCGCACGCGCGCCGCCTGCAAAATCATCAGCTCAATCTCCTCCACCTGCTCGGTGCTAAGGTTAGGCGCATCGACCCAAATTCCATCGGCCAGACCATCCAGGAACAGCACACCCAAGTCGGCTGCCGCCTTGACAGCCACCTCCTGAATATCTCGCTGCTCATATCGACGCTTGACCACCACCGCCTGCTTCTCGTCCTCCAACGAGAGGATTACCGCGCGTAACTCGGCCGTAGGATTCTGCGACGTGGATTCAATCACGAGGAATCTTTCATCTATCTCGCTATGCACAATGGGTGTCATCACATCACTACGACGCTTGTACTCCGTTGCGCTATATCGCTCAGAATGAACCACTTCAAACTCTCCCGCGCGAGAAGCATAATGCTCCACCAGCATCTGCGCCACAGGCACCTCATTCTCGGGAGCCTCCGTCAGCGACACCCTTATCGTATCGCCAATACCATCGGCCAACAACGCACCAATACCCACAGCGCTCTTGATTCTGCCTTCGATGCCGTTGCCCGCCTCGGTCACACCCAAGTGGATTGGGTAGGTCATACCCTCTGCCTCCATCGCCTCGACCAGCAAACGGTAGGCGTGCACCATCACACGCGTGTTGCTCGACTTCATCGACACCACCACCTGGTCGAACGCCTCGTCGCGGCAGATCCTCAAAAACTCCATCGCCGAGACGACCATTCCCTGAGGTGTGTCGCCCCACTCGTCAAAGATTCGCTTGGCCAGCGAGCCGTGGTTCACACCTATGCGCAACGCCACACCGCGCTCACGACACTGGGCAATGAGCGCAGGTAACTCACCATTCGAGGTGCGATAATTTCCAGGATTTATCCTCACTTTATCCACATAGCGAGCCGCGATGGCCGCCACCTCGGGGACAAAATGAATATCGGCAACAATGGCCGCATCGCACTGCTCGTCGCGCAGCTGCGCCACAATATTCTGCAAGTTCTCGCCCTCGCGCTTACCCTGCGCCGTCAGACGCACAATGCCTGCTCCGGCCTGAGCGATGCGCTTCACCTGCTCAACGCTTGCCTCGGTATCGGCCGTAGGCGTATTGGTCATCGACTGCACAGCAATAGGCTCATCTCCGCCAATCACCACACCACCAATCTTCACCGCGTGCGACCTTCGACGCTCATATCTTGTAATATCCATATCTGTGAGTATAAATTTTCAATCCAGCCGACTACCAGCCATCCCACACCTGGTCAACGACTAATAGCCACCCAATATGACAAAGATACAAAAAAATAACACAACCTCTTCTCCTTCACTCCGACAATCTCATCCCCATAACAAGCTATTTCCCCGCCACGCTTGCTTTTTCTCTTATATTTTGCAATAAAAAGATTTGCGCCCGAAGAGAACTTCTAAATTTTTTATTTCAAAACACACCCTCCATCATACCTACAAAAAAAGCCGCCCAGGTTGGCGGCCTTATCTCGCAAATATGAAAGATGCTATATTAAAACATTACACCCATCTTCAACTGCAAAGCACTCATATTTAAACTTACACCAGACTCTGAAATCTTCTGGACATTATAACCGAGTTGTGCTTTAAACATTCCGACTTTCAAACCAATAGCAGGACAAAGCATCATTCCCGACAAACCCTTCGCGTACTGGGATGCACCAAAACCACCGCCAATATCAAAAGAAGCATAAGGAGCAACCTTGGATTTCGTAGGAAAATAACCCTTCACATTTAGATAAACAGGAATAAACACATCCGATTCCGCACCTTGTGCCACATATATATCCGTACCAATACCAACTCCAGCAGAGAAATGTTCTCCCATCTTTACGCCTTGAATGGTGTGAATATTTACACGATTGATAGCCCAAGTACCAACACCAAGTGAAAACCCTAAATCAACCTCGCCCTGATACTTAATAGAATTCTGCGCAGATGCAGATGAGACCACACAAATAGCAGCCACCAACAATAAGAATAACTTTTTCATAATAGAGAGTTTTAAGTTAAACAAAAAAATCGCGCTCAACAGATGGCAATCGTTTAACCCTGAAAAAGAAGAAACGTGGATGATGCTTATTTGTCAAGAAGGGACGACCAAGTACCCACACACGAACATAAGCACACCCACGCCAATCGGCGTGAGCATTTAATGTGCCTATTGTTTGTTCGCGTCTTAATAAATTTGGTCGTTTTACTTGACAAAAAAACAATAGCCTAAATGCCACCTATACAAAGTTGCCTATTCGACAACCTATACAAATATAGCAAATATTTTCCAATTATTACAAATAATTGAAAAAAAACCTCGTCTCAACATCCATTAATGGATATATATAAATATAAGGTATAGCGTTCAGCGAATTTGCAGCAAAGGGAAAACAAATGTAGGCTAAACCTGCCAGGAAGTGACTAACATAAGAGTTTGCGACCTGCCGCCGTTCAAGCCGCCCAGGAGGAGTGACTGCATCCTGCGACTGATGACATACATATACAAAAAAACCGAGCCCTTATTAGGACTCGGCTTGAAGAGGCGGCTACCTACTCTCCCACCTAAATAGGCAGTACCATCGGCGTGAGTGAGCTTAACTTCTCTGTTCGGAATGGGAAGAGGTGGAACCTCACTGCTATAACCACCTAAAAGAACTTATCGTTTCAGTCTATCGAAACATATGCGGACGGACCTCTCTAGTCCTACGCGCCGCACGCGCTATAACATTTGACATACTACAGAAGATGAGATAAAGATTACAGAAGAAAGCCTCTCGGGTAATTAGTACTGCTCGACTTTGATATTACTACCTTTACATCTGCAGCCTATCAACGTAGTAGTCTCCTACGCCCCTCAAGGGAAGACTTATCTTGGGGATGGCTTCGCGCTTAGATGCTTTCAG
>JAZKYX010000022.1:0-152609 GCA_045612405.1 Alistipes sp.
ATTGTTAATTGTGTTAATAAAAACTTTTTTGTGCTATTATTTGGTTCTTTCGTATTATTTTGCTTAACTTTACATAAATATTTAGTTGTCTCTACCGAAGAGAATCCCTTAAAAAGTGTGTATATATGGATAAATATCAGATAAATAGTGGCGAATTTATTGCCATTGAGGTGCTGAAAATTTCATCAATTCCTCATATGTCGATTCTGTCTGATGACCAATCAATGGCTCAGCAGACTTACATCGTTACGTCATATGCTCAGAATATGGCTAACACTTTGACTGAGATTTACCAACAATACAAGGAGAAATATACAAGTACGGGCGTAAATCCAGATTTGTCGTTAGACCTGACGTGGATTGCTGAGCCTGTTAAAAACCAGCCATATAAGGCGAGTATCAATTTGTATGTGTCGGTTAGAGCAATTAATATGAATCCTGCGGTAGCAGAGAACACCGTTGGTGAAATTATGGCATTGATTTCATCGTCTCTTGATACTGATAAGTACGAATATAAAAACGAATCATTGTCGTCGTATTATTCAGCGTTGCAAAAGACGAATGTGGATAATGTCAAGGCAATCGTTAAGGAGGAGAGATTGGAGGATTTGCAGAATCAGTATTTCCCAGTGGGTTATGCTTTTGACCTATTCCCTACCGATTATCAAGATCTTAGCCGAATTGTGGGTATCTTGATTTCTAACCCTGATTGTGCGGTTAGTTTTCAACTTATCCCAACGTATTATACACCAGATGAACTTATTGAAATTAATAGAACGAATCAGGTATTAAGCACGCTGAGCAGAGGTGTTTCTGATATGCAGGTCGGAAATATGAGTATTAGCAGTGCTGTTAGAGTCTCTGAGTTGTATGAGTACTATTTTGAAAACAAGAGTAGATCTCTGTTTACATACAATATTTTAGTTTATGGTGGTGGTACAGCTTTGACAAGTGTATCCACAAGGGTTTTGGGACACTTGAATTCTACTCAGAACATCACCCCAAATTTGAAGTTTGTTGATATTCCTAAGGCCAATGTCCTTAGCTCGATTGATACGTTGTATTCCCAGCCGTGGGTTCTTAACGATTACATCATAAATAATGGCCGAAATGTAAATATTTGGAATAGCGGAGTTGTTTCCAACTCATTGTACCGTTTACCTTATATTATAACGGCGGATGAGGCTGCAAACTTTTTCCGTCTGCCGGTAGGTAGTGATAAGATTAAGGCAGGTTTGAATGTGAATGAGAGTGGTAAGGCAAGCAAATCATATTCGCAAAACCTGATTAATGCTGGTGATATCGAGTTTGGTAAACTTAAATCATCGTCTAATAACGACTCCATAGGTCTTACGCTTAAGGATTTGGCTAAGCATATGTTGGTCGTTGGAACACCAGGTTCTGGTAAGACTACGTTTTCGGTTGGCTTGCTTGACCGATTGTGGAAGGAGCATCATATCCCATTTTTGGTTATCGAGCCTGCTAAGAATGAGTATCGAGCATTGGTGCAGAGTATTCCTGAGTTGCAAGTGTTTACACCTGGAAAGAATTTTATTTCTCCATTTGTGTTCAATCCATTTGTGCCACCCAAGAATGTAAAACTTGAAACCTATAAATCGACTTTGAAAACTGCGTTTGCTGCGGGTGTGTCGATGTCATCACCATTGGATAAGATTTTTGAGGATACGATAAACAATTGTTATTCGGATTTTAGATGGCTCGATACTTATACTGTAGCAGACAAGGGTCGAATATTTAATATCACTGATTTTATTAAGTGTTTCCAGGAAACATTCGATGAGATTGGCTATACCGGTGATGCTCGAAATATTGGTCGTGCAGGTATTGTGCGATTGAAGAGTTTGGTTAATCTGTTTGATAACTATTTTTCAATTCCAATTGAGGATATCTTGACAAAACCGACAATTATTGAGTTGGCAGCAATTGAAAACTCCGATCAGAAGGCGTTGATTATTGCGTTGTTGCTCCTCTCGATATTGGCATATGTAAATGCAAATTATGTCGGCGAGGGCGGATTGCGTAATTTCATCCTTTTGGAGGAGGCGCACGTGTTGTTGGACTCTTCAAGTGGTGGCGGCGAAGGTGCAGCCAACCCTGCTGCTATCGCCCAGGGCTTGGTAAAGAGAATGTTGGCCGAGATTCGTTCTTATGGTGTGGGTTTAGCAATCGCAGATCAATCACCTCGTAAGGTGGGAATCGATATTGTCGCATTGACTGATATTAAGGTGGCGTTCAGACTTGTGGAGGGTCAGGATAAGCAGATTTTGGCGGACTCAACAAGTATGACGGATCTCCATATCGCGCGATTGGCGAAACTTAAACCTGGTGAAGCCTACTTGTTCTTTAACCGTTTGGATGAGCCTGAGGAGATTATCACACCAAACTACCGTTTGGATAACAATATCTCTATTTCTCTTTCAGATGACGGAATTAAGGAGTTATCGACATATTGGAATGACAAGCAAGATAAACTTAGACCATACCCAGAATGTACGCTTTGTCCTTATTGCCAGTCCGCTTGCGACTACAATAGACGTGTGTTGTCGAAAGAGGTTGCAAGACGTATTTTCAATAGATATATCAAGGTGGGAGCCAAGGATATGGACGGAGTAAGATTTGTATTTTCAAAAATTCAAAGTCTGATAATTGGCGAACTTAACGATGAAGTCTTTGATAGACCATTGTTGTCTTGTGTGAAAGTACATTTGTGGCGAAGGATTAAGTATGATACAAACATCAAAATAGCGGAAGCTACAATTAATAAATCGTTGGTTAAGGAATAATAAAATTTGATTCATTATGTCAGAAGAATATAGCGAGGATATGGGTGGTTATGATTCATCTTATGATGAGTCTTACGATTCCTACGATTCAGATGATTCGTCATACGATGATTCATCCAGTAGTGAAGACAGCGACACACAAATCGAAGATGAAGTAGCTGAACAGCAGCAAGAAATAGAAGAACAGGCTGCCGAGATGGAGGAGCAGCAGGAGGCCGAAAGACAGGAGGCTGAGGAGCAAGCCATAGAGATGCAGGAGCAACAGGAAGAGGAGTTGCAGGAGGCAGCCGAAGAGGCTCAGCAGGAGGCTCAGCAGGAGGCTCAAGAAATTGAGGAGCAACAGGCTGCTGAAATGCAGGAGGCGGAAGATGAGGCTCAGCAGGAGGCGGAAGATGTTGCTCAGGAAATAGAGGAGCAACAGGCTGCTGAGATGGAAGAGGCTGAGGAGGCTCAGCGAGAGGCCGAAGAGCAGGCTCAGGAGATGGAAGAGCAGCAAAATGCAGAGGCACAAGAGGCTGAGAAAGAACAGCAAGAGGCTGAGGAGACTGAAAAGGAACTCCAAGAGCAGGCCGAGCAGGAAGCTGAACAACAGGAGGAGATACAAGAAGGCCAGGAGGAGGTTGCGGCTGATGCTGATGCAATGAAGGCGGAGGCTCAGGAGGCAAGTCAGGAGATAGATGAAAGCCAGCTTTCAGTGTCAGAACTCTCTGATAAGGGTCGTCAAGAGATGGAGCAGGCTCAAAAGGAGGCTGAGCAATGGGCTGATGAGCAAGGAATGGAGCGTTGGAGTGACGGCTCATTGAGAAAGGGTTATGAAGAGACAATGGATGACGCTAAGGCACAGCAGCAAGCAGACATTGAAGCGGCGGAAGAGGCTCAGCGTGAAGCCGAGCAGGCTGAGATAGCTGAGCAAGAGGCAGAGGCTCAGCGCCAGGCTGAGTTGGAGGCTGAACAGGCAGAGCAGGAGGCAGAGGCTCAGCGCCAGGCCGAGTTGGAGGCTGAGCAGGCAGAGCAAGAGGCAGAGGCTGAAGAGCAGCGCAAGGCTGAAGAGGAGGAGCAACGTCAGGCTGAATTGGAAGCCGAGCAGGCTGAACAAGAGGAGAAGCAACGTCAAGCTGAGTTAGAGGCTGAGCAAGCAGCGGAGGAGCAGCGACAAGCTGAAATCCAGGCTGAGCAGGAGGCTGAGCAGCGACGTCAAGACGAGATAGCAGCCGCAGAGAGAGCTGAACTCGAAGCTGATGTTAAGGCCAAGAATGATGCTCTTAATCAAGAGTATATAGACTTGATGGATAGAAAGCAGGAGGCATTTGATCGTGCTGTTGATGCTACCAATGTGGAAGATAGAGATCGTTACGCTGATGAGCAGTATCGTATTGGAGAGCAGATGCAGGATGTGAGAAGAAGAGTTATTGAGAATAATAATAGACTAAAATAAGAACGGTTATGAGAGAGTTTGATGAAACTAACGATAATGACGTTTCAATGGAGTCTAATGCACCTGCTGAGACGACAGATTGTCAAGAAGATAACCAAAGTGACGAATTGTTAGAGCAGCAGTCTGTGGAAACCGATGTTGATGTGGAGTCGCCTCAGGAACAGGTAGATGAGGTTGAAGAGGTCGAAGAACAGCACGACGCCATTGGGGAAGAGGAGCCCAATATGTCTGACTATAAGGTAATGGTCGATGGTCAGGAATTTGACCCCAATAAAGATCCATTGGAGGGAACAAAAATGGAGATGAAGCACTCAGAATTGGAGGATGCTTATTGGGCAAATGATATGGAAGCGGCAGAAAAAATGAAAGATGTCGGCGAGAAGATGCAGACTGGCGATTATGCTGATTACAATGTTTTTGGCCCTATAAACGATATGGATAGGATGAGGAATGATCACGCTCGAAATGAAGCAGAGATTGACGCTTTCAGAAAAGCCAACCAGTGGTCAAAGGTTTCTTATACCGAGGAATATAACCCCGAGGATTTCGATTAGTTGATGTCTTTGCGTAAGATAATGGCAAGATGAGAGCGGTCGAGAATGTATAAACGAATAAAAGACAAATAAAGTTATGGCTGAGTGGAATGAAGATGATTCAAATTTGAATCAGGATTTTAATACAGAGGAGCCTCAGGATAATGATGTCTCGGGGACGCAAGAAAATAGCGAAAACATTGTTGAAGAGAGTGAGTTGAGTGCTCGACAACGATATTGGCGCGAAGTGGATTTTTATGGCAACCAACAAATATATAATTCGCGTCTGGATGATTACGAGAAGGATATGAACGCTGACTATCTTTCGCAAATGGAGCGAGATTACGCAAAGCAGCAATACGATGAGGTATATATTGAAAAAAGAGATGCCATAGATAAATGGAAGGAGAAATACGGGCAATACGATGAAGAGAGAGCAAATTTAAGAATTGGAGGAAAGAAGATAGAAGAGACTGAGGTGCAGGAGAATAATGATGTCTCGGATCAAAATTTAGAAAATTATGCGCCGCAGGATGATAATGATGCCCCAAATCCGAACTCAGAAGAGATTGAAGAACAGAAGACTAATGATGTTTCGGCTCAAAAATTAGAAGATGACACTCAACAGACTCAAACCTCCGATGCCGAGATTGTTGAACAAGGTGAGGTGAACTATGATAACCTCTCGGATGAAGAACTTGCAGCAAAATACAATGAAGTCACTTCTCAGAATCAGATTTTGGGTGAGCAATATGGAAAGTATGGCGAACAGATAGCGGAAATCGGTGCTAATAAAAAATCTTATCGAAGTGAGCAGGATTGGAATAGCCATATGGATGAAAAGATTAATGCTCAGAACGACGTGGTAAGTCGCCGTTATCAGGTTCAGCGCGAGATGAGAGCTATGGAAGCAGAAATGAACAAGCGAAGAAAATAATAAACTAAAATACTACAACTATGGGACTATTTAATCGAAACGAAAACGAAGTCAATTTTGCTGGAGGTAGCAAAAACGTGATGGAGTCGATACAGCGTCATATGGATATGAATACGCTGATTTATCTCGATCCACGAGTTGATTTTAATACAAATTCTGTGATTACCGTAGCTCCAAATGAGCAGGTTATCTTTGTCAAGAATGGCGAGTTTTATGGCACATTGCCTCCGGGACGACACGAGATTAGCAATGAGAACTACCCTATTCTTAGCCGTATTCGTAATATGCTGACAGGTGGTATTAGTACTTTCTCTTGTCAAGTATATCACGTGAATACATCGGAACAAACTTTCTTTTGGGGTACAAGTAGTGCCATTGAGGTTCAGGACTTCTTCTTAGGTGGTGGTATAATTGGTGTGCCTACACTGGTTCGAGGCTCAGGTCAGTTCAGGGTTCATTTCAATATCCTTGAAGACTACGATGCGAGCAAGAAAATCTTTATGGACTTGATGGGAGATAAATCAGCTTATACCGTTGATGATTTGGAGATGGTATTTAGGTCTCGAATCTCACAGGAGATTTGTGATGTCGTTGGTAATAGACTGGAGGAGATCTCGATGTATAAATCTATCAACGCTATTTCGAGTCAGTTGAAATCTTTTGCAAATGAGTTGAAGCCTCGATTTGATGAGTTGTTTGCTGAATATGGTTTGAAGCTCAAAGATTTCTCATTAGGAAACCTCTCTATTGATGAGACCGAGGAGAGAAAGAAGTATCTTGATAGATTGATTGCTACGGCTCACACTGGTAGCTATGATAAGGCCGTTCAGCAAGAGTTGTTGAAAGATGTAGCAGTTAATCCCGGCGCAGGAGGTATTGCTAGCGCGGGCGCAGGAATGGGTATGGGTATGGCCGCAGGAAATGCGTTTGCGCAAATGGCCGTTAATGCTTTTGGTCAGCCTCAGCAGCCTCAGGCTCCACAGCCAACAGGTTTTGGCGCACAGGGCCGTTTCGGTGGTGGTTATCAGCAGCAACAACAGCCTCAGCCACAAGCTCAGGCTCCACAAACGCATCCAGATCCAATGGAGTCGCTTATGAAGATGAAGAAGATGTTGGATGCTGGTCTTATTTCCCAGCAAATCTATGATGCGAAGGTTGCAGAGATTATGAGTAGAATGTAATTTAATATTTTGAGATATGAAACAAAATTTTTTAAAAGTCATCTTGTCGCTAGTATTCTTAGCACTTTTTAATGGCTTGTTCTTTTACATAGGTGGTACCAACCATTCGGAGGCAAATTGGATTAGCTACGGTTTTATCCACGCAGCTTATTTGTGTATTTTGTTGACTCCTTTGTTTTGTAAACTCGGAAGCGGTATGGCTGTTTTATCATACAGCCTATCAATGAGAGCCCTCTTCTATTTTTTTACAGAATTGTTGTTGGGTGTCATCTGTATAGCTATTTCACCAGAAAGCGCTACTTGGCCTTTGATTTTGCAGGGCGTATTGTTGGCAATCTTCTTGATTTTGCAGATAATGAGCGTATTGGCTAATGACGCTACTGTGGAGTCAAATCAGAAACAGAAGATGGAGTCAAGTTACATCAAAACAATGGCAGATAGAATTAGAACTTGTCTTCGCGATGTTTCTGATGAGGCAGTTAAGAAGCTGGTGGAGCAATGCTACCACGCCGTAAACAATAGCTCCATCCAGAGTTATCCAGAGGCACTCGATGCAGAGCTAAATCTCCGTACTGCTGTTGATGTCTTTTGCTCTGCTATCGAGGAAGGAGAGTATGAGAATATAGACAAGAAAGCAAAAAAAGTGATTAACGCTGTGCAAGATAGAAATTTGATCATAAACAAATGTAGAATAAATTAAGAACCTTTAAAAATTTAAGATTATGGCAGAATCATTAGAACTACAACAAGTCATTTGTCCAAGTTGTAAGCAGGTAATTAGCTCATTTAGCCCATTTGCGGCTCAGGTAGAGTGTCCTTATTGTCACAATAAGGCATTTAATCCGCTTATCACATCAAAGAAGGTGCCTATTCCAGAGCGTTTGATCGTCTTCAAGACAACTGAGGATGATTTCGAGCAGGAGATGGTTGCAAACTTGGTGCAGCGTGACTTTGTGCCAAGAGATATTTTCAGCATTATCAATCCTGAGAATGTGATTAAGGCCTATCTTCCAATGTTCCTTTATGAGGGTAGATATCAGTCATCGTGGTCTTGCAAGGTTGCTTACCACACAACTGAGCTTCGTGCATCATCTGATGGTCAGAGTGTAAAGGAGAAGGAGGTAAAGAAGTATCTTCCACAGACAGGTACATCGCAGGGTAATTTCTCATTCCTTTGCTTGGCTTATGAGGGTAAGGATATCCCAGAGGAGCTTCGCTCATTCAGTACCCAGTTCCCATACAACGCAATGGCTTCGAAGGAGTATGATCCAGCTTTGCTTGGCTTAGAGGAGAACGATAACCTTTTGACTCTTCCACTTGACGCAGATACAGATTTGATCTGGAATAAGTATGGTGATAGTCTTGTAAACCAGATTGCAAGCGATAACGCACAGCAGCAGTTGTCTGGTGAGGATATCAAGGACTTCCGTGCAAGCAACAGCTACGATATGAAGCACAGTGGTCGTTATGTATTGGCTCCATTCTGGTTTGTGTATTACACATACAATAATGAGAAGCACTATTTCATTATGGACGGTTTGGGCGAGAGCACATCAATGACTACTCCAGTTGATCAGGAGGAGTTGGCATTCGTTCAGGGCAAGGAGCGCATCAAGACTATCGTTACTTGGTTGTGGCCATTGGCAGTTTTGTTGATGTTCGTTGCTAGCTTCTCAGTTGGTTTGATTACATTGGGCGTATGGCTTGTAGCTAAGATTGTTGTTAGCATTGTTATGAACAAGCAGATTGATGCTCGTTTGGATGCTTCTCGTGCAGCACGACAGCAGGCTGCTGCTAATTTGTAATATGACATAAATTGCAATATTGTAATAGGTTGTGTTGGATTAAAACAACTCACTTGTTGCAATATTACATACGTTTGAAGACTGTCTGTAAAATTTTGCAGGCAGTCTTCTTTGTTTTGTTTAATTCCGCTGTGTATTATTGTCATAAACGGGCGAGGCTGATTATATTGATAGCATAAGGCAAAAGAAAGTCAAAATCATTTGTGTTTTATGTTAGTTTTTTTCAGAGATAATGCATATTTTTGGAATAATCTCATAATCCGCTAAGAATAAGAAGTTTATGCGGAAAGTTCAAGAACGAGGTAGTGAGTTGGCAACTGTTCTGATTTCTACATACTTGCGTGATTTGCATTGATGTACAACTCATCTTGGAACAGAGGTACAACTTTTTTATGAACGAGCAAAAAGGTGGTGCATTTTTCATTATTGCTAGATAATATTTGAATTTGGTCTATCATCAATCTGCGATATTATGAGTTTCCCGATTCCGTCATTCGTCCCTTTCCTTTGCTCGTCTGCGAAGGTAGTACAATAGCCCTTGAAAGTTGAAAGGTCGGGGCGGCAAGCCGTTTCGGGCTGAATCTTCCTCCTGCGGAGAGTATTCAGCCCAAAAACCTTTCCCCTTTCAATGTCTGTACTCAGAAATGCAGACGGCAACGGAAATGAGCGACTGACGAAAATGTAGAAGATAAACAGACAGCATACAAAAGGTTTCTTACATTGATAACCCATTTGTATGCTGTTCTTGCTTCTATCCATAGGGGCACTATTATTTTGCAACAGATAATCGGTCAAAATTGCGCACAAAGACCATATGTTGAACTTTCAAAACCATTCAAAAAATGAGTAAAAAACAGACTTTAAGTAAAACAGAGTTGCAAGAAATGACAGGCTTGGATTTTCCCGAGCAGAACTCGCAAACAGAAGAGATCCGAAAGAAAAGTATTGATGCCGCATTGGAGGATTTCTCTATTGAAAACATCAAGCCACTTCCTCTACCATCAGTAGCGGAGCAAGCCCAAACGGAAGCAGTGCCTTCCGTTACAGAGGTGACAGTTGAAGTTCCGCCTACCAATATAGTAGAGCAACAGCCACCGACACCACCCATTCAACGCAGAGTGAGCAGCAAGCAACGCAAGCTCTCGTTAGAGGAGTACCGCAACACCTTTATGTGACCTTACAAGATTGAAGACCGCAAGCCGGTATTCATCAGTGGCAAGTTGCGAAAGATGCTCGACAAATTCGCCTGCAAAATCGGTGAGGACAGAATGAGCATGTCGGGACTATTGGAGAACATCGTCCGCCATCACATCGAACCCTATTCAGAAGATTTCGAGCATTGGAAAGGGATGTAGACTCTTAATCCAATCAAATTAAGAACAATTCCAACGGTATTCCATTTTGAGGCACTCAAAACTGCTTGACCTTCGGTTAGTGGGGAAGCAAGTTTATGTTTTGGGCAGACCAAAACCACTTGCTTCCACTCCCGAAGGTCGCAGAAGAGGACATCCCGTTGGTCTATCAAGTAAACAATGTATGTATCATTCCCCAAGAGAGTAATCGTATGAAACGAAGTATCAATAACAAGACACCCAACAAGGGAGGACAACCCACGAAAAAGTTGTCCGAGAAACGCAAGTACCGCATAACGGTAAAGATGGCAACCGAAGAGTACTACGCTATGAAACTCAAAGCCAAAAACGCAGGGGTATCGGCAAGTGAGATTGTAAGAATGGCTATCCGTGATTGCCATATCAGGGCACGCCTGACAACCGAACAAGCGAACTATATCCGCAAGTTATGTGGTATGGCAAACAACCTCAATCAGCTCACTCGTAAGGCTCATTGTGAAGGCGTAAGGCTACACTATGGGCAATGCCAACATCTTCTGCTCTCATTGGAAAACATTATAGACCATATCAGCCTATGATGGCAAAGATTGTAAAAGGTTCAGGAGCCAGAGGAATTGTCGATTATATCCTCGACAAGAAGAAGCAAGCCACGCTTATAGATTGTCGAGGGGTGTTATTCAATGATAATAGTACGATAGCACGAAGTTTCATCGCTCAATCTCGTCTTAATCCACGAGTGGATAAGTTCATCGGACATATCTCACTCAGCTTATCAAAGCAGGATCTTCCACGCTTAACAGACGAACTTATGATTCAAATAAGCAGGGAATATATGGAGAAGATGGGTATTCGTGATACGCAATATATCGTCGGACGGCACCACGATAAGGAGCATCCGCACGTTCATATTGCCTTTAATCGAGTAGATAATAACAGCAGAACCATCAGCGACAGGAATGACCGTTACCGCAGTGAACGCATCTGCAAGGAGTTGACACGCAAATACGGGTTGTACTTCGCAAATGGCAAAGAACAGGTAAAAACGCACAGACTGAAAGAGCCTGACAAAACTCGTTACGAGATATACCAGGTACTCAAACGGGAGGTTGCAAGATGTTCGGATTGGACTACATTGCTGAAATGCTTGAAAGCCGAAGGCATTGATGTTCGCTTCAAGTATAAGGGCAATAGCAATGAGGTGCAAGGCATAGTCTTTACCAAGAATGGCTACCACTTCAACGGCTCGAAGATAGACCGCAGTTTCAGTTATTCGAAGATTGACAAGGCTCTGAATGGAAACAACCAAGCGGAATATCAGCGACAATATGAGCCACATCATATGCAGATAAGCCATTTCGATAACAAGGAAACGGAGCTTATCTGCGGTTCATTAGGCTTGTTGGATCTCACATCCTCTCCCGATGCAGATAGCCAGGAAGAGGCCGATTTCCGCCGCTTAATACAGCAGAAGCCAAAGAAAAAGAGAACGAGAGGATTCAAACTCTAATCAATTAACCACTTAAAAACAGAATAATATGCAGGAAAATAATTCAATCATCATCGCAATGTTGGAAGAGTTGCTGACCATCAGCAAGAGCCAACGAACAGAACAAACAGTAAATGCCAATGTAGATTTGACACCAATTAAGGAGTTGATCGAGAATGTCAACAGAGAAAACAAGGAGTATTATGATGCTAAAACAAACAAGCTTGCAGGCTTCGTTGTCAATGAATTTAGCAAGATAAACAAACGAATGGATGGCATCAGTGAGCAAGAACAACCCGACTTTGAGGGTGTGAAACAATAGCTTGCAGAGGCTATTGACAAGATGGATGAGATAAAGGTTAAACATAACATTGACGAGAAACGACACTCGTTTGCTCTTTATACAAAGGAATCTTGGATTCTCCTATCAATAATAGTCATCCTTATGGCGGCAGGAGTATCAGCAGTATATCACTAATCAAGACCTAATGTTCAGAGGGATGGTGATGCCCTGAAATATCGCTACATCAAGATGAAAGGCGATGCTTCGGCACAGCAGATAGCCACATTGGAGGACATCTTCGAACTCAACCGAGATAATCAGAAGATTGAACAAATGCGTGAGGATGTAGAAACCTACGAAGAGGCTGTTCGCAAACAAGCTGCCCTTGCCGAGCAAGCACGATTGAAAGAGCAGGCAGCAAAGGAACAGGAGAGCAAAGCCAAATCAATCAAGGACAAGCAAGAGCAGCCAAAGGATAATCCAAACAAAAAATCAAAACCATGAGCCTAGGACAAGTATCAAGGTAAAGTTTAGACCCTCGATAAATGAAAATAAGGAGGGTACAATCTCTTATCAAATCATTCAGAATCGTGTAATCCGTCAATTAAAGACGGATTACCGACTCTTTATGCACGAATGAAGTTAAATTATGTCTTTATATTATTCCATTGATGGTTATTTGTTTACTATAAAATTGTTAAAATGTGGTATTATAGCTAACTTTGCATTTGAATAAAGAAAATAGGTGACTGTATGAATTATGATGTTTTTATATCATCTAAAAGTGAAGATTACCATTTAGCAGAAGAGGTATACAATTTCTTAAAAACAAATGGCTTGTCTGTTTTTATTGCCAGTGAGGAACTCAAGAAAATAGGCGAAGCACAATATGCAAATGCTATAGATGAGGTATTGGACGATTCCAAACATATGATTGTCGTTGCATCATCGGTGTATAATATAAAATCAAAGTGGGTTAAATACGAATGGAGTACATTTAGTAATGACCTTAAAAGTGGTTATAGAGATGGTAATTTATTGACAATATTAAGTGGTAATATTGAGTTGAGAACATTGCCAGCCAGTCTAAGACACCAACAGTCTTTTAATTTTCGTTCTTACAAAGATGAAATATTAGATTATCTAAATATAGATAAGAGATGTGAACAACATAATATAGTAAAACAAAATACATCCGCCAATATTGCAGTTTTCAAGTTTTACTCTAACGAAAATTGTCAAATTATGTTAGAAGGAAAATTGATTGCAAATATTATTGGAATGTCTGACGAACCTTATTGTATTCCCATTTCAAGAAAAGGAGACTATAGATTTAAGTGTATAAACTCTATCACAGCAGAAACACAGATTTTAAAAGAGCATATTGGTGCAGATGAAGAAAAGGATATAGACATACATTGGGAAGAACATAAACCTTTTGTTCCTGACCAAGAATGGCCAGAAGCGAAAAAGATAAGTGGAGATACTTTTATCGTAGAGTTAGGAAACATCCAATTTGAAATGCTTCGAGTTGATGGTGGAACTTTGGAGATAGGAGCGACTAAAGAGCAAGGGGTAGATGCGGAAAATAACGAATACCCAGCACACAAGATATCTCTCCCAACATTTTATATGGGTAGATTCCCGATAACTCAAAACATTTGGGAAACTGTGATGGGATATAATAAATCACATTACAAATATAAGGAGGATGCATTTGTCGATAATAAGGACCTAACAAATACGATAATTAGCACTACTGTTGGGACAATACTCGGAGGTCCTATAGGCGCAGTTATGAGATTTGGATCAGCAAAAGGTTGGTTCTCAGATAACAAAAATGAAGCAAATGGTGTAATTAGTGACAAAGGTCATTATCCGGCAGAGAATCTTACTTATGATGAAGCTTACGAGTTTGTCCGTCGTCTATCTAAAATGACAAATATCCAATTTGACTTGCCTACTGAAAAAGAATGGGAATATGCTGCACGAGGAGGACAGAAGAGCAACCATTATCGTTATGCTGGCAGCAATAATATAGATGATATCGCATGGTATAGAAACAACTCCGAAAGAAGTACACATCCCGTTGGAGAAAAACAACCTAATGAATTGGGATTATATGATATGTGTGGTAATGTATGGGAATGGACTAAAACACCAGCACATTCGTATGCAACCAACATTGAACCAGATGGCAATATTTTCATTCGCCGAGGCGGGAGTTGGTGGCATGAAGATAAAAACTGCCGTGTATCACGACGCTATGCATCAGACCGCTCAAAGAAGACTAGCGGGTTGGGATTAAGAGTTGTGATAAGAGATAATATAATGGAATAGTCTAAAAAATAATGAATTATGAAAATAATTAAACTAAACATTAGTCGTGACAAGGCATTTGTTGGTGCTGCGATGCCATATCGTATTATCATCAACGGTAAGGAGATGAATAAAATAAAAATTGGGGGGAGTTTGTCTCTTGAACTACCATGCATCCAATCCACATTAAAAGTGTCAATGGTTGGCAATTCTATGACATTTCATAATATAGAAAAGGAAGTGCTTTTATTTCCTCAATATTGTAAGAATGGTGTCATCAATTGTAAGATTAAGACCAAATTCAATTGGTTGGGATATTTGACGTTGGGTCTATTACAAGCTATAGGGAGGACGGTGTTGGATATTGAATACTGTTAAATCGGTTAAAACATGAAATATATATCAGCTTTTTTTGCAGTTATATTTGGGTTAATTGCTTTTGTTTATACAATAGGCTATTTTGAAATGATTTTTGGTCTCATTAGTCCAACAGAGATTCCTGTTGCTTTGGAAGGGACTCTTGAGTATTTTAATATAAAGACTCAACTTATTGGTCAAGACATAGGTTCTATATTACTTATTATAGTATGTATAATACTATCATCTTTCTTTTATTATTTATATAGAAGACTCAATAAGAAGAAAAAAGACACATTTGACAAGGATTCAATATCAGCACCATTTGTTTTATACTTGCGTTCATTCGTTGATGATAAAACAACAAAGAAGCGAATATCAATATTTAACGATGTCCGTACAGAAGAAGAAGTCTTGGTAAGTGTGTTGTCTGATATAGCTCCGGTATATGCCATTGGAGATCCTAAGGACAAAAAAATGCCTCTTGGGGCATCAAGAATATACGTTGATGACGAGCATTGGAAATCCACGGTAATAGACATGATGAACAGAGCAGTAGTCGTGGTTTTACGTCTTGGGAAAACAGCCAGTTTTTGGTGGGAAGTGGAAACTGCGGTGAAAAACATTTCTCTTGATAAAGTGATGTTTGTCGTTCCTGAAAGCAAGACATTTAGCAATGTTGCAACACTATACAAGATTTTGTTAAATCACAATATTGATATCAAAAATATAGACATAAACATTGAGAAAAAGAATCAGGGTAGCATATCAAGTTTCTTATATTTTGACAACAATGGACAGGCTGTTACCCACGAGGTAAAGACTCCCCAATTCACACGGCTCATACTTTCATACGAAAACATCTTAAGAAATGCATTGTTGGGATTTAGGGTAAAATTTGGACTCAAGACTAAAAAAAGGTACAAAGTCAAGTGGGCAAGGGCGTTAGAGATCCTATTAATCTTTTACATCATTTTTACAGGTGCATCAAAGACGTTTGGTGATCTTGCGTCTCTAAAATATCAGATGCCCTATGAATTTGTAGAAAGGTGTGTGGAGTCGCAGGATTTTGTTAATAAGTACTCAAAAGAAATTAACGGTTCAAATCTGGTATGGGGCATAATAGAGGCAAGAAAAGGACTATTTGGTCTTGACGATGACAAATACAAGTCTCTATATTTGATAGAGGCACATGCCATCCAATTGATGAGTTACGATGAGTTTAGTCAATTGCAAGTTGCTCCAAAGAATATGCTTCTTATGATAAAGAAATACGTTCCAGATAGCTATACAAACTATGTGGAAATACTTTCTGGGGCAGCAATTCTTGGAGTTCAATATGGTGAAGAACTAGATGAATTGATTAAACAGTATAAGACAAATATGGACTCGCTACCTCGATGGGTTTCCGATTTCGCAAATTCTGAGGATTTGCCAGATGACGAGTATGAATTCATGACTCTATATAACGGGATTATGATTGAGCACATTGACGATGAGGATATAGTTGATATATTAAAGACCTTATCAAGCCAGGCTATTGAAAATTAAGAGAATAATAAGCGTACATGAAAATATTCCTCAGTTACGGACACGATTCGAATGCACCGCTGATTGAAAAGATAAGAGACTATCTCTCAACAGATGCGGAAGGAAACCTCAAACATGAGGTTTGGATTGACACGTCCGAAATCAAAGCAGGAATGAATTGAAGAGAAAAGATTGTTAAAGGTCTTCTTGAAAGTGATATTGTGCTTGCAGGACTTTCAGAACACTCCACTAAAGAGCCTGGAGTGTGTCGTGATGAGATAAGTATCTCGATTGGCGTTAAAGGAGGAAATATTAAGACCATTCTACTTGAACCATCCAATAAAGTTGCTCCTCCTGCTATGATTTCTCATATTCAATGGCTTGATATGAGCGATTGGAGAAAGTATGAAACAGAGGGTTTCGATAGCGATTACTTTCAGGAAAAGTTCCGACAAATCGCAGATATGATTGAGACTTCAGAGAATGAACGATTCAACGGAGAAATAACTCAGCTCAAAGAAGCTTTGGAGCCGATATCCGCTATCAGTCGTATCAAATCTCTAACGGAGAAAGAAATGTATGGCCGTAAATGGCTGTATGAAAAGATAGAAGAGTGGGATAAATCATCTAGTCAGCGACTATTTTGGATTGTGGCGGGACCGGGCTTTGGCAAGAGTATGTTCGCAGCCAATCTTCAGGAGCAATACAATGCTAGGATTCCTGCCATACAGTTTGTGGAATGGGGTAAGCCAGACCACTCCAACCCTTGCCGAATACTAAAGAACCTCGCCTTTCAGCTTGCAGTGAGATATCCTGAATATAGGACTTTCGTGCTTCAACAGCCAGATGTCATTAACAAGAAACTGAACGAAAAGAATGAAGACGAGTTGTTCGACCTCTTGTTCTGCGAAAGCACTTGGATGAAGATTGATGGAGAGCAGGAGAATGTGTGGGTGCTGATAGATGCATTGGACGAAGCGAACGACAAATTCGATAACAAGATTGCGCAGACACTGGCCCGACATATGGACAGAATGCCACAGTGGATGCGTTTTATTTTGACAAGTCGTGATGACTCAAAGGTAAGGCTCCCGCTCCAGAAGTACCAGCCTCAGATTTTCGACCTTGAAGAATACGTTAAAGAAAAGAACTCTGAAGATTTGCTGCTTTATGTGCGTGAAGAATTAAGCAATCTTCATCCATCTGAGGAGCAAGTACGACAAATTGTTGACAAAAGTCAAGGTGTGTTCTTGTATTTGTCACTTTGCGTTGAGGGAATCCATAATGGCGATTACTCATTGGAGCATTTGGATAAATTGCCAGATGGATTGAATGGGTATTATTTTCAGAATTTTAATCGTCTCTATAATAATAGACTAGACCACTACGAGAATGCAGTTCTGCCTATTTTAGAGGTGGTCGTGGGGTCTAAAGAAGAGGTAAGCATTTCATTTGCCCAGTATTGTTCCGGGTTAGAGGATGTATACTCTTTCTTCGAAGCGTTAAGAGAGATTGAGCCCCTTTGTAAAAGTGGAAAAATTGAAAAACATACAAAGCAAACCATATCTTTCTTTCATTCTTCATTAAAAGATTGGTTGACAGATTATAATAGCTCTGGACAGTATTATGTGTCCCCGAACAAAGCAGAGGAGCGCATTTTGAGATATCTTGGCAGATGGTTAAAATCTGATGAATTAATAGATGATTCCTTCTGGTCAGAGAATGGATTTGGGTTCCAGCATTTAAATAATGAGGCTTTTGCAAATATAGAAAGGATTAATAAGCGTAAGCTCTTCATTATTTTAGACTCCATCTATGTAAATAGTACTTTCGGGGACATGCTGTCAACACGTAATGATAATGTTAACACCATCATTGCTTATATTGATAACTTAATACTATCTAGAGGCGATATTACAAGTGCAGTCGATTTTATCAATGTCCTATCAGAGGCTATAAAAGATAAATATATAGAATCTGGGTTTGTATCAAAAGAAACCAGAAGTTTCAGTGATGATTATGATGCGATGGAGAAAATAGCTCCTACAAATGTCTGGAGTGCAGTTAAGTCGGGTGCAGTGATAGGTATTATTGGACATTATATTTCTGGAAATAAGAAAAAATACCCCAAAGCCTTCAGAAAGGTTTTAAAAGACAAAATGCAGTTGTTCGCATATTACGATTATCGTATAGGGGATATATTCCTTTCTGTAAGAGCATCATTATCTGATCTGGGAGATTTTGCGTCACGGGAGATGAACACGATTATTGAAAAACTATAAATAAAAGTTTTATGCCAATAGACGAAACATACTACGATATTTTTATTAGCTATCGCCATAAAGGGGGTAAACAGGTTGCTAGTCGATTACACAAATGGCTGTCAGAAGAAGAAGGCTATTCGACATTCTATGATGACGAGTCTCTTCGTGAAGGCAGATGGGATAAAGCCTTGTTAAGACATGTCAAACGATGCAAAGATTTTCTATTAATTGTTGATAGGCACATATTTGATAGAATCTTTGACGCATCATATCCGATAGAAGATGATTGGGTGAGGAAAGAACTTTCGGAAGCATTAAAGATGGGTGATGACGTAATCAATATTATTCCGATAATTCTACCTAAAGCGAAACTTCCCTCAAATTTACCTATGGATATTTCTGATGTTTGCAAATGGCAGTGGATTGAGATAAAGACACAATATGATCTTCAAGAAAAGTTCAAGGAGATAAAAAACAGACTACATTGCAAGCCTACTCAAATTCAAAGTAAATATGTAAATCCGATTATTCCTAATGGTATAAATACTAAAGATCTAATGCGACAAGTTAACGAGTTTGCTATGAATGGAGTTTTGGCGGCTTTTGAAATGTCACCTAATGGTTTTAAACTTACTTTTAAATAGAAATTATATGACACTATCATATTTCACAGGCGAACAGCACAGCGAGAGTTTTGAACAGATTATTAATCTCGCAAAAGAATTGGGATACTCGGTTCGAGTATATGAATCGAAGGAGGCCAATCAATTTGACTTCTTACAGGCAGCGTATCGGGATACGGCAATTATTGTGGATGCGACTATCCCTGATGATTTGACTCTATCAACGGTCTATCCTCTTTTGACGGCGCATATCAATATCCTTGATCATATCCTTGTATTTAGTGACAAGCAATACATTGATGGCTCTCAGATTTTGCCACTGAACATCACCCCGCAAAGGGTAAGGACTGCTAAGGATAAGGATTTGTTGGCATGGCTGAGAGCGCAACTGGAGTATTTGAAGGAACATGGGGTAGAATGCTATGACAGGTTTGAAATTGAATCGATAGAGAAACTTGCTGACTATAAGCTCTCGATGGAAAAGGCAATGTCAGCTTCTCTCAAATTGCATAAAGCAAATAAGAACGACAAGACGCAGGTGATGATAAGTTACCGCAACAGTTGCTACAAGGAGGTTGAATTATTTAGAAAGCGTGAAGAGGCTAAGAATAAGGTGGAGATAAAAATGTTGCCACCTGGTTCACTTTGCGACGACTATGAAGCACACACTCCGATGCGGCGATGGATGTTGGTGGGATTGCTAGAGGACCATATCCGCAGTGTGGATGAGGTGTGGGTGTACTATAACGGCATCTATACAAACTCGTGGTGGACGTTGGCAGAGATGGTGATGGTGGCGTATATAAACCACGACCGTGCGGAGAAGGACAGAGTGAAGGTGAGAGTGTATGATACTGGGAAGAAACGATTCATTGAAGAGAACGAGGATGGATATCCTGCATATCTTCATATCCAACTCTCGAACAGTCAGCACCAGAAATTGGCCCAATACCTATCGAATACCCGTCCCGACACGATGGGGCCAGAGACACTACGACAGGTTGCAGGACTAAAAAAACTTGCTTGGGTGATGCGGTTTATGACAAAGAAGAAAAGAGCCTTTTTTGCCGAGCAGATGCGTCCAATAATTGAACAAGGGGTGCCGAGCGACCTGCCGAAAGAGGACCGCAACAAGATGGTGAACGACCTGCTGGCAATGTATAGTGACCCCAAGGCCATCATAACGTATGCCAACGATGCGGTGTTCAAGGACGAGTTCTGGAGCAATATCTCGTATCAGACGGAGTGCGTGACAGCGGCTTTTAAGGACGGCATCATTGATGTGGACACATTTATGAATACCCCAATACAGGAACTGACCAAACTGAAAGATGAGAACCTCCGCACCGCTGCCACCATTAACTCACAAATCAAGATGAAGGGTAAGAAATACTATGTGGGCGAAGGTAAGAAACGTTATCTATGGCTTGCCACACGTATGGGTATGCCCACGGTGAAGGATGCCCCAGGCATTGAGATTGTGCAAACATATAACCTGTTGACTCACGACCAGATTGTGGGATTGGTGCTGAAGACATTGTTGTAAGATTAAATGAAAATTTAAAAGAAGCAGATATGAATTGCTTCATAATAAGGTGTTCTTCTCAATGTGTTCCACTATTGTGCGGGACTAAGGTGGAGTTGTTCGGGGCTATTACCCCGAACAACTCCACCAATTCCATTTCGGACATCCAAACATTGCCGCTTGGAATATTCACCTTGCCATTTGCACGGATTGTTATTATTGCTCGTTCCATAGTTACATTGCTATTGAGATTTCACTAAACGATTGATTAAGTCGGTTGCCGAACATAGTCAAATCCTTGTCGATTTTCTCGGTGGTAATCTTGGCATACTTTTGTGTCGTGGTAATGTTCGTATGCTCCAAAACTCGGCTTACACTCTCAATGGGAACACCTTTACTGAGAGCCAATGTCGCGAATCCGTGACGGCTTGAATGGAATGAAATATCCTTTGAAATTCCTCACTCTTTTATCATCTTTTTCAGTGGTTTACAGATATTCCAGTAGTTGAGATTTGGGAATACCAACTTATTCTCTTGGAATCTCTCATATCGCTTGATTATCTGTAATGGAATATCCAACAACTTCACTTGGAAATTGACCTTTGTCTTGTGTCGCTTCGACAATATCCACTTCTCTCCGTTTATCTCTACGATATCATCGGTAGTTAGTTCCTTAATATCCACGAATGACAGGGCTGTAAAACTTGCGAACACGAACAAGTCACGGATATAAGCCAACTTCTTGTCTGCAAACTCGTGTGTCATTACAGCCTTGATTTCATCTTCTTTAAGATATTGTCGCTCCTTGATGTTCTTATTCACCCGATACTGAGCAAACGGATTTCTCGGTGTCAGTCCATTGTAGTGAGCCTTAGAAACAATTGTCTTCAACCACATACAATGTGACCATACACTACCATTATGCAAACCTGCATCGGTAGAGAGATAGATTTCATACTCCTTGATGAAGTCGGTAGTAAGTTCAAGCATAGAAATATCGCTTCGCTTGTAACATTTCTTGATGAATGCTGCCAAATGATTTCGTGACCTTACACGCACCTTGTAGGAACTTGCAGCACGGTCTATGCCGATACGCTTCTTGAAACTATCGTTGTCCTTATCAAATGCTCCGAGCAATGTTTCATACTCCGTACAGATACCCTGATAGGCATTGCGTACCATTTCGGCAGTTACATAGGCTTCTCTATCCGAAATTCGTTGGTAGTGCTTGATGATTTAAGCCTTGATGTTATCCAAAGCCAAATTGATGTCTCTTGATTCTTTGCTCTTGCCTTTGGCTCGGTTGCCTTTCACATCCCATAGGTCTTTGTGGATGCTCTGCTTGCAACTGAATTGAGCCACAGAACTGTTAATTGTTACTCGTCCCATAATCGGGACAATACCGTTTTTCTCTTTACTTCCGTTCACGTAGAACAGCACCTTAAATGTACTTCGCATAATCCATTTTTTTTGGTTACAAAATTAGTTATCAGCGAGTTGAACATTGATATGCAGAATGTGTCAGAGAGTAGAAATAAACTCCAATAACCTATAAACTTGCCTCTCTATCGGGTAATGATTTGAAAACCGTCCGTCCTCATTACCTTTCATTTCCTTGCACTTTTGCTTCGGCGAGGCTTTCATCATAAGTCCTCATAAGTCATTGAACACCAGTGCCGCCATCATTATTTTCCCTCATTCGTTAGTTTTTTTCAGAGATAAATTGTAATTTTGTGTGTAGGGACTATTAATCTGGTTTTGATTATAATATAGAATAATTATGGCTACATATCATTTTGCGGCTATTGATCTTGGCGCTACGAGTGGTCGAGTGATTTTGGCAACGTTCAAAGATTCCAAGGTGGAGATGGAGGAGGTTCATCGTTTTCCCTCGCCCTTGATTCAGATTGGTGGACACTATTATTGGGATTTGCCAGCGATATATGCTTCTGTCGTTAAAGGTTTGAAGATGGTGGCCGAGCGAGGAGTGAAACTCACGTCGATTGGTATTGACACTTGGGGCGTGGATGTGGCTATGCTGGGCAGGGATGGCGGCTTGTTGCGCCTACCCTACTCTTATCGTGACCCTCATACGGTGGGTGCTCCCGAAAAGTTTTTTGAGCGTATGCCGCGTGAGGAACTTTATGCTCGCACAGGTATTCAGGTGATGAATTTCAATACATTGTTTCAGCTTGATACGTTGCGCCGTAATGGTTGTTCGGCATTGGAGGCGGCTGAAAAGATTCTCTTTGTGCCCGATGCGTTGGCTTATATGCTTACGGGCGAAATGGTGACCGAATATACCATTGCTTCAACGTCGCAGATGATTGACCCTCGCACGCGCAAGTGGGATGCCGAGATTTTGCAGATGCTGGGTCTGTCGGTGGAGAGCTTTGGTCGAATGGTGATGCCTAGCGATAAGATTGGTACGCTCACCGACGAGGTGCAGCGCTTGACAGGCCTGGGTGCTGTCGATGTTGTCGCTGTGGCGAGTCACGATACGGGTTCGGCGGTGGCTACCGTGCCAGCCGAGGATATGTCGATGGTATATCTGAGTTCGGGGACGTGGTCGCTGATGGGTGTGGTATCGCCCGAGCCAATCATCACCGAGCAGAGCGCACAGTTCAACTTTACCAACGAGGGTGGCGTGAATGGTACTATCAGAGTGTTGAAAAACATCTGTGGTATGTGGCTTTTGGAGCGTTGCCGTGCGGAGTGGAATGAGATGAGTTACTCGGAATTGATAGCCGCGGCCGAGGGTGCTGAGCCATTCCGTTCGCTAATTAATCCCGATGCGCCTTGCTTTGCCAATCCTGAGTCAATGACCAAGGCCATAGCCGATTATTGTGAGTCCACTCATCAGGCGGTGCCAAGTACTGTGGGCGAGTATGTACGCTGCATATTTGAGTCGTTGGCTCTGCGTTATCGTGCTGTGGCTGAGATGTTGAGTTCATTGACGGGTGTAGAGGCTAAACAGCTCTATGTGATTGGCGGTGGAGCCAAGAATGATATGCTCAACCAGTTTGCAGCCAATGCGATGGGTATCCCTGTGGTGACGGGAGCTTCGGAGGCTACGGCGCTTGGCAATGTAGCGGTGCAGGCGGTTGGCGTGAGCGAACTAGGAGATTATGCTCAGGTGATGCTCAGTTGCGCTTCTTTGCTCGATAGCAAGCATTATGAGCCTTGCGAGCCAGAGGTCTGGGCGCAGGGATGGGAGAAATTCCAGAACCTAAACAAATAAGATATCAAAACTTAAAACTTCACAATAAAATGAAACAGGAATTCATTGAGAAGGCGTATGAAATCGCCAAGGAGCGCTACGCGGCTATGGGCATTGATACCGAGGCTGCGATGGATAAGTTGCAGAAGATTCAACTCTCGCTTCACTGCTGGCAGGCCGATGATGTGCGAGGATTCGAGAATCCCGATGGTGAATTGACTGGCGGTATTCAGGCTACGGGCAACTACCCTGGTCGTGCCCGTACAATCGAGGAGTTACAGGCTGATATTTTGATGGCCACATCGCTTATCCCGGGCAAGCATCGCCTGAGTCTTCACGCAAGTTATGCAGATTTTCGTCAGACAGGAGTGGCCGACCGAGATGAGTTGGAGCCTAAGCATTTCGAGAGTTGGATGCAGTGGGCCGCCGAGAATGGAATGAAGCTCGACTTCAACTCCACTTCATTCTCTCACCCCAAGAGTGGCTCGTTGTCGCTTGCTAATCCCAATCCTGAGATTCGTAAGTTCTGGGTGGAGCATACCAAGCGTTGTCGTGCCATTGCCGAGGAGATGGGCCGCAGGCAGGGCGATCCTGCAATCCTGAACATCTGGGTGCACGACGGCTCGAAGGATATGACTGTCAATAGATTGAAATATCGCGAGTTGTTGAAGCAGTCGCTGGATGAAATTTTTGAGCAGAAGTACGAGAATATGAAGGATTGCATCGAGGCCAAATTGTTTGGTATTGGTGCCGAGAGTTATACTGTGGGCTCATACGATTTTTATTTGGGCTATGGCGCTAAGAATGGTAAGATTGTGACACTCGATACGGGTCACTTCCACCTCACTGAGTCTATCGCCGACAAGGTATCTTCTCTTTTGCTGTTCACTCCCGAGATTATGCTCCACGTCAGCCGTCCAATACGTTGGGATTCCGACCACGTTGTTATTGTGAACGACGATACACTCGATTTAGCCAAGGAGATTGTGCGTTGCGATGCGCTGGATAGAGTCCATATTGGTTTGGATTATTTCGATGCGTCGATTAACCGCATCGGTGCCTATGTTATCGGTTCGCGCGCTACCCAGAAGTGTTTGTTGCAGGCTCTGTTGGAGCCACTCGCTCAGTTGCGTGAGTATGAGGCTGCCGACAAGGGTTTTGAGCGTTTGGCATTGTTGGAGGAGGCAAAGAATATGCCTTGGAATGCAGTGTGGGATATGTTCTGCTTGCGCAATGGAGTGCCTATGGGCGAGGAGTTTATCGCTCAGGTGCAGGCCTATGAGAATGAGGTTACATCAAAGCGTGTGTAGTGATGAAATCAATTCTTGAAGGACGTCCCGAACTTCGACGCGAGGTGGAACAGGTGGCCGAGGTTGCTGGTTACTTGTGGCATAAAGGGTGGGCTGAGCGTAATGGAGGCAATATCACTGTGAATGTGACCGCTTGTGTGGATGATGAGATTCGTCAGATGGCGACCATAGCTCCTGCGGTGGAGCTGGGTGTGGAGCTGCCTCACTTGAAGGGTTGCTATTTCTTCTGTAAGGGTACCAACAAACGTATGCGCGATTTGGCGCGTTGGCCAATGGAGAATGGCTCGGTGATTCGCATTACGGATGATTGCAAGCACTACGAGATTATCGCCGACAATCCCGTAAAACCCACTTCGGAGTTGCCTTCCCATTTGGCTATGCACAACTATCTGCTGGGCAAAGGTCAGAACTGTAAGGCGGCCCTGCATACCCACCCCATCGAGCTGGTGGCTATGTCGCATAGCGATAAGTTTCTGGAAAAGGATGTGCTCACCCGCTTGTTGTGGAGTATGATTCCCGAGACCAAGGCGTTCTGTCCGCGTGGATTGGGTATTGTCCCTTATCAGTTGCCTGGCTCGCAGCGTTTGGCCGAGGCTACCTTGGAGCAGTTGGATGATTACGATGTGACGTTGTGGGAGAAGCACGGCGTATGTGCCGTAGCACCCGATATTATGGAGGCTTTCGACCAGGTGGATGTACTCAATAAATCAGCCCAGATTTATATCAATGCTCGTGCGATGGGCTTCGAGCCTGATGGTATGAGCGATGAGCAGATGAGAGAGATGACCGTGGCGTTTAATCTGCCCAAATAATTATCTTAAAAGTAAACGATAAGGCGGCTGCAATAACTTGCAACCGCCTTTTGTTTTGCGTGTTATGAGAATTATATCTCCTCGTGGATTATCTGGCGAAGTAACTCTCGGCATCCATCTTCCAGTAGGTCGAGCACCAGTTCAAATCCCTCGTGGCCCTCGTAATATGGGTCGGGCACATAGCTCCACTGGGGGTAGCTTTTGCTGAACTCCACAAAGCGATATACCTTGTCGAGATACTTGCGTTCGGGCGCCAAGCGAGCGACATTTTCGTAGTTGCTGTCGTCCATCACAATAATCATATCGAAGTGGTAGAAATCCTCCTCGCGTATGCGGCGCGAACGATGTGTAAGGTTGTAACCGCGGCGCGATGCTGTTACCCTCATTCTTGGGTCGGGCAGTTCACCTGCGTGGCCGCCATAGGTGCCTGCTGAATCAATAGAGATCCTATCCTCCAAGCACTGCTCGTTGACCATCTTCTCCATCACGCCATTAGCTGCTGGGGAGCGACAGATATTACCGAGGCAGACAAAAAGAATATGTTTTTTGTTGTTGTTTTCCATTGGTTCACAGAGATTTAATATTTGTTGATTAATCTTTTAGTTTACTTTCGCTAATGCTTCACATAAGGTTTGCCACCAGCTCCCACAGCCTTCAAATCTTGGAGCAAGGCCTCGCGGCTCTTGTTCTCTACGTCGGAGATGTTGTGGGTGCCAAATGCTTGGTGAAAGTTAATCATCGGCTCGCCATTTGCAGCACCACACCAAGGAAGCCAAGTGCTTACTGATGAGAATATCATATCGCAGATGGTGGTAGCCTCAACCAGCAATGCTCGGTGGGCATAACCTTTGCTGCCATCAAGGTCCATTGGGCGTTTGGTGTTACGCTCCAAAAGTTTTGCCGCTGTCAGGTAGAAATCATCGCCCGTAAGCAGATGGAGCTTAAAGAGCTCGTAATAGATGTTGGCGTTGAAGTTATCGGTGCCCGATGCTCCTGCCGTAATCAGGCTATAACCCGATACGCCTCCATTTTTGAAGATGTTGCTGCTACTGCTGCCCTGGATGGCGAAGTCGTAGCAATAGGTGTAGGAGAAGGTATATACAGCCGCATATTCGGCAGCCTCCAACCACTTCTTGTCGCCAGTTGCTTGATAGAGCGAAATGAAGGCGTACATAGCAAATACACCAGCCTCCTTATCTACAACATTGGCATTGTCGGGGGTGCCTCCGATGAATGTTCCCAGCTCCTTGAAAAAGCGGTTATAGCCATATTCGCCCGCAGCGATAGCTCGGTCCAGGTAGCGTTTGTCGCCACTCCACTCATAGAGGCGGATGAGCAGACGAACAGGGATTAATGTGTTGGTTTTGGCGTTGGCCTGCAACTTCTTCTGCTCATTCTCCCAAGGACCCATCACATTGGCATCTCTTACATATTTTCCATCTTTTTGGTAAGCGCGATAGAACGAGCCGTCGCCGCCATCCTCAACATTAAGGATGAACTCGCCAAACTTATTTATGATTCTACCCCACTCCTCGGCCTCGGGCATATCGTAAGCCTCGGCCAAACGTACACAATCGAGCAAGCCCTCCATACCATCAGTAAAGCAACGTGTGAAGGATGGGTAGGTCCAGAAGTCGCCTGTATAGGTGTTGTAGTAGCCATCAATCTTGTTGGTCTGGATCCACCACGAGCGAGGTAGGCCATTCTCGACCAACTGCTTGTCGGAGAACCAGAATTTTGCCATTTCAAGACCCTTCTGGAAGGCATCGTTGTCGCCCTGCTCCTTGCCGTACTGCATCAGCTGATAGGAAATAGAGGCTTGGCGGCCAACAAAACCATTCTGCAACTCAAAAGCCTCAGGGCGTCCATCGGGCAGAGTTATAGACCAAGGCAATCCGAAGGCGCGGCTACCATTATTGCCAATGATTGGGGCTGCCAAATCGGCAAACATCTCCATCTGGGCAACGTAGGCGTCGCGGATATCTACATCGTAGAGCTCAATATTGTTTTTTGCAAAGTGTTGTTTGTAGGTAGCCACCGCAGCCGACGTGAAGTTTTCGTTGGTTGAAGCTGCGATTGCGAGTGAGTAGGTGTGGCTAAAACCCAATGATACAGGGTGGCTACGAGGAGCCGACTCGGCCACAGAGGGATAGGTGTAGTTGATTACCAGGTGGCTACTCTTGATATCGGCACCCAGCGAGCCATACTGCACTGATGATGATACGACCCATTTTCCTCGTGAGTTTGCCTCCTCGATGCCCGATTTGATTTTAGGATTAATGTGCGACAGCGAGATGGTCTTTGATGACGATGGTGAATATGCCATAAAAAGAGGTAATCCATACTGCATCTCCTTGAAACAGAACGAGCTGTTTAGCAGATTTGGATTCGACTCATAAGGGTTGTTGTAGGTGTTGTTGCGATAGAGAAATCCAGGCGCGAGCAGGTCGAAACGGTTGAATGAACTGCCGCTTGCTGCCGAGATTAACGAGAATTGTGACGAGAAGCCCTTGTCTGCACGACCGGTCTTATCGACTTTGACGTTACGCTTTACGGTGTAGAGTGATTGCGATGCCATCTTATATTGGTCGGTAACAATAAACTGCGCACCGTTGTCGGAACTTACCGTTGCGCGACAAGTGTATCCCGATGAAGTGGATTCTATCTGCTGATATCCCGATTTCAAGGTTGTCTCCTTGCCCTGGTCATTCTTTACACGAATGATGGCTGGCTGGGGCTGGGTTGCTAGCAATTTACCCTCATCATTCTTGATTTCGATGCCGAAAGTACCATCTTCCGAAGATGTGAATTTTAGGTTATATCTTGTGTCGGGGAGTTCTGACGTGTTGGTGTCGTCTGAGCTATCGTCAATGGAATCTTTCGAGCACGAAGCCGAGAGCAGTGTGCTCAATGTTAAAGCCGCCACGACGAGCATAGCAGGTCGGAGCAAGGTGTGAAGTCTTGATTTCATATTAAATTAGGTTTATTGTTTGCAAAGATACCATAATTTATAAATAAAACGCCTCATTGACTCAAATAAATTATGCTCTCAGAATTTCACTGTGTCGCTGTGGCATAGGCTTTGCTAAAGGAGTCGGTATGGAAAAATTATCACACAAAAATCTTACAGAACAGAGTTATGCCCAGATGCGTTGCGCGTCGAAGGCAATTTTGTTTTTGCGATTGTTTATAGGGGGAGTCATACTGCTGCACGTCGTGGGCAAGATGCAGACGTATGACAACTTGGTGCTCGACTTCCCTCCGTTTTTTGGATTTTCTCACTCCACCACCCTGGCGATAACTATGATTTTCGAGTCACTTTTTGCGGCGATGATAATGATTGGTCTGGCCACGCGGCTGGTGTCGTTTGCTATGTTGCTTGTTACATTTATGTCGATTGCTCAGATGATGCAGATGGACGATATGACCATCACAGCACTCAAACTCGATTTCCTCTATTTTGGCATCTATGTCACACTTCTTATCTCGGGAAGCGGCATTTATGGCTTCAATGTACCCTGGGTTGGACGTAAAAATGTTCCAAATCGTTAGAAAGTCGGTCATTTTTGATTTTCTTTAAGAAAATAAACGAATTTTTTCTAATTTTGCAGAATGAAAAAATCTAACGGGTAAGAATAAACTATGAAAACACTATTTTTATCATTTGTCACAATCGTAATGATGATGGCCACAGCCTCAGACGTTTTTGCTCAGAAGGGAACCGAGATGGCACCATTGCCTCACAAGGCCGAGAATCTCGATTTGTACGACTTGAATAATAAAATCACCAAGTTGCCTTACTATGGTGAGAAGAATATTCTTGTGTTTTATGTCGATCCCGATCGTTATCGCCAGAATGATGCCTTCACCCACGAGATGGAGGAGAATAAGAAGGCAGCAGGCCCAAATATCGAGGGCTTTGGTATCATCAACCTTAAAGATACAATGTTCCCCAACAGCATCGTGAGAGCGTTGGCGCGTCACCGTACTGCCAAAAATGGAGCTACCATCATTACCGATCCCGATGGAACGGTGGCCAAGCAGTGGCAGCTGGGCGATTGCAATAACGTGTTTATGATGATGATTATCACCAAGGAGGGTGAGCTGGTATATTGCAGCAAGGGCGAGCTCACTTATGAAGAACAGCAAGAGTTTTATCGTGTTGTAGATAAATATAGATAAATTCAATGCTAAAAAGGGCGTTATGGATATTGTTACTCCTCTTTGCTAAGACAAGCGCAGTCAATGCGCAGCCAGTCGCTGACAATACCTCTACGCTCCAATCCCACTACATAGATTATGAATCGGTGAAGCGCCTCATTGACTACGCTTCGCAGCCGTCGTTGTGTGGTCGAGTGAGCGACAGATTGTTCGGGTGGGCGCGATGCATCGACTCCCCTGAGCGCAATTTTAGCTTGCAAGGTGGAGTGGGTGTGGCCTATACTCAATGGACATCGGCTGTGGTGGTGGGCTCGGCTGTGTGTGGATTTAGGATTGGGGCTGACAAGGAGATTGCGCCACTCTCCTACTCTTCTTTTGTAGTAATGGCGTCGCTGACGGGCTTTTATAGGCTGGATGGGCGGCTGAAATTAAGACCGAGCAATCGTGATTGCATAGATGTGGAGGTTGGTGTGGCGTCGATGCCTACCAAATTTTGGGGTATAGGCGATGCGGCGCAAAGGCATAGTGTGGCTGGCGGATTTAGAGAAGATGATCTTCGCGTGAAGGTTGGCTATATGCGTCATATTGCAGGTTGTCTGTCGTTGGGCTTGGGAGTGCATTATCTCTGGCTTAGGGCGAGAGAATGTGATTCGTTGGCTATGCTCTATATGGCTGAGGCCGGGTGTGATGATGCTGAACTGGGCGTTGGAGGCGTGGGCTTTATTGCCAAATTTGAAGATAGACTCCGGCGGGAGAATCCTTTGGATGGAATAGCCTTGCAGGTTCGCTATGCGCTCTATCCCTCGATAGTAGGCACCAAAGGTGGGGTGTGGTGGCAATTCGAGGCTACGATGAACTATTTTAAACCGATGTGGCAAGGCGGCTTGTTGGCAATGGAGGTTTATGCAGATGCGTGGTCTTGCTCATCGTCGTGGCTCTTGTGGCCCAGGTTGGGAGGCGAACACCGTATGAGAGGCTACTATTATGGCCGCTATGTTGATAGCACTCTGGTTGCTACTCAGGTGGAGCTACGTCAAAAGATATATCGTGCCCTGAGTGGTGTCGCGTGGGTGGGCGCAGGGTCAGTGGTTTCTTCGTTGGATAAGGTGGATATTGATTCTATTCTGCCGAGTTATGGTATAGGACTAAGGTTGCGTGTTGGTGAAGGTGTTTTATTAAGGGCCGATTATGGTTTTGGTCGTAATAGCAACGGCTTGATAATTAGTGTAAATGAAGCCTTTTAAGATGAAAAGTTTAATCCTGAAAATCGGGCCATCGCACCTGAGCCTACTATTTCTATTTTCGTTAATGTTGCCTGTTGTGATTCTGCTCTTTACCGAGCGAAATCCGTTTTGGATATCGTTGGTTGGTTGTTTGATTCCCCTTGGCTTCTATTCGATGTTTGTGGCGCTGGCTCAGCGGTCAGGAGTTATGGTGTGGCTGGGTTTGCCATTGATATTTTTAAGCGCATTTCAAATCATTATCTCCTATCTGTTTGGGCGTTCGGTGGTGGCAACTGATATGTTTCTCAACTTACTCACGACCAATGTCGGAGAGGCGGGAGAACTGTTGGTAAATATCTATCCCGCCGTGGTGTTTGTTGGGTTGATTTATCTTGTGATATTAAGCCTCGCAGTTGCGCATCTTTGCCAAGGACGATTGCTCGACAGAAGGTTTCGGCGGAGAATGATGCTCTCGGGTGGAGCCGTTTTTATGACGGGTTGTCTGATTCTGGGGCTCTGTTGTAGATTCCAAGCGAGGCGCGTTTTAAGAGATGAAATTTTTCCAATAAATGTAGCGTACAATTTCGGCCTGGCTATTTCAGAAACCTACAAAATAAAGCACTACGAAGAGTCCTCCTTTGGGTTTAATTATCGAGCGCTGCGGACCGATGTCTTAGAGTGCCGTGAGGTTTATGTGCTCATCATCGGCGAAGCATCCAGGGCGGCATCGTGGCAGTTGTTTGGCTACCATCGTGCCACCAATCCTGAGCTCTCGCAACGTGATGATGTGATACCGTTTGGTAATGTGCTGACATTGAGTAACACTACCCACAAAAGCGTGCCGATGATTCTTTCGTCGGTGCATCCTTCGCAACACGACGAACTTTATCGTCGTAAGGGGCTCCCGAAGCTCTTTAATGAGGCGGGATTTATGACATATTTCATCTCCACCCAATCGCCTCAGGGTGCGATGATTGATAATCTGGCGTGCGGGGCTCAGCGTGTGATATATGCTCCCTCCCCCTGCCTTGATATGCAATTATGTGAACTCCTGCGCCAGACTTTGCAGCAGGATCAGTCGCCCAAAATATTGTTTATTCTGCATAGTTATGGGTCGCATTTTAGCTATCATCAACGCTATCCTCGTGAGTTTGCGCACTTTCTGCCCGACGATGATGTGGTGATTAAGAGTAGTAATGCGGAGATGATACGTAACGCCTATGATAATTCGATTATGTATACCGACTATTTTCTAAATGAGATAATTGCGTTTCTCGGCGGTATGGAGGGTGTTGCATCTGCGATGCTCTATTGCGCCGACCACGGCGAGGATCTGTTTGATAGTAGTAGACGAGGTTTTCTGCATTCCTCACCCACTGTGACCTACAATCAGTTGCACGTGGCATCGCTTGCGTGGTTCTCGGAGCATTATAAGACTCTATTCCCTGCGAGGATTTACTCTGCCAAACGCAACTCGATGGCGCCTGCCACCACCTACTCGGTATTTCATACAATGGCCGAAATAGCTTCCATCTCATCTCCCTATGTAGATTATGGGGCCTCGCTCGTTAATCGGTATTTTGATTTCAGCTCTACGCGATACTATCTCAACGATCACAACTGTTCAGTGAGGCTCGATTCCGAGATTGGAATTGACGAGCACGAGCAGGCGCTTTTTTCTACTCACGGCATAGAATTATGATTTGCGACATATATGAGTGTGCAAAAAAAGAGGTTGTTTAACCCGAAAGTCAAACAACCTCTTTTTAAAAATAGGGAGTTGATTACTTCTTAGCCTCCTCGACAGATACCTTGCGGAACTCCTTCAAGAGCTTTGTGAGCTCCAAAGCAGCCTTACGAGCGCGTGTACCCGCAGCCTTGTTATTCTTCTCTACCTGAGCCTCTGCATTCTCCTTGAAAATAGCGGTCTGCTCATTAATCTTATCAACTAAATTCTTCATAATTGTTATTTTAATGGTTTGCAATAGTGCAAATATATGAATTTTTATAATAACCAAAACAATTTCAATGCAAAAAATCGATAAAAAACCTGCCTGACAGCCCCTTGTAAGCGATTTTGCACCCCGGTGGCATATTTTTTGACTGAACATTTTATAAATCAAATCGTTTGGTATGCAACAGAGAGTGTCTATATTTTTGTGTCTCATCATTTTGGTGATGGCAGGTTGTAAGCGTCAAGATGTGAAAAAAGCTATGCCTCCACTCGAAGTCCAGGCAGCGCGGGTTGTTGCGGATTCGGTGGTGATGCGCTATGAGTTTGTGACCCACTTGCAAAGCGGTTATGAGGTGGTCATCCAACCTCGTGTCAGTGGTTATATCATAAAATCAAATGTGAGGGCGGGAATGCCTGTTAAGCGTGGCGATTTGCTCTTTGTGCTCGATGCTGAATTGCTCACCACATCGCTACGCGAGGCGCAAGCCAAGTTGGTGGCGGCTCAGGCCCAAGAGGTAGAGGCAAGAAATAACTATGAACGTGCTGCGCCACTTGCTCAGATTAGCGCCATAAGTCGCGCACAGATGGATGATTATGAGGCTACCTACTCGTCGGCCCGTCAGCAGGTGCGTATTGCTCGCGAGCAGGTTGCAAATGCAGAGTTGCAGATTGGTTATACCCGCATCTACTCTCCTATTGACGGCATTGTGGCCTACACGACCGCCCATCCGGGAGATTATGTGGGGGCTGGAACTCAATATTCAACCCTCACTATAATATCTAATATGGATAGGCTTAGGGCCGAGATTTCTATACCTACATCGCTCTATCTGCAACACGTCAAACGCGACCAGGCGGCGTATGATAATCGTGGGTTATTATCTGACATTAAACTCTATCTAGACGACGGTAGCCAATATGAATTTGAGGGCGAATATGACTATACGCGCCAGAATATCTCGCCAACTTCGGGTACTATAACGCTCGTTGTCGATTTCCCCAATCCAGCATATAGACTCAAAGTCGGAGAGTATGCCCGTCTGCAAACTGCGATGGGCGAAAAACAGTATTGCGTATTGGTGCGTTCGCAGGCTGTCGAAAGTATCCAGGGAGTCAATTCAGTGTGGGTGATTGGTGGCGATTCTACTGTGAATTATCGACGTGTGGAGCTGGGTCGACAATTGGGCGAATGGTGGGTTGTTAGTCAGGGTCTTATGGCAGGCGAGGTAGTGGCATTGACGGGCGGAATGAAACTGCGTGATGGCGAAAAGGTGATAGCAAAGATTGTGGAGCGCGAGAAGGAGTAACCACGGGGAAATAAAACAGAGAATTATGAGTGAATTTTTTATCCGACGACCAGTGTTTGCTATCGCACTGACGATAGCCATAACATTAATGGGTGTAGTGGCTCTTTTCAATCTTTCCATAGAGCAATATCCCGACATCACACCGCCCGTGGTGCAGGTGTCGGCCAGCTATGGAGGAGCCGATGCTCAGACCGTGAACAACTCTGTGGCGACACCTCTGGCCCAGGGTGTGATTGGCGTGAGCGATATGCTCTATATGCAGACCACGAGCGCTAACGATGGCTCGATGAATATGCAGGTCACATTTGATATTGGCTCCTCGCCCGATATGGATGCCATCTTTACTCAAAATAATGTGGCGGCTGTGACTGCTCAGCTGCCCCAAAGCGTGGTGCAGCAAGGTGTGGTGACGCGCAAGAGTGATACGGGATTTTTGATGGTCTATGCCCTATCGAGCGATGGTCGTTATGATGATGAATTTTTGTCTAACTACGCCTCAATCAATATCGAGAATAGCCTGGCCAAAATAAACGGTGTGGGCAAGGTGTCGATTATGGGTGCGGGAGAATATGCTATGCGTATATGGATAAAGCCCGACAGACTCCATTATTATGGTCTGGGGTTGGATCAGGTTGTCGAGGCAATAAAGGTCCAGAGCGCCATCTATCCAGCGGGTAAGTTCGGTGCAGAGCCATCGGCTGATGAAGAGATATATACCTATACCGTGACTCTGCCGCCACAACTCTCCAGTGTAAAGGAATTTTCTGAAATTATCATCTCGCTCGATGAGAGTGGTAACCAGGTGCGACTGAGCGATGTGGCTGATGTTGAGTTGGGCAGCGAGGTATATAACGTGAGATCATTGTTTGGTCACAACCCATCGGCGATGATTGTCATCTACCAGGCACCTGGCAGTAATGCAGTCGAGGTAGGACGCGAGGTGAAGGCTGTGGTTGAAGGTATCAAGAGCCGTTTCCCCGATGGTGTGGAGATTCACTCTGTGGTGGATGCTACGCAGAGTATTGAAGATGGCGTGAGGGATATTATAAAAACGCTGCTATTGGCTTTGCTGTTGGTGATAGTTATCATCTATGTCTTTTTGCAGGATTGGCGCGCAACGCTAATCCCGCTTGTGGCTATCCCTGTGTCGTTGATAGGTGCGTTTATGGTCTTTCCTTTGCTCGGTTTCTCGTTGAATGTCATCTCGTTGCTGGGACTTGTGTTGGCCATAGGCTTGGTTGTGGATGATGCTATCGTGGTGGTCGAGGCTGTTCAGGTAGGCATTGAGCGCGGACTGAATTCTGTTGATGCCACCATCGAGGCTATGCGTAAGGTCGCCTCCCCTATCGTGGCCACCACCGTCGTGCTGCTGGCGGTGTTTGTGCCTGTGTCGTTTACGGGAGGCATCACAGGCCTTTTGTTTCGTCAATTTGCCATCACTATTGCTGTGGCGGTAGTTTTTTCGGCCTTCAATGCCTTGACTCTATCACCTGCATTGGCGGCAATGCTGCTCAGGCCTCACAAACGTGCCGAGAGAGGATTTTTCGCCTGGTTTAATCGCTATTTTGATTCGTTGATTAAGCGTTACGATAGTTTCACCTCGACGTTGATTCGTCACGCTGCGCGCACAGCAATTTTTGTCGCCTCGACACTTGTTGTGCTGGTTGTCGTGTGGCGATTTCTGCCATCGGGATTTTTGCCTGATGAGGATGAGGGTTATCTGATGGTGATGGTCTCAACCCCCGAAGCGAGCGCTCTGCCCACTACACTTGCTGCGATGCAGCACGCCGAGCAGATTATCTCTTCGCGCGATGATGTGGAGTATGCTTCGCTGGCTGCAGGCTTTAATATGATGGCTGGCATTAGTTCTACGTCAAGCGGAATCATCTTTGTGGTGTTGAAGGATTTTTCCGAGCGAAAACTCTCCTCCTCCGAGATTGCCTCCCAACTGACCGAGGAGCCATATGTGGCTGTCCCCGAGGCTGAGTGTTACGCCTTTATCCCGCCCTCGATTCCTGGCTTGGGTACCACGTCGGGTATCACTTTACAGGTGCAGGATCTTGGAGGTCAAGGAACAGCCTATCTTTCCCAGTGCTGCTCCCAATTTGCCGACTCGTTGCGTCGTCAGAGCGCTATAGCCTCGGTGACAACCCAATTCAGTGCCGATATACCTCAACGCAGAATCAATATAAGACGTGCTCAGGCGATGAGTGAAGGTGTGGATTTGAAGAGCGTGTATTCTGCTCTTTCGACATATCTTGGCGGTAGTTATACAGGTAATTTCAACCGCTTTGGGAAACTCTATCAGATATATGTCCAGGCCTTGTCGGATAGGCGACGGGATGAAAACTCGCTCAATAGCTATTTTGTGAGCAATTCTTCGGGCGAGAGCGTTCCTCTGTCGGCGTTTGTCGATGTGAAGGATACGGTTGGTGTGGAGTATATCACACAGTTCAATCTCTATGAGTCCATCGCCTTGACCATCACCCCTGGAAAGAGGGCTTCGACGGGTGATGTGATGAAACTTATTGACAAGGTGGCGAAGGATGTCCTGCCCAACGATGTGGGTTATGCGTGGAGTGGAATATCTTACCAGGAGGCCAATGCTTCAAAGGGCGAGGTGTGGGTCTATGCTTTGGCTCTGATCTTTGTCTTTTTGGCCTTGGCTGCGTTGTATAATAGTTGGGGCTTACCCTTTGCCATAATGATGAGTGTGCCGATAGCCGTTGTCGGGGCGTTGGTAGCGATGCTTTTGTCACATTTTGCTAATGCCATATATGTAAATAATGTCTATTTCCAAATTTCGTTGGTTATGCTCATCGGCTTGGCTGCTAAGAATGCTATTTTGGTTGTCGAGTATGCCGACACCACCTATCGCTCCTCGCCCTCCATCTCGCTTGCCCAAGCTGCAATGGTGGCTGCCAAGGAGCGTGTGAGACCAATCCTGATGACCGCATTTGCCTTTGTGCTGGGTGTGATGCCTATGGTATTTGCTTCGGGTGTTTACTCTGTGGCGCGTAATATTATGGGAGTTGCTCTGGTGGGAGGTATGTTGCTAGCTACGCTTTTGGGTATATTTCTCTACCCCGCCACCTTCTATTTGGTGGCAAAATGGGGCCGTTTTACTCGTTATACGGGTGTGCAGGTGGTAGCTTTGGTACTGGGGGTGGTGTCACTCAGTGGCTGTGCTACGAAATTGGGCTCTCCCGATGTGGAACTCCCCGATGAGTATCTCTACCGCGATGCGGTGGTTGATGAAGGCGAAGAGTTGCAGAGCCGATGGTGGCTTATGTATGGCGATTCGGTACTTGATTCTCTGGTAAATTATGCTCTGGAACACAATCGCGATTTGGCTGTGGCAGCTTCGCGTGTGGAGGTTGCCCGCTACTCATTATCCGAGGCTCGCTCACAATATCTACCCTCACTAATGGGTGTGTTGAAAACAGATGGCGAGAGCGTCGCCAAGGAACGCAACGAGTATAATTTTGCATTGCAACCCACCGTGTCGTGGAATGTATCGCTCTTTGGTGCATTGCGCCACACCACCCGCGAGGCGCAAGCCAATATTTTGGCTTCGAGGTGGGCCTATCGTGGCGTGTTGTTATCGCTTAGCAAAGAGGTTGTGACGTCTTATTTTATACTGCGTGAAGCGGCTCAAAATCTCGATATTGCTCGACTCTCGCTTGGGCTTAGAGAGCAGCAGGTCGCGCTGATTGAGCAAAAGGTGAGTCGCGGATTCTCCACAGGGCTTGACTTGGAGCAGGCGCGCAGTCTGGTCTTTGAGGCCGAGGCCGACGTGGCCAAGTATGAGCGTTCGGTGGCGCAGGGCGAGATGGCGCTCTCGACTCTTTTGGGCGAGGCTCCGCGACGTGAGATGGGTGTGTCGGGGCAACTTGTGGCTGATGATTTGCCGTCGATGATTGATGTCGGTGTACCATCCGATCTGCTCACTCGGCGACCTGACGTAATGGAGAGCTATTACAATTTGCAGATGGCGGCGGCCAAAGTGGGTGTTGCTCGAAGCAACCGTTTCCCAACGGTGTCGCTCACCGGTAGTGGAGGTTTGATGAGTATGGCTGCGCGTCAGATTTTTGCCGATGGTTATTGGGGGTGGAGTGCGGCAGCCGAACTCTCTCAGCCCATCGTTGCTTTCGGACGATTGAAGCGAGGTGAGCAGATGGCCCGTGTTCAATATGAGGAGGCGGTGAAGGAGTATGAGCAGACGGTGTTATCTTCGCTCCAAGAGGTAGAGTCGGCACTCGTGGCGATATCGACCTTCAATAGTCAAGTTGCGCGTTATAGCGAGTATGTGGCCTCGAATAAGCGTATTGCTTCGCTTGTTAAAGCGATGTATGAGGGTGGTTTCGAAGATTATCTGGATGTCATCTCCACTGAGCAAACGTGGTATGTCTCGCAGATGACCCTTGTTTCGCTCATTGCTCAGCAATATATCAACTATGCCGAACTTGTGATGGCTCTGGGTGAAGGCTGGCAGGGGTTGGAGAATCGGAAAAAATAGTTATATTTGCACTCAATGATACTCAATTGGCAAAATATAGCGGTAGGTTTTATTCTGGTGGCAGTGGTTGCGTGGCTCATCAGGGCGTTGGTGCGTGTTGTTGTAGCGAGGTGGTATTCCAAATGCTCATCGTGCGATGATTCGCAGTGTCCCTATCGTAAGGTTGATAAAAAATAAAAAAGGTGTCGAGTTTGTTTCGACACCTTTTCTTATCTGATTAGGCAGCCATCAAAATGAGCAACTGCGCTGTGAGAACTCTCAGGAACATTACCACGGGATAAACCGTCGCATAACCTACGGCTGGCATATCGTTACCGGCTGTGGCGTTGGCATAGCCCAGAGCTGGTGGATCGGTAACACTACCCGCCATAAGACCCATCAATGTGTAGTAGTTCATTTTGAGTTTCAAGCGAGCGAACAGACCTACGATAAGCAATGGAAGCACTGTGATGATGACACCATAACCAATCCAGCGGTAACCTCCGCCAACGATTGCTTCGATAAAACCATCGCCAGCACCGATTCCCACACCAGCGAGGAACATTGCCAAACCTACCTCGCGGAGCATAAGGTTGGCACTCATTGTGGTGTAAGTCACCAAGTGGAAGTGAGGACCAAAGCGGCCAATCAACAAAGCGATGATGAGTGGACCACCCGCCAAACCGAGCTTCACAGGCTGAGGGATGTTCATCAAAGGTACAGAACCAAACAACACACCGAGAGCGATACCAAAGAAGATGGTCAAGAGCTGAGGCTCGTTGAGTTTCTTCATTGAGTTACCAAGTACGTCAGCAACCTGCTCGATGGCCTTCTCCTGACCTACCACCATCACGCGGTCACCAATCTGCAACTCCATACCCTGGTAAGGAACGAGGTCGATACCTGCACGGTTGATGCGGGTAATGTTGATGTTGTACTTCGTACGCAGACGCAAGTCTGAGAGTTTCTTTCCGTTGATTGATGTCTTGGTGATGACAATACGGCGCGATACGAGCTGAGTTGGTGACTCGGCGCCAGTACCCCATTCCTCCTTTGTCATCTCGATGGGCTGACCCAAGAATGCGATTACAGCCTCGCAGTCATCTGGTGAGCAAACCACGCGCAACTTCTCGCCAATGAGGAGCTTGCTTGTTCCGTCGGCGATGGTGATTGAGCCATCGGCGTGCATAATACGCGAGATGACAAACGAACGATTGATGAGCTCGCGAAGGTGTGCGATTGTCTGACCCTCTAAAGCACCATTCGTAAACACAACCGAATGACGCTCCACGTTTGAATGGTCGTTGTGCATAGCCTCCAATGCTTTGTTCTCCTCCGAAAAATTGACGCGAGTGATGAAACGAACTGCGATGATTGACATAATGATACCTACTACACCCAATGGATATGCTACTGCATAACCCAATGCGATGCTGGGATCAGAGATGCCTGTCGAATCGAAATAAGCCTGCTGGGCAGCACCCAAACCAGGTGTGTTGGTCACTGCACCCGACATAATACCCACCATTGTTGGGATTGGTGTTCCAGTAACTAAATGTATAATGTAGGTTGTTAGTGCACCCAAAGCCACGACAGCAACAGCGCATCCTACCATCTTGATTCCGCCCTCCTTAAATGAAGAGAAGAAGCCAGGACCAACCTGCAAACCAATAGAGAACACAAAGAGAATAAGACCAAACTCCTTGATGAAATGGAGGGTGTCGTGATCCACAGTCATACCAAAGTGACCTGCGGCGATACCTACAAAAAGAATCCACGTCACACCAAGCGAGATGCCCTTAATCTTAATGCGGCTGAGCAATACGCCGAGTGTGATTACCAATGAGAGTACCAGCATTGTGTGTGCTATACCCTCGCCTACGAATAGGGAATATAACCAGTCCATAGATAATTGAAATTAACCTAAATAAAATTTACCTAACAGGGTGCAAAGGTAATATTATTAAATAAATTTAAAAACTCTTTGTGTTAAATTTTGTCCTTTTTGTGGGGAAAATAGCCATTTTTGCCTCAAATGTGGTTAAAAGTCGTTGCATTAAAAGAGAAATCGCTGAATTATAGGTGTTAAAATAGCCGTTGCTACGCCCATCAACGCCATAGCCAAACCGCTTAGTGCTCCTTCGGTTGCGCCCTCCTCGATGGCGCGCGCTGTGCCTACTCCGTGGGCTGCCGAGCCCATTGCCAAACCTGTGGCCGAAGCATCTTTGATGCGTAACAGTCTGAGGAATCTAATACCAACTACTGCTCCAAAAATACCCGTCAGGAACACTACAACCGAAGTGATTGATACATCGCCGCCCACTCGCTGGCTAATGCCTATGGCGATGGGAGCAGTGACCGATTTCATTGCAATTGAGTTTTCAATAACCTCGCCCGCACCAAGCCATCTTGCGATATATACTACACTAAGTATTCCAACCACCGAGCCGACGCCGATGGATGTGAGTATCGCGGTTAGTTGCCCCTTCATCCTCTCCTCCTGCTCATACAACAAGTAACCCAGCGCTACAACTGACATTCCGAGGCAAAAATCGAGAAGCGATGTAGCCTCTCGGTAGGAGGTGTATGGGATATTGAAAACCGTTAAAAAAACTATCATCGCAAGGAATGTCAGAAGCACAGGATGAAGCAGCGCCATACGCACGCGGCGATAGAGTGCTGTACCTGCCGAATAGATTATGATGGTCGTGGCAAGCAATGTTGTTTGTGAAGATATAAACTCTTGAAATATCATTATTTACGCAATTTTATATAAACTAATGCTACAACTGCCATAACCAATAGCGTGCTCATCGCAGCGGCCACTGTTACCGCCACCCAATTTTGCGCCAACACCTCGTAGGACTCCATCAATCCCACGCCGTAAGGTACGAAAAATAAAGCCATTGTTCCGAGTAGAAATTTTGCTGTCGGTGCCACCTTTTCGGCCTTGACAACTTTGAAATGTAGTGCCGCGTAGAGAAGCAACATTCCGATGATGTTGCCCGATACATAACCTCCGATGAGCATTGAGAGTAGATTTCCCACAACCCAGCAGGCCAATATTATAACGATTCCTATCATAGTGAAAGGTTGATTTTGCTACAAAGTTATCTTAAAATTGCCAACGCTATTCCTATTTAATGTGATTTTAATATAAAAAAGTGAGATTTTGGGTTCTTTGCTTGATTTTGCCTGCAAGGCCAGTACGGGTTGTTGTGTTTTATTTTGTTAGTTTTAACCACAAAGCGCAAAGGTATTTGCACTCTTTTTGCGACGGGAGGTGAAATAATTTTGAATTTTGAATTCTAAATTTTGAATTATTGTATATCTTTGCACACGTCAAACGGGGGCGACCGGTTTTGACAGCTTGTAGAGTTTGATTGTAAGCACGTCGAGCATTGTGTGGTGGCTCGTAAATATCAACACTCAAACTACAAATGGCAATAATAGCTATGCACTCGCTGCCTAATTTTCAAGGAAAATTGGCTTAATCCGCGAGCCCAAGGAGGTTTGTAGACGAGTATCCCGAATGGCGATTGCGCCCTTTAATTGCTGTTCATATGGGGTATCATCTTTTATGGGATAGCGCGTTATGTGTCTCGGTTAGCGTGCGAAATTTTAGAGACTGCGGCAAAAGGTTAGGCTGTCTGTGGCCATCCTGCGCAAGAGGATTAATCGCAGAATAAACGTGTAGAAAGCTTTTGGGTTCCAGGTTTGGACGCGGGTTCGACTCCCGCCGCCTCCACTTTTTGCTGGGATCTTGACGAAGAATGACTTTCGAAATCATAGATTTCGCCATCAAAAAGTCGTATTCGATCACCCCTCCTAAATCCTCCCCTTGTTGTAGGGGAGGATTTTTTATGGTTGCTGTAAGGTTATTCCTAATTTATGTGTTATTTTCATTGCCTTTGACTTGCTGAAAATAAGACCTAATGTGTTGTAATTGCGAAATTTTGTGTAACTTTACAAAGTAAATCGAAAAATAAAACAATTAAACAGATATGAGATTACACTATTTGGTGGCGGCGATGGGTGTGTTGGCCGCTACGGCTTGTGTTGATGAGGGTTTCCGACTTGACAAAGTTTCAACAGAGGTGGCTATAGGTGGTGATGTGACCGTGTTGCCATTAGGGTACCTGGAAAAACAAAAGTTGGGCGATTTTGTTAAGCCCGAAGATCTTGAAGGTCTTAGAGTAGATGAGAATGGTAACTATTCGCTCTTTTTCGACGGTGAGGGTGATGAGATTTCCATCGATGGCATTGAGACAACCATCGAAATCGAAAAGACGGTAGCTACATTCAGTGCTGAGTATCCACAGTTTGAGTTGACGGGAAGTGCTTGCTCTATTAATGAGTCATTCGGCCTTACTCCAAATTTTGGTCAGCTGGATATTCGTGGCTTATCCTCAATCGCATCAACTGCGAGCTACACTACCACTATCGCTGAGGGTGTTACGGTTCCAATCCCTGCGGGCTATACTATTACGGCAGAGAAGTCGGGCTCGATTAGTGAGGTGTTGCGATACTCTGTGCCAGAATATCTCTCTGCCATTAAGCGCATTTATCTCCAACCTCAAAAGAGTGGCGAGAAGGGCGCGCGTATTGATGTGTCACTGCAACTGAAAGATTTGGCAACCATTAATGGTGGTGGTAATATTAATTTGGAGTTGATTCTAAATGATGGTTACGAGATCTACGGCAAAGATGGTAAGGCGTTGAAGGTTGTAAGTAATCAGGGCGGTGTGGTTACCTATCAAATTGCTGATGGGTATAAGTTTGCATCGGGTGCGAATGAGGTTAAGTTTACGGTCTATGTTGCCAGCATCGCTAATTCATCAACCATTACCAATGGCGTATTGTCGCTTCCTATCGAATTGGGCTACAATGTATCGTTTGACCTTACAACGCGCGCAAATACTTTGAGATTGGAGAATTTGCCTGAGTTGCAGTTGGATGCTACGCTTCAATATCAAGATGCCGATATTGTTTTGAACGAAGTGGTGCTTTTGGAGCGCGGAGCGATGGCTGATGATTCTTCTCCTATCTCGATTGATAATTTGCCCAAGGAGGTGAAGAGTGTCAAGAAGGTGGCTTTTTCGAATAACTCGCCATTGCAGATTATGGTAGAGGGTCTTGATTGGTTGAAGGATGCTACTGCCGAGCATATCATCATCGAGGCTACGTTGCCAAACTATTTGTCGCTTCGAGATAACAAGCAGGGTGGTTACGATGCTGCAACACATACTTTGCGTGCTACGCTGAGCGATTTGCGTCGCAAGATTCGACTCAATTTGGATGCCCTGGATTTTGGTAGCAGTGGTTTGGTGCCAAAGAATGGCTCTGTAGACTTGGACTTTACTCCTGAAATAGCTGCTTACATCGAAAAGGGAACCGAGGTAAGGCTCTCTGATATTTTGAGTAATAACGAAATTGAGTTCTCGGCAGGTATTGATGCCTCGACGCTTGAATTAGTTTTGGTGGAGGGTAAGATTGCTTATCAATACGACGAAACTACAACCATCACGATGGGTGGCCTGGATGAGGAGGTTGAGCTCTCGATTGCCGATGCTGGTGTGTTGCCAATTATCACAATCAATGTCGAGAATCCGCTAACCATTGATGCCAAGGTGGCGGCGGCGCTCACTCCTGTGTGTGGTGGTGAGCTTAACCACGAGAACAAGGTAATTATCAAGGATGTGGTGATTAAGGCTGCACAGGTGGTAGATGGTGCACTCCAAAATAGTGTCACTACCCTCGTGCTTGCAGACGAGTCGTTGCGTGGAGATTATGCCGATGCTAAATACTCGTTTGTGGCTTGTGATGTGACAAAACTTTTGGCGGGAAATATTCCCGACGAGGTGGTGTTGGATGTTTCGTTTACAACCGACGAGAATACCACTTATTCCATTTTTGTTACAGATAATTACTCAGTTAAGTATGACTACAACGTGAACATACCTCTTGCATTTAACGACAAGATGGATATCGCTATCGAGCATACGTCAGATGGTCTTGCTGATACCTTCGAGGAGGTGGCTGATATGAATATTTCCATTAAGGGTGTGACTCTTGTGGCAGAGGTGGGAAATACCATTCCTCTCGACTTTGCTTTTGATGCCGAGTTGCTCGATGCTCAGGGTAACCCTACGGCTGTGTCGCTGGATATTCCTAAGGGATATAATACGATTAAGGGCTCGGCTGATGGTAAGACCGAGAAGAGCTCTACCCTGCGTCTGGGTCTTAACCTTGGTCAGAGTGGTAATGTCAGTCAGCTTGCCAGTGTGGATGCTATGCGTATGTCGCTCAAAGCTAAGCGCTCGGCAGAGGGAAGCTGCGCGCTCAATGCTGAGCAGTACATCACACTTAAAATTAAGTTGGAGGTCAATGGTAAGATTAAGGCTGATTTGGATGATATGGGCCTGTAAACTATAACACAGACAGATTATGAAAAGATTTATATATTTTACGTTGTGTGTCGTAGCGTCAATTGTTGCGGTAAGGGCTTCGGCGCAGATTAATTCGTCATACTTTATGCAGGGCTCATATTTCCGCAATGAGTTCAACCCTGCCCTCGCTCCAACGCGCGGTTATGTGGCGTTGCCGTTTATGAGTGGTGTAGGCGCCGAGATAGATAATAACTTCCTTTCGGTAAATAACTTCTTCTTTAAGAATGGTAGTGAGGTTGTGACAGCACTTCACGGGTCGGTTACATCGAAGGAGTTTCTTCGCCGTTTGCCTAATACGGGTAAATTTGCTGCGAATCTGAATACAAATATCCTGGGTGTAGGTTTCCATACCGAGAGTTCGTTCTGGAATTTTGGTGTCAATTTGCGCTCAAACAACGAGTTGGCCGTATCGAAAGATATCTTCAAGGTGATGAAGAGCCTGGGTAACGGTTATTATAATCTCGATAACACCTCATTTAGCAGTACATCCTATGCTGAGATTTATCTTGGTCACACTCGTAAGATTGTGGATTTGAGTTTCGGTACGCTTACGGCTGGTGCTAAGTTGAAGATTCTCGCTGGTTTGATAAATGCTTCGTCGGAGATTGATCAGATGTATGTCGATATCACATCGGATAAAGTCGAGGGCCATCTTAGAGGCTCAATTCGTGCCAGTGGTCTTATTTTTGATCCATCTGAGGTTGTTGCGGGTGATAAATTCTCGGATGATGTCATCTGTACGGATATGAGCTCAATTCTGGGTAATTTCAAGAATTTTGGTGCAGCCATCGACTTGGGTGCCGAGATGACTCTTTTGGATGAACATTTGCGTGTGTCGGCGGCCCTTGTCGATTTAGGTTTCATCAAGTGGTCGGAAAAGAGCCATATTGAGGCTGAGGCCTATGCTGACTACCTATTTAAAGGTATGGATCTTGATGCAAACGAGGTGGATAGCGATGGTGACGCCGATGTATATATGAAGAATGCGGGTAAAGGTGGATATGCCACACGCCTGAATTGCGCGCTTAATTTGGGTGGTGAGTACAATGTCTTGGAGGATCGTATTGGCTTTGGTCTGTTGTCGCACACAGAGTTTGGTCATACGGCTGCCATTACAGAACTGACCGCTTCTGTAAACTTCCGTCCATCAGATTGGTTCTCGGCTACGGTGAGCCACACGTTGCTCAACCGCAATAGAATTGGCGTTTTTGGTTTGGCTTTGAATCTTCATCCAACTGGTTTCAACTTCTTTGTGGGTGCCGATTATCTCCCATTGAAGATGGTGAAATACAAGGAGTTGTCGATTCCATATAATGTGAAATCTTTTAACCTATATATGGGTATTGGTTTCAACCTCGGTAAGGCGAAATATATAGATTAATTTGCTTTGAGTAAGTGAGATTCTGCGAGGAATCTACATAATATTTAACGATGCGACCTTGAAAGTTTATTAGCTTTCAGGGTCGCTTCGTTTGGTGGATATGGGCTCTGTTTAGAGATCAATGTTTGAGCTTTTAGCAATATGGTTAATCTATTTTTTTGGCTACGCGTTGTATTATTTGATGAAAATACCTACATTTGTAAGTTGTAGAAATCAAACAAATGTATGGAAAAGAATAGCTGTGTTGTCGAGCTGAAAGGCGTGTCAATTTATCATACCGATGGCGATTCGAGAGCTCCCAAGTCGGAGGATGAGTTGGTGCTTTCTGATGTTAATCTGCGTGTCGAAGCGGGTGAAATGGTCTATTTCATCGGTCGTGTAGGCAGCGGCAAGAGTACCTTGCTTAAAACTTTATATGCCGAGGTGCAACTGCTTGAAGGAGAGGGACGTGTCGTTGGTGTGGATTTGCGTAAACTCCGCCGTGGGGATATACCCTATTTGCGTCGCAAGATGGGTATTGTGTTCCAGGATTACCAGCTGCTTGATGATCGTAATGTGTTCTACAACCTCTACGATGTGATGAAGGCTACGGGCTGGAAGCGCGAGGAGGATATACGTCGTCGAATTGATGAGGTGCTGACGCTTGTAAGACTCGATAATAAGGCCTATAAGATGCCTCACGAGTTATCGGGTGGCGAGCAACAACGCTTGGTGATTGCGCGAGCTTTGCTAAATGCACCTCGCCTACTATTGGCCGATGAGCCAACGGGTAACCTTGATCCAGTGTCGGCTGATGAGATTATGAAACTGTTTTGTGAGATTTCCTCAAAGGGGTGTGCTGTGATTATGTCCACTCACAATACGGCACTCATTGAGCAGTATCCTGCCCGCACGATTATGTTTGCCAAGGGAAGTATAGCCGAAATTGATATCGAGAAGAGTTTTACATAGTAAAAAGCAAAAATTTTTAGGCTCTGCAATTTGCAAACATCAATAAAAAAGCCTATTTTTGTACGTTTTATTACTGGAAATGACAAATACGAAATAATGAGCACTGAACAGGAAATTATCAAGAAAAACGAAGAGGAATATTCGGCGTCCAATATTCAGGTCCTCGAAGGCTTGGAGGCTGTGCGTAAGCGTCCAGCGATGTACATTGGTGACATCGGCGAGAAGGGTCTTCACCATTTGGTTTATGAGGTTGTCGATAACTCTATCGACGAGGCGTTGGCTGGCTATTGCGACAATATCGAGGTAACCATCAACGAGGATAACTCTATCACCGTCAAAGATAATGGTCGTGGTATTCCTACCGATTTTCACGAAAAAGAGGGTAAATCTGCATTGGAGGTTGTATTGACAGTACTTCACGCCGGCGGTAAGTTCGACAAGGGAAGCTACAAGGTGTCGGGCGGTCTTCACGGTGTGGGTGTATCGTGTGTGAATGCACTCTCTACGCTTTTGATTGCTGAGATTCACCGTGGCGGTAAGATTTACAAGCAGTCTTACAGCAAGGGTGCCCCAACTTCTCAGGTCGAGGTTTTGGGCGATTGTGATGACCGTGGTACATCGGTAACATTCAAGCCAGACCCATCAATCTTTACCCATACAACAGTATATAAGTACGAGATTTTGGCTAACCGTTTGCGCGAGTTGGCATTCTTGAATAAGGGTATCCACCTTACACTTACTGACAAGCGTCAGAAGGATGAAGAGAGTGGCGAATATTTGAGCGAGCACTTCTACTCTAAGGAGGGTTTGAAGGAGTTTGTTCAGTACCTCGACACAACACGCGGCGAGACTATTATCGAGAACATTATCTATATCGACACTGAGAAGAATGGCGTGCCTGTGGAGGTTGCTATGCAGTATAACAACTCATTCTCAGAGAACGTTCACTCTTATGTAAACAACATCAACACCATTGAGGGAGGTACCCACCTTACAGGTTTTCGTACTGCTTTGACTCGTACGTTGAAGAAGTACGCCGATGAGTCGGGTATGTTGTCGAAGATTAAGTTCGAGATTTCGGGTGACGATTTCCGCGAGGGTTTGACAGCCGTTGTATCGGTAAAGGTAGCTGAACCTCAGTTTGAGGGTCAGACCAAGACCAAGCTCGGTAACGACGAGGTTGCAGGTGCTGTGAATGGTGCTGTTGCTGCTGCTTTGGCGCTCTATCTCGAAGAGCATCCAAAGGATGCCAAGGCCATCGTTCAGAAAGTAATTTTGGCAGCTACGGCTCGTCACGCTGCTCGTAATGCTCGTGAGGCTGTTCAGCGTAAGACTCCATTGTCAGGTGCAGGTTTGCCAGGTAAGTTGGCCGATTGTTCGAGCCGCGATCGTTCTATCGCCGAGATTTTCTTCGTCGAGGGAGATTCTGCGGGTGGTACAGCAAAGCAGGGTCGCGACCGTAATTTTCAGGCTATTATGCCGCTGCGTGGTAAGATTTTGAACGTAGAGAAGGCGTTGGAGCATCGTATGTGGGAGAATGAGGAGATTAAGAATATGTTTATCGCTTTGGGTGTGTCGATCGGTACTGCCGAGGATAGCAAGGCGTTGAACCTCGAAAAGCTCCGCTACGATAAGATTATCATTATGACCGATGCCGATGTCGATGGTGCTCACATTGCAACATTGATGCTTACGTTCTTCTTCCGCAAGATGAAGGAACTTATCGAGAATGGTCATATCTACATCGCTACCCCACCTCTCTACCTCGTAAAGAAGGGTCAGAACGAGCGTTACTGCTGGACTGAGGCCGAGCGTGACGAGATTGTTGAGCAGATGGGAACCAAGGGCGTACATATCCAGCGATACAAAGGTTTGGGTGAGATGAATGCCCAGCAGTTGTGGGATACTACAATGAATCCTGAGACTCGTATCTTGCGCCAGGTGAGCATCGAGAACGCAGCCGAGGCTGATCGTATCTTTTCAATGTTGATGGGTGACGATGTTCCACCACGTCGTGAGTTTATCGAAAAGAATGCTTGCTATGCAGATATCGATGCATAGGGTGAAAGATAGATGAATTAGGGCTGTCAAGAGTAATCTCGACAGCCCTAACTGTTTGTGTGTGTTTGTATTAAATAGTCTTGTTGGTGTTATGCCATCAGGTGCTCAATAAGAATCTTGCCTCCCATTGCTATCAGCACCAAGCCGCCAAATAGCTCGGCTTTGGATTTGAAACGGCAACCGACTATGTTGCCCAAGCGCAGTCCAATCATCGAGAGTAGCATTGTGATGACTCCTATGGCTGCGGCTGAACCAAATATACTCACCTGCAAGAATGCGAACGACACGCCGACAGCTAATGCGTCGATGCTTGTAGCGATGGCGAGCGGAAGCATCTTGCTAAAAGAGAAATCGCAATCATTGGAACTACACTCATCCTTGTCCGACAATGCCTCACGAATCATATTTACGCCAATGAAGGCGAGCAGAACAAATGCAATCCAATGGTCAATATTTTGCACCAGTGATGCAAAGCTAATTCCCAGGAAATAACCCACGATGGGCATCAGGGCTTGGAATCCACCAAACCACAAGCCTACGCTGAGCAAATGGCGTTTTCTGACGTATTTTACCGACAATCCCTTGCCTATTGATACTGCGAAAGCATCCATTGCCAAGCCTACGGCGATGAGTATTATTTCCAATAAGCCCATTTTACAAACCTGTAATTTTCTTTATTTCGTTTAACTTATTCAACGCTTCAAGCGGAGTCAAAGAGTTGATATCCAATCCCTTGATTTGGTCGCGTACCTGCATAAGTACGGGGTCGTCAAGTTGGAACATCGAAAGTTGGATGTTGCCCTGCTGAGCCACATCTGCCACCTGACGAGCCGAGGGCTGACGTTTGCGACGGCGTGATGGTGCAACGGGAATCTCCTCGCACTCCTTCTCCTTGATTTCGTTGTTGCCATAGACTGATTCGAGGTTTGTCAGAATCTCGGTCGCTCGACTCACGATGGACGTCGGCATACCCGCCATACGCGCGACGTGGATACCAAACGAGTGCTCCGTTCCGCCTCGGGCTAATTTACGCAGGAATACGATTGTATTATCAACCTCGCGCACCGATACGTGGTAGTTCTTGATTCGTTCAAACAACTGCTCCATATCGTTGAGCTCGTGATAGTGGGTAGCAAACATAGTCTTAGCACGTGCCGTAGGGAAATTGTGAATATACTCTACCATTGCCCACGCAATCGAAATGCCATCGTAGGTGCTTGTACCACGACCAATCTCGTCGAGCAGTATAAGGCTGCGGTCCGATAGGTTATTGAGGATGCTTGCTGACTCCAACATCTCGACCATAAACGTTGATTCGCCCTGAGAGATGTTGTCCGACGCTCCCACGCGGGTGAAAATCTTATCTACGATGCCAATGTGTGCCTTGTCGGCTGGTACGAATGAACCCATCTGAGCCATCAGGATGATGAGCGCTGTTTGACGCAACAGTGCCGACTTACCCGACATATTGGGTCCCGTAATCATCATAATCTGTTGGTCACTGTCGTTGAGTAGCACATCGTTGGGGATGTACTGCTCGCCCACTCCCAGCAATCGCTCAATCACAGGGTGACGTCCTGCGCGGATATCAATTACCTTGCCTTCGTCGAGCGTAGGACGTACATAACGACACTCCCCAGCCATCTTGGCAAATGACTGCAAGCAGTCCAGACGAGCAATCACAACAGCGTCGCTGAGGATTGTTCTGAGGTGGCGTGTGATGTCGGCCACTATGCGGTTATATATATCAAACTCAATTTGTAAAATGCGCTCCTGTGCACCGAGAATCTTCTCCTCGTACTCCTTTAACTCCTCGGTGATATATCGCTCGGCGGCTGTTAGGGTCTGCTTACGAATCCAATTCTCGGGCACCTTCTCCTTGTGAGTATTACGGACCTCGATGTAGTAGCCAAATACGTTGTTGTAGCTGATTTTGAGTGATGGGATTCCCGTGAGATCACTCTCGCGCTGCTGGATTTGCATCAACACATCCTTGCCGTGAAGAGCAATGCGACGCAGGTCATCGAGCTCGGCCGACACTCCATCGGCAATCACTCCACCCTTCTGAATCTGGTTGTTTGCGGGGTCGGGATATATCTCGCGCGCCAGGCGATCACGCACCTCGGTTACAGGGTCGATAGTGTCGGCTATGGCGTGAAGGTTTTTATCATCCGTCGAAAGAAGCAGAGCCTTCAACGTCTCGGTTGCGGTGAGTGAATTTTTCAACTGCACAAGCTCGCGTGGTAAAATTCTTCCAGCCGCAATGCGAGCCGACAGACGCTCCAAGTCGCCAATTGATGCAATTTGCTCACGCAGCGCCTCGGCAAAATCTCTATCCGACAGAATGCTCTCAACTACATCTTGGCGGCGGCGAATACGCTCTACATTGACAAGAGGCATTGCAACCCAACGCTTCAACAGACGACCTCCCATTGAGGTGAGTGTACGGTCTATTATATCGACAAAACCACTCTTGGCATCTTGTGATGAAGATGAAAAGAGTTCCAGATTGCGGATTGAGAATTTGTCAATCCACACAAAATCGCTCTGATCAATGCGTGAAATTGACGAGATGTGAGATATTTCGCGATGTTCGGTAAATTCCAAATAGTAGAGAATGGCACCTGCTGCGGCGATACCCTCCTTCATTGTTTCGACACCAAAACCTTTGAGCGATTGAGTGCCAAACTGCTTGCATAGTTTATCGTAATTCAAATCCGACGAGAAGATCCATTCGTCGAGGCGATAGGTGTAGTGCTTGCCGCCAAACGATGAATCAAAGCGGTCTTCCATACCTCGCTGATAGAGAATCTCCTTGGGTTGCATCGATGCGATTAATTTGTCGATGTAGCGGTCATCGCCCTGAGCCATCAGGAACTCTCCCGTCGAGATATCCAAAAATGCAATGCCCGTCTGCTTGGCACCGAAATATATGGCTGCCAGGAATGAGTTCTCCTTATTTGGCAGGATGTTGTCGCCCAGCACAACGCCAGGGGTGACCAATTCAATAACACCACGCTTGACTAGACCCTTGACTAACTTTGGGTCCTCCAGCTGCTCGCAGATGGCTACACGCTCGCCTGCCCTTACCAATTTTGGAAGATAGGCATCAACGGCGTGATGGGGAAATCCCGCCAACTCTACGCTCGACGCCGAACCATTGGCACGCTTGGTGAGCGTGATACCCAAAATTGAGCTTGCCTTGATTGCGTCATCGCCAAAAGTCTCGTAAAAATCTCCTACACGAAACAGAAGTATTGCATCAGGGTGTACGGCCTTGATTTGATAATATTGCTTCATCAAGGGCGTCTCCACATATTTTTTCTCTATTGCCATCGCTATTGAATTAGACGACAAAGATAACTTTTTTTGATATATTATTCAAAGAATCGCTCGTCAAAATTGACTAAATAGATCTTGTCGGTGGCGCGTGTCAGGGCGGTGTATAACCAGCGCAACATATCACGCGACATAGGCTCGTCGCCAAACAGGCAACGGTCGATGAAAACCGCGCTCCATTGGCCACCCTGGGCCTTATGACAAGTGACGGCATAGGCGAATTTCACCTGCATCGCATTGAAATGGGGATTTTCGCGTATTTCCTTGAAACGCTTGATTTTACTCTTGATGTCGAGATAGTCTTTCTCCACCTCCGAAAACAATTTTTGTCCCTCCTCGCGGGTGAGCGAAGGCGATTCCGATGAGATGGTGTCAAGTAGTATGCGACACTCCAACTCCATATCGTTGTAATCACCAAATTGCAGCACCGCATTGGCGAAATGAAAGCCGTATAAATCCTCAAATCGGCGAATCTTTTTCAGGCGTGCAATGTCGCCATTGGCGATGAAATTTACGGGGCATCCCTCAATGCGCTCGGTGTAGTGGTAGTTGTTCTTTACGATCATCAACATATCACCACTCTCGATGGCCTCTTCGGCCGAAAGATTGTAGCGGCGAATACCCTCGTTGTAGCGATTTGCGCGGCGGTTGGAGCGTGTGATGACGATGGTCTCATCACGACCATAGCGGCTGTAACATTCATCTATCTTTTCGATTAGCTCACCGCCCTGAATTGACTCAATATCAGGGAAATTCAAATTAAAGCGTGGGATTTCGTAAATCTCGTTCTCGATCATACAACGAATCATCGTAGCGTTGAATAGTATGCCCGATTCAGCACCCTGTCTAACGACATCATCCATCGAAACATAATCCACCTCGCCATACTCACTCATAACGTGGGCGTCGAGCGCGGGGCTATAATCTGCACCTACGGGAGGAAGCTGGGCATTGTCGCCCACCAATATGAGGCGGCATCTGCTGCCACTTCTCACATATTTCACAAGGTCTTCGAGCAGTGATCCGCTGCCAAAAATCTGACCTTCGCCCGATGTGTCGGAGAGCATCGATGCCTCGTCGATGATAAAGACAGCGTCGTGCTCTTTGTTGATGTCGAGCGAGAACTTTGACTCATAGGCCGCGTTGGTTCTTTGACGATAAATTCGTTTGTGAATAGTGTGCGCTGGTGCCTTGGAGTATCGCTCCAATACTTTTGCTGCGCGACCCGTCGGAGCCAATAAAATGGACTTTATCTTGATCTCGTTGAGCACATCGACCAGAGCTGAGATAAGTGTAGTCTTACCTGTACCTGCGTAGCCATTCAATACGAAAATGCGTGAGTAATCGGGTGAAGTGAGGTAGTCAGACAACTTTTCTACAACTTTTTTCTGACTTTCTGTTGCTTCAAACGATATTTTTGCGTAAATTTGGCGTGCGATATAGGTGTTAAGCATTTTTGCGATGTTTTAACTACAAATTTGGATACAAACTTAATAACAATTAATAAAAAATGAAAAAGGGAATTCAAATTTTTCTTGGTTTGGTAATCGTAGCATTGATCTATGTTATTGCCGACATGATTCACACTCCGCTTAAATTTGAGCAGCAGTTGAAGGAGCGTAACGCAGAGGTTATTGTAAAGTTGAAGGACATCCGTTCTGCTGAGCGCGCTTTCAAGACAAAGTACCAGCGCTTTACTAACGACTTTGATTCGCTCATTACTTTCATCTTGACTGACTCTTTGGAGATGGAGCGTAAGTTGGTTGATGAGGATGACTCTGTTGCTATGGCTCAGTTGAAGAAGATGAAGAAGAAGAACGTCGAGAAGTACAACCTTGCTGTAATCGATACAATCTTCAACCCACGTAAGCTCTCTAAGGAGCAGATTGAGGCATTGCGTTATATCCCTCACACAAACAACGTAGAGTTTATTCTCGAGGCTGGTATGGTTAGCAAGAGCAACGTAAACGTTCCTGTTGTAGAGTGCCGCGCACCTTACAAGGCTTACCTTGATACAGTTGAGTTCCGTCAGAACGTTATCAACCTCATCGACGACAAGGTGAACAACTTTGGTCAGTATGCTGGTTTGAAGTTCGGTTCTATGGAGGGTAGCAACAACGAGGCAGGTAACTGGGAGGACTAATATAGTTTGTTGGCGGGTCAACCTCGCCCACTCTCGGGTTTAACCCTTATGGAAAGTCCGCTCTGCATTGTGGGGCGGACATTTTTATACCTTATATTAATATAAAGAGGAATGAGAATCATTAGTGGAAAGTGTGGTGGTAGAATCATCAATCCACCCAAGAATTTACGTGCGCGCCCTACGACCGATTTTGCCAAGGAGAATCTGTTTAACGTGTTGGGAAATATGATCGACTTTGAGGGTATTACCGTATTGGATCTTTTTGCAGGTACAGGCTCGATGAGTTATGAGTTTGCATCGCGCGGTGCGGCGTCTGTCACCTCGGTCGAGATAAATGCTGTGCACTATAATTTTATCCGCCAAACGGCCAAAAGTTTTGGATTGGATAATCTCCACCCGGTGAAGGCTAATGTCTTTTTGTATCTAAAAAGTTGCGCCAAGCAGTATGATGTAATCTTCTCGGATGCGCCTTACGACCTGGAAGGCAGCGAGCAGGTGATAAATCTTGTGATGGAAAACAATCTTTTGAAGGATGGTGGAATATTGATCTTTGAGCACTCTAAGAGGATGAATGACAGTGATTATCCCAATTTTAAGCAGACGCGCAGCTATGGTAGTGTGCAATTTTCGATCTTTGAAAAGTAAATTTTTCGCTGAAAAATTTGCAGAATAATATTTTTGTGCTACCTTTGCACTCGCAATCAGCAAGATGGTGCGTTAGTTCAGCTGGTTAGAATACGTGCCTGTCACGCACGGGGTCAGGGGTTCGAGTCCCCTACGCACCGCAAGAGGCTCTAACGAAAGTTAGAGTTTTTTTGTTTTAATATTGTTATGTCATAAGGGGTGCCTTACTATCAGGCTGAGATTATACCCATTGAACCGGATACGGGTAATGCCGAGACCGGGAAGTAGCGTAATCAACATTTATACCCCTTTTCTGTATTTTTAATTTTAAATTTAAAAAACGTGAAAAGGAAAATTTCTACTCTTGCCGTGGTGGCTATGTTGCTCTGCGGCGTGTGTGCCGAGCCCAGCTTTGGCCGTTTCATTCATTCCAATCCTCGCTTGGAGCAAGACACAATCTCGATGGAGAATGACTTGCAACAAATCAATGTGGTGGCCACACGAGCCACAAAATCCACACCCGTAGCATATACCAATCTCGCTGGGGAGCAAATAGAACGTAATAATTACGGCTTGGACATTCCGTCGCTGTTGGCTCTCACCCCATCGATGATTGCTACCAACGAGACGGGTATTGGTATTGGAGGAACCTCTATCAGATTGCGAGGCACCGACGCCACAAGATTAAATGTGACGGTAAATGGAATGCCTCTGAACAACCCAGACTCCCACTCCACTTATTGGTATGATACGCCCGATTTGATTTCCGCTATCGGAGATGTGCAGGTGCAACGTGGTGCTGGCACTTCGACCAACGGAACGGCTGCCTTTGGTGGTGCGGTGAGTATGACTACGGCTGCCCCATCGCCCTATTTTGCGGGCGAGGCATCACTTTCGTATGGTTCCTACAACACCAACAAACAGGCTGTGGGGCTAAGCTCGGGAGTTATGAATGGGGCTTGGACCCTGGATGCTCGCTTGACGCATATCGGCTCGGATGGCTATATCGATAGAGCCTCAACTGATCTTAAATCCTATATGTTGCAGGCGGCGCACTATGGCCCACGCACAAGCATCAAGTTGCTCTCGTTTGGAGGTAAGGCCAAGACCTATCTCACATATACGGGTGTGACCAAGGAGGAGATGGCCTTGTATGGTCGCCGTTACCACACCGAGGGTCAGTATGAAACGGAGTCTGGAAACCATACCCTGGCTGATGGTACGAGAGTGGATTATTATGACGATCAGACCGATAACTATCTGCAAATGAACAATCAGCTGGTTGTAAACCATCGCTTCTCTAAACTCTGTTCGCTGTCGCTGATGGGCTATTACTCCTATGGTTATGGCTATTACAAGCAGTATAAGGAGGATCGCACATTGCTTGAATACACCCCACTCGGCATCACGGATTCGGGCGTGGAGGCCGATTTGATACGTCGCAAGATAATGCGCACCCACACCGCGGGAGTGAATGTCTCGACTGCTTATACCTTTGAGTATCTGCAGCTTATAATGGGTGGTGCGTGGTGCTACTACAACTCTCCGCATTGGGGTGAATTGGATTGGGTCGATGGCTTTGAGAATAGTAAAATTGGCGGTCGTTGGTATGACAACGATGTCGAGAAGCACGATGCCAATTTATTTATAAAGAGTGTGTGGCAACCAGCTTCAGGTTTGAGCCTCTATGCCGATTTGCAATATCGCCTGGTTGGCTACAAGGCGTGGGGTGAGAATGACAATTTCGATTGGCGCACGATGGGTATGCAACCCATCGATGTGGATAAACTTTACCACTTTTTCAATCCTCGTGTGGGCCTCAGCTACTCGTTTGCCGAGCGTAATAACGTCTTTGCCTCGTTTGCTGTGGCTCAGAAGGAGCCTACGCGTTCGGACTTTACCGACCGTTATATGTTTGCCGCCGACCAGACTCAGCCACGTCCCGAGATGTTGCTCGACTATGAGTTGGGATATGGCTACACTGCGCCATGTTTTGAATTGGGTCTAAATCTCTATTATATGCGCTATAAGGACCAGCTTATCCCAACGGGTATGGTGAACGATAGTTCGGATGCTTTGAATGTCAATGTTGCCAAGAGTTATCGTTGCGGTGTGGAGCTGACGGCGAAATGGAACGCCCTAAGGTGGTTGGCATTGGGTGGAAATGCCACGCTGAGTAGCAATAAGATACTCGATTATGTCGATATGTTGGCTGATAGTCCTACTTATGGCGAGAATCTCGGTACGATGACCATAGCATATTCGCCCGATGTGGTAGCATCGGCATTTGTAGAGTGTAGAGTTAAAGGTTTTGAGGCTATACTTCGCACGCAATATGTTGGAGAACAGTATTTTACTAATAACGAAAACTCGGCGTTGATGCTTGATGATTATTGTGTTAGCAATCTTGAATTGGCCTATTCGCTGCGTACCAAAACATCACAAAAGGTGCGTTTGGGTCTAACGATTTACAATCTGTTTAATACAATGTATTGCAGCAATGGCTACGGCTATTCTTATATGTGGGACGGTGAGCGTTATGACGAGGCCTATTACTTCCCCCAGGCACCGCTGCACGTGCTGGCAAATGTGACTATTAAATTTTAACCATTAAACATTATGGACTTTAAACTCATTCTTCAAGTTGTGGGCGTTGTGCTCGGCCTGCTCTACCTTTGGTTGGAGTATAAAGCCAATATATGGCTCTGGGTTGTGGGGCTTATTATGCCCATTGTTCACGGAGCGCTCTACTTCCGTTCGGGACTATATGCCGATTTTTCGATGCAACTCTACTATATCGCCGCTGGTCTTTATGGCCTGATAGCGTGGCGTCGAGGTGCGAAAAATAGCAGCAAGAAGAGTGAACTTTCAATCATATCTACTCCTCTTCGTGTGTGGGCTGCAATAGTAGGTGTCTATGCTGTGCTGCACGTCGCAATTTATCTGTTCCTGGTGAACTTTACCGATAGCTCCGTTCCGTTTTGGGATTCATTCACTACGGCACTCTGCATTGTGGCCTATTGGATGCTCTCGCGCAAATATGTTGAGCAATGGCTGGTATGGCTCATTGTAGATGTGGCGACGGTGGGATTATATCTCTATAAGGATATCCCCTTGACAGCAGGACTCTACGCCCTCTATTCGGTATTGGCTGTGGCGGGTTATCTGCGTTGGCGCAAAATGATGGTTAAAGCATAGAAAATCGAGGCTGGTGTAGGTTTCTGCCAGCCTTAATTATGTATTGATATGCAAAAAATAATTTATTCTCTACGGGAAATTATGTTGTTTGGTTTTTTTTATATACTTTTGTGATACGTTAAGCGACCTTTAAGGCACAGAAAGCGTTATGCAAATCACAAAAGCTGAATTTAAGTGTAGCTCGGAAAAAATCTCGCAGGTTCCCAAGGATAATCTGCGTGATATTGCTTTTATAGGCCGTAGTAATGTGGGAAAATCTTCACTCATCAATATGCTTACCGGCCGCAAAGGCTTGGCCAAGGTGTCGGCTACGCCAGGTAAGACTCGTCTTATAAACCATTTCTGTATAAATAATAATTGGTATCTGGTCGATTTGCCAGGTTATGGTTATGCGCGTGTGTCGAAGTCGCAACGTGGTGAGTTCTCGAAGATTATACTCGACTATGTGTTGAAATGCCGCAAGATGCATTTCTTGTTTGTATTGGTTGATTCTCGTTTGGAGCCCCAGGCCATCGACCTGCGTTTTATCGAGATGTTGGGCGAAAACGGAGTTCCATTCGGTATCATATTTACCAAGGCAGACAAACTGTCGGCTACCCAGCTTCGTCGTAGCGTGGAGCGATTCAGCAAGACTTTGGCGGAGCAGTGGGAGGAGTTGCCACCAATGTTGGCGACATCATCCGAGAAGGGCTCAGGCAGGGATGAAGTGTTGGCTTTTATTGACGAGTGCCTGAAACAGCAGGCCGAGCCAGAAGATAATGAAGAGGAAAAAATTGTAAAATTATAATAACACAAACAAAATGGCTGTTCATAAGATTAAATTTTTCACAGGACGCGCATCGCGTTATTTGGCAGAGAAAATTGTAAAGAGCTACGGTTCTGAGTTGGGTGACGCTGAGGTGTTGCAGTTTAGCGACGGCGAGTTCCAACCCTACTACAACGAGTCAATTCGTGGTTGTACCGTTTTCGTAATCCAGTCAACATTCCCATCATCTGATAACTTGATGGAGCTTTTGATGATGATCGACGCAGCGCGTCGTGCTTCGGCTTACAAGGTAATCGCAGTTATCCCTTACTTCGGTTGGGCTCGTCAGGACCGCAAGGACCGTCCACGTGTGCCAATCGGTGCGAAGCTCGTAGCTAACCTTTTGGTTGCTGCTGGTGTTGACCGCGTGATGACTATGGACTTGCACGCTGATCAGATTCAGGGCTTCTTTGATGTTCCTGTTGATGCTCTCTATGCAAGCGGTATCTTCGTTCCTTACATTAAGAACCTCGGTATCGAGAATCTTTCAATCGCTTCTCCAGATATGGGTGGTGCAAAGCGTGCTCACTCTTATGCAAAGCATCTTCAGGCTCCAATCATCATCTCTCACAAGGAGCGTGCAAAGGCTAACGTGGTTGGTAGTATGACTGCTATCGGCGAGGTAGAGGGTCGCAACATCATCATCGTTGATGATATGATCGACACAGCTGGTACAATCTGTATGGCTGCTAATATGCTTATGGAGAAGGGCGCAAAGAGCGTTCGTGCTGTGATTACTCACCCAGTATTATCGGGTGCTGCTTATGAGCGCATCAATGAGAGCCAGTTGCAGGAGGTTATCGTTACAGATACCATTCCACTTAACCAGGAGAAGGATTTGACTAAGTTTACAGTATTGTCTGTTGCTGATATCTTCGCCGAGGTTATCGAGCACGTTCACAATTACAAGGAGATCAGTTCACTCTTCTACAAATAGTCGAGCGAGAAACAATACTCTTGCAGGGTTGCCGGATTACTTCGGCAACCTTGTTTTTTTATGTTAGATGGGGATTAATCGCGTTTAAGGTTTGTTTTGATTCGCTCCAAGCCGCTGCGTTTGAGTGGTGTGGTGCCAAAGCGAGTGGAGAACTCTTCGTCGCTCATCGCCTCCCACTCCTGGGCTGAGATTGTACGGGGGTCGAACAACGGATTGAAAGCGGAGTTGCTGTGCAGCTTCGCTTTTTTGTTGTAAGGGCAACAGTTTTGACACTCGTCGCAACCAAATATCCAGCCGTGAAGTTTGGGCTTTGTTTCACCTGGCTTTTCGATTGTCTGACACGATATGCAACGTGATGTGTTGATTGTCATTGGCGCAACGATAGCTCCCGTCGGGCAGGCTTCCATACATCTGTTGCACTCGCCGCACCCAGCTACCGACAGAGGCTCGTCGTAGGAGTCAATTTCACAATCCAGGACCAACTCACCGAGCAATACATAGGAGCCAAAATTGGGTGTTACGAGTAACGACTGTCGCCCAATCCAACCCAATCCAGCCTCGACGGCATATTGCTTTTCAAGTATTGGTGCTGAATCGACAAATGTACGGCCATTTATGTTGGGATACTCCTCCTGTAATGATTTGAGCATATTGAGCAACATTTTTTTTATGCTCTTGTGATAATCTCGGTTGCAGGCGTAGGATGCGATTTTACATCTTTGCTCAGGGATATATCCACTGCTTATCTCTGATTTGTAACTCACAGCACACATCACCACACTCTTGGCCCCTTCGACCAGAAGTGTAGCGTCGAATCTCACATCGGTGTTGCGGTGCATATACTCCAACGAAGAGCCATAGCCACTCTCCAACCAATGGCAGAAACTTGCCTCGTTGGTCGGAAACCTCTTGCACTTAGTCGCGCCACACAAATCAAAGCCTTCGCGCGCGGCTAATGATTTGAGATATTTGCTGCTGATAGTTGCCATTTTCAACACAAAATTAGCGAAATAAAATATTTATCATTATCTTCGTAGCAAAATTACAAAGAATTATCGTTATATGATCAAACTCAAAACCATTTATGAGCTTCTTCACACAAGTGTTGAGAAGTTTTACAACAATATCGCCTTCACTATGCTTGGCGGTGAAGATGTTACCTATCGTGAGGTAAAAGAGCGCGTAGAGCAAGTGCAAGAGCTGTTACTTGGAGCAGGCCTGAATGCCGGAGATAAGGTTGCATTGCTTAGTAGCAGTATGCCTAACTGGGGTGTAAGCTACTTTGCAGTTACCACAGCAGGTATGGTTGTAGTGCCATTGATGCCTGATTTCACTGGCCAGGAATTGGACTCTCTTATTGAGCACTCCGAAGCTAAGGCTTTGTTGGTATCAGATAGACTTTTTACCAAACTGTCAAAGGAAACTATATCTAAGTTCAATATTGTTATTCGTACCAAAAACCTGAGCGTAATCTCTCAGACCGTGACAGAGAAGGGCTCAAAGAGCATCCCACAGCCCGAGGACTTGGCGGCAATCATCTACACATCGGGTACTACGTCAAAGCCAAAGGGTGTGATGCTGACTCATTATAACCTTGCTTCAAACGCCTGTTTGTGCAATATCTTGTTCCCAATCTATGAGACAGATGTAACACTTTCAGTTTTGCCTATGTCGCACACCTATGAGTGTACCTTGGGACTCTTGCTCATTTTCAGTGGCGGTGGTAGAATGACATATTTGGAGAAGCCACCTACCCCATCGGTGCTCTTGCCAGCATTGCGTAAGGTGCGCCCTACTATCTTCCTTATTGTGCCTCTTATCATTGAGAAGGTGTACAACAGCCAGGTTAAGTCGAAGTTTACGGCTAATAAGTTCATCTCTACTCTCTACGGCGTAGGTTTCATTCGTCGCTTCCTGCACCGTCTCGCTTCTAAAAAGTTGATGAAGGCATTTGGCGGTCGTGTTCGTTTCTTGGGCATTGGAGGTTCAAAGTTGCACATTGACACAGAGACCTTCCTTCACGAGGGAGGCTTCCCATACGCTATCGGTTATGGTTTGACAGAGACTGCACCTATGGCAGCAGGTCAGATTCCTGGCACCTGCCGTATTGGTTCTACTGGTCCAGCAATGTGTGGTGTTGATATCCGCTTGGATAATATTAATCCCGAGACTGGCCTTGGTGAGGTTGTTATCAATAGTCCATCTGTAATGCAGGGATATTATAAGAACCCAGAAGCCACAGCCGAAGTATTTACCGAGGATGGTTGGTTCCGTTCTGGTGACTTGGGTGAGTTTGATAAGGATGGATACCTCTATATTAAGGGCCGACTTAAAAATATGATTCTTGGTCCAAGTGGTGAGAACATTTACCCTGAGGATATCGAGAGCGTATTGAACTCTCACGCCTTTGTTTCGGAGTCGGTTGTTACCGAGGAGGATGGTCACCTGATTGCGTTGGTATATTTCGACAGCGAAGCTATCGAGAAGCTCAAAGATGAGTTTATGACCAAGTGGGAGATTACCCGCGACGAGTGGAACTTGAAGAAGGATGAGTGGAGCAAGCGTATGGAGGAGATCAAGCAGGAGATTATGAAGTACGTAAACTCTAAGGTAAATCGCTTCTCGCGCATCTCGGAGGTTGTCGAGGAGGATAACGAGTTCGAGAAGACTCCATCGAAGAAGATTCGCCGTTTCCTCTACACCAAACGCCAGGAGAAGCGTCAGGAAAAGCAATAGAGATAGTTGTCGTAATAAAAATCAGAGCCGCATCCATAGGGGTGCGGCTCTGATTTTAATCGAATGTATGAAATTCGGTTCTCAAATCTTTACGTGGGCGTTTGTGATTCAGGCTTTTGCAGCTCCTTGGCTGACTAAGCCCAAATCTAACGCTTCCAAATGATTAAATCTGCTTGTTGGTTACCATTTTGCGGTAAACATCGTAGCGCTTCATTACATCTCGCACATAGGCTTCTGTCTGGCTACTACCTGTAAATTTACCGTGACGTACCAACTCGCTCTCGTAAACTGCGGGGTCGGCCTTCTGTTTAAGATAGCGCGCAACCACCTCCCACGAGTTGTAATCTTCTCCATTACTCTTAGCTAAACGGCGAGCATCTGTCACGTGGCCGATACCACCATTATAGCAGGCAAGAATAATGCTCAAACGATCGTTCGCCGATGCTGATGGCGAGATTTTGAGAGTCTTGTCAATCTGCTTCAAGAGCTTTCCTGCCAATCGAATATTTGTTTCGGGGTCGGCGATAAGCTCCTTCTCGACATTGAATTGTCGGCCGACAATAGGCATCACCTGCATCAATCCAATGGCACCCTGCTTCGATACAAGATGTGACTTGAATCGTGATTCGTTGTAGGCGATTGCGCTCATCAGCACCCAATCCTGTCCCTCTTCTGCGCTTATGCGGCGCATCATCTCGTCATAGACCGAGATGGTCCAATTCTGCACCTCTACGCTGTCCTGTGCCGCTGTCACAGCGACACTCTCTTGTTTTGTTAAGGTAGTTGTTGCCACCATCTCGGCTTGCATCAACTCCCCCTCGCTCAAAATGCGAGACTCAAAAATAGTTGCTCCAACTAAAATAAGAACGATCGAAAAAATAATTGTCTTTTTTGACATAAATTTTTGTATTGTGGGCAGCTCTCCTGTGCCTTACAACACGTTAATCATAGAAACTCCACGAAATACCGATCTTAAACATACCTGGATTCTGGGGATATCCCGCAACGGTGAAATACTCTCCATTGCCAAACAAGCCCATATTCACGTGCTGGTACTTTAAGAAGATACGCATTCTTTTCCATTTTGCCGTCACGAAAGCGTCGATGTATGGGTAATTACCCACTTCGTATTCGTGCTGATTGTAGAACATTGCAAGCGCAGGGTTATACGATGGGGCGTAATACTTTGTATTAAACCTACCGTCGAGACCAATCTGCATTCGCAATACCTTCTTCTTTTCTACCCAAAACTCGTAGTAGTAAGATAGGAAGGCACTACACAATGGAACGGGGATTACTTCTTGATGCGTGCTCCACTGCAACAATACCCTGTGGTCGAGATGAAGTCCGCCAATGCGGAAATCTTTACGAGCATACAAACTCGTCAGACTTATCGCCTCGCTTGCCTGCGCTACAATACTGTTGGCATCATAGTAGATTTTGTTAGTTGCCACACCTTGCCACGCACTGAGCTCCAAAGCCCAGCTTGGAATTTCGAGTGATACCTTGAATCGAGTTTCATTCTCCTTATCAAAGGAGTTAAACCACGCAAAGTGGTTTGAGAATAAGTTCTCCTCCCAATATGAGGCAGATTGTTGCATCTGCAAGAATTCACCTCGGAGGGTAACTGGATGACCTCGGAACTTCGCAGTGAGCGCAATGTGTGCATTCATCTCGAAGTCGCCGCTCTTATATCCTGATGGGTAGTATTTCACATCAGCACCCCAATCAGCTAACTTTTTAACCTTACCGCTTATGGCACCATAGGCATACCAAGCAGTTTTTCTATCCACGTTATATTTGCCAGAGAGATAATCCTTCATCTGGAATTGTGAATAGCCATACATATCTATACCAATACCGCCGCCCAGACGTCCCACAGCACCATTACGATCCCAGGGCTGAGCCTCAACAAAGAAGCGGTTAGAAACTACACTCTCACGAATCGAATCTCTTGAATGCGATGGCGAAATGTACCAATCTTTATAATATATGTCCGTCACGGGAACATACTCTCCATTCTCATTTATGTCGCCACGCTCGTTGGTGTAAGTTGCATACTTGTCTGTGTAGAGTTTGCTCCAAGCATTATACTCAAAAATGTGGCCAACATAGACTGCTGACAAATCTGCCAACGAGAAATCATAATCCGTAACAGGCTGCAAAGGGATTGCGAGCGCCTGCTTTACGAAGAACGAGTTATTACGATATGAGTTCGATGCCTCGGCTCTGGCCAGTTTCATTGGTACACCCGATGGATGCTCATAGGTAGTATCAGCTATCGCCCAAATGCCTACAGCACCACCGTTCTCACGTTGCGTGATGCGGTTATTGATATATGCTGCGTGTACTGAGTAGCGCTTTCCTGTATGAGCAAAGCCCAGCGAGAGATTGTGATTTGTTGTCTTCTGCCATTCATACAGACCTCGCGTGCCTCGTGATTTGTAGCTCACATTGAAGCTCGTCGATGGCGATACGTTATGAGCCATCACCAACTCGAAGTGCTCTTCACGGTATCGTTTTTGACCCGACTCCAAGAATGTGAAATTCAGGAATGGAGTTTTAGAGTTATAGTAAGGAATATTCTCCATACGATAGGTGTAGGCATCGTACGAGCGCGAGAAATTGAAATCATTATCAAGATTACGATCAAAATAGTTGAATGGCAGTGTAGATTGACCCAAGCCACCCAAAGTCATATCTCCCACTCCGTTAAGCTGATAAGGATAGTCAATTCGCCAATTCAATAAGGTGGTGTCGAGTGGCATAATCTCTACGTCGTTCATCTCGCGGCTAATGTGCCACTTGAAGTTACCCAAAGATCGAATTGAGTCGTTGAAGTAGTATGACTCCAAAGGCTTGCGTACACGTTTTACCTTGGTGCTATCGACATTATTATCCTGGCCAGATGTCTGGTTGAATGGATTACTACCACCCAACGACACATCCTCGCCTCGACGCTGCGCACGAGCAATCGCCGCAGCATCAATCTGGGCAAACGATGCCTCAGGCAACAATATACCGATTATCGCTGCTGCTAAAATGACTACTATGCGCCCCACTCTCTTCATCTTCTACGAAACTATTTTTTTTGCAAATTTATTGCCCAACGCACTGTTGAGATGACGATGTAAATCAAAATAATTGCAGGAACGGCAAACTTTGTAAAGAGAACAATGATTGCCACCGCGGCTGCAATAAAGAGATAACGCAACTCGTTTCCTCTCCAACCAAACCCCTTGAATTTGAGGGCGAACATACGAATTGGGCTAATGAGGAGCGTCGCCATAATCACTGAGATAAGTAAAATCCACTCCTTCGCTACTGCGATTTCGCCAGCCTGAGCGAGCATAGCCAACGAGAGGCAGAACAGACCGTTTGCTGGGGTTGGTAAACCGCAGAACTCTGTGTGCTGAGTATCGTCAATATTGAACTTAGCCAAACGTAGAGCCGAGAAGGCAACTATGATTAACGTGAGGTAAGCGCAATAATTCATCACACAATCAGATACTTGTGTTAATTGTGAGGCGTTGCCATACCAGCAATACATAGCAATGGCGGGCACCGCACCAAACGATACCATATCGGCCAATGAATCCAACTGAACGCCGATTGCTGATGAACTTTTCAAAAGTCGCGCAGCAAAGCCGTCAAAGAAATCAAACACCGCAGCTATAACGACCAACCAAAAGGCCAATCTAAAATCGCCGTGAGCCAGCAAAGCAATCGCTGCACTTGTACCGCAAACCAAATTGCCCAATGTGAGCATATTGGGTATTGTAAAGAGTCGTATCTTCATCTTTTTAGAAAAAATCGCTTTAATAATTGGCAAAGATACGAATAAATTTTTATCTTTGTATAATTCTTAAAAAATCTTTTTATATATATGGTAAAAAACACATATTGCGTCATTATGGCGGGTGGTGTCGGCACTCGTTTCTGGCCACAAAGCCGCAAAGCGATGCCAAAACAATTTCTCGACATACTCGGAATGGGTAAATCGTTCATCCGTACGACCTTCGAGCGCTTTCTGCCGATGGTGGGTGTTGAGAATTTTTTGGTTGTCACCAACCAAAGTTACAAGACTCTTGTGTTGGAGCATATCCCAGAACTCAAAGAGGAGCAGATTTTGTGTGAGCCGATAGGTCGCAATACGGCTCCTTGTATAGCATACGCAGCCTACACACTGATGAAGAAGGATCCTGATGCGAGGATGATTGTCACTCCGTCTGATCATTTGGTGTTGAACGAGAATGTTTTCCACTCGATTATCAACGAGTGTTTGGAGTTTGCTACTGCCAATAACGCTCTGATGACCATCGGAATCCAGCCCAATCGCCCAGAGACGGGCTATGGCTATATCCAGAAATCTAATTCCGATGTCATTAGTCGTGTGAAGTGTTTTACCGAGAAGCCAAATTTGGAATTAGCCCAGGCATTTGTGGATTGTGGCGAGTTCTTCTGGAATTCGGGAGTTTTCGTGTGGACGGCATCTTCAATTATCAAAGCTCTGGAACAACATTTGCCCGAACATTATGCTCTTTTCTCATCTATTGTCGAGGATTTGGGTACGCCTCGTGAGCAGGCAGCCATCGAGCTGGTGTTCTCGGAGTGTAAGGCCATTTCGATTGATTATGGTGTGATGGAGAAGGCAGATAATGTCTATGTGAGATGTGGTGATTTCGGTTGGAGCGATGTGGGTTCTTGGGGCTCGGTATATCAACTTTCAGAGAAGGATGAAAATGCCAACGCGGTGGTTGCTGATGAGTGTTATTTATACTCTACGGAGCACTCTTTTGTATCTCTACCAAAAGGCAAGATGGCGGTGGTTAAAGGCCTGAAAGACTACATTGTAGTGGATACTCAAGATGTGTTACTGATATGCCCTCGCAGCGAGGAACAAAGCATTCGTAATTATATCGAAGATGTGCGTTTTAATGGCGGCGAAAAGTTTATTTAGAAGGTAGATTTTGCCTTGATTAAATAAAGCGATGTGGTCAAAAAAGCCGCATCGCTTTTTGTTTTGCGTCGTGGTGAGGTAAAAATAGCTTTCCAAGACTTATGAATTACCAAAAAAATTATATACTTTTGTAGAATAGTAGCCATATTCTCTCCTTTGGAGAGAAATCGAGCGAAGAGTGATGAAATAATTATTAACAAAAACTAAATAAGATGGAAAAACAAAAACAAAACATCTCCCTGCCCGATAACGCTTATCGCGAGTTGAATGAGGGAGAGGAGTACAAGCCACTTATGTCGGCTGAATCTTCACCTGCTGAGGTGACCCCCTACTCTGTGGGTATGGGTGTATTGATGGCAATTATTTTTTCAGCGGCGGCTGCTTTCTTGGGATTAAAGGTTGGTCAGGTATTCGAGGCCGCTATCCCTATCGCTATCATTGCCGTGGGTCTGGGTACTGCACTTGGTAAGAAGAATATGCTCGGTCAGAACATTATCATCCAGTCAATCGGTGCATCTTCTGGTGTGATCGTAGCGGGTGCTATCTTTACCCTTCCAGCACTCTACATTCTGGGCTTGGATGCTCAGTTCTATCAGATTTTCCTCTCTTCATTGTTGGGAGGTTTGCTCGGTATCGTACTTTTGATTCCTTTCAGAAAGTATTTTGTTAAGGAGATGCACGGTAAGTATCCTTTCCCTGAGGCTACTGCCACAACCGAGGTGTTGGTGTCGGGCGAGAAGGGCGGCAACCAGGCCAAGTTGCTTGCAGTCGCTGGTCTTGTCGGCGGTTTGTACGACTTTGTGGTGAGCACATTTGGTGCTTGGACTGAGGTCGTTTCTACACGTCTTACAGCTTTTGGCTCGATGTGTGCCGATAAATTCAAGGTGGTATTCTCATTGAACACTGGCGCTGCGGTTTTGGGCCTTGGTTATATCATCGGTTTGAAGTACGCTGTCATCATCACAGCCGGTTCTTGCCTCGTTTGGTTCCTGATTGTGCCACTCATCGGCTCCATCGCTCCCGATGCGGCAGCATTGTCGCCCGAGACAATCTTTACCGATTATGGCCGTCCAATCGGTATCGGTGGTATTGCAATGGCAGGTTTGATTGGTATTATCCGTCAGGCTGGCATTATTCGTCAGGCTGTCGGCTTGGCCGTAAGTGAGCTTAAAAACAAGAAGGATATCAAGGCTACAATCGTTGAGCGTACTCAGCAGGATTTGTCGATGAAGCTCATCCTCTCGGTATTGATCGCTGCTTTGGTGGCTTGCTGGGTGTTCTTCCACTTTGGTTTGCTTGGCAATGGTGTTCAGAGTGTTGTAGCTCTGCTTATCGTGTTCGTCATCGCATTCTTGTTCACAACCGTTGCGGCAAACGCTATCGCTATTGTGGGTACCAACCCAGTGTCTGGTATGACTTTGATGACATTGATTCTCAGCTCGCTCGTATTGGTTAGCGTAGGTCTTAACGGCAACGAGGGTGTGACTGCCGCTTTGATTATTGGTGGTGTGGTATGTACGGCCCTCTCGATGGCGGGTGGTTTCATCACCGACTTGAAGATTGGCTATTGGCTCGGTACAACTCCACGCAAACAGGAGGGTTGGAAATTCCTCGGTACATTTGTGTCGGCAGCTACGGTGGCTGGTGTGATGATTGTATTGAATGACACTTACGGCTTTACAGGTGAGAATGCACTTGTAGCACCACAGGCTAATGCTATGGCTGCGGTTATCCAGCCATTGATGACGGGAGGTTCTACGCCTTGGATTCTCTACTTTATGGGTGCTGTGTTGGCATTGGTATTGACCGCTATCGGCGTGCCTGCATTGGCCTTCTCGCTCGGTATGTTCATCCCAATGTATTTGAACGCACCACTTGTGGTGGGTGGTTTAATCGCTTGGTTTGTTTCATCACGCTCAAAGGATAAGGAACTCAACAAGGCGCGTCTTGACCAGGGTACTCTTATCGCATCGGGCTTCATCGCTGGTGGTGCTTTGATGGGCGTTCTGTCGGCTGTGTTGAAGTTTATTGGTGTAGAGTGGTATATGGCTGATTGGGCCGTATCGAAAAATGCCGAGTGGCTTGGTTTGGTGATGTATATTGTGCTTATCGTTTATATGGCTTGGCATACTATGCGCGCAAAGAAAGAGGAGTAATAAACACTAAATATTTTATATTAAAATGGAACTAAAAGATAGATTTTTGAAATATGTATCGTTTGACACCGAGTCTGACGAGAACAGCACAACATTTCCTTCAACTGAGAAGCAGTTGGTACTTCTTAACTATTTAGCAGACGAGATGCGCTCACTCGGTATGGAGGATGTGACGGTCGATAAGTATGGCTATGCTATGGGAACAATCCCAGCATCGAAGGGTTACGAGAATGCCCCAGTGATTGGCTTTATTTCTCACGTCGATACATCGCCTGATATGAGTGGCAAGGATGTGAAGCCACGCGTTATTGAGTGCTACGATGGCGAGGATATCCAGCTCAACGCATCACTCACGATGAAGGTTGCCGAGTTCCCTGAGCTTAAAAACTTTGTGGGTCAGACATTGATTCACACCGATGGCACTACTCTGCTTGGTGCTGATGATAAGGCTGGTTGTGCCGAGATTATGACTGCGGCCGAGTATCTGATGTCACATCCTGAAATCAAGCACGGCAAGATTCGTTTGGGCTTTACTCCCGATGAGGAGATTGGTCGCGGAGTGGATTACTTCGACGTAGCTGCGTTTGGTGCCGACTTCGCCTATACGATGGACGGTAGCGCCGAGGGTGAGTTGGAGTACGAGAACTTCAATGCCGCTGCCGCTACAATCGAGATTCAGGGTCGCAACGTACACCCAGGTTACGCCAAGGATAAGATGATTAACGCCATCCAGGTAGCTTGCGAGCTCAATGCTTTGCTTCCTACGGTTCAGCGTCCAGAGTACACCACAGGCTACGAGGGATTCTTCCACTGCGTAGGCTTTAACGGTACGGTGGAGAACGCCAAGCTCTCATACATCATCCGCGACCACGACAGTGAGAAGTTCGAGCAGAAGAAGGTCTTGATTTGGAGCTGTGTGGATTTGTTGCAGAAGCGTTATGGCGAGAATGTTTTGAAGCTCACCTTGAAGGATCAGTATTACAATATGCGCAAGATGGTGGAGCCACACCCTCAGGTTATCGACAAGGCTATGGAGGCTATGCGTATGGCCAATGTGGAGCCAACAATCAAGCCTATTCGTGGCGGAACCGACGGCGCACGCCTCTCGTTTATGGGCCTACCTTGCCCAAATATCTTCACAGGCGGTATGAACTTCCACGGCAAGTTTGAGTATTGCTCATTGCAGACAATGCAGAAGGCGACCAACGTCATCATCAACCTTGCACAGTTGTGGGCTAAATAGATTTGGGTAGCAGTTCATAGAAAATAATATTGCGAGATTTTGATTTATACAAAACAAGGCAATGAATAATTTTGGATTCATAAAGGTTGCAGCGGCAATACCCTCAGTGCGTGTTGCCGACTGCGACTACAATAGTGAGCAGATAATTGGCCTTATGGCGCGTGCTGCCGAGCAAGGTGTCAGGGTTGTGGTGTTTCCCGAGTTGAGCATCACCTCTTGCACTTGTGGTGATCTGATAGCTCAGCCTTTGTTGCTGGGTGAGGCACGCAAGGCGCTCAAACGTATTGTCGTGGCGAGTCACGACTACAACCTTGTTACCATTGTCGGACTGCCGGTGGCTGTGGGTGAAAAAATCTATAATTGCGCTGCTGTGGTGGCGCAAGGCGAGGTCAAGGGCTTTATTCCCAAGCGGACTCTTTCGGCTATGGAAGAGCGATGGTTTACCTCGGGCGCAGGCTTGGAGGAGATTCCATTGGAAGATTATGCCCAGGCTGGCCAGCAGGTGTGGATTGGCTGCAACCAATTATTTGAAGTTTGCGGCGTAAGTTTTGGTGTTGAGATCGGCGATGTTGTGCACTCTTCAATTAGCCCTTCGACCTATCAGGCTAACCAGGGTGCTAAAATCATATTCAACCTCGCGGCCCAGGTAGAACTTTCGGGTCTAAGACGACGCCTTGAAGAGGCAGTGCTGTCGCTCTCATCACGCCTTAACGCGGCTTATGTCGTGTCGTCGGCAGGATTTGGCGAATCCACTACCGATGTGGTATATGCAGGCAACGCATTGATTGCAGAGTGCGGCGAGCTGCTTGCTGAATCTGAAAGATTTTCAATTCACGAACAGCTTATCGTGGCCGATGTCGATAGCGAACTAATCTTAAATGAGCGTCGCTCGCAGCGTGATTCGGTGATTTATGATAAGTCAATGATTGTGAACCACATAAATCTCGATGAGCAGCCAGATGATAAGCCTCTCTGCCGTAAGATAGAGCCTCTGCCGTTCTTAAATCAGGGCGTGGACAAGTATGCCTACTGCGAGGAGATTTTCTCGATTCAGGTTTTGGGCCTGATGAAACGTCTACAACACACTTCGTGCCGTAGCGCAGTCATCGGCATCTCTGGCGGCTTGGATTCGACTCTTGCATTGCTCGTGACAGTCAAGGCATTCGACAGATTAGGCCTCGACCGCAAGGGTATAGTTGGAGTAACAATGCCTGGTTTTGGAACAACCGACCGTACCTACAACAACGCCGTCACACTCATCAAAGAGCTCGGCATCACATTCCGCGAAATTTCGATTGCCGCAGCCTGCCGTCAGCACTTTGCCGACATTGGTTTGCAAAGCGAGGATCGCTCGGTAGCCTTCGAGAATGCCCAGGCGCGTGAGCGCACCCAGATTTTGATGGATGTGGCCAATATGACTTCGGGTATGGTTATCGGAACAGGCGATTTGAGCGAGTTGGCATTGGGTTGGGCGACTTACAACGGCGACCAGATGTCGATGTATGGCGTGAATTGTAACATCGCCAAGACGCTGGTGCGTCATTTGGTAATGTGGGTTGCCGATAATGAGCCTAATAAGTTGGTGAGTGAGGCGTTGAAGGATGTGGTTGCCACTCCTGTAAGCCCCGAGCTATTGCCAGCCGAGGAGAGTGGCGAGATTGCTCAAAAGACCGAGGATTTGGTGGGACCATACGAACTTCACGACTTCTTCCTCTACAACTTCCTGAAAAATAAATTCTCGCCAAGCAAGATACTATTCCTGGCTGAGCGTGCGTTTGAAGGTAAGTACGACAGGACTGTGATTTTGAAGTGGCTAAAAACATTCTTCCGCCGCTTCTTTACCCAGCAGTTCAAGCGTTCGGCGTCGCCCGATGGTGTGAAGGTATGTGAGGTAGGATTATCTCCACGCGGCGATTGGAATATGCCTTCCGATGCTTGTGTAAATGCTTGGTTGGCAGCTTGTGAAAAATTGAACTAACAGCTTTTAATTTAACGGCTATGAAGAGACTATTTATAATAACCCTTGCTATTCTGACGCTATCAGCCACTCGGGCCAGTGCTCAGAAATGGTTAAATCTGCTTAAAACAGCTGCTACGACTATCGTAGATGAGGCAACCCAGGGTCAGCTCACCGCTTTGGCCATAATCGGCGAGTGGAACTACTTTCAGCCAAGTGTGCGCCTCTCATCGGATAAGGATGTGTTGTCGGAACTGACGGCTGCGGCCATAACATCGTCTTTGCAGACAAAGTTCATCCCCTACTACGAGACGATTGGCATTAACTCGGATATGTGTAAGTTTGTCTTTAATGAGGATGGCACATTCGCATCTACATTTGGTAAAAATACCTACGTCGGAACCTACACTTTTGAGCCTACGACCAACCAGCTTGCGTTGAAGTATGGCGCCGAGAATAGCTTGGCGGCCCTGTTTGATATGGGTTCGGTGCCAGCCTTTGCCTACATCAATGGCGGTCAGTTGCAGATTGTGTTTACGGCTGATAAGTTGCTGGCGATGATCACATCGCTCGGCTCGAACATTAGTTCACTGTCAAGCTTCACGTCGCTGATTAAGAACTACAATGGCTTGAAGATAGGTTTTGAATTATCAAAGAATCAACAATGAGAAGAGTAATATTTTTGCTTGCAATCTGCATTGCAACTGTTTCGACTACTAAAGCCCAGGCGCAGTCTTTAAGCGAATTGCTTAGCAGTTTTATGGGTACCAGCTCGACAGCAGCGGCCAAGCCTGCACCTGCTGTTCACCCATCCGAGAAGGAGCTCGCGGGAACGTGGGTATATCATCAGCCCGAGATGGAGTATGCGGGCGAAGATGCATTGGCTTCGATTGCTATATCTTCGGCTAAGGGTCAGCTACCCGCTTTGGCTGAGATGTATGGTATCACTTCGGGTAAGTTATCGGCTACGATAAAGGGCTCGCGTATCATATTGCTTAGCGAGGAGGAGAAGGAGAAGTTGAGCTACGTCTATACCCCATCTAATGGCAAGATGGTCATTACTGGCGTGTGGAACGACAAGAGCGTCACCGTGACAGGTGTGGCAACAATTAAAGATAATATGGTCACACTGCTTTTCGATGCTCAGGAGTTGGTAGCACTGGTTGCAAACACCAAGCAATACAAGGAGAGTAGCGTACTGCAAATGATGGGTGCTGTCATCAACAATTACCCTGGAATAAAGGTTGGTTTTTCTGCTAAGAGAAAATAACCACTCTTTTGCATAACAAACGAGGGCTGTTGCATTGATTGCAACAGCCCTCGTTGTTTTGGCTCTGTGGTATTATTACTTGATATACACCTCCAAAAGTGTAGCCTCACCACTCAGCGTTACGGCATCAGCCTCGGCTGGGATCATCACAAGCTCGTATGGTGACAAAGTCTCACAATGCTCGCCCATTGTAACCTTAGCCTCGCCCTCGGCACAGATGTATAGCACAAACGAATCGAGTGACGCATAGTCAAACTCCTTCTCGCCCTGCAACTTAATCACGTTGGTTGTGAAATAATCGCAATCCACCATTTTAACCGCCTTGTTGGCCTGTGGCTCGTACTTTATGTGGCACGACTCACCATCCTTGGCAAAGTCTATGGCATCGACAGCCAATGCTGTGTGCAACTCACGAGGATTGCCCTCCTCATCCACACGGTTCCAATCATATACACGATAGGTAATGTCCGAAGTCTGCTGAATCTCCAACACCTCACAACCTTTGCCCAGAGCGTGGATTGTACCAGCTGGGATAAAGAATACATCACCCTTCCTCACCTCTACCCTATTCATAATCTCGGGCAGACGATCCTCGTTGAGAGCCTGTAAATACTCCTCACGAGTGATTGAAGGATCCTTGAAGCCGATATACAATGCCGCGCCAGGCTGACATCCCGACACATACCACATCTCAGTCTTGCCGTAAGAGTCGTGACGCTCGGCCGCCAACTCGTCATCTGGGTGAACCTGCACTGACAATACGTCATTGCAATCAAGGCTTTTGATAAGTAGCGGGAAGGTCAAACCGTAACGATCATAATTCTTCTCACCCACCAAATTACCCATATACACCTCGATAATCTCCTCGATGGTGTTCTTCTTCAAATAACCATTGGCCACCACCGACTCATCGCCCGCAACAGCCGACAACTCCCAACTTTCGCCATAAGCCAACGTTGGGTCAATCTTTGCGCCTTTGCCCGCTTTAACCGTTGCGAGCAACTCTTTTCCTCCCCACAGACGCTCTTTTAAGCGTGGGATAAATTTAATTGGATATAACATCTCTCTCGTCTATAAATTATTCTTTCTCTGCAAATAAACTCTCGACAGCCATCACAACCTCCTCTTCGGTTGCTTTGAGTGAAAATATCTTCTCTGGCGACAATGTATGCACTTTGTGCTCAGCCTTGAAACGCTTTTCGCCTGCACCAGTGATATTGAGCATTACGGTAGCCTCAGGGTCAATCTTGCCTTCCTGCACAGTCTTAATCAGTGATGCCGTAGCCACAGCGGCCGCAGGGTGAATATCAATGCCCTCCAACTGCTCGAAGAGCTTTGCTGCCTTGCGTGCCTGAGCATTTGTCGCCACTAAAATCTCACCATCGGTAGCTTTCAATGCGTCATACAAACCACCCTTGATTGAGTAAGGTGGACGGCGATTCGACAACACCTTGGCATCGATGATTGCCACATCGCGGCGTGCCTTCTCGACTGGATATGGGAGCATTGCGCGAGAGTCGGCTCTCCACGCATCAAACATTGGTACGAATGGAGCATTTTGCGAAACCATTAACTTCATCGTATTGTCGCCATATGAGCCATCCTCTATAAGACGCATATTTGCCTCCCAGGCAGCTATGGCGCCTGTTCCGCTACCTACGGCCTGGAAATAGTAATCGGGAATACGACCTATGGTTGTAGCGGCCGACAAAACGGTTGTAGCCATTCCGTCGCGACGAGCCACATTCTTTGCTCCGCCCTCAGCGTAGAACATCGAAGATCTAAGAACCAAATCGCTCAAATAGATAGCATCAGAGTAGTCACCACCCTTCTCGCAGCAGATGAGCTTCACACAAGGCTTAATTGGCTTATCAAACCACAACGCATCAAGATTATCGGCTGGCACAACCAACAGCAATGGAATATTGTTATCGGAACACACTTTCGCAAAGGCGCGAGCTGTGTTTCCTGCCGATGCAACCACCAAAATGCGCTTCTGCGCCTCGTTCATACGGCCACACACGCTATAAGCCTCGGTCTCCTTAAACGAACAAGTGGTCATCTTGGCACCGTGCTTGGGTGAATAACCGCTGAGGGTAATGTAGAGATTCTTCAAGCCCAGGTGCTTAGCCAAAGCCTCACTCTTGAAGGTGATGGGCGCTGCCGAGCCCTTCAACAATCGCTTTACAGGTAACCAGTCACAAAAAGTGTATAAACCATAATCCGGGCCTTTAAGCTCCAACTTTTTCTTGTTATATACTGTTCTGATGAGCGAAGGCTCGCTGCACTTTCTATCTTCGAGAGTCCAACCCGCATCCTCAAATTCGTGATCTGTGACTACACATTTCAATGTGTAAGCAGAAGCTGCAAAATTCTCCATTGTATTTTGAGTTGTTAGTTTTCCTATCGCGCAAAATTACGAATTTTAAATGGTTTTTGTGACTTAAATTTATCTAAAATTGACTACATTTGTGAAAATAACTACTGCCAACGATATGAGTCAAGAAAAATTCGATATTTTCATCAGCTACTCGCGCAAGGATACCGCTATCGCCGACCAGATTTGTGCGGCACTCGATAGCGCTGGGATTACCTATTTTATTAATCGCGATGAGATAGATGACAAGTTGGAACTTTCTTCTGAATTAGCTGAGAATATTATTAATTCAAAACTTTGCTTATTTTTGGTAAGTAATAACTTTCATAGGTCACAATCGGCACTACAAGAGAGGGCTTTTGCAATGAGCAAAAAACAACAAGATAGATTTTTGCTTTATATAGTTGATAACCCTCTGCGTCCGAATAATTTATCATTAAGCCTTATTAACATTGAATGTCGTTATATGCTCGACTTTCCGATTGACACAATGCTTGTTGATCGTCTGCTCGAAATGTTGGGACGAGAGGCAATAAATAGGGTTGCGCAAAGTTCATCAACAGAAACAAAACCTGCAACTCAATTAACAGAGCGGGAGAAATATTTATTAAATTTTCCAGACGACGAATTTAAGTGGAAAAAGTTAGGAAATGAATATGGTTTAATCATATATTCTACAAAGGAACTGGTTCTCCCTTACTGGTATGAGGATGTGCATATATTAGGATTTCGTGAAGGCCTGGTGGGTGTGAAACTCAACTGTAAATGGGGCTTTTTATCTAAAACTCTTAAAATTGCCATTCCTTTGAAGTATGATGATGTTGGTTCTTTTCAAGAAGGCTTGGCAAAGGCTAAATTCAAAGGTAAATGGGGTTATATTGATAAAGCCGGCAAAGAGATAGTCCCATTTAAGTATGACGAAATTGAATCGTTTGAAGATGGCTTGGCTAAAGTCAAATTAAATGGTAAATATGGTTTTATAGACAGAACCGGCCAAGAGATTATCCCTTTGAAATATGATGTTGCTGAGTCATTTTATTGCGGAAGAGCATTTGTGAGAGTTGGTGGTTTTTGGTTTGGAAAGAGGTTTTATATCGACAAAAATGGTAATCGAATTGACTAAAACGCCCCATCGGTGTAGGGTTTACTCTGCACTATTTTGGCAAAAGGGGAAATTTTTATATATTTGTTCTAAGAAACTCAATTTCTAACTTAAATTTTATATCAGATGAAACGTATTTTATTGACTTTGTCTTTGTGCTTGCTTACAGTGAGCGTTATGGCTCAGAAGCACGATTGGGCAGGATTTGGCCGTTTTGCTAAGGAGAACGAGAAGGTAACAACTCGTCCTGATGCGGTATTTATGGGTAACTCAATCACCGAGGGTTGGGCTTATCAGGATCCTGAGTTCTTTAAGCAGAACAATCTTATTGGTCGCGGTATCAGCGGTCAGACAACAGCTCAGATGTTGTGCCGTTTCCGTCCTGACGTGTTGGCTCACAATCCAAAATGTGTTGTGATTATGGCGGGTACAAACGATATTGCTGAGAACAACGGCGTAATCTCTCACGAGAACATTCTCAACAATATCATTTCAATGGTGCAGCTTGCTCAGGCTAACGACATCAAGGTTATCCTCTGCTCTGTTCCTCCAACATCAGTATTCAGCTGGCGTCGTGACCTTAAACCAGGTCCAGCAATCGTTGAGCTCAACAAGCTCATTAAGGCTTGGGCTGACGAGAATAAGGTTTACTACCTCGATTACCACTCTTCACTCGCTGATGATGTTTTGGGTTTGCCAAAGAAGTGGTCTAACGACACTTGCCACCCTAACCTTGAATGTTATCGTACAGTGATGGAGCCTTTGGTTTGCGAGGCATTGAACAAGGTTTTGAAGCCATCAAAGAAGAACCAGTACAAGCCAATTCCTCACACAAAGTAATTGATAAGCTCAACAAAAAAATCCGAGGTCGAAAGCCTCGGATTTTTTATTTACCATCTTCTATTCTTACGGCGACGCTGTTTTACCTTGCGCATAATTCCCACAACAAGCAGTACTACAAACGACAGCAGGATAACCACCACCATCCAGTTATTGAGGTTGTCGCCCTTGACCCTCGACCACATTTCGAGCAGAGCCTCGGTGCGAGCACCACTATCGTGCATCATAGCACAGCGCTCAATCACGCTACGGTCGGGATACAAAACAGGGTTGATGACCACGCTATCGGCATCCTCGCCAAAGAAGTAGCTCAAATTCTGAGCCTCCTCATAACCCGACTCCTTTGCCGCCTCTGACATATACTCCTTCACCTCCTCAGAACCAATCACGCTCACGTATCCCGATGCATCCATATTACGAATGGCATTCTCGGGCATACACATAAAGTTGATGAAATATGCCGCAGCCTTGGTGTTCTTGGCATACTTTGGAATCACCCAGCCATCAAACCATACGATACTACCCTCGTCGGGAACAATGTAATCCAACTCCACGCCTACGTCGGCAGCCTCTTCGATTGCCCACACAGCATCGCCACTCCACGAAAGGTTTAACCAAGCCTTCTCCTTGGTCATAATCTCCTTACCGAAGTCGGCCTCCCATCCTGCTACATAAGGTTTCGCCTTCTTCAACAAAGCCTCAACCTGAGCGATGGACTCATCCGATGAGTCATACATCAACTCGTCGAGCGTAATCTCGCCGCTTGCAATTCTGTCGCGGTTGTGGTAAATCAGCAATGGGCTATACACATCACGGAAGGCATCCTTGATCAAGAGTTTCTTATTGAACTTAGGATTCCACAATGCGCTCCAACTACTAATCTCGGCTTTATCTACATAGTTCTTATTATAGAGGAATCCCGTAGTACCCCACATATAGCCTACCGCGTAGTCGTTGGGGTCTTTGCCATTACCATCAATGTGCGAGAATACGTTCTTGATGTAGGGCGAGATGTTCTTTGTGTAGTCAGGTGTAGAGCCGTAATCCTTGTTGATAGGCAACAGCAGATCGTTGCGCAACATTCGTTCAATGATATACTCCGAAGGGCACACCACATCGAAATCCTCCTTACCGCGCTCAATCTTGGCAAGCATAATCTCGTTGATGTCGAAGAGCTGATATATTACCGACACCTCCTCGCCTGTCTGCTCCTTATACCACTCCTCGAACTCACCCAGGAGCTCCTCGTCAATGTAATCGGCCCAGTTGTAAACTTTCAATATCGCATTTCGCTCATCATCCTGAGAACAAGCGACAGCAAAAGCCATTGCCACAAATGATATGGCAAAGAGTAAAAATTTTCTCATTATTTAGTCTCCTTTCCCTTATTGGCGCGTTGCGCACGCACGTTGATAACGATGAGCAGCACCAACACAGTCATAAATATGATTGTCGAGAGTGGTCGAAGCTCTGGCGTAAGACCTCCCTTGCGGGCATCAGCATAGATGTAGGTTGAGAGTGTCTCTAAACCGCCCGTACCGATGGTGAAAATTGTCACCGCAAAGTCATCAATCGACAATGTAAATGAAAGAATAAATCCGCTAATCATACCCGGTTTCATCTCAGGAATCATCACCTTACGCAATGCCTGCCAGGGCGTAGCACCCAAATCCAATGCAGCCTCATAGATGTTGGGATTCATCTGCTGCAAGCGAGGAATCACACACAACACCACATAAGGTGTACAGAAGGTGACGTGAGCCAGGATAACTGTGGCGTAACCCTGTGTAATGCCAAGGCTGACAAAGAGCAAGAAGAGCGAAATACCTGTAATAATATCAGGATTGAGCATTGGGATATTATTCAGCGTATTCATTATCATTCTCTTACGGTTGTGAAGGTTGAAAATACCAATGGCAGCCACACTACCCAGCATTGTTGCTATGGCAGCCGATACGAGAGCTATGATAAAGGTGTTTTCGATGGCGTGTAGCAACGAATGGTGCACACCTCCCGAAAAGAGCGACGTGTAGAGCTTGGTCGAGAATCCAGTCCAGTTACCCAACACCTTCGCCTCGGTAAACGAGAATACGGCAATAATCAAAATTGGCGCATACAACATAGCCAGAAGCAGCCAAAGGTATGCCTGTGCAAAAAATCTCTTCATTAGATAATTCCCTCGTTAGCGGCCTGGTCCTCGTTGTCGCTAAATAGGTTGGTGGCAAAAATAATCACCAACATAATCAGCGACAAGGCTGCGCCATAGTTCCACATTCCGTTATTGATATTCTCCTGAATAGTTGTACCAAAGAGCTTGATGTTATTCATCGTCAGCAACTCGGCAATGGCAAAGGTCGAGATTGTAGGCATAAAGACCATCATCACACCACTCATCACGCCTGGCATCGACAGCGGAGCCACCACCTTGGTAAAGACCTTCATCGGGCTAGCACCCAAATCCTGAGCCGCCTCGATATAGCTGTGGTCCATCTTCTGCATCGTGTTGTAGATTGGGTAGATCATAAATGGCAGGAAGTTATATACCATACCAAATATCAGCGCACCCTCACCCAGCGGCAGACGCAGGAAGTCGAACAATGCAACCGTAGCCAACGTACGCACCAAAATATTAATCCACATCGGCAATACAAACAGCACCACCATAACCTTCGAACGACAAAGTTCCGAATTGCTCAATATGTATGCCGCGGGATAGCCCAGCAGGATACACAAAACAGTGGTAATGATTGCAATACCGATAGAATATACAAACGTATTGGCTGCCTCGGGGTTCGAGATGAACTTCGAGAAGTTCTTCAACGTGAAGTTACCCTCTGCATCCTGAAAGGCATAGAGGAAAATCAACACCAATGGCAGCACGACAAATATGAGCAGGAATATAAAATATGGAATACTCCAATTACTACGTCGTATGAATATTTTTGACAACCACTTCATAGTTTCACCCTCGGCTTCTTACTTACGCTTGATTTTCAAATCCTCTGGCTGAATCTTGATACCTACGATATCGCGGTCGTCCCACACATCGTGAGTATCAACATAGAGGTTATCGCCACTCTCAGTGCGGATTGTCAAGTGGTAATGGTCGCCCTTGTAGAGAATGAATCTCACATCGCCCATCATCACACCATCCTCCTTGTTGTCCATAAGTTCAACCTTGTCGAAATCGACATCTACGCTTACCATTTCGCCGCCCTCAATTCCCTGCTGCTCGTTGCAGACAAATTGAGCGCCCATAATCTCGACGTGAGTCGAATCTACCATCACACCCTCGAATGTATTGCACAAGCGCTCCTTGCGCATAACATGGATGTCGGATGGTTTGATAATCATACTAACCTCCTGACCCACCTCAAAGGCGTTATAGTCCTGAATCATAATCTCATAACCGTTTGGAGTTGTGACCGTCATTTCGTAATGTACACCCTTGAAGATGCAAGATTGCACCACGCCGTCAAACATCCCCGAATCGGTCTTTGCCATAATATATACATCCTCGGGACGTATAACAACATCCACCGGGCTATTTTCGCCAAAGCCCTTATCGACGCACTCAAACTCTCTGTCCATAAACGACACCAACTCATCCTTGATCATAACACCATTCAAGATGTTACTCTCACCAATAAAGTCGGCCACAAACGAGTTCTCTGGCTCGTTGTAGATGTCGATTGGAGTACCAATCTGCTGTACCTTACCCTCGCTCATAACCACAATGGTGTCGCTGAGTGTTAAGGCCTCCTCCTGGTCGTGAGTCACATATACAAACGTGATTCCCAATGTCTTGTGCATATCTTTGAGCTCCATCTGCATATCCTTGCGCATCTTCAAGTCCAGGGCAGCCAAAGGCTCGTCGAGCAACAACACCTGAGGGCGATTGATGATAGCGCGTGCGATAGCCACACGCTGCTGCTGACCTCCCGAGAGTGAATTCACATCGCGCCACTCATAGTCGGTCATACCCACCATTCTCAACGCCTTTCTCACGCGTGTCTCAATCTCATCGTCCTTCACCTTTTTGAGTTTTAGGCCAAAAGCAATGTTTTCGTAAACATTCAGATGAGGAAACAGCGCGTAACGCTGAAATACTGTGTTGATTGGACGCTCGTGTGGCGGTACGTTTGTGATATCCACGCCGCCTATCTTAATCTCACCCTCGTCAGCTGTACCAAATCCTGCCAAAATACGCAACAAAGTGGTCTTACCGCAACCCGAAGGTCCGAGGATAGTGACAAACTCACCCTTCTTCACATACAAACTAACATCATCCAAAACGGTCTTATCGCCAAAGCTCTTTGAGATATTGCTCAGCTCGATGATGAAATTTGACTCTTTCATTTCAGTTATGCTATATTTAGGATTAAGTAAATCAAAAATTATCTAATTTTATTTATTGAAAACGCGGCCCAATGTACCAACCACATCTATTCGCCACGTCAAACCCACGTTCAGCGTGTGTCGCTTGGTGTAGTTATTTGAGCCCCACACAGCGTGAAGACGTACATTGTCTAATGGATAGTACTCCAAGCCAAGACCATAGAAGATGTAGTCCTGACCGCCGATTACAAATGCTGGCAGCGTAGAAATTGACTCCTCGTTAGCCGCAATCATCTCGTCACGCGAGAGATATTCACCTAAGAAATCATACGACAAACCATCCTTGCACTTCTCCCATCCAATCTTACCAAACATTCTCACCTTCTCATCGGCAAAGGTAATCTCAGGTCTTGCGCTCAACGTGAAGTCATCGCCAATATCGCCATTCCACGACGCGTTGCGCTCAATGTAATCCAAGCTCAATGCAAAGTTGCCCAACGATAGGGTCTGACCCAAGGCTGACATTTTAATATATTCGCCTGGCTCATACTCGATGAGGTTGATACTCCAATTCATATTGAAGTGCTCCCATTCATTGGTCCACCGTAAGTTGTATGAGTATAAATCGTCCGACTTTGGGAAATATGCAAAAGGAGAATTTGCAAACTGGAAACCAATAGAGCTATCGTCGCTTTTGCTGGTCCACGTTGCCGAAGCACCCCACAGATAGGTCGAAAGGCTATTGCTGAACATTGAGTTCAAATCAAAGTAGCAGTCGATATCATCATCCGCCAACTCATAACCACCCACAAACATAGAGTCCTTACCTGCTGTGAAGGTAAAGCTACCAAGATGGTATGACAAGCTAAGCCAATCGGTATTATCGAAAACGGAATCATCTTCGCCGTGAGCCGAAAAGAATTTCTGGCATAGCGAGTAAGAGAAGTTTTTACTTATTTTACCGTCAATGTAAAGATAGAATCCATCGCCACCGAAACCTCCGCCTCCGCCCGAAATTACGCGGTCATAACTGAATCGTGAATCTAATGAAATCGAAGGAATCCAATCCTCCCCATCTTCCAAAGTTGTATCCTCCTGTGATACAGACGTCTGCAATGGCGCACTACTATAAACTTCCTGCGCACGGAGTGCAGAGCCAGCCATAACGAGTATGACCCCCAAAAAGGTAAAGAGTTTCTTCATTAAGCAGTAATAAAGTTAAATTACATAAGAGTATGTTTTTGTTAAATTTAAGTTTGCCTTGTTGGTGTAAAAATTGCGGTTACAGGTTTGCCTTGAGACAAACTCACAACCGCAAATTACAACTACAAAAGTATAAAAAATATTTAATCTACAATCTGAATAGAGGATAAATTTTACATTTTTATCCATATTTCACGCCTAAGAGATATCGCTGGGCAATTCTACATCTTCGAGTGATGGTTCTTCAATCAATGGAGCCTCAACAAAAAGATCTCTATCCGAAGGCCACTCCTCCACTCTTGATATAGCATCGCGCACCATTCTGCCTATTGACGATGTGAACGAAGCGCCCCTGTAATGGCTTGTGTTAGCGAGGAATACATAAGATATACCCTTCTCGCGCAAATCAATATAGGCGCACGTTCCCGACATCGTTCCCGTACGAATCAACGACCCCGATTTGGCGATGTAATCGGCCCAGCCCAACGTGCGACCCTCGACACACTTCATCTCGGCCACAGACTCAGGTGAAATGATATCGGGAACACCTGGTTTACCATCAATCGATGCTACCAAACGCATCAACTCGGCCGCCGATGCCACCCACGCACCTGCACCCTGCAATCCACGAATGTTGTTACCTCCATATTCGCGTGGTCTTAGTGCGCCCGAACCATCATATGACTCGATTCCAGTGTCGTCGTGACCATAGTAGCGCACCTCGCCTGGATAGCGTTGTTCGTAGTAGTTATAGGCAATGTGCATATCGTAGCAACCTGCTGGCACAAGTACCTGGCTCTGCAAAAACTCCTCGTACTCCATTCCCGACACCTGCTCTATCACGCGTGAAAGCACCAGGTAACCTACGTTGGAATATTGAGGCGAACTACCAGGAGCGCATCTTAGACGAATCGAGAGCTGATACTCTATCACCTCGTCCGAGGTTGGTGTGGTTGCCATATTGGCCCACTCCATCATATCGGCTGTGCGGAACATCAAATCTCCCCTGCTGCGGCTAAAACCTGCCGTATGATTCAGCAGATGGCGCACGGTGATGTCGGCTGCTCGCTTATCCTTGAATTGCGTAAAGTGAGAGAGGATTCCATCCTCACCAAAAACCTTGTCATCGAGAGTCATCAGGCCCTGGTCGCACAACTTCATAATACCGACGGCGGTGATGAGTTTTGATGCTGATGCAATACGATATATATCACCAGCTTCTGCCTCACGTTCAATCTCTTGGTCTGCCCAACCTAAACCTTTACAATAGATAAGATGCTCATCCTTCATTATGGCCAACGATGCGCCGCGGATGTTGTTGCGAGCCATCCATCGTTTGATGTAAGACTCCATCTTTTTGGCAGCCTCAATGTCGGACATAGCATTACGCAAGGAGTCGTTTAGATGAAACCCCTCGTCCTCCACAACCTCAACCAAGTCCTCGTTGCAACCGCCCGAAATAAGGCGACGCAGACCAATGACTCCGCCGATTAGCAGAACCGTTATGACCAACAACAATAGTCTTTTCATATCTGATTTAGCTGCCAACGAGTCGTTTTCTCTATCACGAAGTGCCTCCCACCTGCTCATTATCTTCAAACGACCCTTAAAATACAACGGCAAAAATACAAAATATATTGCATTTATGAAATAAAGTTGAATATTAACTCATTTTTTGTAATTTTGTAAAAAAAATAACAGATCAGATGAAACGTCTTTTTACTCTTATCCTATTTATCACTCTGGCAGTGTGTTCATCAGCGCAAGAGAAAACATCGACAATTAAATTCAAACCTTATGGCTTTATTCGCAACTATGTTAGTTACGATTCTCGCCAGTGCCTCAACCTTATGGGCGAGACATTTAACGTGATGCCGCTCGACGAGTTGATGAATAGCGACGGCTCTGAAGATTTGAACGCCATTGACGAATTGTCATTTGTCGCCTTCACCACACGTCTGGGTGTGGATGTTAGCGGCCAGCGCATTGGCAAAGCTGAGGCTTTGGCCAAGGTGGAAGCCGATTTTTGCGGATACGGCAGCAATAATACATTATTTAGAATACGTCAGGCCTATGTAGCACTCAAATGGGAGCGCCTAACACTCACCTGCGGCCAAACTTGGCACCCTATGACAATCCAGGTTATGCCATCGATGGTGGGTTACTCTCCTGGCTCGCCATTCTCGCCCTTTAACCGTTCACCTCAGCTCAATGTGAGCCTCGATATGGGTAAGGGTTGGAATTTCACAGCGGCTGCACTTTATCAGTTCCCTAACACTTCGGTTGGTCCCGATGGAGCATCCTTTGACTACTCGCGTTGGAGTAAGATTCCCGAGTTCTACGCTTCGATTAAGCATAGCGGAAAGTATTTTACTATTGGTGCAGGCGTTGATTACCTGTCACTTATGCCTCGCAAGACCAGTATCGCCATCCGCGATGATGAGCAGGTGACGGTTAGATCAAATGACCGCGTCACAGGTGTATCATCCGAGATTTTTGCCGACTACAAGCGTGGAAAATTCAACATCAAGGGTAAGGTAATTTATGGCGAAAATACAGCTCACCTCACAATGATTAGCGGTTTTGGTGCAACGGAGTATAACCCCAAAACTGGCAGCTATAAATATGCCCCCATCCGTTCGGTATCATCGTGGGTCAATGCTTTGTATGGCACTAAGGTGAAGGCTGGATTGCTCTTGGGCTACACAAAGTGTTTGGGTGCAAAGGAGGATTTCTTGTCGGTAAATGATTTTTGGGTGCGCGGCGCCAAGAATACCGATTACATCTATTGCGTCAGTCCATCGGTCACCTACACAATTGGCGGCCTGGCAGTGGGTCTTGAACTTGACTACACCACAGTAGGATATGGCGATTTGGCGATAAATGGTATGACCAAGGCTCTGAGAGATATTTCCAACATCCGCTTGTGTGCAATGGTTAAATACAGCTTCTAAGAAGAAATAAAAAACGCTTTGGAACTCAACCAAAGCGTTTTTATTTAAGTACATTTTATCAATAGCATCAATCTATTTGATAAACTTTCGGGTTAACCATTTTCTTACTGGCTCATCATACAATTTCAATGACGCATAGGCAAGAATCACACTCGCAACTATCAATGCAAGCGGAGCAATGATTGTATCCTCCAAACCATAGCAGTGATTTTTCATTACCCACATATAAAATAGATACATCAGAGGATAGTGAACGATGTATAACGGATATGAAATCTCACCCAGAAATCGGTTGATTGAGCTTGTCGCCTGGTTGCTGCAATAACCGCAAGCGCCCAGCCACACAATAAGCGGGAATATAAACATAACACACACCACCTCGTAAAGGCTATTTAGGCTGAAATTTCCATCGAACGCTATATATGGTATAGCAAACGTCGCAACCAATAAAGCCGCACACAACCAAAAGACGCCCTTAATCCTTCGAGGCTCAAATGTTCGCGAGAGCAACACTCCAATGGTAAATGGGAATAGCATACGCACCATACCGCCCCAGAAATTCACAACATCCATCGTCCAGCCAACGCCTACGCTATCGTATCCTGAAAGATTACCCACGAAGAACCAGGCGTGCATCACACCAAGCGCCACTGCAATATAGGTCAATATTTTGGTTGATAGACGGCGAATGATCAGGGCATAAATCACACTGCCAATATACTCGAAAAACAAAGACCACGCTGGACCATTAAGCGAAAACATCTCGCCATAGCCCCTCACGTCGCTTCTCGCACCAGGGATTGAAGGAAACAGAAAGAGCGTCAGCAGCAGAGCCACCGCTACCCAACCAATATGAGTTACGGTGCCATCCCAACGCTCACACCCACTTGCAATAAACGACACTGCGCCCAATGTCGCGCCCAATATCAGCATTGGTTGAAGACGAATCAAGCGTCGCTTGAAAAAATCCGCAACCGAGAGTCTTGTCCAACGGTCATCATAAGCATAGCTGATTACAAAACCCGAAAGCATAAAGAAAAAATCCACGGCCAAATGCCCGTGATTAAACGGAGTGATAATCCCGCTGCCTGCGCTATTCATTGTCCTGGAAAATGCAAAGCCTTCGAAAATGTGATACACAATCACAAACAATGCCGCCACACCACGCAAGCCATCCAACAGCTCATAATGCGGCTTCACCACAACACTCCCACTCAAATTTGTCGGTCTTTCCATCTTATATCGTTTTGTTTATACAAATATAAAGAAATTTGCATAAACAAAAAAAATCTCTGACAATCATATGATTATCAGAGACTTCTTCCGTGATCCCGCCGGGGCTCGAACCCGGGACCCCAACATTAAAAGTGTTGTGCTCTACCTGCTGAGCTACAGGATCAACGCTCGCCAAAATGCAGCCCTCAAAAGAGAACCCTCATTTTTGGTGGTGCAAATGTAGGAATAATTTTTGGTATTAGCAAATTTTTACTGAATTTACTATTAAAAATTACCAATTGTAGTCTTTTGCCTTAGCTCCACACAGCTCTACCCTCCTTTGCGGAACCAATAAAATCGCAATGCCTATTCCTCCATCTCCTGACTTAACTCCCCCACCTGGGCGCCGACAAACTTTATCAAATCCAAAGGTGCAATTTGGATTTGCAGACCGCGCACACCCCCACTAATATAGATATAATCAAAATCCAGGCAGGAAGAGTGGATATAAGTAGGAAAAGGCTTCTTCATACCTATGGGTGTGCAACCGCCACGAATATATCCCGTGGTGGGCAGAAGCTCCTTCATCGGTATCATCTCGACCCATTTGTTGCCTGATATGCGCGCCGCCGCCTTCAAATCGACCTCGTGATTGCCTGGCACCACACATACAAGATGTCCCGTGCGGTCGCCTTTTAGAACCAACGTCTTAAATACCATCGATATATCTTCGCCAAGTTGTTCAGCAACGTGAGTTGCGGCCAGGTTGTTTTCATCTACCAAATATGGTATCAACTCATATTTTATCTTGGCTCTATCCAGCAGACGCGCCGCGTTGGTCTTTTCTATTTTTTGCTTTGCCATAATCGCTCTGTTTTGATGCAAAGTTACATTTTTCTTGGTTTTCTCACCCAAAAATCCTATCTTTGTTTATATGAAACATATTCGAACTATATTTTATATCGTCTGCACGCTGCTTATTATAGTGGCCTGCGGAGGTGGTCGTACGCCCAAATCGGTTGCCAGTGAGTTTTATCACGCCATCGAGCAGGGTGAGTATGAACGTGCATTATCCTACACTACGGCCGCCAATCAGGAGTGCGACACCGAACTCATCTATGCCATTATGGACAAAGAGCGCAAGTCGATTGAGTCTAAGAGTGGCGTTCGGGATATTCAGATATTAAGCGAGGAGTTTTCACCCATCGAGGAGGAGGGTGCCACCATTTCGGTGCAAATCACTTATGGCAACGGCACGACCAATGACGAGGTTTTTAATATGGTCAAGGTTGATAATCGTTGGAAGATAGACGTTGAGCTCGATGCCAAATAAGCACCCAATAATCTTTGCCGCATTACTAATTACACTATCCTTGTTTGGTTGTCGTACCACGATACCCAACGCCTATGTTTCGCCCTTAATTCCCGCCGACAGCATCAAGTCGGGGGATATAGCATTTCGTCTGGGACGCACATTTCACAGCTCACTCATTGCCTCGGCGGGCGACTCGCTGAGTAGCTTTTCCCACGTCGGAATAATAGTAGAGCGGGATGGAGAGCTCGCCGTAATACACATCGAGCCAAGCCCGGCCAACGACAGCATACGCCGAGAGGCTGTCGGAGAGTTCTTCCTGAGCGATCGTTCTGTTGCAGGCGCCATATTCAGGATTGATAACTTGGACAGCACGCAACTCTCAACGGCCATAAGTCTCGCCGAAAAAAATTACAATTCGCGCATACTTTTTGACCACGACTATATACTATCCGACACCACGAAAATGTATTGCACCGAACTTATCGAGCGCATCTATTCCTACTGCGGCGTATCTCTTTCCCAAGGCGTAACCCATCGTCTGCCGTTTGTCAAGGAGCCTGTAATTCTCCCTTCGGACATAGCTAAGAATCCTATATTGAAATGTGTGTGGAGTTATCGTGATTTAGACTCCTTGCCCATACGATAGATTTGATAGGAATTCACCAAATTTTGCCATACGATGTAAGCCGTAGGCGCAACACTCGACACGGGGTCAAGAAATGCCTGCGACAGCCACACTGCCAGAACCGTATTCTTCTGACCAAGCGACTGCCCTCCCGCTGCCGCATCACCATATCGGCGACCTATGGCGCGACCGACCTTAAATTGCAACAAACATATCACAAGAGCCACCACTGCCAACGCGAGCTCAACTCCTCTATTAGCCTCGTGATCAATCAAAAAGCAGGTGGTACGACCAATGATAACTACCAGCGACACCAGCCAGATATAAAACGACAGAAAGCTATGACGTGACACCCACCCTGCTACACTTGGCAGAGCAAAACGGCACACTTGCCCCGCCACAAAAGGCGCAATTAGCATAGGCGCTACTCGCTGTAATATCTGAATCATCGTACACTCACCGTTGCCCAGATGGTGCAAGAACATAGGCGAGAGCATAGCTATGATGAAGTTGCACATCAGACTATATGCCGCCATCGTTTCGATATTTGCGCCCAACATTCCGCCAATCACAACGGCGGCCATCGCCACAGGTGCCAGGATACAAATCATCGCACCCTGAGCCACAACCACATTCCACGCGGCAAAAGCATAATAGATGGCTACACTTCCCACCACCTGAAACAGAATGAGCCACAAGTGCATCCACGAAAATTTGATATTGCGGGCATCGACACGACAGAATGTAAAAAACAACATCAGTGAGATAAGCGACGGGGTGAGCCATCCTCGTGCGGCTGCATCGACCCACATCACAGGACGACACAACAACGCTCCAACAACCATACCCATTGGCATCGCCACCGTGCGAAGTGTATTTGATGAGATAGCCATTACTTTTTCACTCTTTTACTATTCAAAAATTCCAACACGCCCTTCATCAACGAGTCACGAAGCTGCTCATCCAGAATGGTCTCGAATGGGAATCCCATCACCACCGAACGGTAATCCTCTCCATCGTAGGCCACCGCTGCCGATTGGTTGTTTGTAAGGTATCGCATTGCAATGTAAGAGTTCTTGCCGTAAGGTATCACACAACCTGGAGACTCAACACCATAGCACTCCTTGGAAGGCTCACGATTGAACTCCACATCCTGGCGTGCCATACGCATTGGTGATGCGACCACACGCGCCACGCCACGTCGCGTAGCCATATCACCGTTGAAAGAGAGATGCATCACCTCGCGTGCAAAGCTCTTATCGTCGGCGTCGGCACCTATGCCATTCCACAAATCGCTCGCCACATAGCAACCCGAAGCAAAGAAGGCTCCTCCGCTCTTCACATAGGCGCGCATCAACTCCTGCAACGTTTTAGAAAATACCTCAAACTCAGCCTTGTATACTCCACGACCGACCTTGCAGGAACGCTGCTTACCAAAGATGAAATTTACGATTGGGTACTCCTCCATACGCACCTGACCGCTCTCAACGGCTCGTTTGCTTGTCGAGCAGTATGAGAATCCAGCAGCTGCTATCGACTTGCCGTGTACAACGGTGTAATCAAATGTATTTCCAGCCACAACCTCCTTGTCGTAATCGCTATACGATGAGCCAAGTGCGTGGCTGTCATTCTCCGAGCGCGACAACGAACGGTCAAAGTTACGCTGCTCACCAGTGAAATCTATGTTTTTAATGTAAGCGACACCCGAATCGTAATGGTTATAGAATCCCGCCAACGAGTCACCCTGAATACTTAGTGGCGCACTCACGCGGTCAAAGCCGTTTACCACCAACACTCGGCCTCGCTCCTGGGCTACACGATGCGACGAGAGAATTTCGCTTGGAAAACTCTCACCACCGTTGTTTACGGCCGTCACCTTATAGCTATAAGTGTGACCCGCCTCCTGCTTTAATCTCACACTTGTGCCGTTCACGCGCTGACCATTATCAAACGATGAGTCATCCTTGCGCGTATATACCACATAATAATCAGGCGTTGCGCTCTGCTCCAAAGAATCCACCATAGGCTCCCAGTGAAGTTCCACGTCGGCAGAGTCTGTGCTTGTAAAATTCACGCTAAAACTCTCAACAGGAAGCGGTTGCACAGTATATTTACAGTTGTATTGGCTCGATAGATAGCGCAAAACGCCCTTGTAGATTGCGCGAGATACCACAAACTTGAATCGTGGGTCAAGACCATAGCGCATATCAGCAAAATTCTGGTGCGACATCAACTCCAACAACATTGTTGGTGCTGCTGGCACGCGTGCCTCGTAATACGATCTGTTCCACATTCCTCGACGGCTCCAATTTGGCTCGAACGTAGATTTCACATCAGCGACAATCTGCGTCATCACCATATCGGTCAAATCACGCGACAGGTAACGGCTCGCACCTCCCTCAAATTTACTCTTATTTTCTTTTGTATAGAATATACCGAGCGTACCGATAATGTCATCATTGAGTCTTACACCAGCATCCGAATGGAATGCGAGTGCCAAATCTATCGGGATATTTTTACCCTCCTCTTTTGGCAGACGCTCCGAGCCTCCCATCAAAGCATTAACCCAGTGAGCGCGCGACATATAGTCGTCACGATAATCATCCTTATTCTCCTTTGGCGTATATACCTTCTCATCGAAGCCTGACCACTGTAACCAGTAGCGTGCACCCTCGCAAAAACGTGGATATTCGCTCACCTGAGGCTCATAGATGATATTTTCATCACGCATTGCCTCATCCACGATTCGCGCAATATTACCCCAGCCGCCACCGATTTTCACAGCATCGGCCGATATTTTCTTTTTATCCTTGCTTGATTTATTGCTCAGCGACACCACCATCTGCTCATCGCCCTGGGCAAAATCAAAGTGACCCAGATAGATCCACATACCACCGCCCATCGTTTGATTCACAGCAAAACGGCTCTCGCCGCCACGGTGGTGAACGGTATAAGTTACCTCCTCGGCGCTATCCTTGCCAAAACTCTCATACGACACATAGACTGCATACTCACCCTCCTCGGGAACAGCGGCTCTCCACTCGGCCTTACTCTCCTTGCCCGACGAGATGCTCTCAACAACCCTTGTGGTACCCTCACGGAATGGATTTTCGCCAGTCATATAACTCTCGCGCTTGTGGGCAAAACCTACACCTCCTGTCCCCCAGCTCTTGGTGCCGTTATGCTCAACATAAGTCGTAGGGTCTATGCCTTCGTCGTTATCTATGATAATCTCCACGAGTTGTGTATCGCGCTCACGAGGAAGAATCACATTTGCTCCCGCATTTTCCAGCATCGGCACAAGATATGGCAAAACAAAGCTCTGGGTAAAGAGATCCTCCACAGTCTCCCACAATCGAGAGCGCTGCCAACGCCACAGATTCTCCTTCTGCTCAAAATAGCGGCCGTGGCTCTGCCACAATGCTATATGTCGTCCAGCAAGGCCCTGCGTGGGTGAAGAGATCGACGAAAGTGGCTGCACCAACGGACGAGAGCTATGATTGGTAAATTTCGTGCTACCTTTGATAGATGAGCGATGGTACATCGGTATTAACTCCTCGATGCGACGCTCGTCTGTGATGATAGATAGTTTGTGGTGGGCATACTTTGCGGGTAAAACCCTTCTTACCGAGTCATACATTGCCTTGACATTATCCTCACGAAAAGGGTAATACGACAATCCCACCGAGGCATATATCTCCAATCTATCGCCCGCAGCCTTGGTCCTATCAACTTTGGCTCCGCCACCCAAAATTTCACGACCGACGATGCGACTCAACACCACTGCTACACTATCACGGTCTGCAGCCGACAGGCCCTGAGCTGCTGCATTGGTTGATATAAACGCCATAACAACCAGTGCGGCAGAGAGTAATATCTTATTTAGTTTCATTCTCTTGTTTATATGAGATTAATAAAAGTCCAAAGATAGTAAATAAAGCATTATATCCGAGCAATTCGAATCCTATATGATAGTTCCAATAGTTTGCCGTCACGCTCTGCAACAAATAACTCAATATGGGCGATGCCACAGCCACCAAGAGAAGATATTTTCCCCTCAAATCTCGGCGACTAACCATACCAAAGACAAACATACCCAAGATGGGACCATAGGTGTAACCTGCAATCTTGAACACCAGGTTTATCACACTACCCTCGCCCACCCAATGCAGCAGGAGAATCATCGCCGCCATAGCCACAGCCATTGCTATATGAATCCAACCCCTGACACGGGCTAAATGCTTGTCTTCATATCGTTGTAGGCCTCCCATCACATCGATGGTAAACGATGTAGTGAGCGAGGTCAGAGCCGACCCGGCCGCAGAGTAGGTGCTTGATATAAGACCCAGGATAAATGCTATGCCGACTACCATTGGCAATCCGCCATTGATGGCCACTGCTGCAAAAATATTATCGCCCGCCACATCGCTCAAATTGACTTTTGCTGCATAGGCATAGAGTAGCACGCCAAGCGATAAAAATAGCAGAATGACCACAATTTGACATATCGCTGTTAGGATAATATTTATCTGAGAATCGCGCTGAGTGCGACAACTCATATTGCGTTGCATCATATCCTGATCAAGCCCCGTCATCGCTACCAAACATAGGGCTCCGCCCGCCACCATTTTCCAGAAGTATCTACTCGACAATGGATCGTCGAAGAACCACATCTGGGAATATGGTGATTGCGCGATGGTTGCAACAGCCGCCTCGGGAGAAAGAGCAAGTTCGCGGCATATGTATATGATTGCCACCACGATACCAGCTACAAGGCACAAAGATTGCAATACATCGGTAACGATGAGTGAGCGCACACCTCCTCGGCGAGTAAAAAGCCACACAAACGACATCGTAAGGATGATATTGAAGATAAAGTGCAACTTTAAATAATCAAATACAATCACTTGTAGTACAATGCATACCACATATATTTTAAGGGCTGCACTAATCAGTTTCGCCACCAGGAAACACCACGCTCCCACTTTGTGGGCCTCGACACCAAAACGCGAATCGAGCCATTCGTATAGCGAAATCACGCCACGGCGATAGAACATCGGAATCAACACAAACGCCACAATCATCTGACCTATAGTAAAACCAATGACCATCTGCATATATGAAAATCTATCCGTGGCCACCGATCCAGGCACCGAAATGAATGTCACACCCGACATTGCAGCACCAATCACCGCCAGCGTAGCCTCCCACCACGAATTGCGGCGGTCGCCAATGAAGAAGCCCTCATTTCCAGCTCCACGACCCGCCCTCCACGACAAAATGGCCATCACGGCAAGGTAGACAACTATGACTGAAAGTATAATGAAAGGTGACATTTCGCAACGCGTTAAATAAATTCATCACTAATGGCGAACATTCGCCGCACAAAGATAATAATTCACCTCAAAAAAATTGCGAATTAAAAGATGTTTTCTATCTTTGTATAATAATAACTTTTAGGAAATTATTTAGGTTAGTAGAATATAATTAAAAACACACTGCAATTATGTCTAAAATATTAAAAATTAGAGATTTGACTCTTCGCGATGGTCAGCAATCTTCGTTTGCTACCCGTATGACGCAGGAACAGATTGATCGCTGTTTACCCTATTATAAAGATGCAGGATTCTTCGCTATGGAGGTATGGGGAGGAGCTGTACCCGATTCTGTGATGCGCTATTTGGGTGAAAACCCTTGGACTCGCTTGGAGAAGATCTACTCTTCGGTTGGCGACGTATCAAAACTCACTGCTCTTTCGCGTGGCCGTAACCTGTTTGGTTATGCCCCTTATACCGATGAGATTATTGACGGTTTCTGCCGTAACTCAATCCAGAGCGGTTTGGGTATTATGCGTATCTTCGATGCATTGAACGATGTGGACAACGTGAAATCTACGATTAAGTATGTGAAGCGTTATGGCGGTATTGCCGATTGCGCAGTATGCTACACCGTCGATCCAAAATATCCAGAGCCATCATTCTTCCAGCGTCTGTTGGGCAAGAAGGCTCCACAGCCAGTATTTACCGACGAGTATTTCCTCTCGAAGGCTAAGCAGATGGCAGCATTGGGTGCCGATATGATTACCATCAAGGATATGTCGGGTCTTATTCCTCCTGCACGCATCAGCAAGCTCATCAAGCTCTTTAAGCAGCACATCAAGATTCCTATTGACTTCCACACCCACTCTACTCCGGGTTATGGTTTGGCTTCTGTGTTTGCAGCGATTGCCGCGGGTGTTGATGTGGTTGATACCAACTGCTGGTGGTTCGCTGGCGGTACTGGTGCCCCTGCATTGGAGCTTGTATATGTATTCTGCCAGAAGATGGGTATCGACATTGGCGTGAATATGGATGCTGTGGCTAAAATCAACGAGCAGTTGAAGGTAATTCGCAAGGAGTTGGAGTTGTCGGTATTTGGTGCCGAGAAGCCAAAGCCTAACCGTTTTGCATTCTCAGATACTGCCGACCAGTATTTCAACGAGGCTGTGGCTGCTGCCAAGGCCGAGGATTTCGACACATTGCTCACCATCAGCCAAAAGATTGAGGCATACTTTGGTTTCCCTGCACCAGATGAGTTGGTACAGAAGGCCGAGATTCCAGGAGGTATGTACTCAAATATGGTTGCTCAGCTCAAACAGCTCAAAGCCGAGGATATCCTTCCACGCGCTATGGAGCTTATCCCTACTGTGCGTATGTCAGCAGGTTTGCCACCATTGGTAACTCCTACATCTCAGATTGTGGGAGCCCAGGCTGTAAACTGCGCTATGGACGAGAAGGCTGGCCGCGAGATGTACACCAACAAGAGTTCGCAGTTCATTGGCCTGGTGAAGGGTGATTATGGCAAGACCCCAGTGAAGATTGACCCTGAGTTTAGAATGAAGATATGTGGTTTCAGCGAGGAGATTCCTTATGACACCACAAAATACAAAATGCAACCCAACCCTGAGCTCCCTGAGGCTGGCGGCGTAAAGTTGGCCGAGAACGAGAAGGAGATTTTGTTGTTGGAGTTGTTCCCAATGGTAGCCAAGAACTTCCTTACCACCACAAAGAAGAGGGCCTACGAGACTGCCCAGCAGGAGAAGGCAGCCAAGGAGGCTCAGAAGGTCGAGACTGAGGCAAAGAACGCCGAGGAGGCTCGTGCAGCATTTGCAGCACAGAAGGTTAAGCCTATCACGGGTAAGACCGTAGAGGCTCCGCTTCCTGGCCGTATTATTGATATCTGTGTTAAGGTAGGCGATAGCGTCAAGGTTGGTCAGACCATCGCAATTCTCGAAGCGATGAAGATGGAGAATAGCGTTCCAACCAACTATGCAGGTACTGTGAAGCAGATCCTTGTCGAAGTAGGTGATGCAGTGCCCGTCAACCAGATTATTTGCGAGGTGGAGTAATCATCCCATCCCTGAAATAGAGAAAGCTGTCGAGTAATTCGACAGCTTTTTTCTATTTAACCACGGGCAAAATAATTCTTGACTTATGCTCCTTGGTGTGCTGGATATTTATCTCGATAGACTCCTTAGCAGTGCTCTCATAGAGAGGATACCACGAGCTGTGGATCTGAAATTTCAGGCGATGTCCAGCCAGGAATGTATGAGCCATTGGCGGCAGCTTAAATCTCAGCCGTTGTGGTTGGCCGGGCGAACTTGGGTCAGAGGATATATCATTAGCTTTAAAATATAGCGACTTTACCATCATCTGGTCATCATCGTTGGCTTCATCATTAATCTTCACTACAAAATTCACATCGGGCTGCGACGCGGTAAAGTAAATTTCAATCTCGACCTCACCCATCACTTGCACATCCTGCTCCAACTGGGGCGTAGAGAACTCTATGACATCATCTCGATTGGCAAGGAACAATTGGTTAGCCACCACATATTCTGGATGAATTGATTTCTCGGTTGTTTTATAATAAGGTACTGGTGATAGTTCATTCGAGGTATAGCTGGTCACAGAATTTGCCTCCCGGCTCTCGCTCGATGTCAGTTGTGAGCCATAATTAAGATATAAATTGCAATTTTCGATAGCCAATATCTGCTCCGGATCATACTCGCGCCAGCAGTTCTCGCCCGTCACATATATCAATGCGCCCGATGAGGATGCTCCTCCATAACCCACGCCGCGAAGGTGGAGTTCAAAAAATGGAAACTCAACCTCAGTACGAAAAAACTCTACCGAAGCCTCCTTCGAAAATTCAACATCACCAATCCTATCTCCGCCCTCGTTCATTCGCCACGCGCCATCCAACCACGGACCTATTACCAGGTGACAATCCGCTGCCGATGTTGCATAGTCGTACCAAAAGTTACGCCACGTAGCCTGGCTATGTTGTGCATCCCACCAACCACCAACGTAAAGCATCGCAGGGCGAGGCTCAGCTGATTTAGGGGTTAGCTCGCAGTCAGCGCCCTGTACCGAAACAGCTTTAATCGCAGGATGGGCTGCCTCAGCCGCTTGCAGAGCATAGACCGAGTCTTTACCACTACCCCATACTCCAATGCAACCATTTGTGCGTCGCAATCTCTTCATCAGCCACGAGGCGGTATCGTAAGCATCCGTAACGCCACACTGCTCCGAAGGTTCGCATCCCAAACTCTTACCACAACCTCTCACATCCTGGAAGACGAGAATATAGCCCTCACGCAGATATGCGTGTAGAATCTGACACTCAGGCAGGAATGTGGTCTTCTTTCCGTAAGGCTCGCACCCATTTTGCGTACGGCACAACAATACGGGAGATGACAATTTCTTATTTTTAGGAGCATATACAGCTGTGTAGAGTTTGGTTTCATCTCGCATAGTGACCATAGACTCCGACTTGGAGTAATGCCGTTTTATCCACGCTGCATCAATTTCCAACTCCTGGGCCCAGAGATTGACAACAGAGCACAATGCGATAATTATAAGAGATATCTTTTTCATTCGACTTCGATGTTAAATTTCGGACAAAATTAAGAAAAGAAGCCGATGTTACAAATTACTTCTTCGCCTTACGTTGCTGCGAGGTGTATATATTAGTAATGTATATGGTGAAAACGGGGAAAAACATCATACCCAAACCAGGTAGCAATACCGCCAGAATCTTACCAATGGCTGTCACGGGAAAAATTGCTGCACCGACAGTCGTTGTATTCATCCACGCCCACCAGAAGGCATTACCAAAGCTATCGAGCTTTTCGTTTACCAATATTTCATAATCGTAGAAGATAAGCGCAGCCAGATAGGTAAAGCAGACAACAGTGAACAGATATGCCGCAAATATTCTTGATACTCGCCCTGCGATAAACCACCACACCACGACTCCCATCGCTACAAACGAGCGAAAGAGAGGCAATGCTGCCACCACGATAGCCAATCCGCGATGAGGTACGACATTGAGCCAGTCCAAAATATTAAGATATGGCACCGATATTATAAAGAACAGAAGATTTAGCAGAAACCAGCGGCGCGAATTTTTGTTTGATGATATCATCACCGCCGCAAAATCTATCATAAAGATTATGCAAACGATAAGTTGCAGCCACATATACCACTCGGAGTAGAAAATATGGTCACCCGTGAGCACTTCGATTGAAATTCCGACCAGCAGAGCCACGCCTGCAACGAGATTTACCATTCGGACAAAAGATTTTTCGATATTCATATCTCAAAGTTTTTTGTTTTTTCTTCGACAAATTGAGTGCCGAACAAAAACAAACGACTCGAAAATGATGGTAAATATATCCTTCATTATCCGATTTTACCGTTTTCGCCCAACAAAAAAGGGCAAAAAAACTTCGAAAACTCACAAAAAGTGATATTTCTAAAAAAAATATGTAAAATTTTTCAAAAATATTTTGCACAGATGAAAAATTGACTTATCTTTGCACTCGCAATAAGGCAATGGCGAGATAGCTCAGCTGGTTAGAGCGCATGATTCATAATCATGAGGTCGAGAGTTCAAGTCTCTCTCTCGCTACTGAAAGTGAAAGGATTTCTTTGAAATCCTTTTTTACTTTAAAGCTCTCGGGATGTAGCTCAGCCCGGTTAGAGTACACGTCTGGGGGGCGTGTTGTCGCTGGTTCGAATCCAGTCATCCCGACTAACCAATATAGTCTTGATATTCGATTGAATATCGAGACTTTTTATTTTTATACCACCTCATCCATTCCACCTCCGCAAATAAGCAAACAGGGCGAACACCTTTCGATGTCCACCCTATTTAGATTCCAGCACACTCCACGTCGCTGGCATTATTAGTCACGCCACTATTTCTCGTCAATCGAGTTGCCTTGAATAGTTACCAGCCTCACCTTCTTGGATTCGTTGGTGTAAATCTGGATTACCTTATGAAAGATTCCAGGTTCTACCTTATGGGGCTCATACTTAATCTTAATTTCACCCCTCTCGCCTGGCAATACAGGGCGGCGCGAATAGTCAGCCGTCGTACACGAACACGACTTGTGAACCTTCTTAATCACCAGCGGAGTATCGCCCTCATTGACAAATCTAAACATAGCTATCAAGTCGCCACCCTTGCGCTGTACATTTCCAAAGTTGTGTGCAGTGCGCTCAAACACCATCTCAGGGCCGCTACCCTCCTGCTGCGCCATAGTCAATACTCCAACACACAAAAACACCAATGATAATACTATTTTCTTCATCATTTAGTTCAATTTGAAATTATACGTTATCGTACCGCCTTGCACATAGCTACGACTCTCGGTAAACTGCGCGCGCTTTGCTGCGGCGATTGCGGCAGCAATGAGTCCCGCATCCGACGAGGTTGAGCCCTTAGGCTCATAGGTAGCACTTGTCACCTTGCCGTGCTGGTCCACCGCCACGCGAATCACAATCTTACCACTAACATTGCCAGGATATGATGGCACTGGCAAGACTCCAATCAAGCCTCGTCCTCTCAAACCCTCATCAAGTTGGTCATTACCCACTGAGTTCAAACCGCCGCCCGTACCGCTTGCCTTATTCTCATCGCCCTTTTTAGCGTAAGGATTACCCAAATCTTCGGGCTCATCCACTCCACCTTTGTTGCTCTTGAATATGGCACGCTGGTTTACGGTCTGCGTCACCTCATCGGTTCCGCTGACCTGCTGCGTATTTTGATTCTGAGATAGATTCTCGTGGCGTGGCGCTTGGGTGTGAGCCACAGGTTTGGGTTTGGGTGCAGGTTGCTCCTCCACAAACTCAATCACCATAGTCTCGGGCGTAGGTTTTTGCACAATGGGCAGATAGGTAAGCAGCAACACTGCCGCCACCACCACGGCATAAGCCGCCGCAGCCACTCCACCATACAATTTGGGTCTATCGTCTTTTTCGTCGTAATAATTCATACTCAAAAATTCAAAATTATGAATTCAAAATTCAAAATTAAGAATACGGAGATTACTCTCCTATGATTTATAAAAGTGTTTTATATGGAGGATTTCAAGGCTTGCGCTGCACAGGAAAGCAAAATTTACGAAAATTCGAGTGCAAATACAACACAAGAATTCCCCGCTAAACTCTTTTATGGCTGGGTAGCAGCAATGAGCTTGTAACCATTATCCTTGGCAATATTCATCACCTGGACAATCTCATCCCACTCCACAGTCTTATCAGCGTGAAGCGACACGGTAGGATCCTCCTGACCTGCAAGACGACTCTTCAATGCGCGAGCTACACCCTCGCGTGAGCCCACATTCTCCAACTCTACATAATACTTATAGCGGCCATTACCCTCGTTCTTAATCGAAACAGTGGTGATAGCCTTATCTTTGAGTTGATTGGCACTCTTAGGCAACATCAATTTCACCGCATTAGGACTGATGAGCGTTGTAGCAATAATCATAAAGATAAGCAACAAGAACATCAAGTCGGTCATTGACGATGCCGAGAAAGAGTTATCAACCTTTGAACCTCTTTTAATTGCCATCTCTAAATTATTTTACAGGTTGATTCAAAATATCCATAAAAGCGATTGAGTTGGCCTCCATCTGGAACACGAGCTTCTCAACGCGTGCCACCAAGTAGTTATAACCGAAGTATGCTGGGATACCCACGATAAGGCCTCCAACGGTTGTCACCATCGCCACATACATACCACCTGCGAGCAACGAGAGGTCGATTGTGCCACCCGCAGCCGACATATCCATAAAGGTCTGCACCATACCGATAACTGTTCCCAAGAAACCAATCATAGGGGCACCACCAGCGATTGTAGCAAGGATTGGAAGACCATCTTCGAGCTTCGATACTTCAAGGTTAGCCACATTTTCAATCGACGACTGAATATCACTCATAGGACGACCAATGCGACCAATACCCTTCTCGATCATACGCGCGATTGGGGTGTTTGTCTTGCGGCATACATCCACCGCAGCACGAATCTTTCCATCTGAGATATAATCTCGGATGCGATTCATAAAGTGCATATCAAGATACGATGCCTTGCGGATAGCCATATAACGCTCCACGAAGATAAACACTGCAATACCGCCCAACAAAAGCAAAAGCCACATCAACCAGCCACCCTTCAAGAATAGCTCCCACAATCCCATACGAGTTGCCTCATCAGCTGCCACTGCAGCTGCATCTGCTGCCACCTCGGCAGCTTGAAGTAAATTCATCATAATACGTCTGTTTTTAATTATTTATTTAAGTTTTCTTTTCTCATTTATTCCACATCAAGGCCAATGAGCGACTCACGTTGCGCTTGATTTGCTCGGCGCAAGCTATCGGCCGAGTCCTGCAATGCTTGCTCACGGGCGCGGCGACGCTTACTCATAAAGAGTTCTCGCACGCTACGCTTCAAATCCTTCCAATTATTAAAGTCCTCCTTATAATATATACCCACACCTGTCTCTTGCAGACCCTGGTTCTCATCAAAACGATCGATGGTTTGGGTAAAACCTTTCAATTTCAGATGACCACCCTTGTCTATGAGCCAAGTAATATAGGCCTCGCCCATAAAGCTCGACATATTACTACTCTGCGCCATCTTGTTATCGACAAGGTAATTTCCCTCCAACTCCACCAGCAGGCGGTCATTGACCAGACTCTTCGAGAAGCCCACGTCAATCTCATCGCTGGTCAGCTCCGACTTGGGTCGATAACGCAAGATGATGTTATAATCATCGCTCGACAGCCAGTTACTCAACTGATTCGACAGAAGCTCAAATCCCGTCGTAGCTGATGCATTGGCACCGATATTTGACGTTGACGAGAAGTCGGAATAGAACGAGCCGCTCACCAGCAGATACATAAACTGTGTGGCGATAGACTGCTGATTGTTAAGCAGGTTTGCCACGGCATTCTGAATCTCGGAATCGGCATTAGGCACCCTGATGTCGAATGTCACCGTTGGGTTGGACAAACGCTCCGTTAGATTGATTATACACTCCACTGGGACTGCACGCGTCACATTATCAAGCGTAGTCGATGACAGAAGCGGCTGCAACGACGCCTTCAATTTATATATAGCGTCAATATTGAGGCGCGCATCCATAGGATCTCCCGTCCAGGTGATAGTCGAACCATTCTCAATCAGGAATCGCTTGTTGATGATGTTCTGCAACGTAAACAGATAGCTACCATCGGTGATGGTATAGTCGCCATACATATCAAATATATTGGCGCTTGGTACTATATGCATCGACAATGCACCATTACCTCGGGCCTTAATGATATCGCCCACTGTTGGGTCAATAACCAGCTGCACCTCGGCATTATCGCTCACGTTAAGCTCTAAATTAACCTTCATCGTACCTGCCGCAGCAGTCTGGGCCACCCTATTGCGACGCTCATACATCATCTTCTTTCGCATAAGGTAATTCGTAGTATCACGATTTACACCCTCACGCTCGAAGACCACAAAATCAGCACTCGCCGCATCACTCTTACCCGACAGAGGCATAAAGAACTGCGAATTACCCTCGGTGCTACCGACCAGGTTGAGCGTTGTTCCCTTCTTGCTACCATTGATAGTCGCCACACCCGAAGCATAGACCTTACCATAGAAGAGGTCGTTATCCTGAACAGTAGTGTTGAGCACAACCATATTCTTTGGCGTTAGACGCATTGTAAAGGCAATGTTCGAGAGGTGCTCCAAGCTCACATCCATATTCAACTGGCCCGTATTTCGCTCAGAGTCATATACACGAGCCGACGAGGCTATTAGATGGTTATCAACCACATTTATTCTCGCTTTTGGTACCGAATAACGTACACGCGTGTAGTCCACCATCGTCGATAGATTCTCCACATCAATCACTCCGTTGAGTTTGGCATAACGACCCTGACCCAAAATTTCGAGTTTAGCAAAGGCCTCACCCTCGGTCTGCGACACCACACCCTTCAACACAGGATCAAGCATCAACAGCGGCACACGGTTAAACTCTCCCTCAGCATAATAACGATTTGTCGCTGGGGCATAGTATCCCGTCACCACATCTCGTCCATTTTCCAGGTTCTTCATCTTCACCCTCACTCTCTGCTGCTCGAAGTCCCACCACGAATTGATACCCAAAGGCGACACGGGCGTCGAGTTCACCATCATACTATCAATCCTAAGGTCAGCCTCCAACTCGCCTCTATTGAGCACAGCTTGCATCGAAGCCTGGCCATTTGCCAAACCTTTGACCTTGTATCCCAATCTGAGAGGGAATCCCATAAATGGATCAATCTCAAAATCGTGCATCTCGACCTTCAACGAATCCTCACGCTGACGCGATGCCACACCGTCGAGTTTGAGCATCTGATGACCGCTCTGAATGAGGAAATCATCCACTACCACACGAGCTGTGTCGATACTCAATCCTCCCGACGTGATATGCCACTGCTTGTCGTCAGTGGTAATTGTCGATGGCGAGATATAGACATCCACTCGCGGCATATTAGTAGGTTCCACTCTCCTCAGGTGGGCCATCATCGACACACCGCCGTGAATTGACTTCTCTTTATCGCCAAAGCCTGCCGACATCACGACACGATTATTCTTCGCGCTACCCATCATCGTCAGACGAGGCAACTGCATAGCTCCTACATATAACTCCTCCGACTGGACATACATAGCCAACGAATCGCCCTGATTGGTTACATTGATATCGAGATTTGTAATCAACGTATTTTTCAACTCCACATACTCCGACTCAGCTCTCAACAGCAGATGATTGGTCTGAGGATTCATCGTGAAGTTAAGTGTCGAACCGCTGGCCAGCTGCATACCCTTAGCCACAGCATCCAGCATCGGATCAATATTCTTGACCTTTAACGAAAGCGCCGAGTAGGCTCCCTTTTCATCCCCTCGTGCCACATACAAATCGTCGTCAGCAACCACATTTGGCAGATAACGATGCATTGCCGACTTCAAATAATTCATCAAATCGAAGTACGATGTAGCTCCCGTAAACGTAGCATCGGCAAAATTTGAATTCAGGCTCAACTGACGTCGTGACTCCGAGCTTTCAGAGGTAAGACGGATGGTTCCCATATTGAGCGTATCGACATTATAGCGATACTCGCCATCGGTAATATTGAGCGTTCCACTCATCTCGTCGAGGGTCCTACCCACAGCATACAAATCGGCATTAAATGCCAGATGCGATATGGAATCACGATGGTTGATATTCATCTTTGCCAAATCGGCATCGCGCACCCTGGCCTTGAAATCATAGACTGGACGCTCTCCATTCATATCGGCGGTTCCCGACAGCGAGAAGTCAAACGGCTGGTTTTCGCAATATAGTTCGCCCGTAAAACTCTTGTTGTCGATATTGCCCGAGAGCCACAACTGCTCATATCGTGCATCGTTAAACTCCAAGGATGCCACCTCGCCTCTTACACGACCTCGCAATCCACCCTTTGAACTTACACCACCAAAGTGTAGCGCACCATTAATCTCGCCCAGGCTATTTTTTGCAAGCAACTTACCCAAATCCAGATATCGCAAATCGGCATCAGCCTCCCACATCGACATAGCTGGCGACAAGCGTTCGTTACCCTTATCATCCAAAATCTTTTTCGATCCGCTGTTTTCATATTGCGCCGACAGGAGTGCATTTCCCGCCTGGGTAGTCAGGTTCACATCGGTAGTAAAGGCCTGCATACCTCCACTAAACGATCCTGCCGCAATAATCTCACCCGCAGCATTTGCTATCTTGGCCACCTTTTCAGGGATGTGCTTTCGAGTGATACCAGACAGTAGCATAACCATATCGCGCATATCAGTGGTAAGATTACCCAAATCCACCGACATACCAGCACTACGCGCCTTGGGCAGACCGCGCAATGCCACCTTGGCCGACAACGAGCTACGCTTTCCAAAGGTGATATTACCTGCATCGACTACCATATCGGCCACCGTACCGTGAACCTTGACAGAGGCATCCCTCACTGCCAGATTCCAATGTAACAGATGAGGTGCAAAGTAGGCAATATCGTTAGTCGAAACAGCCGTACGATACAACTCGCCATCAATGGTTACGTTATGGATAAAGTCACGGTATGCCGCCCAATCCTCGCCACGCAACGTAAGCGAACGCAGACGCACATCCGAGTTGCTCGCCATCACCTCGAAATCTCGCAAATCAACAACGCCCTTATCAACGGCGAAACGACCCGTGAAGTTCTGGACCATAAAACCGCAGCGCTCCACAGCCGAGAAATTACGGATATAACCTCCTACGACACCCGAGTCGAAATAGAAATCATCAACAAAGGCTGACATATAGTTGATTCGCATATTGCCATAATCGACTCCGTAGGCTGGGTTGCGGTGTCGTTGCTTCTCGATTATGAGCGACACATTATCCACTCTGACATCGTTGACGTGTAAGGCGAACTCTGTTTTCTCGGGCTTTCTATCGCCTCTGATGTAATCCACCACTTCCTTAATGTTCATCTTGCCCGAAGGAGCCTCCTTGATGTTGAGTACCACATTTGATAAAATTCCATCACGCAACGACAAGCCATCCTTATCGGGAATACGAGCAAGGAATACCTTTACCTTGCCAGCATAGAGCAGTGTGTCTTGTTGAAAATCCTCGATATATAGACCATCTACACGCAGGCTACCAAGAATACCGATGCGAACTCGGTCAATCTCAACGTGTGTACCGATTTTTTGGGAGATGAACTCGGTTGTCTTGTCCACAACAAAGTTCTGAACCGAGGGTAAAGAGACCAACAAAGTGAGCACAATAGGAGAAAATATCAGAAACAAAAGCGTAACTGATAGCACCTTTAACAATATTTTCGTAACTTTGCGCATCGACTTTAAGTCATTAATCTTACAAAAGTAACCATTTTTCTATTAAAATAGAAAAAAAGATAGAAAAAAACGCATTTATGGAGATCACAATTCTCGGCATCGAGTCGTCGTGCGACGATACATCGGCAGCCGTAATACGCAATACGACGCTGCTTTCCAATGTGATAGCATCGCAAGCCGTGCATATTAAGTATGGCGGCGTAATCCCTGAGTTGGCATCGCGTGCCCACCAGCAGAACATCATCCCAGTGGTAGATACCGCCCTAAAAGAGGCTGGCATAACGGCCGATAAGCTCGATGCCATCGCCTTCACCCGAGGACCAGGTCTTTTGGGTTCACTTCTTGTCGGCACATCATTCGCCAAGGGTCTTTCGATTGCAAACAACATTCCAATGGTGGAGGTAAACCACTTGCAGGGTCACATCCTTTCCCACTTTATCGACCTCCCCAACCGCGAGATGCCCCACCCTTCGTTCCCATTTCTGTGCCTTCTCGTAAGTGGAGGTCACACCCAGATTGTTAAGGTTTCATCTCCTTTGGAGATGGAAATCATTGGCACAACCATCGACGATGCTGCGGGTGAAGCATTCGACAAGTGCGCCAAGGTTATGGGTCTACCCTACCCAGGAGGTCCCATTATCGACCGCCTTGCCAAGGAGGGTAACCCCGAGGCATTTTCATTTGCTAAGCCACACGTCAAGGGCGAGTTTGATTACTCGTTCTCGGGTCTGAAAACATCGTTCCTCTACACCTTGCGTGACCACATCAAGGAGAACGAGGACTTCGTTGAAAACAACAAGGCCGACTTGTGTGCTTCGTTGCAGAAAACTATCATCGACATTCTGCTCGACAAGCTCATCAAAGCAACCAAAAAGACAGGCATCAAAGATGTGGCAATCGCTGGTGGTGTGTCAGCAAATTCAGGCCTTCGTGAGGCTGTTGCCGAGGCCGGCCGACGACGCGGCTGGCGCACATTTATCCCCGAATTAAAGTTCACTACTGACAACGCTGCAATGATTGCAATTTCGGGTTATTACCGCTATCAGCAAGGTATGCTTTCGAGCTATGACATCGCCCCCGTAGCACGCCTGGAAGACATTTTATAACAATCTGAATATAACAGTATTAAAACAACAAGCCCCCGAAAGTTTTAACACACTTTCGGGGGCTTTCACAAATCATAATTCAACAAACTTTTCGCTTTGTATTAAGCTCTGACCTTTTAATTTTTAGTAGTCATAACGGCTGAAATTCCCACTCGCATCAAAGACGATATCCATACCGGTATTCAGCTCCACATCGTAACCTCTTTCGCGGTCAATCGAGATAACCAAAGCCTCGGCGTGATTCTCGGTAACATAGGTTAAAATTGACGCTGGAATGATTGATGAAGGAACACCCTTTTTATAATTCGACACCTCTTTCCACTGACCGTTTTTCAAGACATCGAGGCGTGTGCCATCTTTAAGCGAAATTTCAAAATCGTAGGATTTTCTACCGCTATAATCTTTTATCACATTCACAATTTCCACACCAGGGAAATGGGTCTGAACGAGTGTTATCACCTCACGAGGAAGGCTCTCCACTGCAATAACCTCATCTGGCTTCTCGCAACTCACCGCAGTAAACAATCCAAACACTACCGCAAACACTGACAATAACTTTTTCATATAACTTTTCTGTTTTAATCATTAATAATCTGTTTTTCTGTATCACAAAGCTGTGCTGCAAAATTGAAAGCAATTTGAAATTTCACTCCTCTGATAAACTTTTTTTTCGTGAATAATAAAAATTATCTGTTTTTCGATTTTTACAACATTTTTATTCCCATTTTGGATATTTTAATTATATTTGCCACATAAAGTGCTCGAAAACTTCAACTTATACTTGAAGCTGCACTAATTGAACTATTAAATTTAGATATAATGAAAGAACTTAAAATCGGAAATCTTCTTGCCAAAGTACCCATTGTGCAGGGAGGTATGGGTGTAGGCATCTCGCTTTCGGGACTTGCCTCAGCCGTAGCCAATGCTGGTGGTGTGGGTGTTATCTCATCTGCTGGATTGGGTGTTATTTATAAAGAATTTTCAAAGGATTTCAACGAGGCTTGCATACACGGATTGAAGGAGGAGTTGCGCAAGGCTCGCGAGATGACAAAGGGCATCATCGGTGTGAATATTATGGTTGCTCTGACCAACTTTGCCGATCTGGTAAAGACCGCCATCGCCGAGAAGGCCGACATCATTTTCGCTGGCGCAGGTTTGCCTCTCAACCTCCCTTCGTTCCTTTCGAGCGACTCAACAACCAAGCTCGCACCTATCGTCTCATCAGTACGCGCCTTGAAGGTTATCTGTCGCCGCTGGATTGGCGAGTATGGCTATGTGCCCGACGCTGTTGTGGTCGAGGGCCCCAAAGCTGGTGGTCACCTGGGTTATTCTAACGAGCAGATCAACGATGAGAACTATTCGTTGGAGGCTATCGTGCCAGAGGTTGTAGCAGCGGCTCACGAGTTGGAACAGCAGCACGGCAAGCCCATCCCTGTTATTGCAGGTGGCGGTGTCTATACCGGAGAGGATATCCACAATATTATGAATTTAGGTGCCGACGCAGTGCAGATGGGTACACGCTTCGTCGTAACCGAGGAGTGCGATGCTTCTCCACTCTTTAAGCAGGCCTACATCGATGCCACTCAGGAGGATGTAACCATCATCCAGAGTCCTGTTGGAATGCCAGGTCGCGCCATCCGCAACGGCTTCCTGGATGCTGTAAAGGATGGCTTGAAGAAGCCCAAAGCCTGCCCATTCAACTGCATCAAGACGTGCGATGTCACCAACTCGCCCTATTGCATTATGTTGGCTCTCTATAACGCCTACAACGGCAGGATGGACCACGGCTACGCCTTCGCCGGCTCAAACGCTTGGCGCTGCGACAAAATTTTAAAGGTCAGCGAATTATTTGATGAACTAAAAGCAGGATACGACACAGCTCTCGAAGCAAATCGTGCATAACAACCCAAAAGGCTATCACTAAAAATGATAGCCTTTTTTATTGCTACGAGAATTTTACCTTAACCACCTTTTTGGAACTAAAAATATTCTCCTGCTCCACTATTCCCGTCAGCACATCTGCTGCGTCGTGCCAACGATTGGAACGAAAGTCACGGCGATAGGTCGTCAGGTGGGCATACATATCGGGCCAGCGCAGCGCCCACCCGTGAGGAAAGCGTACGTTATGAAGCACCGTAGCCGAGTTTGATAGGACTCGCGCCTCTTTATTGAGCGACTGATGAAACCACTCTACCCTCACCCTCGGTGCCAATCGCTGCACCGCGCGTGCAAAACCTCGACCTCCGTTATTACTCTCAATCAACGCCTGGCGTACATCTTGACCCGCCAGCATCTTTGCCACCAAACCCTCGGTTACCTCCATCGGCTCACGCGAATATACCACATCCAGAATATAAATAATACCATCACTATCTACCGCATAGCACACCGAACAGAGATAGTCATCTCCCATATCGGCCGTATCGGTATAGTTTGCTCTTCTCACAATGTCGCGTGGCAAAGAGTCGTAGGTCGAAAACCCTGCGCCATAAAGCAGGCCACCCTGCGAGGAGGGACGCCCTTGATACATACATTCAAACCTCACAGGATCGAGCCTTCGCTTAGCCTCCAACAGCTCTCTATTCTGACGCTCGGGCCACAGAGCCTCGCCCGCCTGACGTGGATCGAAGTCAGTTGGCTGACCTGTTTTCAACGCTTCCAGGTTGATGCTGAGCCAATCATCCTTACCCACACGCTCCAAGTCGGCCCAGCACGTCAAATCGACACACCTCTCGTGGGAACGTAGCACTCCAATCAAATCATCTTCGTGCCAACGTGTGAAGACTATCAGCTCGCGCGAGGCATTATGCATACGGGTCTTGACCACCGAGGTGTACCACTCCCAGCAATTCTCACGAATAAGGGGAGAATTTGCCTCCATCGCATCTTTATATAAATCGTCTAAGATAAAGCAGTCCACACGATTACCCGTCAGCGAACCTTCCCTACCAACCGAGAGCAAACCGCCATCCCGACCAACAATCTCCACCTCGTCGGCCGTACGAAGATATTGCGGCGGCTTGCCTCCACACTTGATGCGTGTCGAGGGGAATATCTCACTATACTCCCTGCTTTCGATAATGCGTTGCACCCTGCGATTAAATTTATTCGCCAGCGATGATGAGTAGGAGGCGATAGCTATGCGAAAATCTGGATTTAAGCCCAGCATATAAGCTGGAAGCAAAGTACTTGCACCTACACTCTTGCCGTGCTGGGGCGGCATCGAAATCATCAGCTTGCGAATACGCCCCTGGGCAAATGCTTGCAATAGTCGGTAATAGTTTTCGTGAAAAGGTTGAATTTCCAGGAATGGATATATCTGCTGGGCAAACTCAGAGAATTGCGGCAGCGTGCCCTCGTTGCAGCAAACCGCTGACTCAATCGCCTCATCTTGAAGCACTATTGGCTGCACCGATTCAAGCCAATTATCAAAATGATTTTTCTCTTTTCCTGCCATAATCTACAACGCTTTAATATAATCCCTCAATTCATTAAACGACATATCGTTTAGGATCTCATCTCCGTCACGATATGTATGAAATTCCCACCACACGGGAATCATATCCGTAACGGCTGGATAATTTTCTCCCTCCTCAGCAGACGTAGCACGATAAACCACCGCCGAGAGAACCATCTTGCACCACACATCGTCAAATTCAAATTCAAAAACTCCCGAATAGTAGTTCAAATCCTCGACAAGTTCAACAAGACGCGAGGCTAAGTGATGATAAAGTTTAGTTGAAATAGCGTACATCATTGATTTTTATATTAATTAATTTGTTTGTTTAATATAAATTACTTAACTTTGCACCACAAAGATATATTCAATTATTGAATTTTGATTCTTAAAAGTACAATTATTTGATATAATTTTTATTGATAGAATATTATGGGAAGCCGAGTAAAACTAATACGCAAAGAACTCAATATGACGCAAGAGCAATTGGCTCAACGACTTGGAATTGGCAAAGCCGCACTCTCAATGATTGAAACGGGCAAGTGTGGACTATCGACCCGCAATAAAAATATCCTTGTTCAGGAATTGAACGTCAATCCCGATTGGTTGGATACCGGCAAAGGCAATATGTTTAATGCTGAGCCCGACTACACAGCCTTTAAGTTGCGCTCTGACTCTTCGCTTCCTATGCAGAGCGTGCCTCTCTACTCCATCGAGGGCACAGCTGGATTGGTTCCATTGTTTACCGATCAGGAGGCCAACAAACCCATAAACTACATCCACATCCCCAATCTACCAAAGTGCGATGGCGCCATATATATCGTGGGTGATTCGATGTACCCTCTATTAAAGAGTGGCGACATTGTTTTGTATAAACAATTGCAAGACATCAACAACATCTTTTGGGGCGATATGTACCTTCTCTCGATTGATCTCGACGGCGAGGAGTACATCACTGTGAAATATATCCAGAAGTCAGAGCGAGAGGGTTATGTAAAGCTCGTGAGTCAAAATCCTCACCACGCCGACAAGGATATCGAGATGAGCCGCATCCGCGCCATTGCTATCGTCAAGGCAAGCATTCGTATGAACTCTATACGTTAATCAAATGCAACATCTATATCATATATTAGCCATACTCACATCGGCCATTTGGGGAACTACCTTCATCAGTTCAAAATTACTGCTCGACCAAGGTCTTTCTCCAGCAGCCATTATGATGCTGCGCTTCATCCTGGCCTACATCTGTATCTTGCCATCCGTAAAAGGACAGGTGTGGTGCAAGAATTGGCGCGATGAGTTGCTTATGGTGATACTTGGCATCACAGGTGGATCACTTTACTTCCTTTTGGAGAATACAGCCTTGGTCTATACCCAGGCCTCCAACGTAGCCATAATCATAGCTGCCACCCCGTTGCTCACTATGATGGCAGTAAATCTTCTCAACCGCCACGATAAAATCAACAGACGATTATATGCCTACTCGCTGCTATCGCTGCTGGGCGTTGCGTTGGTTGTTATGAATGGTAATTTCATTCTCAAACTGAGTCCTACGGGCGACATACTCACCTTTGGCGCAGTCATCACTTGGGTGATTTACAGCATCGTAATCACCAAGGTACAGGATAAGTACTCCTCGGCAATGATTACCCGAAAGGTATTTTTCTATGGTATGCTCACCCTGCTCCCCTACTTCATTTGGGAGCCTTGGGGCGTGACGTGGGAGATGCTTGCGCGCCCAATGGTTTGGGGTAATATTGTCTATTTGGGAGTCTTGGCATCACTGGGTTGCTATATGGCGTGGAATATCGTCATCAAACGCCTGGGGGCAGTTGACGCAACCAACTACCTATACATCAACCCCATCGTGGCAATGATTACAGCAAACCTCCTGCTCAATGAGCGTATTACTCCGCTGGCAATCGTCGGCACAGTGCTTATTCTGACGGGAGTATATTTTGCCGAACGCAAGGCAAAATAGCATAAAAAATTGCATAAAAGAGCGCGTCAGCAACGTTGCAGACCCGCTCTTTTCTTGTGCCGTAATCAGCATTAATCGAGTCAAACCCTATTTTACCGAGAACTTACCATCCTCATATTTCAACTCACCCATCATCAGCACCGAATGTCGGCCGTTAATGTGAATATGACCTGTGATGATAGGCTTGCCCTGAATGATATACACAGCAGGGTGAGCAAAAGAGGTAATCTCCGACGAGAACTCCCAATTATTCAGACCATCGGGAGATGTATAGATACGACGATACTTCGACCACGCATCGACAATCATCCAATACTTACCATCCCACTCCCACACATAAGGTGCCTCGTGAGCCACATCGCTTGCTGCCTCGCCAATAACCTCCCAATCATAGAGATTGGGGCTCTTTGCCATCCAAGTGTAGCCACCGACAGACTCGTTCTTGTACCACATATACCAGCTATCGCCAATCTTCTTCACACAAGGGTCAATGCAACGGTCGGCCACCAGCGGAAGCACCGACTGGAAATCCCAATTAAAACCATCCTCCGAGGTGTAGTGACGAATGTCGCGCGGACCACTCCAATCAGGTCGGATATTAGGAACGTATGTCACAAACATATGAAACAGACCCTTCTTGTCGGTAAACACATCGGGGGCCCACCAGGTGTGACGCTTCTCTGGATCGGTGTTCGACAACATCTTATCGCCCTGACACACACCATAATAAGTCCACTCGCTACCATCTGGCGATGTAGCGATACCAATGCTACATCCGTGAGCCCACTCCACACCTTTAGCATTCTCCATATTAGCACGACGTTGGGTGTAATACATTACCCACTGCTTACTCTTATGATTCCAAATCAGCACAGGGTCGGCCGCTCCACCTGTCACAGGATCATCAAAACATTGTTCATTTTCAGGCATCACAATTTCGGGCCACTCGCGATTCTGACACGCAGTCACCACAAACAAAGCAATAGCAAAAATTAAGATTTTCTTCATAGGATTATTCTTAAATTTTAGGTTTAGATTTTCTCCGCCTCAATCTCTCACTCACACAAAGTTAAAGAAAAATAAAGAGATCTCGCAAAAATTAGACTTATAAATAGGTAATAATCTACAAAAAGTGCCTCCTAAAAGGACAACTTCACAAATTATCTTATATCTTTGTGTGGTTAAACACTCCTTTGGAGTGGCAACACACCTTTCAAGTTAAAACAGAAACAACTTAACTAAATAAGAAAACTAACTATGGAGAATCTCAATGCGAAAGAGCTGAAAGAGGTTGTAATCCGCTTCTCGGGTGACTCGGGCGACGGTATGCAGCTCACAGGTACGCTCTTCTCGAACACTTCCGCATTAATCGGAAATGGAATCTCAACTTTCCCTGACTACCCTGCCGAGATTCGTGCTCCTCAAGGCACAGTGGCTGGTGTATCAGGTTTCCAGGTACACATCGGTGCTAACAAGGTAACCAACCCTGGAGACTACTGCGATGTATTGGTGGCTATGAATCCCGCAGCCTTGAAGGCAAACCGCAAATGGTTGAAGAAGGATGCTACCGTCATCATCGACGGCGACACAATGACCGAGGATAACATCAAGAAGGCTGGCTACGCAACGCTCAACCCTATCGAGGAACTCGGTTTGGAGGGTTACAATGTAGTTATCCCTGACATCACTTCTATGACACGCGCAGCGTTGGCCGATATGGGCTTGGACAACAAGTCGGTAGTAAAGTGCAAGAATATGTTTGCACTTGGAATCTGCTTCTATATCTATAACCGTCCAGAGGATTACGCTAAGCGCTATATCGACGATAAGTTTGCAAAGAAGAATCCTGCCGTTGCCGAGGCCAACAAGCGCGCCATTGACGCAGGTTACTACTATGCAGCCAACACCCACCAGTTTGCCAACACATATAAGGTCGAGGCAGCGCCATTGGAGAAGGGTACTTATCGTTCAATCAACGGTAACGTAGCCACTGCGTGGGGCTTCTGCGCAGCGAGCGAGAAGTCAGGCTTGCCTCTCTTCTGTGGCTCATACCCTATCACTCCTGCGACAGTAATCTTGGAGGAACTTGCTAAGCGCAAGGATTTGGGTGTCAAGACTGTTCAGGCCGAGGACGAGATTGCAGGTATCTGTACAGCAATTGGTGCTGCTTATGCTGGTAACTTCGCTGTAACAACAACCTCTGGTCCAGGTCTTTCACTCAAAAGCGAGGCATTGGGCTTGGCTGTAATGGCTGAGCTTCCATTGGTTGTAGTTGATGTTCAGCGTGGCGGTCCATCTACTGGTCTTCCTACCAAGACCGAGCAGAGCGATTTGATGCAGGCTCTCTATGGCCGTAACGGCGAGTGCCCTGCTGTGGTTATCGCCGCTTCATCGCCAAGCGACTGCTTCCACTACGCATTTATGGCATCGAAGATTGCAATGGAGCATATGACCCCTGTAATTCTCCTCACCGACGGTTTCATCGCCAATGGCTCTGAGCCTTGGCGCATCCCTTCAATGGCCGACTACCCAACTATCTGTCCACCTATTGTGGAGCACTGCGAAGGCGACTTTATGCCTTACGCTCGTAACGAGAAGTTGGCTCGTGGCTGGGCATTCCCTGGCAAGGAGGGCTTGGAGCACCGCATCGGAGGTTTGGAGAAGGATTGCTTGAAGGGTACCATTTCTTACGATCCAGCCAACCACCAGGAGATGACACGCACTCGCGCCAATAAGGTGGCATTGGTAGCCGACGAGTTGCCTACACCTGAGGTTATGGGCTCAAAGGATGCCGATGTTCTCGTTATCGGCTGGGGCGGTACACGCGGTCACTTGCAGACTGCCGTATCTGAGCTCCAAGAGGAGGGCAAGAGCATCTCGTTGCCCCACTTCAACTATCTCAACCCTATGCCTCACGGCGTCGAGGAGTTGTTGAAGGGCCACAAGAAAATCGTCGTTTGTGAGCTCAACGAGGGCCAGTTCGCATCATACTTGCGTCAACTCTTCCAGCAGTTCACATTCGAGCAGTTCAACAAGACTGAGGGTCAGCCTTTCACAATCGTTGAGCTGAAAGATAAGTTAAATTCACTCCTTTAATCACATCAGGTTATGGCAGAATACAAATACACACCAGCAGATTTCAAGAGCGACCAGATTGTAAAGTGGTGTCCAGGATGTGGCGACCACGCAATCTTGAATGCTGTTCAGCGCGCTATGCCTGAGGTGGCTGACGCACTGGATATTCCACACAATAAGTTTACCTTCGTTTCGGGTATCGGTTGCTCGTCACGCTTCATCTATTATATGAAGACCTTTGGTTTCCACACCATCCACGGTCGTGCCAACGCTGTGGCTACAGGCATCAAGGTTGCAAACCCAGATCTTTCGGTATGGGTATGCTCGGGCGATGGCGACTCACTCGCTATCGGTGGTAACCACTTTATCCACGCTATCCGTCGCAACATCGACCTTAATATGATCTTGTTCAACAACGAGATTTACGGTCTTACCAAGGGTCAGTACTCACCAACCACCAAGCTCGGCAAGGTTACTAAGACCTCACCTTATGGCACCATCGAGAAGCCATTCAACCCAGGCGAGTTAGTAATTGGCGCCAAGGGTACATTCTTTGCCCGCACCATCGATATGGAGGTGATGCTCACAAAGGATTGCTTGGTAGCTGCTGCAAAGCACAAGGGAATGGCCGTTGTCGAGGCATTGGTAAATTGCGTCATCTTCAACGACAAGACCCACGCATCGTTTGCAGGCGATCGTCAGACTCGTTTGAAGAACACCATCACATTGAAGCACGGCGAGAAGATGCTATTTGGCGAGGGTGGCAACAAGGGTTTGGTATTCGAGGACATGCGCCTCAAAGTTGTCACAGTTGGCGAGGATGGCTACACTCTCGACGACATCCTCACTCACGATGCTCACACCGATGATACAACACTCCACACTATGCTTGCGGCTATGAAGTGGCCAGAGTATCCTGTTGCAGTGGGTGTCATCCGCGATGTTCAGGACACCAACGTCTATGATCAGAAGGTCGAGGAGCAGGTTAAGGAGGTACAGGAGTCAGCCAAGATTAAGTGTATGGACGACCTCTTGCGTTCGGGCGAGACTTGGGAGATTAAGTAAGTCCTAACTCATTGCCAAATAATAAGGGTGCAGATGTGTTCTGCACCCTTATTTATTAAAGTAATTTGAGCAATATATAACAAATATTCTATCTAAAATCCACTATATCGTAATCGTTATAATCGGCCTTCACAAAACTCTTGATTTTGGTTTTTCGGCTCTCGATTGTCTCAATCTTTACATCCACCCTATCATCATAAAGCAGATAGCTGACCTCCAATGGGCATCCCGTCTTGACATTCAACGTCAGGCGAATCTCGCCCTCTTGCTCGTCATCCTGAGCCACAAGGGACACAGTTACCATATCCCCCTCGCGTTTAAGTTCCGTAGCCGCATAATCCGAGCCCACGAAATTGAAACAGCGTGTAGGGTTATCCAAAATATTACGACTCTCCAAATCTACCTGATCAATGCTCACTTCGCAGCGCTCGTGGTCAATCTCGTAACGCAACTTACCATCAGAAAAGACCTCGGCCTCATCCATTTTAATATGATAAGCATCGCCCGCAACCGAGAAACTTCCTGCTACCTGATATTCGCCCGCCGACACTTTGAATCCCACATCATAGCTACCCAACTTGGCTACATACTCCGCCACGCGACTTAGCAAAACCGCCTCACTATGCTGGGCTGAGGCATACTGCACACCAAGCAACACCACCATTAATATAATTACAACTTTTCGCATAGGCTCTTTTTATTAATAACGTATAGCCGCCAAAAATAGTATTCTACTCCACTAAAATACTCCGAGCGACTGCAACTTGGCCTCCAACGAAGGCAAGTCATAGAACTTAATCTCGCGTGGCTTGGCACCCACCTGAGGACCCACGATGCCTGCTCGTTCCAACTGCAACATAATACGACCTGCGCGGTTGAATCCCACCTCGTAGTTACGCTGGATTGACGATGTCGAGATCATTCCCGTTGTCACGGCAGCACGAGCCACCTCACCAAACAACACATCATACTTCATAGGTGCACCGCTATCGCCGTCACCTCCTGCTACGCCATCACTACCCGACTCCATATCGAAATCTGGCAGAGGATACGCCTCAGTATAACCCTGCTGCTTTGAGATGAAATCTACCATACGCTCCACCTCATTGGTCTCAACCAGGGCGCACTGAATACGTGTCAGTTCACCATCCTTAGAGAAGAGCATATCGCCTCGACCTATAAGCTGGTTAGCTCCTGGCTGGTCGATAATCGTACGCGAATCGGTCATCGACATTACTCGGAAGGCAATACGCGCTGGGAAGTTAGCCTTAATACCACCCGTAATCACCTTCACATCGGGACGCTGCGTAGCCACAATAAGGTGAATACCAACAGCACGCGCCTTCTGCGCCAAACGCATCACGGGCACCTCTACCTCCTTGGCTGTCATAATCAAGTCGGCAAACTCATCAATTATCACCACAATATATGGTAAGAAACGATGACCCTTTTGAGGATTCAGGCGACGGGATGTAAACTTATCGTTATACTCCACAATATTTCGTGCCGTAGCCATCTTCAACAGCTCCAAACGGCGACCCATCTCCTCCACAAGTGAGTTCAATACGCACACAGCTTTCTTGGGCTCGGTAATGATAGACTCATCCTCGGATTCCATCTTAGCCAGGAAATGGTGCTCCAACTTATTATATACCGAAAACTCCACCATCTTGGGGTCGATCATCACAAATTTCAACTGCGCAGGATGTTTGGTGAAGAGCAGTGAAGTGATGATTGCATTCAAACCAACCGACTTACCCTGACCCGTAGCACCCGCCACCAGCAAGTGAGGCAACTTAGCCAAATCGAAGGTGTAGTTTTCATTCTGAATCGTGCGGCCAATTACGATAGGAAGCTCCATCTTGGCCGACTGGAACTCGTTTGAACATATCGATGTGTACATCGACACAATCTGCTTCTCGCGGTTTGGCACCTCGATACCGATTGTACCCTTGCCAGGAATTGGCGCAATGATACGAATACCCTGGGCACGCAAACTCTGGGCAATATCCTTCTCCAAGCTCTGAATCTTGGAAATCTTCACACCCTGTGCCTGCTTAATCTCGTAGAGAGTCACAGTAGGACCCACCGTAGCATTGATATCCACTATGGGAATACCAAAGTATTTCAGTGTCTCCTGAATACGGCACTTATTGTCATAAATCTCGGCATCACTCACTCTGCTCGATGATTTATAATCCTCCAACAGCGATACATAAGGCTTCTTGTAGTGCTCCAAATCACGCAATGGATCATAAAGTTCTTTATCATCCACCATATCTGCTTCTACCACACGAGGCTTATTCTCAAATACGTTAATCACCAGAGCGTCATCCTCGGCCTTAGGCGCACTATCCTCGCGCGATGTGACAACAAACATATCATCATCTTCGTCTGTCACCACATTCGTATTCGACTTTGACTCCACTCTCTGCTCCTGGCTCTGCTTAGCGTCGCCGTTTGATACGATAAAAAACTCGTTGTCCTCCAAACTAGTGCTCTTATCCTCATCGTCAACGTGCAACAACTTATCGACATTCACCTCGCTCGCTTTCTCGTCGCTATTCGCCACGACTGTGAATCCGTAGTCATCCGCCTGCTCCACCTCTTTTCTCTTATTCGCCTGCTCTGACGCAACAGACTTCGTCACCTCACCAGCCTCCGACGCCTGCTTTGCTGCCTCGTGCTGCTGTGCTATATACTCATTGATTGTAAGCGGTCTTTCGCCATCTGTCGCACGGGGAATCACCACGAACTCTTCCTCATCGGGTTTGGGTGTAACAACCTCGGGGTGAACTGGCTCGACGTGAGGCTCATCCTCGGTCACATCATCCTCCTGGGCAGCAATATCATCACCCTCATCCAGCGCCTCATCTTCATCAGACTCCTCGTCTTTACCGCGACCCTTCTTGACCATATCCTTCACACCAGCCAAAATTTTCTCGCTACCATCCACCATCTTATCGCTCGCCTTATTCACTGTCTTGATAAAGTTGCGATTAATAAACACACCTGTCAAAATCCAACCCACTATCAACACTAAATAGAGGCCAGCACCAATCGCTGACGACAAATCATCAGCACACATAACACCAAAGTTACCACCCATATCGAGTGAGAAATTTGTATGTATATCAAACACACCGAGTGTCACCGAGCCCATTATGAGTAGCAGCGCTGCACTCAGAGCAAAGTGGTTGAGATTGAGTGGCTTCTTGCGGAAGATACGCCAGCCCACAACCATCAGCACTATTGGAATAATCACACCAAAAACACCAAACGAGCAATCGACAAACAGATACGCCACACGCGCACCCACTCCACTACAAATGTTTCCAAACGTAGCCTTTGTTCTATACAACTCCTCGTCGAGCATCAACGCCGACTTATCAGCCGCCCAGTTAAAGTAGTGCGATATCACCGATATTGTAGCAAACACACCCAACGCCAACAACACAAAACCCGTCATCCAGAGAGTATTCTCCTTCGACGAGATTGGTGCAGTTTGAGCTCTCTTGCTTGCCTTATTTGGTCTCTTTTTTTCGTTTTGTGCCATAATTCCAATATTCTTTCCTGAAAAAATATTATAACATAGAATCTTCAAACGCCTTGTGGCGCAAACGCTGCCGATACTCCTCATCGGCATAGGTCAAAAATTCATACTGAGGCTCATTGTCCTCTGCCGCCCGCAAATCGTAACGGTCAAGCAGACTCTCCACACGCTTCTCCACTGCCTCACCCGAGTCGATAATTCTCACATCTCGCTGGCCTACCACCTGACGAATCACGCCCCTGAGGAAAGGATAATGTGTGCAACCAAGAACTATCACATCGGCCCCCTGCTCAATTACGGGCCGAATGACCGCAGCTACCTTTTGTTGTGTAGCCTCGCCCTGCTCCTCGTTATTCTCCACCGCCTCGACAAAACCTTGTCCAACAGCTTTGATAACCTCCACTCCTGTGGCATAACGCTCCACCGCCAAACGGAACTTTTCGCTGGCCAGGCTTCGCTCGGTAGCCACGACAGCCACCTTTCCACTTTTCGAGAGCTGACAAGCGGGCTTCACTGCTGGTTCCAAGCCTACAAATGGCGTCTGTGGGAACCTCTCTCTCAGATAGGCAATCGCAGCCGCTGTTGCCGTATTACACGCCACAACCACGAGTTTACACCCCCTCGCCAGCAGATCCTCCACCGCCGAGGTGGCAAGTTCGCGTATGCGTTGCTCAGACAACGAGCCATAGGGGCAATTCTTGCCATCTCCCAAATAGATCAACGACTCATCGGGCAGAGCTCGGTAGAGTTCACGCCATACCGACAGCCCGCCAAAACCTGAATCATATACTCCAATGGGACGATTATCCATCTCTTCTTACCAATCTTAAAACGTGTTCTATCAACTCCTCGTCACTCATCGAGGTGCAGTCCACACTATATTTTGCCTGAGAGTAATATGGCTCGCGCTCGGCCATATTCGCAGTCATAAATGCCACCAACTCCTCATCATTCAAGCCTCTTAGTTTGGGTCGTTTCTGACGACCGTGGGGGCTCAAACGCGAGGCAATCTGCTCTGCCGTACGACGCAGATAGACACACTCGCCTACCTCGTTCATACGACTCATATTATCTTTCCACGTGGGCACTCCGCCACCTGTCGAGATCACCACATCCTCCTGCAAAGAGGCAAACTCCTCGATTATCTCACGCTCCTTGCTACGAAAATACTCCTCGCCTTGATAATAAAATATATCGCTCACTGAGGCTCCTTCACGCTCCTCAATCATCGAATCCATATCGGCAAACTTCACATTTGCTCGCTTAGCAATCTTGCGGCCCAACGAGCTCTTGCCGCAACCCATATATCCTACTAGAAATAGCTTCATAACTCAGCCTTAAAAAAGGTTCAACTGCTCAGGATCGCCAACAATCACCTCTTCGCCTGCTCTATCCTCAGACTCTTCACCTGCTGAGCTGTGAGGCTCGGCCTGAGCCACAGCATCGAGATCAATATCCATCATCTCATCATCCTCAGTCACCTCTGGCTCTGGTGGCAATTCAGGCTCAATAAAGCGGAGGGTATCAACATCATAGGTCGTAATACGCTTACCCTTGGCGCGATGACTCTTCACACCGATAAAGCTATCGACATCAAACTCATCGGCTGGACGCGACGCGTGGGCTCCCTTGTAAGTTACCTCCAACTTGGCTCCCGCCACACCTGTCATACATACAAAGTCGGCAGCGTTCTCTCCCTCCAAGAACAAAAGCATCTTCTCAGTTGGCTCCAACTGGAAACGTTTGATATAGTAATAATTCTGCTCTCGGTCGAAATAGCACAAGCTATATACCTTACCCGCCACATAACGCTCTACGCATATAGTCTCATCGGGGAAGTGCTGATCGACACCAAATCCTGTGATGTAGTACTGCTGCTTCGATGTCCATACCACCAACTTATCGTCGCCCTTGAACTCGCCAAGCAACATACCGCGACCATCGGTGTTCAATCTACGCACATCCTCGTCCCACCAGATATTCTGACCACCCAGAGTCGAAGTTCCCTTCTCCTTCAACACAATCTTATGGATGCTGTAACGCGAGAAGAGATTTCCCGCCGCCGCACGACCCTTGATTGCAATTGTCGAGAAGTCCAAATCGGTAATCACCTTCTTCAAGCGTGGACGTGGACGGAAATAGACCTTCAACACCTCGGCCTCGCCATTAGGATTCACCGACATATAGAGCAACTCGCTCTTTGCCGTACCCTTCGTGAGGTCGTAAACCTTATCGCGCGTAATGCTCTTAATAGCGCAACGCTTCATCATTATTGCACCACCTCTGCCATCACGATACAGCACGTTATAAATCGTGCGCTCGTCATTGCGCTTAAATACTCCTATATAGTAGATATTCTTATCAAAGAAATCCTTATCAGCTACCTTCTTAATCACATAGCGACCATCCTTCAAGATGACAATCACATCGTCAATATCGCTACAATCGCAAACAAATTCGGCATCCTTCATACCCTTACCGATACCAAAGAATCCCTCGGCGCGATCGACATACAACTTGGCATTTGTCACAGCCACCTTTGTTGCCTCGATAGCATCAAACTCTCGAATCTCGGTCTTACGCTCACGCCCCTTACCATACTTCTCGCGTATGCGCTCGTAGTAAGCAATCGCATAGTCGGTCAAGTGATCCAAATCGTATTTTGTAGATTTGATATCCTCCTCAATCTTCTTTATCTCATTATCGGCCTTGTCGCTATCGTAACGCGATATGCGGATGAACTTCAACTCCGTCAGGCGCTGCACATCCTCCATCGTCACCTCGCGGCGCAACTTCTTCTTGAATGGTTCCAAGCCCTTATCCACAGCCTCATAAGCCTCCTCACGAGTACGACAACCCTCAATCAACTGATAGAGTTTGTTTTCGATAAAGATGCGCTCCAACGACGCTGCGTGCCAAGCTTCATTGAGCTCACCGAGCTTGATTTCAAGCTCCAAGCCAAGCAACGAACGAGTGTGGTCGGTCGAACGGCGAAGAATATCCTTCACGCCCATAAAGCAAGGCTTCTCGTCCATAATCACGCAGGCATTTGGCGAGATTGACACCTCACACGATGTGAAGGCATAGAGTGCATCGATAGTCTTATCGCTCGACTCGTCATTGGCAACGTGTACCACAATCTCCACCTTGTCGGCAGTCAAATCATCCACTTTCTTGGCCTTGATCTTACCCTTCTCGATGGCCTTCAAAATCGAATCCTTGATTGACTCCGAAGTTGTTGAGAATGGAATCTCGGTAATAACAAGCGTACGCTTATCCACCTTCGAGATTCTCGCACGCACCTTCACAGCGCCACCTCGCAAGCCATCGTTATAACGGCTCGCATCCATCAAACCTCCCGTTGGGAAGTCGGGCAAAAGCATAAAGTCCTCACCTTTGAGGTGGGCGATACAAGCCGATATAAGCTCATTGAAGTTGTGTGGCAAAATCTTCGACGCCAAACCTACTGCGATACCCTCTGTGCCTTGCGCCAACAAGAGTGGGAACTTCACAGGCAGTGTCACAGGCTCCTCGTTGCGGCCGTCATACGAGCGCATCCACTCGGTAGTCTTGTTGTTAAAGACCACATCCAGGGCGAACTTCGACAAACGAGCCTCGATGTAACGACCCGCCGCTGCATCATCGCCCGTCAGGATATTACCCCAGTTACCCTGAGTATCAATCAAAAGGCCCTTCTGACCCAACTGCACCAAAGCATCCTTGATTGAGGCATCACCGTGAGGGTGATACTTCATCACATCACCCACAATGCTCTGCACCTTGGTTCTAACTCCTTCGGCACAATGACGCTTCATCGTATGCAAGATACGACGTTGTACAGGCTTCAAACCATCATCAATATGTGGTACGGCACGCTCCAAGATAACATACGAAGCATAGTCCAAGAACCAATTCTTGTACATACCCGTCAGCTTTTTCACGTTATCCTCGCCCATCAGACGCGTATATTTACTCGCTGCCTGAGGATTCTGCTCTACCACCTCGTCACTCTCCTGCTCGATATCCTGCGCAGCAACATCCATCTCTGTTGCCTCGATCTCTTCAATTATTTCTTTATCTTTTGCCATCTACGCTTAGCTTATGCTTTTGTTATGCTATTTGCTCATCAATATCCTCCTCGATACGGAGATTGTTAACGATAAATCCTTGACGCTCATAGGTATTCTTACCCATATAGAACTCCAACATATCGCCTATCGGATCATCTTTCGTCAATCGCACCTTGTCAAGACGCATATTCTCGCCAATGAGCTCCTTGAACTCCTCGGGCGAGATTTCACCCAAACCTTTGAATCGGGTAATCTCGGCCGTAGCGCCACACTTCTTGATTGCCCTTTGACGCTCCTCGTCGGTGTAGCAATAGAAGTTCTCCTTCTTGTTCTGCACGCGGAACAGAGGTGTCTGCAAGATATAGAGGTGACCAGCACGAATCAACTCGGGGAAGAACTGCACAAAGAATGAAGTCATCAACAATCTAATGTGCATACCATCCACATCGGCATCGGTTGCAATAATCACCTTATTGAAACGCAAGTTCTCCAATCCATCCTCAATATTGAGAGCCGACTGCAAGAGGTTAAACTCCTCATTCTCGTAAACCACGCGCTTGGTGAGTCCGTAACAGTTCAGCGGCTTACCACGCAAGCAGAAGACAGCCTGAGTCATAGCATCGCGCGTCATCGTAATAGGGCCCATCGCCGAGAGTCCCTCGGTAATGAAAATCATAGTCTTCTCCGCCAGTGGATTCTTGCTATCGGTTAAGTGAACCTTACAATCGCGCAACTTACGGTTATTAACCGCCACCTTCTTGGCCGTCTCACGAGCCTTCTTTTGGATTCCAGAGATTGCCTTGCGAGCCTTCTCATTCTCGGCAATCTTCTTCTGCATCACCTGGGCAGTCTCGGGATGCTTGTGGAGGTAGTTATCGAGGTTTGTCGCCAGAAAATCACCCACAAACTGCTGCATCGACACGCCTGGCGCAATCTCCTTCGAGCCGAGCTTAATCTTGGTCTGCGACTCAAACACCGGATCGTTCATTCTCACCGACACCGCCGCAATAATAGACGTACGCACGTCTGCTGGGTCATAGTCCTTCTTCATAAACTCTTTCACGACCTTGGCCACCGAGGCGCGGAATGCCGCCTGATGGGTACCGCCCTGAGGAGTGTACTGACCATTGACAAACGAATAGTAGCTCTCGCCATAACCCGTACCGTGAGTAATCACGATATCAATATCCTTTCCCGAAAGGTAGATTGGCGGATACAAAGGCTCCTCCGAGAGATTGTCGTTCACCAAGTCCAAGAGTCCATTTTTCGACACATACTCCTGACCGTTGAGGATAATCTTCAAGCCCAGGTTCAGATAGGTGTAGTTACGCACCATCTGTTCCACATAGTCCATATTGTAGTTGTACTCGCCGAAAATCTCCTCGTCCACGCGGAACTGAATCATCGTACCGTTGCGCTCATTGACGCCACTCTCCCACTTATCGCTAAGCTCCAAACCTTTGGCAAAGGTCACAGTATGAGCCTCACCCTCACGCACCGAGCGTGCAGTAAACTCACTGGAAAGCATATTAACAGCCTTTACACCCACACCATTCAGACCCACAGTCTTTTGGAACGCATCGCCTTCATACTTACCTCCCGTATTCATCTGGCTCACCGCCGCCGAGAGTGATTTGAGGGGAATACCACGACCATAGTCACGCACCGTCACAACCTTATCCTCGATGGTGATTTCAACCTTATCACCAGCGCCCATAATAAACTCGTCGATGGAGTTATCCACCGTCTCCTTTATCAACACATAGATACCGTCATCGGCTTGCGAGCCATCGCCCAACTTACCGATGTACATACCAGGACGCAAGCGTAAATGCTCACGAGGGGAAAGCGTTTTGATGGCGTCATCATCATACGCCACCGCCTGATTTATATTTTTTTCGTTTGCCATACTCTTTTAGCACTCCAATGCTGCAAAACAACAATTCAAAATTGCCATTTTCTGACACATTGTGATTTATTTTTTCTCTGCTGCTACCTCAGCACGCAATTTTGCAAGTTCATTGACCATACTCTCTCTGACCTGAGTCATCAACTCTTTGGTGTCGGTCGCAGCCACAGTCTCTGCCTTCACAACAGGCATCACACGAATAGCAATACGATTACGCCAATTCACCTTCCAGCCATTGAACAACTCGTTTGTACCAGTCATCACCACTGGCAAAATGTCCACACCTGCCTCGGCTGCCAAGTTGAAAGCACCAGCCTTGAAACGACCCATCTCGCCGGTCTTTGAACGTGTACCCTCAGGGAAGATGGCGATTGTAGCGCCACGGCTGAGCCACAACTTACCATCCTTAATCACCTTAGCCATCGCTGCCGATGCATTACCGCGCTCGATTGGAATATCACCGTGAATTGGGAGCAACCAACCCATAAATGGCACCTTGAATACCTCACGCTTTGACACCCAGCGGAAGTTCAAAGGCACTTTATATGCTGCAAAAATATCCACACCCGAATTGTGATTCATCACCATCACGTAAGGCTTACCCTTCTCGATATTCTCCAAGCCATCAATTGTACGACGCATAAATGGAGGCAATCCAAAAAGTGTGATACAAATGCAACGTGAACATTCGTGAACCCAACGACGGCTCTTATCGAACGGATATGTAATAATCAACACGATGATTGACATAAAAAACCAGAACGTCACCTGCAAGAGTGTGAACAAATAGTATAAAATCGACAACATAGCAAAAAATTTGATTAAAGAATATTCATCTTGCAAATTTACTCATTTTATATCTGCCGCACAAAATTTTCAGTGCATTTTTTCGATGATTTTCGCAAAACTTTCCCCTTCTACCTATCGCCCAACAAGATTTTTCACCCCAAGTTTGATATTATCAAATCTTATCGCTATCTTTGTATTGATAGGCACCCTGGTTTCAAGGTGATAACATTAACGAATTTCAATACTTCAAAGATGTCAATATTATCAATTTTCAGAGGCAACAAAGCCCCTCAATACCCAACCGACACCATTCAGGATAAAGAGGGTAACAAACTAACCTTCACGTTCTTCAAGCACGCCAGCTTCTGCATCACATTAGGTGAGCACAACATCTACATCGACCCCGTGAGCGAATATGCCGAGTATTCACTTCTTCCAAAAGCTGATATAGTTCTCATAACCCACTCACATTATGATCATTTCGATCGCGCAGCAGTCGATGACATCACCACTCGCCACAGCACCATCATCTGCGACAAGACCACAGCCGAGGCCTTCGATGGCGAACCAATTGTGATGACCCCTGGTACTAAAACCGTAGTCGGCGGAAATATCACAATCGAAGCCGTAGCAGCTTATAACACATCGGAAGGACACACCGACTTCCATCCCCAGGCGCGCGAGGATTGCGGCTACATCATAACTCTCGACAGCGATACACGCATCTATATCGCAGGCGACACCGAGCCTACGCCAGAGATGCTGGCTCTCACCGATATTGACATCGCCTTCCTGCCAGTAAACCAACCATACACAATGACAGTTAATCAGGCCGTTGAGGCTGTAAAGGCTATTCATCCAAAAATTTTCTACCCTTACCACTATGGTGAAGTCGAGGAAAAAACCGACATCGAACGCCTCAAGAGAGAATTGGAAGGTATTACAGATGTTAGAGTATTTCCGATGGAATAACAACAAAAGCGAGGTCAATCGACCTCGCTTTTGTTGTTTATCTACTCCTCTTTCTTAAATAAATTGTGTTCAATAATAAACGATATAACAAGTCCTAAGCCTCCACACAACGCAACACAACCTACTAGCGCCCAATCGCTCATCCCATATTGAAAATCGCAGTCAGAAATAAACACACACGCAAACACCAAACCAATACCTATTCCAAGCATCAACAAGCCCCAACGCAAAACTTTGCCGTGAGGTGGCGTTTGAGCAGACTTCACAATCGTTTCCCCCTCTTGTTTCACCCCGCCACTCTTAATTCCAATCGGCAGACGCTTGGCATATTCAAGTAGATGCTCGCCCTCAAGTCGTGAAACAATATTTAAGCGTTCTTTCTTTAATATGATTAGCTCAAACCACTTATAAACAAAAAATGCAATAGCGACAAACATACCACAGATAAAAAGATCATCCAACATACTTTATTCAATTTTAAGGTTAATAAATTACTTTTTCGATTAAAATTTCAATCTTTGCACTATTAGACGCAGCCAACGAAAAAAGGTTACATATTTCCGCAAAAAAAATATTTTCCAACACCGATTGTAACCTTTTGGACGAAATTGCGTCTAATGGGTGTATGACTAACGAGAAGAACCTCATAGATAGAACAATTCACGGTAACGACGACGCCTTCGCCCAATTAATGGAGCGATACGCTTCGGGTGTATATGTGCTCATAGTGCGCATAACACGTAACGAAGAGGATGCCGAGGAGCTCACGCAGGATGTTTTTATGAAGGTATATAATCATATAGGTGAGTTTGCTGGCAAGAGCTCATTCTCAACGTGGCTCTATCGCATAGCCTACAATATAGCCATATCATACACGCGCCGACATAGGCAAACGACTATATCCATCGACGAAAGGCGTTTGCAGAGGGTGGAATTGAGTGATGTGGAACGGATGGAATCAGCGACAGACGATGCCACAATTAACGCCCTAACCAAAGCAATAGAGCAACTTGAGCCCGACGAAAGAGCCTTGATTACCCTATTTTATTATGAGGAACGAAGCATCGCAGAGTGCGCCTCAATTATGGAGCAGAGCGAAAGCAATATAAAGGTTAGACTGCATAGGATAAGAAAGAAATTGTATCTCTTAATAACAGACAAGTAGTATGAGCAACAAAAACGCAATATACCAAGCCGCCCGAAACAGCAGCACACCCACCCTACCCGCAGGATTTCTGGAGCGTTTCGCAGCACGCATCGAAAAGCAACGCCGACGAGAAGAGTGGTTAGAGAAAATCACATATATGGTGATAGGCGTTGTTTCGCTGTCGTTATTGACTGCGATAATAGTATTTTGTGTAAGACGACTGGAGATTGATTGGAAGATGTGGGAATTGCCCAAGTTAGAGCTGCTATCGTTTTCTCTAGCAAAATGGCAATCTGCGAAATATTGGGGAGCAATAGCAGCCTTCTTGTGCGCTTTGCTCACGCTGGATTGCTATATTCGCCATCAGATATATCTGCGACAACCGAAAAAGGAGGACGAAAACAAAAATAATTCATAACAAAAGAAAAGGACTGCCCGCAGGACAGTCCTTTCTTTTTAGTTGTATAACAAGAGGGATTTTTAGGCTTACGAAGCCCGAAAAAGCGGAATTTACTTGACGTAAATGAGCATTTGAGGGCGAGTGTAACACAGAAATCACCTTGTTAGACGGCTTCTCTTTTTACTTCTTTGCAGGTGCAGGGGTAGCTTTTATTTTAATCTTAGCAAAGGCCTTAACCAACTCCTCGTCACTGCTCTTTGTTGCGTCATAAGTAACAGTTACGGTCTTAGTTGGAACATCAACTTTAACCTCCTTAACACCCTTTACAAAAGGGATAGAGTTTGTCACCTTCTTTGCGCAACCCTCGCAATCGATATCGGTAACAAATACAGTGGTCTTAACATTGCCACCCTTCTTCTGTGCTACGGCATTAGCTACGCCGAAACCCAATACTGCCAACAGGCAGAGCATAATAATCTTTTTCATTGTTGTATAAAGTTTTAAGTGTTTTTACTTTCTTATTTATTTCACACCCATAAAATACTGATTTCAAGGCTTGCGAAGTTCGAGAAACCACAGTTTACTGGGCGTAAATAAGGATTTCAAGAACGAGCTTAACGCAGAAATCACCTTTTAGACGCCTTTAATATAAGTTATATCGTAGGCCGATATAGAACTTACGACCCATCAATGGTCCCCACACACTCGACGAGTTAAAAGCTGGCGAGAATGGGTCTGCGACATTGAGGATTGGGTCCTTCTGCATATAGTTGCCAATATTCTCACAACCCAAATAGACCTCCACATCGCGAATCTTGTGACTCACCTGGGCATAGAACATTGGGTATGCTGGCGAGAGGTCACTACGGCTGATATCGCCATCGAGCGATGGACGACGCATCGGACCATTATACTGGGCTGTCACATCAAATACCCAACGGCGATATGGTGTTGCATATTGTACATTGAGCAAAGTTTTATAGCGGCTTGTGAGTGGTCGTTCCACAAGGTAGCTCACACCATCGCGCTTAACGCTAATCTTAGCATCGGTGTAACGATATGTTGCGAACAAATCCAAGCCCTTCACAGGAGTCCATTGAAAATCTACCTGATAGGTATCAGAGAACGACTTACCATTGGTATTATAAACCTGAATCTGGTCGTACAACTCGCCACCAAATTCCTGGTCAGCCAAGACTGTATTATAGAGCTGTGTGCGGAAATAATCAAAGCTAATTGTAGCGTCAGCATAGCCACCGAGCTTCAAATATTGCGTAAGACTACCACCCGCAGTCAGCGCCTGCTCAATATCATCTTTAAGATCTGTAACCACAACCTTACGACCCGTTGCCAACATCCAGATGTTATCAGTAAAGATATTAGCACGACGATAGCCCAAACCAGCCGACGCACGCAACACAGTCGAAGGAGTGATATTCCAACGGATGTGAGAACGTGGCGTAATAGCAAAATACTCGTTTGGAGTATACGACGCCGCACCCTTCTGCTCGGCAACATTCTCGGCACCCATCCAGTCACCTCGAACACCCATCACCAATGAGAACTTTTCAGGAATATTGTAGGTGTACTCGGCATAAACACCAGGTTCAATCTGCTTGAACTTATTATTGGTTGGCGATGCACCTCGCACGACATCTATCAATCCCGGGCGATTCTCAACCCAACGATTGACAATATCTTCGCTGCTTCGGCTGATTGATGCCGACGCACCCATAATCATCGATGAACGAGGTGAGAAATAGTGAGCATACATAAAGTTCAACCACCACGCGCTATCGTGACCATCGTAAGTGTTCAAGCCGAAATAAGCATCCTCGTTAAAATAGTTATAATCGGCTACAAAAGCAATATTGGAACGCAACTCCTCACCCTTGACTTCATCATAAACCGATGCACCGATAGGCATACCAAACTTAACGTAAGCATTCGCACCCTTGTTATCCATATGCGAGCCATAGACCGAAAGCGACTCGGTCATATCATCACGCATAGACTCGCGGTAACGCTTCTCGCCACTGAGGCGATTCTCATCGACATACTTCCAACCCCAGCGTAACTGTTCACCATTCTTACCCTGATAGAGCCACTTGTTGGCGATATTAATCTGACGAGTCTCTGGCAAATCGCGGAAACCATCCTTGTTCATATCGTGGGATTGGGTATCCATCGAGCCGTGAGCCAAAATCACAGTCGAAAGACGTTTGTCAGCAGTAACAGGGATAGCCGACGAGAGGTTAATCTCAGGGCGAAGTTCGCTATCGAAATAGAGGTTCACAAACAGGCGCTCCTCGTCAGTAGGCTTACGATGCTCCATATTAATCTGGCCAGTAATTGCCTCGTGACCCGCCGTTACCGATGCCACACCCTTAGACACTTGAATCGAATTAAGCCACATACCTGGCGTATAGTTCAAGCCATAAGGCGCGCTCAGGCCTCGCATCACAGGACGGTTCTCATCAAGGATCTGGGTATATGTACCAGTCAAACCGAGCATCTTAATCTGACGTGCGCCCGAAATAGCGTCGCTATAACCCACCGTCACCGAAGCCGAGTTCTCGAAACTCTCAGCCAACGAGCAGCAGGCCATCTTACAAAGACCAGCAAACGAGATGGTCTCACCCTTCAAGATACCATCGTGCTTGATATAGTTACCGAGTCCTCCCTCGACAACAACCTCGTCAATCTGGGTGTCGCTGGCGAGTTTAAAATCAACATTTACTACACCAGCCTCGACCTTTATAGTATCGCTCTTATAACCCACATAAGCCGCCACCAACCGATCGTAACCCTTCACGCGGTGCAACTCATAAGCGCCATCAAGTTCGGTACCCACACCGACATTCGTACCCAGCCAATAGACCGAAGCTCCAATCAAAGGCTCGTCGGTCGATGCATCGCGCACCACACCACTTACATTTTGTGCGGCAGCCGCAAAACTCAGCAACGTCAGCAGACCGCAAAATAAAATATTTTTGAATTTCATAGTTTTTCTTGGATAATATAATTAAACCTAACTTTACCCCAACGCGGGCAACACATAGAAAAAATTACACCATCTGAGGAGGCGCACGCAGAGAGCATCCACCACCATAACCTGCTGCAATGGCAGGCAAAATATGTTCTTGATATGCAAAAGAGAGGATATGCTCGGGCGAGGGTATCTCCACCGAGTTATCCATTAAAATAGCCAACAAAAGGGTCTCACGCAACTGACCATCATCCGTGCGAGGCTGAATATAGAGCTTCACCTCGGTCGAGTGGTCGTGATTGCAGCAATGGGCTCGCTTCAAGATGGGAGCATCGCACTCACAGATATTCTGCTGATGGCAACCCGACTCCTCACAATGGTGAATATGGCGGAACGAAGTATGAACGTCAGCATCGTGGTGATGATGGCAGCAATTACACATCAGGGTTGTCACATCGCTCACAAACACCATCGAGATGTACAATGCAAGCAACACGACCGCCGATGCAATCTTAAAACTGCTATTATAACTCCACTTCTTCACTTCTGACTTTTTATACCGTTTCGTTCAGCCCACGCCAGCGACAGAACCACATCTTAATTCACAACACCTAGCGTCATAGGCCAAAGAGTTATACCCAAATCCAAATGAGCCCACTCCCACCTTGCAAAGATAGGAAAATTTTATTATTTATCACACTCCCAAACCCATTTAGCAAGATTATTTTACCCCTTTTCAGCAAGCACACACAACCAACCCCACCTCTCAACAAAACAAAAACGCCACAAGGTGACCCCTGCGGCGCTATTATTAGGTTTAAGTAAGATTACTTCAATGAAGCCAAACACTCACTCACGTTCTTCTCGATACGAGCCATCACATCCTCAGACTCAGCCTTCACAAACTTCTCGCCCACAATGTTCTCATAAAGCTCTACATAGCGATCAGTAATGCTATTTACGATATCCTCGGTCATCTCTGGAACCTGCTGACCATCCTGACCCTGGAAGCCGTTAGCCATCAACCACTCACGAACAAACTCCTTTGAGAGCTGCTTCTGCTTCTCGCCAGCAGCCAAACGCTCTTGGTAACCCTCAGCGTAGAAATAACGTGATGAATCGGGAGTATGAATCTCGTCCATCAAATAGATGACACCATCCTTCTTACCAAACTCATACTTGGTATCAACCAAAATCAAGCCCATCTTGGCAGCAATCTCTGTACCACGCTGGAAAATTGCGCGTGTGTAAGCCTCCAACTGCTCGTAATCCTCGCGGCTCACGATGCCCTGAGCGATGATCTCCTCCTTTGAAATATCCTCATCGTGACCTGCATCAGCCTTGGTTGTAGGAGTGATGATTGGCTCTGGGAACTTCTGGTTCTCGACCATACCCTCAGGCATTGTCACACCACAAATCTCACGTTTGCCAGCCTTGTACTCACGCCAAGCGTGACCAGAAAGGTAGCCACGGATTACCATCTCCACTTTGAAAGGCTCACACTTGTGACCCACTGTTACCATTGGATCTGGCACAGCGATTTTCCAGTTAGGAAGAATGTCAGTTGTTGCGTCCAAGAACTTAGCTGCAATCTGATTCAATACCTGACCCTTGAAAGGAATACCCTTTGGCAATACTACGTCGAAAGCCGAGATACGATCCGACACGACCATCACCAAATACTCGCCATCAATGCTATAAACGTCACGCACTTTGCCCACATAGTGGCTCTGCTGACCCTCGAAATTAAAGTTTGTTTTTACAATTGCTTCCATTGTATATATTTTTTATGTTATCCTCGTTTTACACAGAGTGGTTAAACCAGCCACAAATATAGTAAAATTTATCAAGCTACACCCTATCGAATCACAAATTTTATTGTTTGACACATACAAATGGTCACGATTTTGATTAACTTTGCGCTGCTATGGATAAAATGACACCATATTCGCTTGACGAACAAAAAACGTCGGCAGAGTTTCAATTATGCGGTGATGTGAAAGCAGGATTTCCCTCACCAGCCGATGATATGCACGAAAAGTTGGATCTTATCAAGATGCTGATCAAGCACCCAGCATCAACATTCTTCTTTCGCATAAGTGGCACCTCGATGGTGGATGCCTCGCTCGACGAGGGCGACATCATCATCGTGGACAAAAGTCTTGACCCCTACAACGACTGCATCGCAGTGTGCTACATCGATGGCGAGTTCACCGTAAAACGTGTAGCCATCGACTCCAATGGAGTATGCCTGATGCCAGCCAACAAACAATACCCGCCCATATGCATCACCGAGGAGAATAACTTCATCGTGTGGGGAATCGTCACATTTGTAATCAAGAAGGTATAGCGATGTATGCCTTAGCCGATTGCAACAACTTCTTCGTCTCGTGCGAAAGGGTGTTCCGACCCGATTTGGAGCACCGCCCCGTCATCGTGTTGTCAAACAACGATGGTTGCGCCGTAGCACGCAGCAACGAGGCCAAGGCGCTGGGCATTGCAATGGGTGCGCCCTATTTTAAGATTCGCGACATAGTCGAGCGCCACAATGTGGCTGTGTTTTCGGGCAACCACACCCTCTATGGCGATATGTCGCGCCGTGTGAGAATGACGCTTTCGGAGTTTGTTCCCCACATCGAGGCCTACTCAATAGATGAAGCCTTCCTCGACCTGAGAGGTATGGAGCATCTGGACTTTAACCTCCTGGCCAAAGAAATTTCTGCCCGCTGTCGCAAAAACACGGGCATACCCGTATCGGTAGGCATAGCGCCCACACGCACGCTCGCCAAGATAGCCTCAAAACTCTGCAAGCAATATTCCAAACTCAATGGAGGCTGTTATATGCACCGCCCTGAGGATATAGAGAAAGTGCTGCGCCGTTTCCCCGTAAATGATGTATGGGGCGTAGGGCGCAAGATGTTTGCCAAGTTGCAGGATCGAGGCATCAACTCAGCCTACGACTTCACCCAGATGCCCTACCCGATTGTACAGAAACTTTTCGGAATCACGGGCGTGCGTACCTGGCGAGAGCTACGAGGAGAAGATTGCATCGAGATATCATCAACCACCGACAACCGCCAATCGATAAGCAACACACGCAGTTTTTCGAGCGAGATAACCGAGTGTCAGGAACTCACCGAGCAGGTGGCCAACTTTGCAGCTATGACAGCCGAGAAGTTACGCCAGCAGAGTTCGGTATGTAGCGAGCTTCACGTTTTTGCCATAACAAACCGTTTTCGCGACGACCAACCGCAATCCTATGCCAACACCATAATTCATTTTGATGAGCCTACGAATAGTTCGCGCAAAATAATCTCGGCTGCGGTGAATGCTACACGCGAGATATTCATCCAAGGCTACGCCTACAAAAAGGCGGGTGTGACAGCCACAAAACTCTCGCCACAAGAGGGCATTACTTACAACCTTTTTAGCAGCAACTACGACCGAGAGAAGGAGAATAAACTCACTAAGGCATTGGATGAAATCGCCATCAAATCGGGATACGACTCAATACGATTTGGCGTACAGGGCAACGGTAAAATTAAGACCAACAACGAACATCGCTCACCCTGCTACACCACCGACTGGAACGACATCCCAACAGTTGTGATAAAGTAAAAAAAGACAGCCCCAAACCAAATGGAGCTGTCTTTTCATATATTAGTTACGCAAACATTGCTATTTCTTAAACAGATTACCAATAGCCTTGATGGCTGTTTTCGCCTGCTCAACCTTGGCATTTGATGTTGAGGTCGAATCGGCCGCCTCACCTGAATTCTCACCCTCGGTTGCGGTTGCGCTCTCGCTCTTGCCGCCAAGCAACTTATCAGCCAAAGTCGAAGCAACCTTCTCAGCTGCCTTCTCGGCAACTTGCTGAGCTGCCTGTTTTGCCAGACTCTCCATATCGATAGCCACCTTTGGAGATGTAAAGGTACCACCGATGGTCATATCAACCGTACCGAGCTTCGATACAGCACCAGCCGATGCTGGCAAGGTGATTTTACCCTTATAGTCAATTGTCTGGTCAAGGCCAGTCGAACCCGAGAGGTTCATTACATAGTCACCCATCTTCACATCAAATGGTTTGGTTGCAACGCGACCATCCTTGATCGAGAACTCCAAATTCAAATCCTTGACGCGTGTATCCTTCAACGATGGCTTCTTCACGATATCAGCCACCATATTAATGAAGGTCACATCGCTCAGGCTCAAATCCTTGGTCGAGAGGCTACCACTTCCGTTGAGGGTCGTAACCACAGGGCTCATTGTTGCATCAAGCTCGGTATCAACCTTGATGCTACCCGAGAAGTCACCCTTCAAATTTGAGAAGATTGGAGCCAACTGCTTAACCATATCCAGCTCCTTGTAAGCCTGGGCGAAACCAATATTATTCAGAGCAAAGCCAGCGTTGAGCGATGGATTTTTGGTCTCAGGCGTTGCATAAGCACCATTAACCACCACGCTACCGCCCATAGCATTGAGCGAGAGGTTCTGCATATCAACCTTGGAATCCTTCACCACGAGCAGACCCTTGACATCTGTGATATTCATATTTCCAAACAACACCTGCTTGAAATTTGCCTGCATACGGAAATCAATATTTCCTGGCACTCGGATTACACCCATAGCCTCCTCAGCCTGATCCTCTGTGGACTTCTCAGTCTTGCTCTCCTCAGCAACGGGAGCGTCGCTCATAAAGTCGTTGAGGTTCATCTTCTGGCTGCTCACATTGAGCGTTCCTTTCAGGATTGCACCCTTGAAGACAAAGCCCAAATAGTTCTCGAAACGGCTATCGAGAGTGATATCATTATCGCCAATACCAATCTTAGTCTGGCTCAACTCCACATAGCGAGGCTCAAATGAGAAGGTCGATTTCTCGATATCAATCTTTGGCATATCCTCCAATTCGAGCTGCATATTGCTGAGTTTCACACTACCCGCAGCCTTCACACGGTCGTACTCACCCTTCTCAATCATCGACATACGGCCAGCAACGCTCATATCGGCATCCACTACGCCATTCAACTCCATACCCTCCAACGGATAAACATCCCTAATCTTACCCAAGTCGAGTTTACCCTTGGCTGCCACATTGAAATCCAAATCGCTGATTGGAGTCTTGACATTGGCAGTCACCGAGAATGGATTACCCTCCAAAACAAAATTAAATGGATTGACAACCACTGTGGTAGCATCTGCCGTACCACCAGGGTTTTTAACATTGGCAACGATATTGATACCATCAACACCCGCAGGCAACGATGGGTAACGGAACATAGCATTCTTCACGTTCAAATCAACGTTAAAAGCAGGCAACTGCTCACCCACCATCTCACCCTTGACATAGGCGTTAAGTGTTGCCACACCATCGGTCTTCAAGCCCGCAAAATCCTTGGCATAGATGGCTGGAACCAGAGAGAGAATCTCCTTAAAGCCAACCTCATTGGTATTGAGTTTGAGATCCATATCCATACCCTGCTCGGTCATAGCCATCCAACCGTCAATGGCGGCCTTGATTGCATTGAGCGAAAACTCATTCTCACGAAGCGTAAACTTCATATTCTTCAAATCGGCATCAACATCCATCTCTGCACCCACCTTTACTCTATTAAGGAAAGGCACGCCGCCCATCTTGAACGTAGTGGCATCAGTCGCAGCTTTGAGGCTAATGGTTGTATTGTCGGCAGTCATATCGCCCGAACAAGTAGCGTTCAAATCTACCACCTCGGCATATATACCACCCTGACGATCATCATAGATGAGGGTCAAATCATCAATCAACAACTTCTTCAACGAGATGCTAAACGATGATGACTCCTCGCTCTGAGGCTCCTCGATCTGCTGCTCGGGCTCCTCCTCGGTAGGCTTCATCACATCCCAATTCACAGCACCATCCTCCAATACAATGGCGTGAAGGCGTGTATCGTCAACAATAATCTTCGACACCTCGAAACCTCCATCACCAAAGATTGACATCACGTTCACCGCAGCGGTCAATTCACCAGCATACACCAGCGTATCGTTCTCAAAAGCACCCACGCCCTTCAACCAAAAATCGTTGAGCGACACAGACGCCTGGGGGAAGTTACGCAAAAGACTAATATCAAGGCTCTTGAAATCGAACTGAGCGTTCAACATCTTGTTACCTTCACTCTTGACAATAGATTCGATTTTACCCTTGAAAGCCATAGGCAAAACCATCAACAAGAGAAGAATCACAGCAATGGTGATTCCCAAAATCTTAACTACCTTTTTCATAAAATTCAAATTTCTTACCACAAAGATAGTTGCCTAATTGATAAATTGCAAATACAAAATGTATTTGCTTGGGCTGACCAGCAAAATAACACTCACTGAGGCCGAATTTAGGTTTAGAGAAAATTTTTCAGTATATTTGACTCAACAAAACCCCAACGACTATGAAACTACTTAAAACTTTTGCCTTTGTGGCTCTACTTGGCTGGCTATGCAGCTGCAACAACCGTGAGATAACAATCAAGTGGGATGCCTCCACTGCTCAATTTGTTACACGCGGAGTATATGCCCGCATCAAGCCGGTGGGGCAACGCCACGCCCTGGTATATAACGCTGGCGACCCTGCGTTGATTCGTTTCAGCGATGATGGATGTGAAAGCTGGGGTGAACCCCAGGAGGTAGCACGCGCCGAAGGCTACGGCTTTACCAACAGTGAATTATTGCAGTTGCAGAGCGGCCGTCTGCTCTATATGTGGAATGCCCGCCCGCACCGCGACACTGGCCTACCGTTCAAGATTATGTATGCCACATCAGACGATGAGGGCCTAAGTTGGAGCGAAGCCCACGACCTCTATGTGGCTCACGCCGAGTTCCAAAACGGTTGCTGGGAGCCTATTGCTTTGCAGTTACCCAATGGCGAGGTACAGATATATTTCGCCAACGAAGCGCCCTACACCGAGAGCAACGAGCAGGAGATTACCCTGATGCGCTCCAACGACGAGTGCGCAAGTTGGGGCGAGCCTGAAAAAATATCATTCCGCGCCGGCTCACGCGATGGAATGGCCACACCGATTCATCTTCCTCACTCTGGCGAGATTGCCGTAGCTATCGAGGATAATGGACTGAGGGGAACATTCAAGCCTGTCATCGTTCGTAGCCTGAATAATTGGAACGATGGCTATGTGGCAGCCAACGACCCACGCCGCGAGGAGGCCCTCGCGCCCGACTGCGCCGTTCACGACACCATATATGCGGGTGCGCCCTACCTTATTGCTTTGGGCAGAAACCACACATTACTATCAATCCAATCAACTGAAGGTCGCAAGGGTCGCAACGAGCGATTTGCCAATATGCAGGTATATGTGGGCGATAAGGATGCTCGCAACTTCCGCAATCGCTCAACTCCACTTCCCAACCTACCCCAAAATGGTAGCGCGCTGTGGAATTCACTAACGCAACTTGATGACGAAACTATCATAGCCGTGATGTCGGTTAGCGGTATGGAGCGCGGCAAAGGCGGCGTATGGACCGTAAAAGGCAAAATCGAGAAGATGGACTAAGCTCTCCGCTGTGGAACAAAACTGAGGGCTACCGAACATTCGGCAGCCCTCAAATATTTCAACTCACTTTTGGCTCTATTTCTGCACCTTGATAATACCCTTCTTGGATTGTCCATCAACATAGATGTAAAGCGGCTCGGCAAACTCCACGCATCTTAAATAGTCGCCGTCAAACAGCGGAGGCATAGCATCCAGCTGGCTCAAATCAAGCGCACCTTCACCCTGAGATGGATTGAGCGAGAGATAACCCACACCAAGCGATGTGACATTCTGGAAGAAGTGGGTACCCTGACTCGCCTCGATATTGAAATTGGGCAATGCCGACTCCACAATAACCCTCGCCTCGGAGATGTGCGCCCACTTGACGGGCACTCCCAAATTTGGATCTGACGATCCCCAACGACCCGTACCAATCAACACATACTCGCAACCTTCGTCACGCATACGTTTATTTAGGGCAAACAACTCGTCGGCAATCTGCTGAGTCTTCAACGTCGAGAAGGCATCAAACTTCATATACACCACTCGCTTGATATCACGCATAAGGCCTACGCCCAATGCACTCTCGGAATAGACAATGGCTCCATCAGTATCAACTTTCGACCAATCGAGTTTAGCACTCTCCTCGTTGCGGATAATCGGACGAATCTGCAACAGATTGAAAATCTGCATCTCGCCAAACGGCACATCCATATTAACTGCGAACTCAATCTCTACCGGGCAACGCATCTCCTCCTCGCCCATACGCAACATATCACGCACAATATCGGCAAGCGGAAAGGCTCCGTACTTCAACACGCGATTGAAGGTAATAACCCTAAAATAGCGCGATAAGGTTGGGCTCTCGCTAATACGATTGTTCTGGTAATCGAAATATGAACAAGCATATTTTGCATTACGGTAATCATTGATGCGCGACACTGGTATGCGCTCGATATTGACAGCATCATCAACCGACTGGCGGAAATTATCGGGATTCATACTCAAAGCCATAACCTCGGTCTGGGCATCCTGAATGGTCAATTCCACCGTTGTGGTCTGCAATGCCTTGTCGGGATAGGCTGGCGAGAATCTCAGGCTCTTGCCGCCATCGACCACAGCCTTACCCAAGCCCATCACGATATTACACACTCCATCTTCAGCCTTCTCGTAACCCAATGGGTAGAGATTCTGGGAGCGTGCCACACCCGCAAGCGTCGGAAAGAAATAACCATTCTGCTCGGTTCCACACACCTCCTGAATCAAGACAGCCATCTTCTCCTCCGACAAAAGGTTTTGCGAAGATTGGATATAGGCCTTCGATGATGAGAAATAGACCGAAGCATAGACACTCTTGATGGCTCTCACCAACATACGCAACATCTGGTCATCATTTTCACATCGAGGAATCATATAGGTTGAGTAAATTCCCGCAAAAGGCTGATAATGAGAGTCCTCCAACTTCGACGATGAGCGAATGGCCAAAGGTTTGGTACAGGTCTTTACAAAGACTTTGAGCTTCTGGTGCAGCTCAATAGGCAACACCGAATTTAGGAACTCCGACAACACGCCCTCGTCGTCCAAATCGCGCGAGATGACATATTTCAAGCCGTTGAGTTTGATAAACTGGTCAAAATAATCGGTCGCCACCACCAAACTGCGCGGAATCATAATTCTCACGTTGGGATATTTATAGTAGTGGTTATACTTGGCCAGCATACTATTCATAAATGCCAAGCCTCGCGCCTTACCACCGATTGAGCCCTCTCCCAGGCGTGCAAAACCGATAGCGTCACTATATGTGCTCTCATCAAACTGCGCCACAAGACCCTGACCCAACATCGTACGATAGTCCTTAAACAACGACACCAACGCTGCACGATGCTCGGCCGTAGAGTTAAAGTGGTTACTATTGATGCTACGCAACACCTTAGCCAATGGGAAAAGACCGCGCGAATAGAGCCACTTCGAGAGGTGCATTTGCGAGAGATGGTATTCCAACACATCATCAGGAACAGTAGCAATCAACTCCTGCATCTGCATCAAATCGCGCGCACGACCCACAATAGCACCCGTAGCCAAATCGCGGAAAAGGAACTCTCCAAAGCCGAACTCACTGAGCACCACATCCTGCAACTCCTGCAACAGCGTCTTCGATGACTTAGAGATAAATCCTGCGCCAAGCCTCTCGGCCGCATCTTTCAAATCCTTCTGCGAAGATTGCAAAATGACAGGCATCCAAGGTGTAGCCTCCTTAATCATCTTGCATATCTCCAAACCTGCATCATCCTTCTCCTCGCCGCTTCCTGGTTCTACAATCAAGCCCACATCAGAAATCACACCCAGCAAATTACCTTTGTAGCGATTGTAGATATCAATCGCCTCCTGATAATTCGTAGCAAGCAACACCTTGGGTCGCGCACGTTTACGGTTAATCTGTTGCTGCTCGTTATAGGCGTCCTTCAAAAATTCGCTATTCTGGACCAGCAAAATCCTATACAACTCGGGCAAGTAGGTTGAATAGAAACGCACCGAGTCCTCGACAAGCAAAATTGCCTGCACTCCACCCTCCAACATATCGGATTCGGCGTTGAGCTTATCCTCCATCAACTTAATGATGGCAATGATAAGGTCGGGGTTACCGTGCCAGCAGAAGATGTTATCAATGGCTGTGCAGTGCTGCTCGTCTATCTGACGATAGATCTCCTTCGAGAAGCTCGTCAAAAGCACCACAGGCAAATTGGGGTTGATCTTCTTCACTTCGCGTGCAAAGTCAAACACATTAGGCTCGCCCACGTTATACATCGTCAGCACAAAATCGAAATCGCTCCTATGAGCCAGCATCTCCAACGCCTCGACGGTGGACTCCACACGCGTAAATGACGGTGGATTACTCATATTGAGCTCCATATACTCGCGGTTAATTTGCGACTCGATGTGTCCATCCTCTTCGAGAATATAACCGTCATAGGTACAGCACACCAACAAAATCTTGTGGATTCGGTGCTGCATAAATTTATGTTGCTGATTTTCGATACTTAAATATGCGTGGTCTTGCATAGATGTAAAATTTACTATTCAACCCTATTTCGCTTCTCCCAAATGGGAAAAATCATACAAATATAGCGAAAACTCATTAAATTTTGAGATAAAACACTATTTTTGTGTAGCATTAAAACCTACGAATTATGAAAGTTGATGTAGAACAGAGAGCCAAGCAGGCTCGTGAATTGTTTTTGTCAGGATATAATTGCGCCCAGGCTGTATTTATCGCCTATCGCGATGTGGCCGAGCTCGACGAGCAGATGGCCGCAACCATCGCGGCACCATTTGGGGGAGGAATGGGTCGCCTGCGCGAGGTGTGTGGCGCAGTGAGTGGTATGACTATGGTGGCGGGATATCTTGCTCCAAACTCGCAACCCAATGACAACGAAAATAAGAAAAAGCTATACGCACTTGTGCAATCCCTTGCCGAGGAGTTCCGCTTGGAGAATGGCTCCATCGTATGCCGAGAGCTATTGGGGCTTACTCAGCAGAAGGATGAACCCACCCCATCGCCACGCACGGGTGAATATTACAAACGTCGCCCTTGTGCCGACTATGTCGAGATTGCCGCACGCATCGTAGGCGAAAAGATAAATTCAATTCAGGAGTAAAAAACAAAGGCTGCCATCCCCTCGGATTGGCAGCCTCATTTTTTTAACAATCTATCAAAGGAATATTACTTCTTCTCCTTCAACAAATCGCGGATCTCAGTCAAGAGCAACTCCTCCTTTGTAGGCTTAGGCTCTGGAGCAGGAGCTGGCGCAGGTGCAGGCTTCTTGGTGAGTCTATTCATCAACTTCACCATCAAGAAGACGCAGAATGCCAAGATGGTAAAATCAACCACCTGTTGAACAAATGCACCATAATTCCAAGTCACAGCAGGAGTTACCACAGCACCCGCAGCGTCCAATACCTGCTGCTTCAATGTGAGCTTCATATCGGTAAAATCCACACCACCGATGAGCAAGCCCACAGGAGGCATAATAATGTCATTAACAACCGATGTTACAATCTTACCAAATGCACCACCAATGATAACACCGACTGCCATATCCATCACATTACCTTTGACAGCAAATTCCTTAAATTCTTTCAAAAATCCCATATTCAAGTTGTTTTAGTTAGTAAATATCTTTTGCAAATTTTATCAATTTAGTATAGCCCCTTCAGCTACAACAATATCTCACGCAACTTCTGGCAACTGCCCGCATAATCCTGGCGATCGAAATGGAATGTCGATATACCCTTCTTGGCAGCAGCAATCACATTCTCCGCTCTGTCATCAATAAACATCGTCTGCTCAGGCTCTAAGGCAAACTTACTCAGTAGCAAGTCATAGATTTCGGGCTGCGGCTTGATGACTCCAACCTCGCACGAGACCACATCTCCATCAAAATTGGCATAGACGGGCTTGCGGCGCAAGAACTCGATAAACTCACTCGCCATATTCGACAAGACGTACAAATTGTAACCAGCCGCTTTCAAATCCTGAATCAGTGCCTCAGTCGGCGAGATGGTCTCCTGCTTACCGATGGCCAACAAAATCATCTCGCGAGCAAACTCTACATCCACACCCCTATATGCAGCCAACTCGGCAGCCACCTCATCAAGGCTCAGGGCTCCCCTATCATACTCGCTCCAAAACTCAGGCATCTGAGTCTGCGACACATACGAGAAAAAAGCTCTGAATTCTTCTGTGCTCTTAGCTGGATCCTGGGCAAACACCACACGACCCAAATCAAATACAATGTTTTTCATATAACAAAATTAGCAAATTATGGCAAATTATGGCACAATCTGAGAAAAAATTTTACATCTTCCAAATTTCTCTATCCTACATCTATATTTCTCTAATTTCCGAGCTGGAATGATGTAAACATTCTGCGACACAACAAGGAAATAGCCACACGCAATCCGCCCAATTAGACGACCCAGGATTGATAATTCCACAATTTTATACAACAAAAGCTCTACGATATAATATTTTCCGTATCTTTGCGTTTTGGAATTAGCGTTACAAACTTTAATTAATTATATGAAAAACTTTATCACTATTTCACTCTGCACAATCGCTGCGGTATTTATGACAACATCGTGCTTGGATTTGAGCAAATGGGAAGGCAACGACCCAAACAATGCCGATGCAGCAGCCATTGTCACAATCGTCGATGGATCATACGACACCAACTATTATGTTGAGTTCGACAATGGTCAGAAGGCGTTTGTCACAGAGAACAAAGCGACAAATTCATTCACATTCCCATCAAAGCCTGAGCAGATGCGTGGCGAATTACGTAAAATCATCTACTTCAACTATGAGGATAAAAAGGTTGATGGCTACGATATGGCTATCAAAATTTTGCGAATCGACGACATCTCGACAAACCTCTTGAAGCCCATCACAGATGAGTCTATCTCAAAGGTTATCGACAAGTACACAGCGCCCGTCTCAATCTCGACTGCTACATTCGGCAAGAACCGCAACTACATCACGCTGGATATGTTCATCGAGCGTAGCGAGCAGGACACCTACAAGCACACTGTGCTCCTGACCTACAACAAGGATAAGACCGGCTTGCACGAGAATGTTTACGGCAACAGTACCGATGCGGAGTCATATTTGTGGTTGGAGCTCTATCACGATGCTGATTACGATTCAGCGGTCATAACCGATAGAATTTTCACAACCTACAAACTCGACACCGAGGAGATTGGCGTAAAGGATTTGAGTAATTATCGAGGTATTAAGATTGTTTACAAGAACATTGACACAGAAATCTCTGAGATCTATACAATCAATCTCTAATTCCAATAAGAGTCACACAGCAAAGGCTGCCTAAACCAATTCGGTTAGGCAGCCTTTTTCGTTGGTGCGAATAATCACACAACAACAGACTCCGACATCAGAGCTATTTATATAAAGGAGTATTACAACCTCATTTAAGCTATTTTCCACCTTATGAGTTGGACTCTAAAATTCCCCTCCGGAGCTTCAACAGACGACTCGTTCATCTCCCAACGCCCTCTCGCAGCCTAGCATTAACGCCGTAGTCGTTCTCAACTCAGCAAATAAAACGGCTTTAAAACGGTCTATTTCACCGCACGCAAAGCACATCCAATAAGCAACCTTCTCGCTTGTTGCATCTGGCTGCCAACCCCGCTAATCCCATACTCAGCCACATCAAGCAAAGCGCACACAACAAAAAAAGAGGTTGTCACAACCCGAAAGTTGGACAACCCCACTCATTATTATCGACTCGCAATGATTATGCACCAAAGTTATCGAACAAGATATTCTCAGCTGGAACACCCAAGCTATCGAGCATATTCACAACTGATGATGCCATCATCGGAGGTCCACACATCAAATAGATGCAGCCCTCTGGCTCATCGTGGTTCTTCAAGTAGTTCTCGTACAATACATTGTGAACGAAACCTACCTTGTACTCTACGCCAGCTGCATCTGCTGCTGGATCTGGACGGTCCAACGCCAAGTGGAACTTGAAGTTAGGGAACTCCTTCTCGATAGCAGCGAAGTCCTCCAAATAGAAGGCCTCCTTCAATGAACGAGCACCATACCAGAATGTTACAGGACGCTTAGTCTTCTCAGTCTTGAAGAGGTGCATCAAGTGGCTACGCATAGGAGCCATACCGGCACCACCACCGATGAAGATCAACTCCTGAGTGTCGGGCAGGTTGTCGGGCAGGAAGAACTCACCATAGGGACCCGAAATGGTCACCTTATCGCCAGCCTTACGCGAGAACACGTACGACGAGCAGATACCCGGATTAACCTTCATAAAGCCACCATTAACTCGGTCGAAGGGAGGGGTAGCGATACGAATGTTCAACATAATGATGTTACCCTCAGCAGGGTGGTTAGCCATCGAGTATGCACGGAAGGTAGGTTCGGGGTTCTTGGTTACCAAGCTCCACATATCGAACTTATCCCAATCGCCACGGAACTGCTCGTCGATAACCATATCCGAGAACTTGATCTCGTCATACTTCGGGATATCGATCTGGATATAACCACCGCTGCGGAACTTCAAGTTCTCGCCCTCAGGCAGCTTCACAACGAACTCCTTGATGAAGGTCGAGATATTGTGGTTCGAAACAACCTCGCAATCCCACTTCTTCACGCCGAGTACCGATTCGGGTACCTTAATTTTCAGATCGTTCTTCACCTTCACCTGGCAGCCCAGACGCCAGTGGTCTTGCTGCTGCTTGCGGCTGAAGTGACCCTTCTCAGAGGGAAGGATCTCGCCACCACCTTCCAATACCTGGCACTTGCACTGGCCGCATGAGCCCTTACCACCGCAGGCAGAAGAGAGGAAGATACCGTTTGATGAGAGTGTGTTGAGCAGCGTAGAACCGCTCTCTACCTCGAGTTCGTTCTCACCATTGATAGTGAGTTTCACAGCACCCGAAGCAACCAAGAATCTCTTGGCAAGCAAAAGAATACCTACCAAGGCAAGTATAATCACGAGGAATACTGCGATACTTGCTATAATCAATTTCATATCCATATTACTTATTCCTCCTATAATTAGATGTTAAGACCTGAGAAACACATGAATGCCATAGCCATGAGACCTACAGTGATGAAGGTGATACCGAGACCACGAAGGGGCTTGGGCACGTCAGAGTACTGCATCTTCTCGCGGATAGCTGCCAAACCTACGATAGCAAGCAACCAACCGATACCTGAACCGAGAGCGTAAGCCACTGAATCACCCACACTGAGGATTGCCTGTGTGTTGTTGGGATCCATGGTGATACGCTGCTGCATGAAGAGCGAAGCACCCATGATGGCACAGTTCACGGCGATAAGGGGCAAGAAGATACCGAGCGAAGCGTACAGCGAGGGGCTGAAGCGCTCGACTACCATCTCTACCAACTGCACGATACCGGCAATAACGGCGATGAAGAGGATAAAGGCCAAGAAACTGAGGTCAACGCCCTCAACGATACAGTTGGGACCGAGCACCTTAGTTTGCAACAGATAGTTCACGGGCAAGGTGATGAGCAACACGAAGGTCACCGCTACACCAAGTCCGAGAGCTGTCTTCACATTCTTTGATACGGCAAGGTAAGAACACATACCCAAGAAGAATGCGAAAATCATATTGTCCACGAAAATAGAGCGGACCAAAAGACTAATAAAATGTTCCATAAATTTCTTCTTTAATAATTGTCAATTATCAATTGTCAATTGTCAATTAATTCTGTCCTTCCTGCACCTCAGTATGGCGTGCACGCTGGTACCAGATGATGCAACCTACGATGATGAGGGCTGCGGGGGGCATCAGCATAAGGCCGTTGTTGATATAACCATGCTCGTAGCACCATGAGGGGATTACCTGGATGCCGAAGAGGCAACCGCTACCAAACAACTCACGGATGAAGGCTACGATAACGAGAATCTTGGCATAGCCAAGACCATTACCTATACCATCGAGGAATGAGGGCCAGGGGCTATTAGCCATGGCGAATGCCTCGAGGCGACCCATGAGGATACAGTTGGTAATGATAAGACCGATGTAAACCGAGAGCTCAACACTAACGTCGTAGGCAAATGCCTTCAACACCTCGCTCACGATGGTTACGAGTGCGGCAACAACTACCAACTGAACGATGATACGGATGCGGTTGGGGATGGTGTTGCGGAGCAATGAGATAATCACGTTGGCCATAGCCACGATAATGGTCACAGAGAGACCCATTACGATGGCGGGCTTGAGCTGGGCGGTTACTGCCAATGCCGAACAGATACCAAGCACCTGCACGGTAACGGGGTTGTTCATGCCCAGAGGAGTCTTCAGCGCCTCCATATTCTGCTTTGAAAATAATGACATAACTGTTTCCTCCTATTATTATTCGTTAACAACTTCAATTACTTCGGCGGGAACCTCAGCGGCACATGCGGTGCTGTCGCAAGCGGTTGCGCAGCATGCCTTCTCACAAGTTCCCTCGGGGAGGAATGCCTTGTAGAGACCGATGCTGTTCTTGAGCATTGCGTCTACGCCATTTGATGTGATAGTACCACCAGAGATACCATCAACCTCTGTCTCGGGGTTCTGCACCTTGCCGTTCTTAACAACGCTGATAACCACTTCGTTGTCGGCATTGAGAGCCTTCTTACCGATGAAGGGAACCTGGAACTTCTCGCGGTTGGTAATCTCGGCACCAAGACCGGGAGTCTCACCAGCGTGTGAGAAGTAAACGCCGTAGATAGTCTCCTTATCGGCGTCGAGAGCTACATAACCCCAGATGGGGCCCCAAAGACCTGCGCCATAGAGGGGGAGCACATACTTGGTCTCGCCTTCAACCTCGCAAACGTAGAGGGGAAGCTGAGCCTCGCTAACGGCAGAGTTGTCAATAGCGAAACCACCGTTCTCAGCTGCTACGCTACCATCGGCAGCAAGGAGCTGGTCAGCCTTGATATACTTAGCATAAGCGGCCTCGGCAGCTGCTGCATCCTTTTCAAACACGTTGAGAGCAGAGAGAATCTGCTTCTTCTTGTCGAGGTCTATGTTCTTCTGCTGAATGGGTTTCAAAGCTGAAGATACGAAGGCCAAGAGGAATGCTACGATAACAACCATAACCGAAGCATATATAAATATGTAGGAATTCTTATTTGTATCCATAATTCTGTATTCGATTATATAGGTTATTACTTGCTGTTAGCAGCGCGCTTTGCACGCATTGATACGTTAGCCTGGTATACGTAGTAGTCGATGAGCGGAGCAAAGAGGTTCATCAACAAGATGGCGAGCATCATACCTTCGGGGTAACCGGGGTTGAGCACGCGGATGAGTACGGCTACGACACCGATGAGGAAACCGTAGATGTACTTACCACACTCGGTACGGCAAGAGGTAACAGGGTCAGTAGCCATGAACACAGCACCGAAGCAGAAACCACCAAGCACGAGGTGCTCGTACCAAGGCATCATAGCGATAGCGTTCTCGGGGTTACCAATCTGGTTGAATACCCAAGCCATAAGGCCACCACCAACGAATACGCTGAGCATGGTCTTCCATGAAGCAACGCCAGAGCCCAAGAGGATGAGGGCACCGAGGGCGATAGCCACTACGCTGGTCTCACCGATAGAACCGGGGATGAAGCCCCATACCATGTTCATATCGAACGCGGGAGCCTCAGCAACAGCAGCCTGGCCGAGAGCAGTAGCAGCGGT
>JAZKYX010000023.1:0-144487 GCA_045612405.1 Alistipes sp.
CCAGTTCTGGTTGAACGTGAGCGACGACGACGCAAAGCGCTACATCAAGATTTTCACTTTGCTCGACCGCGAGACAATCGACTCACTCATCGCTCGTCACGAGGAGGCTCCACACTTGCGTGAGTTGCAGAAGACTTTGGCTAAGGAGATTACAACAATGATTCACTCGGCTGAGGAGTACGAGAAGGCTGTCGAGGCGTCACAGATTCTCTTCGGCGGTGCCACATCGGAGGCATTGCACAAGCTCGACGAGCAGACTCTGTTGCAGGTGTTTGAGGGTGTCCCACAGTTCACCATCAACAAAGAGCAACTCGGTTGCTCATTCGTTGATTTGTGCGCCGACCTTACAAAGGTGTTCCCATCAAAAGGCGAGTGCCGCAAGATGGTTCAGGGTGGTGGCGTATCATTGAACAAGGAGAAGGTTGCTGACCCAATGTACACAGTTACCGAGTCTGACCTTATCGCTGGCAAGTATATGATCGCACAGCGCGGTAAGAAGAACTACTATTTGATTATTGCAGAATAATAGACCCGCTATGCTCTACACCATCAATTTGCAGGATATGGAGTTCCGCGCCTACCACGGCTGCTATGATTTGGAGCAGAAGGTGGGCAACCGCTTCAACGTGGGGCTGAGAATCACTACCCACTTGGGCGAGGTGGCCGACAAGGACACTGTGGAACTTGCAGTAAACTACCTCACCGTCTATGAGGTTGTACGCGAGCAGATGGCCATCACACAACGCACCATCGAGCGTGTGGCGCAAAATATCATATGCGCCATCAAGGAGCGCTTTCCGCAGATTGTGGAGATTGAGTGCAGTGTCGCCAAGCTCGCCCCACCACTCGGTGGCAAAATTGGTCGTGTGAGCGTCACACTAAAAGGGTAATTATTCCCCAAATATTCTAACAAAACCTGTCCATCACACAATGTTGGGCAGGTTTTTCGCGTTAGTGCAGATACCCTCGCGGACCTAATTTGTGTTATTACAGAATTATTCGCTATATTTGCGACATTGTTAGGTTAAAATATTATGAGCGAACAAAAAAGAGCCTCGTTTGGAGGCAAGCTAAGTGCCATACTCGTTGCGGCGGGTTCGGCAATCGGATTGGGTAGCATCTGGCGTTTTCCATATATGGCAGGCGAAAATGGAGGTGCCGCCTTCTTGTTGGTATATGTTATTTGCGTCTTTGTGGTGGGTATCCCCGTAATGCTGGGCGAGTTCGCCGTAGGTCGCAAGACTCATCTTAATGCTGTGGGCGGCTTCCGCTCACTCTCGCGCCCCTGGCGATGGCTGGGCTATAATGGCGTGCTGGGCGCACTATTCATCTCGGGATACTATTACATTGTAGCGGGATGGTCGTTGGAGTATATGGTGAGTTCGTTTAGCCAACTCTACACCAGCGATATGAGTTTTTCGGAGCAATTCGCATCATTCCAGCTATCACCCAGACAAGCAATCTATACCATAATCTTCATCCTGCTCACCCACCTCATCATCGTGCGAGGTGTGGAGAAAGGTATCGAAAAGGCGGCCAAAGTGATGATGCCTGCATTGTTTGTCATCCTCATTATTATGGCCATCCGCGTGGCCTTTATGCCTGGGGCTATTGAGGGTTACCGCTTCTTCCTTAATCCAGATTTTAGCACTGCCTTCTCGGCCGAAACTATTTTTATAGCCATCGGCCAAGCGTTCTTCTCACTCTCTGTGGGAATGGGTTGTATGGTGACCTATGCCTCTTATTTCAAGAGTGATAACAACCTCACCAACACCTCGATATATGTTTCGTTGCTCACCCTACTGGTAGCAATATTGGCCGGTCTGGTCATCTTCCCTGCTGTATTTAGTGCGGGCTTGGAGCCAGCCGAGGGAGCCTCGCTCATATTTATCACCCTGCCCGAGATTTTCAAAGATATGCCATTGGCAGCACTCTGGTCGGCAGTCTTTTTCTTGTTGTTGGTGTTGGCTTCGCTCACATCGACCATCTCGTTCCACGAGGTATTGACCGCCTACTTTGCCGAGGAACACAAGTTCTCGCGCAAGAATGCCACACGACTCACATCGTTTCTCTCGGTCGCATTGTGTATGCTCACCCTGCTGTGGCACTTCGATATTGATTTTGCAGGCATCAAGTTGGAGAATATATCCTTCTTCGAGATTTTCGATTACGTTACGGCTAATATCTTGATGCCGCTGGGTGGCCTTATGACCTGTATCTTTGTGGCGTGGAGAATGAAGCCCGACTTCCTGCGTAGCGAGATAACAAACTACGGCGCCCTGCGAGGTAGAGCCTATCCGCTGCTGCGCTTTACGTTGAGATACATCACTCCTTTATTGATTATCTACATCTTTGTCAAGAATTTGGGATTATTCTAAAATCGAAGGGGCTGCCCCACCAAGGAGGCAGCCCTTCTGTTAAGAACCTAAAAAATTCACTAATTATTACATCTTCATCGAAAGTATTTTCTTACTCTTTTACTAATGGTGCTGGAGCGGTATATACCCTTGCGGCCATTTCCTTATCAATCATATAGAGGCCCAATTTGTTGCAATCTATCAATTTCAACTGGTCGATAATATCGCGGGCACTATCCTCCTCCTCAACCTGCTCATCAACAAACCAAGTGAGCATCGAACGTGTGGCGTGATCCTTCTCCTCGATTGCAATGTTGTAGAGGTTATTAATCATCTCTGTCACCTTCTTCTCGTGGTGGAGCGTTTGCTCAAACATAGCCAACACACTCTCCCACTCGGTATCCACCGCTGCGATTGGCTCCAACCACACTCTACCGCCACGCGACAAAAGGTAGTTGATAATTATCTGAGCGTGATCCTGCTCCTCCTTGAACTGCACGGCAAACCAATTTGCCACACCCTTCATACCCTTGTCGGCCGCTGCCATTGACATCGAAAGATAGAGATAAGCCGACCACATCTCGGCGTTGATCTGCGCATTCAAAGCGCTCTGCATTTTCTGTGATAACATAACTTTGTTGTTTTAGGACGGTTTAACTTATTTTCTTATTGCAAAAATAAGACCCCGGACGCCCATTGTCAACTCTTTTCAATCGTTTGTATTTATGGGCAAATAAGTAGAACTTATGAGACGATATTCTGCCTCTCTGTGTTGTTTTATTCCACATTTATTTCTAACTTTGTGAGGATAAAACAAATTATAGACAAACATTCTACAAAACAAATAAAACAAAACATTAGCTATGGCTGATTTCATCTATCAGGAACCCTATCCAATTGAGAAGGATACCACAGAGTATGAGCTTCTCACCACAGACTATGTGAAGGTCGTTGAATGTGACGGTCGCAAGATTTTGAAAGTTGACCCCAAAGGTTTGGAGTTGCTTTCAAAGCGTGCTTACAGCGATGTATCGTTCTACCTTCGTCCATCTCACTTGCAGAAGTTGGCTAACATCTTGGAGGATCCCGAGGCTTCGGATAACGACAAGTTTGTTGCCTACACAATGCTTTTGAATCAGGCTACTGCTGCCGAGGGTGAGCTCCCAACTTGCCAGGACACAGGTACAGCTATCTGTATCGGCCACAAGGGCGAGGATGTTTACACTGGCGCTGATGACGCTGAGTGCATCGCAAAAGGTGTTTACGAGACTTACAAGGAGCGTAACTTGCGCTACTCTCAGGTCGTACCTTTCACAATGACCGAGGAGAAGAACTCTGGCACTAACCTTCCAGCTCAGATTGACATCTATGCTGGTCACCCAGGTTCAATGGAGTATGAGTTCTTGTTCATTACCAAGGGCGGTGGCTCGGCTAACAAGACTTTCCTCTACCAGCAGACAAAGGCTCTCCTCAATGAGAAGTCACTCGTTGAGTTCTTCAAGGAGCATTTGAAGGATTTGGGTACATCGGCTTGTCCTCCATATCACCTTGCAGTCTGCATCGGTGGTACATCAGCTGAGATGTGTCTTTCGACAGTTAAGAAGGCTTCGGCTGGTTATCTCGACCACTTGCCAACATCAGGCAACGAGGGTGGTCGTTGCTTCCGCGATTTGGAGTGGGAGGAGAAGATTACCAAGATGTGCCAGGAGATGGGTATGGGTGCGCAGTTCGGCGGTAAGTACTACGTTCACGACGTACGCGTAATCCGCGCTCCACGTCACGCGGCGAGCTGCCCTGTGGCTATCGGCGTTAGCTGCTCGGCTGACCGTAACATCAAGGCAAAGATTACTCCAGAGGGTATCTTTGTTGAGAAGTTGGAGAAGAACCCAGCACGCTTCCTCCCAGCGCAGGCTCCTGCGATGACTCCTGCCGTTGATATCGACCTTGACGAGGGTATGGACAAGGTTCGCGAGATTTTGTCGCAGTATCCTATCAAGACTCGTTTGAATTTGAAGGGTACTCTTATCGTAGCTCGTGATATCGCTCACGCTCGCATCAAGCAGATGCTCGACGAGGGTCAGCCAATGCCTGAGTACTTCAAGAAGCACCCTGTATATTACGCAGGTCCTGCGAAGACTCCAGAGGGTATGGCATCTGGTTCATTTGGTCCTACTACTGCGGGTCGTATGGACTCTTATGTTGATTTGTTCCAGAAGGCTGGCGGCTCAATGGTAATGGTTGCCAAGGGTAACCGCTCAAAGGCTGTTACAGACGCTTGCCAGGCAAATGGTGGCTTCTACCTCGGTTCAATCGGTGGCCCTGCTGCCGTATTGGCAAAGAACTCTATCAAGAGCGTGGAGGTGGTTGATTTCCCAGAGCTTGGTATGGAGGCTGTGCGTAAGATTTATGTAGAAAACTTCCCAGCCTTTATCATCGTAGATGACAAGGGTAACGATTTCTTCGCTGACTTCGCACACTAAAATATAGGATATTTTATTGGGAACTGCCTAATATTTGTCTTTAATGATGGGTATTAGGCAGTTCCTTTCGTTTGTACCCTTTGCGGGGTGCAAACTTTTTTTTATCTTTGCGGCAAAATAATTTGCAACAAAACCCCGTTTTGTAGAGAATAACAGACTTTACAGATGAATAGATTTTTTAAGAGTTTTATTCTTTCCTTTGCTCTGCTGCTGACATTTTTCACGGCACGAGCCGATAGTGATATTACATTTGACATCAACACACCGCTTATCGTCACCGTGGGCGAGCCTTTCCGCGTGGAGTTTGTCCTGACCAATGGCAAGCCCGACAAGGATTCATTCTCGGCACCCGACTTTTTATCGACAGGTCTTGATGTGCTGGCGGGTCCAACGACCTCGACCTCACGCTCTTTCCAATCCATCAACGGCAAGACGAGCAGCACATCGACCTATACCATTACCTATGTTGTCGTAGCACAAAAGGCTGGCAATATCACCATCGGAGCTGCAAACGTCATCTCGGATGACAAAATATTTTCCACCAAGCCCACACCCATCGAGGCTGTGGAGGAGGCCCAGCAGCAAGTCAGAGAAAATGTTGCCGAGCAGGGCAATGCCATACAAAATCAATTGGCTCAGGACGACATTCTGTTACATCTCAACCTCTCGCGTTCTACGGTTTACAAGGGTGAGCCTGTGTTGGCTTCGCTTACTCTCTACACACGCGCCAGCATCGTTGGTTTAGAGGATGCCCATCTGCCATCGTTCAACGGTTTTTGGTCGCAGGAACTTCCTACGGACAACTATGTGGCTCAGCGTCAAACCGTAAATGGCAAAGTCTATGATTCCCAGATTATCAAACAATATCTGCTCTATCCCCAGCAGTCGGGACAGATTACCATCGATCCCACAACACTCACCGCTGTGGCCCAAATCGTCGTGCGTAACAATCGCAACTTCGATCCATTCTTTGGTGGTGGCACCGAGGTATATAACGTCAAGCGCAAGCTCTCGACTGGCAACGTGACACTCAACGTCAAGGAGTTCCCAGCGGGCGCGCCAGCCTCGTTCAACGGCGCTGTGGGCTCATTTACAATGAAGAGCAATGCCCCAGCATCGGAGTTGCAGGCCAACTCAGCCACAACCTACACAATCGAGATTTCGGGAGTGGGCAATCTAACATTCTTGCAGCAACCAAAGCTCGATTTACCATCCTCATTCGAGCTCTACAACGTGCGCACAACCGAGTCTATCCAGACCACCTCATCAGGCACTCGTGGCTACCGACGCTATGAGTACCCTTTCATCGCGCGCGCTGAGGGCGAGTATGACATCCCTGCTGTGGAGTTCACATACTTTGACCCAGAGAAGGAGAGCTACATAACATTACAATCCGAGCCATTGCAGCTCAACATTCTGCCCGACCCTACAACCGGAGCATCGCAGAAAACCCAGATTATCGCAGGCTCATCAAAGGAGAGCGTTCGCCAATTAGGTAGCGACATCCACTTCATCAAATTGGGCAGTGGTGAGTTGCGCCCAGCGGTTGCGCCTCTGTTTTTGAGCAATCGCTATTTTATACTGCTTCTGCTCATCGTCGTCGGCTTTATTGCTCTGTATCTCTTCCTGCGTCGTCGCATACGCGACAGCCGCAACACTGTCTTGGTGCGCAACAAGCGAGCCAACAAGGTGGCCATCCAGCGTTTCCGCGTAGCCGAGCGATATATGCAGGAGTCCAACCGCCGCGCCTTCTTCGAGGAGATGCTGAGAGCATTGTGGGGCTATATGGGTGACAAGTTAAACATCCCTGTATCATCGCTCACTAAGGAGAATATCCGCGAGGAGTTACAGCGCCGCGGCTGTCCAGCCCAGGAGGCTCAGCACTACACCGACATCATATCACGTTGTGACGAGGCGCAGTACTCACCTACCGACGCCATCCAGATGCACGACGTCTATGCCGAGGGTATCGCCATCATATCACGCATCGAGGCAATAATCAAAAGATAAGACAAGTTATGAAAAGATATATCGTATTACTTCTTTCACTTGCGCTCTGCTCGCTGTCAGCCTTGGCGCAGAGTGAGCAGCCAGCCACAGAGCTAACACCCACCGAGCAGGTTCAGCAGACGGTGCCCGAACCTGCAACCTTTGCCGACAACAATGCGGCTTGGGAGGGTGGAAACGCAGCCTATAACGAGGGTCGCTACTCGACTGCGTCCGACATCTACGAGTCAATCCTTTCAAGCGGAGAGCACTCGGCCAAGTTATACTACAACCTCGGCAACGCCTACTTCAAGCAGGATATGCTGGGTAAGGCAATCCTCAACTACAACCGTGCCTTACGCCTAGCACCATCGGACAAGGATATTTGCCACAACCTGGACTATGCCGAGCAGGCAACCAAGGATAACATCGAGCAGATTCCGACCTTCTTCCTTTCGACGTGGACTCGTGCCGTACGCAATATTATGGGAGGCAATGCGTGGACCATCATCTCGCTTGTGATGCTCAGCATAGCACTCCTTTCAGCACTTGCCTATCAGTTGGCTCAGCGCTTATCGCTTCGCAAGATGGGATTCTATGCGATGGCGATTGCAACTCTACTATTCATTATCAGTTCAACATTTGCCTACCAGCATCGCCAAAGCATCGTAAGTAGTCAGGAGGCTATTGTTATGAGTAGCGCCGTTCCCGTCAAGAGCTCGCCCGACCGCGCAGCAACCGACCTTTTCGTCATCCACGAAGGCACAAAGCTCTCGCTGGGCGAGGTAATCAACGGCTGGCAGGAGATTCGTATTGCCGACGGTCGCAAAGGCTGGGTGGAGTCATCACGCATTGAGATTATATAGGGATGTCACGACTACTGCAAGATACCGTATCGGAGTTTGCCAAGTTGCCAGGCATCGGTCGCCGAACAGCGCTGCGTTTGGCTATGCACCTGCTGAAAATGGATTGCTCGGCTGTGGAGCAGATGACCGAGAGCATAGCCCGTTTCAGGCGCGACATTCGTTACTGCGAGTTGTGCAACAACCTCTCCGACACACCTCGCTGTCCGATATGTTCCAACCCCGAGCGTGATCGTTCAACAATCTGCGTGGTGGAACAGGTGGGCGATTTGATGTCGATCGAGAACACTCGCCAATACAAAGGATTGTATCACGTCCTGGGTGGTGTAATCTCTCCGATGCAGGGCATAGGCCCATCGGACTTGAAAATTGACCTACTGATGGAGAAGATAGCCAAGGGCGATGTGAAGGAGGTCATCCTCGCCATATCCACTTCGGTCGAGGGCGAAACCACACTCTTCTATATCCTTAGCCGACTAAAACAATTCCCTGCGGTCAAGGTATCGACCATAGCGCGAGGCATAGGTTTTGGCGATGAGTTGGAGTATGTTGATGAACTGACCATAACCCACGCCCTGCTGAATCGACGCGAGGTTGAGAAATAGAATTTGGTGACAGAGTTTTATGGATAGCATAAAATTCTGTCATTTTTTTTATTTTTGATGTTACAAATTGCCGCGTCGTTCGTATTATATGTGCAAAGAGGCCAAAACACAAAGAAAAGAGCAGAACCCAGGATGAGGAGTGAAGAGCTAAACAACGAATTTATCGCCATCAAGGATGCGGCATATCGTTATGCCGTGAGCCTACTCCACGACCCCACCCTGGCCGAGGATGCCACCCAGGACCTCTACGAAAAGCTATGGCGGCGACGGTTGCTCATTAGGCCAAGCACATTCCGTCAGTTGGCGATGGTGACCATCCGCAACATCTGCCTCGACGTGATACGCGAGCAGGAGCGCAGGCGGTGCACCGAGCCGACACTGAGCATCGAGGCCGAGTCGAACGAAGACAGGGAGCTGACGCAGATGGTGGGCAAGATAATATCCACGCTGCCCGAGCGCGAGAGGGAGGTGATTCATCTTCACGACTGCGAAGGCTTGGCCTACGACGAGATAGCACAGATAATCGGTTCAACCGAGAGCGCAGCACGAATGGCGTGTAGCCGAGCAAGACAAAAGGTAAGAGAGGAACTATTAAAGGTGATGAATTATGGAGTATAAGGATTTGATGCAACGATATTGGCAGGCGCAGACCACCGCCGCCGAGGAGCAGGAATTGCGCGAGCAACTTCTACAAAACTCCTCACCCACAGCTGAGGAGCGCGCCGCACGAGCTATGATGATGCACGCCGCAAGCCCAAAGCCCAGCGTGAGAGTCAAGTTCCACCCAGCTAAGCCCCACTTTTGGCAGATGGCATTGGCCGCAGGATTGTGTGCATTGGCTATTGGTGTTACGATAATGCTCAACCGACCAACAATATATGGCTACTACAACGGCGAGCCCATCACCACGCTTGCCGAGGCGCAATATCACGCCGACCGCATATTTGCCAACCTCGCCCAGGCCGAACTTCCAACCGAGGAGGAGCTTATGAATAAACTATTTAGATTGGAATAAGAAACAGTTTCCAGAACTCTCAAACTATTAATAAAATATGAAACAAATTATTTTTACACTTGTCCTTGTAGCAGTCGCCTGCTTTGCCTCCGTTGAGGCGCAGGCACAAGAGATTACAATCGGTGCTTCGGGCATCAAATTTAACGAAGACGTCCCATCAGAGGAGCCAGTTACCGTATGTACTATCGTCCGATACAGCGACAACGCATTGAAGGTGAGTCGTATTGCCCACTCCACAATCCCTACATTTGAGTTGGGCTGGAACATCCCGACAAATGTCGGATACTCAGCCTACGAGGGTCTTGACACAGGCGAATTCTTCGACCTACGCCATTGGAAGTCGGTGCAGGCAACGTTCAACATAGCTGGCGCGACAGCCTTCTCGAAAAACCTCAATGTGGGAATCGCCGCGGCTGTGGGTTTCAAATGGAACAACTACCGCTTCGAACCCGATATGACTTTGGTCAAAGATAGTGGACTTATTATGCCATCGGCCATCGCCGACCGCAATGGCAAGAGTTCGAAAAAGAGTAAGTTCACAACGGCCGCTCTGCACATCCCCGTAGAACTTATCTTTGGCAACCCTCACAAATTAGCACTTTCGGTGGGTGGATATGTCGATATGACCATTAACAACCACACCAAGATTAAGTACTACGGTGGCCATAAGGATAAGACGTGGAACTACCCCGTAAACTTCATCCAGGCGGGAGCCGTTGCACGCCTCACATTCCACAAGTTCTCGGTATTCTGCTCCTACCAGCCCACACAGTTGTTTAAGACCGGTCGTGGCCCCGAGATGCAGCAATGGACTATTGGTTTGGGATTCTAATAAGTTAAGGTTATGAATCGTCTGATTATAATTTTCGCCATAGCATTTTCAATGCTTTTCGCCTCTAATTCTCTGGCACAGACCAAGGAATTTAAGGAGTATATGAATCGTTGCTCGATTACGGCGATGAATTCAAGAAACTCTGACACCAAGTTTGAGATAACCCAAATGTCGGGGAGTGTAATCAAGCAACTAATGCCAAAATCGGTTAAAGACAATAATGGTGTAGCAAATCGCATAAACTCCATTTTTCAGGTGGTTATGAGCCATCACCACACACCTTCGTATTACGATTTTGTGATCCGAATGGCACGGAGAAGCAACAAGTACAACCACCATATGACAATGACACTCAATGATACAGAGTATCAAATCTATGTCGCGCCACTCGGGAAAGGCATCTATGAGTATCTGTTCCTGATCAACAACGGCAAAGATTATTGCGTATGCGACATTATTGGTGTCCTAACCGACAAACAAATTATGTCGTTCATAGGCGTAAAGAACGATGGTGAGGAGATTATAGGCAACAAGACCGATACGGTCGAAGTAATTAATCCATAAAAAACAGCGTGAAGGTTGTCCCTTCACGCTGTTTTTATTGCATAGATGAGCATTTTGAGAATAAGCTCTACTCATAAAACGCTTTTTAGACAGTTTCTCGCTATTTCGCTTGCAACACCGCCTGCAACTCTCCATTAGAGAACAATAGCAACATATCGCCGTCAATATCGTAGTGAGTCGCCTGGCCAACAATCTTTGTAAACTCAGCCTCGAGATTAGCCTTTGGACACATCATACGAGTTCCAGCCAATGCACCAAACTTAATATCACGCTTTTCTGTTGTTGAATAGTCACCCATCATACGATTGCAAGCACCAATGCCCGAGAAACGACCATCCGAAGAGAATGTAAATACAAACTGATTATCTTCGGCATCAATCTCCTGACCCATCATTCTCACCACCTGCCACTGGGTAGCAACCAATGGTCTATTATTCTTACCCTTGCGGCACGAGCAGCAACCAACCATCGTAGCCATAGCCAGCATAGTCACAGCTAATAAAATAACTTTTCTCATAATTCGCTTTATTATATTTCGTTCAAATATTCTCCAATTATGATGCAAAGATATGGAAATTTTATATCTTTGTGATACTGGAATTGGATATTATATAAAATTAACGATACTATGAAAAAGATTATTGCTTCACCACTCGCCCCAAAGGCGGTGGGCCCATATTCACAGGCCGTAGAGAGCGGCTCAACACTCTACATCTCAGGTCAGTTGCCTATCGATGCCGCAACTGGCACAATGCCTGAGACAATCGAGGAGCAGACACGCCAGTCGCTCACCAACCTTGGTCACATCGCTGCCGAGGCTGGTTATTCACTCGCCGATGCAGTGAAGGTAACTGTCCTTCTTGACAGCATTACCGATTTCACAGCTATGAATGGCGTGTACGCTACATTCTTCACTGAGAATATGCCTGCGCGCGTCTGCTATGAAGTTGCAAAATTGCCTATGGGCGCAAAGGTTGAGATTGACGCCATCCTCTGCAAGTAGAGCCTCGACCAACCTTAAAAAAAGAGATGCGCCTCACGAAAGTTTGGCGCATATTTTTTCCCTTTGTTGATGAGTTGTCGAAAAATTGTGCCTTTAATGTTTCTTAATCGTATTTTTTTTCAGAACTTTGTATTGGTGGAATTTCCGCCATATAGAAGCAAGTAATTAAAAAACTATAAACACCAGCCTTAACTATGTCAAAAAACATTAACGTACCTACCGAAGTGAGCTACAACGATGCCGTGGCCGCTTCGAAGGAGTATTTCGCCGGTGATGAGTTGGCTGCAACAGTGTGGGTGAGCAAATATGCGCTGAAAGACTCTTTTGGCCATATCTACGAGCGCACACCCGAGGATATGCACCACCGCATTGCGGCCGAGATTGAGCGCATAGAGAACAAATATCCCAACCCAATGTCGAAGGAGGAGGTATTCTCGTTGCTCGACCATTTCCGATATATCATCCCCCAGGGTGGTCCGATGACGGGTATCGGCAACAATCTGCAAGTGGCATCACTCTCAAACTGCTTTGTTATTGGCAACCGTCAGCACGCCGACTCCTATGGTGGCATCTTCCGTATGGACGAGGAGCAGGTGCAGCTAATGAAGCGTCGAGGTGGCGTGGGTCACGACCTCTCGGGTCTGCGCCCAACGGGAAGCCCCGTGCTCAACTCGGCACTCACTTCTACGGGTATCGTGCCATTTATGGAGCGTTACTCAAACTCTACACGCGAGGTAGCTCAGGATGGTCGTCGCGGAGCATTGATGCTTTCACTCTCGATTAAGCACCCCGATGCCGAGCGTTTTATCGATGCCAAGACGCAATCGGGTAAGGTGACAGGCGCCAACGTATCAATCAAGATTGACGACGAGTTTATGCGTGCCGCTCAGGAGAACCGTCCCTACCATCAGCAGTTCCCTATCGATGCCCAGAATCCAAAGATGGAGACAGAGATTGATGCCAAGAAATTGTGGGACAAGATTATCCATAACGCTTGGCAGTCGGCTGAGCCCGGCGTATTGTTCTGGGATACCATCATCCGCGAGAGTATTCCCGATTGCTATGCCGATCAGGGCTTCACTACCGTTTCGACCAACCCTTGTGGCGAGATTCCTCTCTGCCCTTATGATAGCTGCCGCTTGTTGGCTCTCAACCTTTTGAGCTATGTCGATGAGCCATTTACCAAGAATGCTAAGTTTAACTTCGACCTCTTCCGAGAGCACGTAGCCAAAGCTATGCGTATGATGGACGACATCATCGACTTGGAATTGGAGAAGGTGGAGCTCATCATCAACAAGGTGGCGCAGGATCCCGAGGAGGAGGAGATTCGCCGCGTAGAATATGAGTTGTGGAAGAAGATTAAGGATATGGCTCTCAAAGGCCGCCGTACGGGTCTTGGCATCACAGCCGAGGGTGATATGTTGGCTGCTTTGGGCTTGCGCTACGGTTCAGACGAGGCTATCGACTTCGCCGTATCGGTTCACCGCACATTGGCATTGGAGGCCTATCGTGCTTCGGTGAATATGGCTCAGGAGCGTGGAGCATTCCCTCTCTACGACACCGCACGCGAGCAGAACAATCCTATGATTGGTCGCATCCGCGAGGCCGACCCAGAGCTCTACGAGCAGATGGTAAAGTATGGTCGCCGCAACATTGCGATGCTGACCATCGCTCCTACGGGCACCACATCGCTTATGTCGCAGACTACATCGGGCATCGAACCTGTATTCCGTCCTGTGTATAAGCGCCGCCGCAAGATTAACCCATCGGACAAGGGCAAGACACCCGACTTTATCGACAATATGGGCGAGAAGTTCGAGGAATACTATGTATATCACCACCAATTCGTCAAGTGGTTGGAGCAGAACGGCTACGATACATCGAAGTTGCAGAACATCTCGGAGGCCGAACTCGACTCTTGGCTCAAAGCATCGCCATACTACGGCGCAACAGCCAACGACATTGATTGGGTTGCCAAGGTGCGTATGCAGGGTGCTATCCAAAAGTGGGTTGATCACTCAATCTCGGTGACAGTAAATTTGCCAAACGAGGTAAGCGAGGAGTTGGTTGCCGATGTATATCGCACTGCGTGGGAGTGTGGCTGTAAGGGTGTGACCGTATATCGTGACGGTTGCCGCGACGGAGTGCTCATCGACACCAAGAAGAAGAGTGAGAAGAAGAGCAGCCCAGCCAACAACCTCAAACGTCCAAAGTCAATTCCTGCCGATATCGTACGTTTCAAGAATGGTAGCGAGGATTGGATTGCATTTGTGGGCATCCAGGATGGTCGTCCTTACGAGGTATTTACCGGAAAGATTGAGGAGGATGCTATGTACATCCCTCGCAAGATTACCAAGGGTTGGATTCTCAAAGTGCGCGAGGCCGATGGCTCGAAGCGTTATGACTTCCAATATCAGGACCGCTACGGCTATACCAACACCATCGGTGGCATCTCACGTCTGTTTGACGAGGAGTTCTGGAACTATGCCAAGTTGATTTCGGGCGTATTGCGTCACGGTATGCCAATTGACAAGGTTGTTCACCTAATCGACGGCTTGCACCTCAACAGTGAGAGCATCAATACCTGGAAGAACGGCGTGCAGCGCGCCCTCAAACAGTACATCGCCGACGGCACCAAGTCCAAGGGCAAGTGCCCTCAGTGTGGCCAGGAGGAGATGGCATACCAGAATGGTTGCCTCACTTGTATGTCGTGTGGATACTCTAAATGTGGATAGTAGATAGAGTTTTATTACTATTCTAAATAGGTAAAAAAGTGAGAAATCGTGGATTCCTGCGGTTTTTCACTTTTTTCTTTTCCCGTTTCGCCCAGATGTGCGCAGTTTTTGCTTATGATGTTATGCTACGATTTTTTTGTGCAAAATAAACCATAAGAAAACATAACAACAAACGCACATTGACTATGAAAAAAATTCTACTTTCATTTCTCTTTTCAACTATCGCCGTCAGCACAATTACGGCACAGGAGAGTTCTGCCGAGAAACTCCATTGGAAAGATATCGCAAACAACAGTTTTTGGTCAAATTGGGAGCTATCGCTGGGTGCAGGAGCCAACTACACCGCCTGGGATAAGTGGGGCTTCGACCAGGATGACATAGGCGACTGGGGCTGGCAGGTGGAGGCTGGCCTGACAAAATGGTTCAACCCCATAGTCGGCGCTCGACTCGAATTCATTGGAGGCAAGCTCAACTCGTCGGACGACAACTCCCTGGCCGGAGGCTACATCCTCCCCCACGGCGACGCCGTACTCAACCTCTCGAACTGGATTGGAGGCTACCGCGAACATCGCACCTACTACGCCAAGCTCTTTGCCGGAGCTGGCTACTGCTTCACCAACGTGGGCGACAACAGCTCCTCGGGGCTGGCCGTTGTGGGTGGTTTGATTAACACCTTCCGCATTAGCCAGGCGTTGGATATCAACCTCGAATTTAAGGGAGTGCTCACCTCTGGCCGCAATATGCCACGCGGAATATCGCAACTCGCAGGCAAGAATGGTCAGATTTATTCAATCACAGCAGGCGTTGCCTACCGATTCAACAAACGCGATTGGGATAGAGCCTACACCCAGCAGGAGGTAGATGGTTATTTGGCAGCCATTGCAGCGTTGGAGGTGGGCCTGGCCGAGGCTCAGTACAATCAGTCGCAACTTACCGAACGTCTCGCTGCACAGCGCAGCGCTCTTGAACAGGCATTGCAGAATATTGACAACACCGAGGCAAAAGAGAAGTTAAGAGATATAATTGCATCGACAGCCATATTCTTCAACATCAACAGCTATCGCCTTTCAGACCGTGCTAAATCAACAATGCAGCTATTGGCACAATCAATCAATGAGGCTCCCAAAGAGCAGGTGTTCACAATCGTAGGTCACGCCGATGAGGAGACAGGCACACCTGCCTACAACCAGAAGCTCTCCGAGAAGCGCGCCAAGGCAGTCTATAATCATCTCGTCGAATTGGGCATCAACCCCGACCGCCTCACTTGGAAGGGCGTAGGCTCAACCGAAAATATCTTCCCAATCAACAACACCAACCGAGTGGTAATCGTTAAATAATGGAAGGTAAACCCATAACGAATCGAGGCTGCCTGATAACTTTCAGACAGCCTCGATTTACTATAATATTACCCGTTACTTGATAAAGAGCAACTCACGATACTTAGGCATTGGCCAAAGCTGATCGTCGATGACCTCCTCCAAGTGGTCAATATGATAACGAATCTGGTCGAAGAACACCTCCACAGTGTCGTGATAGAGGATTGCTCGCTGACGCTGACTCTCAACTCTGTTGGCCACCTTACGAGCCTCAATCATCTCGCGCACAAGGCTCTGCAACATAGCCGTATGCGACTGGATTGTCTTGATGAGTTCCAGATCGGAATCGTAGTTAATACCGAGTTCCTTCATCTTATAAGCCTTATCCAACAACATTGCCTCATACTTCGATGCAACAGGGATGATGTTATTCATAGTGATGTCGCCCAGCACACGAGCCTCAATCTGAATCTTCTTGGTGTAGGTCTCCCACTTAACCTCAGTGCGGGCCTCCAATTCGACCTTGTTATATACTCCCGTATCGCCAAACATCTTGATGCTCTTCTCATCGAGATAGTGATCAAAGAGCAACGGTGCCGATGTCTCGCAATCCAAGCCACGACGCAGAGCCTCCTGCTTCCACTCGTCAGAGTAGCCATTTCCATCGAAATGGATAACCTTACACTCCTTGATAAGTCGCTTCAAAGTCTCATATATAGCTCGCTCCTTCTTCACACCCTTCTCAATCTTGGCATCCACCTCACGCTTGAACTCGGTGAGCTGCTCCGCCGCAGCCGAGCAGAGGGTGATCATAGCCTCGGCACAGTTATCCGACGAGCCCACAGCGCGGAACTCAAAACGGTTACCCGTAAATGCGAATGGCGAGGTACGGTTACGATCGGTATTATCGAGCAAGATGGATGGAATCTGCGACACGCCACTCATCTTCAACACACTCTTGGCATCGAAACGTAAAGCATCATCGCTGCCACTATGCTCCAAGCGATCCAACACCGACGAAATCTGCGAACCCAAGAAGGCAGAAATAATTGCAGGTGGAGCCTCGTTGGCTCCCAGACGATGAGAGTTTGTAGCACTCATAATCGAAGCCTTGAGCAAGCCGTTGTGCTTATATACCGCAGCTATGACATTCACCAAGAAGGTGATAAACTGCAAATTCTCCGATGGCGTCTTACCCGGACCGAAGAGATTTACACCCGTATCAGTTCCAAGCGACCAGTTATTATGCTTACCCGAACCATTGATTCCCTTGAAAGGCTTCTCGTGCAACAGCACGCGGAAATTATGGCGGCGAGCAATCTTATCCATAATGGTCATCAAGACCTGATTATGGTCGTTAGCAAGGTTGGCCTCCTCATACACAGGAGCTAACTCAAACTGATTGGGGGCCACCTCATTGTGACGAGTCTTAACCGGAATACCCAGCTTCAAGCACTCGCACTCCAACTCCTTCATAAAGTTAATCACGCGCGTAGGAATCGCACCAAAATAGTGGTCCTCCAACTGCTGATTCTTGGCAGACTCGTGACCGTGAAGCGTACGACCTGTCAAAACCAAGTCGGGACGCACCGCCCAGAGGCTCTCATCAACCAAGAAATATTCCTGCTCCCAACCAAGATAGGTGTGGACGCAGTTCACATTCTTATCAAAATAGTGACACACCGCAGTAGCGGCCTTATCGACAGCGGCAATCGAGCGCAAAAGTGGCACCTTGTAATCCAAAGCCTCACCCGTGTAGGCAATGAAAACAGTTGGGATACAGAGTGTTGTATCTACGATAAATGCAGGCGAAGTGGGATCCCAAGCCGAGTAACCTCGCGCCTCAAATGTATTACGAATACCACCATTAGGGAACGACGAAGCATCAGGCTCCTGCTGAGCCAACACCTTACCCGAGAATGACTCGATAACCATACCCTTACCATCGGGATCAGAAAACGAATCGTGCTTCTCGGCTGTTCCGCCCGTCAGAGGCTGAAACCAGTGAGTATAGTGGTCGGCACCATTATCCAACGCCCATTGACGCATACCCGCCGCAACACTATCGGCTAATTCCAACGACAGAGGTGTACCGTTATCCATCGTATTGAGCAACGCCTCGTAAGTGGGCTTATCCAAATACTTGCGCATCACGGCACGGCCGAACACCTTCTCGCCAAAATACTCCGAAGGACGAGCTGCCGGAGCTTTCACCTCAACTGCACGATGATTGAGCGCAGACTCAACCATTTTGAATCGTAATAACATATCTAAAATAAAATTTAATTTTACACGAATTAGAATTTAGTTCAAAAAAACTAAAATTGTCTTACGTCACAAAAATAGCACATTTTCGATAATCATCACATTTTTTGCGTGTTTTTCAGCAAAACACGCTCATTTTTTCACAACTTTACTAATTTTTAAGTGCGTTTTTTGAAAAACAAGGCGAAAATTTCGACATTTTCGGCAAAAAACCATTTTTTTGCATTTTACATATTCTATTCTGTTTTAGTAAAATCATTATCCCATATTTCCATAATTTACCCATCCAACACCTCTTAACCTCACTCATCAGATGCCTCGCCAAGCGAAAAGATGTAGCCTGAGTTGTTATTTTCTGAACACAGATATTGGTGCAATCACAAAAAAATATTATCTTTGCGTGAATTACGATACATCGTAACCAGAAACGCAAACAACATTTAATTACTACACATACAATAAATTAAATTTCCAACAATTATGGCTAATACCGAAAAAGCAAAGTTGTTCGCCGAATTCCCACCAGTAAGCACAGAGCAGTGGGAAGCGGTCATCACAACAGACCTTAAAGGTGCAGACTACGAGCGTAAACTCGTATGGAGAACAGCCGAGGGATTTAATGTACGTCCATACTATCGTGCAGAGAATCTCGAAGGCATCGATTTCTTGGGTTCAGAGGCAGGCGAATTCCCTTATGTTCGCGGTACTCACAACTCTAACGACTGGGCTATTCACCAGACCGTTAATGTAAACTGCCCTAAGGCAGCTAACGAGGAGGCTTTGAAGCTCCTCAACTCTGGCGTTAACTCACTTGGTTTCTGCTTCTGCAACACTGAGGTTACCGCCGAGACTATTGACACTCTCTTGGAGGGTATCTGCATCCCAGCCGTAGAGCTCACATTCTGCGGTAAGAACTTCGTACCTACTGCCGACCTCATTATGGCAAAGGTAGAGGCTTTGGGCTTGGCAAAGGATGAGGTTAAGATGAACTTCATCTTCGACCCCATCGTTAAGGACCTCTCAACAAAGGGTATCTACTGCTGTGGCGACACAGAGGGTACAGCTTGCTACGAGGCTGTTGTAGCATTCATCAAGAAGACAGCTGATTACAAGCGTATCCGCGTAGTGAACGTATCAGGTGCTACATTCAGCAACGCCGGTTCTACTATCGTTGAGGAGTTGGCATTCTCACTCGCAGCAGGTCACGACTACTTGGTGAAGCTCACCGAGGCTGGTCTTCCAATCGACCTGGTAGCGCGCAAGATTCGTTTCACATTTGCCGTTACATCAAACTACTTTATGGAGATTGCTAAGTTCCGCGCAGCTCGTATGTTGTGGGCTAACATCGTAAAGGGCTACAACCCTGAGAAGGAGTGCTCTTGCAAGATGTTTACACACGCCGTTACATCGACTTGGAACCAGACAGCTTATGACCCATATGTAAATATGTTGCGTGGCACAACTGAGGCTATGTCGGCTACATTGGCTGGCGTACACTCATTGGAGGTGTTGCCATTCGACTACGCATTTGAGCAGCCAACAGAGTTCTCACAGCGCATCGCTCGCAACGTGGAGCTTTTGCTCAAGCACGAGTCACACTTCGATCAGGTAGTTGACCCAGCAGGTGGTTCTTACTACATCGAGACTCTTACAAAGAACATCGCTGAGCAGGCGTGGAAGCTCTTCCTCGAGGTTGAGGATAAGGGTGGTTATGTTGAGGCTTACAAGGCTGGCTTCATCGTTGACCGCGTAAAGGCTTCGGCAGCTGCTAAAGATAAGAATATCGCTACTCGCCGCCAGATTTTGCTCGGCGCAAACCAGTACCCTAACTTCACTGAGGTTGCTGATGCTGCCGTTTCTGCTGAGACAGTTACTCGCGCTGAGGCTGAGGGCAACGTCCTCACACCATACCGCGGTGCTATGGCATTCGAGGCTATGCGTTTGGGTGTTGACCGTAGCGGTAAGGAGCCTAAGGCATTTATGCTCACTTGCGGAAACTTGGCAATGGCTCGTGCTCGTGCTCAGTTCTCTTGCAACTTCTTCGCTTGCGCAGGTATCCGCGTTCAGGATAACACATTCTTCCACTCAGTTGAGGAGGGTGTAGCAGCAGCGTTGGAGGCTAAGGCTGATATCGTAGTTGTTTGTGCTTCGGATGATGACTACGCAGAGGTAGCTCCTAAGGTTAAGGAGTTGCTCGGCGACAAGGCTATCTTGGTTGTAGCAGGCGCTCCTGCTTGCACACCAGAGTTGGAGGCACAGGGCATCAACAATTTCATCAATGTTAAGAGCAACGTACTCGAAACTCTTAAATTCTATCTTAAAGAGTTGGGTATCTAAAAAGCAGAGCTATTATGAGAGCAAAATTTGAAAATTTATCATACGCAGGCGGTGCGCAGTGCTGCAACGCCGCTGCTGAGGCTAAGGAGCCTTGGCTTACAGCCGAGCAGATACCCGTTAAGGAGAACTACACGGCTAAGGATTTGGAGGATTTGGAGCACTTGAACTATGCAGCAGGTATCGCACCAAACCTTCGTGGTCCATACTCTACAATGTATGTTATGCGTCCTTGGACTATTCGTCAGTATGCAGGTTTCTCAACCGCAGAGGAGTCAAACGCATTCTACCGTCGTAACTTGGCAGCAGGTCAGAAGGGTTTGTCAGTAGCATTCGACTTGGCTACTCACCGTGGTTACGATGCTGACCACCCACGTGTAGTAGGTGACGTTGGTAAGGCTGGTGTATCTATCTGCTCAGTAGAGGATATGAAGGTGTTGTTCAATGGTATTCCATTGGATAAGATGTCTGTATCTATGACTATGAACGGTGCTGTGTTGCCAGTATTGGCATTCTACATCGTTACAGGTTTGGAGCAGGGCTGTACACTCGATCAGTTGGCTGGTACTATCCAGAACGATATCTTGAAGGAGTTTATGGTGCGTAACACCTATATTTATCCTCCTAAGTTCTCAATGAAGATTATTGCCGACATCTTCGAGTACACATCTAAGAATATGCCTAAGTTCAACTCAATCTCTATCTCTGGCTACCATATGCAGGAGGCTGGTGCAACAGCAGATATCGAGTTGGCTTACACTTTGGCAGACGGTTTGGAGTACTTGCGTGCAGGTATCGACGCAGGTATGTCAGTTGACGCCTTCGCGCCACGTTTGTCATTCTTCTGGGCTATCGGTATGAACCACTTTATGGAGATTGCGAAGATGCGTGCAGCTCGTATGTTGTGGGCAAAGATCGTAAAGCAGTTCAACCCAAAGAATCCAAAGTCACTCGCTTTGCGTACTCACAGCCAGACATCTGGTTGGTCACTCACAGAGCAGGATCCATTCAACAACGTAGCTCGTACAGCTATCGAGGCGATGGGTGCAGCATTGGGTCACACTCAGTCATTGCACACCAACCCATTGGACGAGGCTATCGCCCTTCCAACCGACTTCTCGGCTCGTATTGCTCGTAACACTCAGATCTACATCCAGGAGGAGACTGACATCTGCCGTCAGGTGGATCCTTGGGCAGGTTCATACTATGTTGAGGCTCTCACAAACGAGATTGCACATAAGGCGTGGGCACACATCGAGGAGGTTGAGAAGCTCGGCGGTATGGCAAAGGCTATCGAGACAGGTATTCCAAAGATGCGTATCGAGGAGGCTGCTGCTCGTACACAGGCTCGTATCGACTCAGGCGAGCAGAAGATTATCGGTTTGAACGAGTACCGTCTTGAGAAGGAGGCTCCAATCGATATCTTGGCAGTGGATAACACAGCTGTACGCGAGAGTCAGGTTAAGCGCTTGCAGGAGTTGCGTGCTAACCGCGACCAGGCTGCTGTTGACAAGGCATTGGCTGCTATCACCGAGTGCGTTAAGACTGGCGAGGGCAACTTGTTGGAGCTCGCTGTTGAGGCAGCTAAGGTTCGCGCTACACTCGGCGAGATTTCAGACGCTTGCGAGGTTGTAGTAGGTCGTTACAAGGCAGTTATTCGTTCAATTTCTGGAGTATATTCATCAGGTATGAAGCAGGACGCAGATTTCGAGAAGGCTAAGGCGATGTGCGCTGAGTTCGCAAAGAAGGAGGGTCGCCAGCCACGTATTATGATCGCAAAGCTTGGTCAGGACGGTCACGACCGTGGTGCTAAGGTTGTAGCAACAGGTTACGCTGACGTTGGTTTCGACGTAGATATGGGTCCATTGTTCCAGACTCCTGAGGAGGCTGCTAAGCAGGCTGTGGAGAACGACGTACACATCGTGGGTGTATCATCACTCGCTGCAGGTCACCTCACTTTGGTTCCTCAGATTATCGCTGAGTTGAAGAAGTTGGGTCGCGAGGATATTATCGTCGTAGTAGGTGGTGTTATCCCAGCACAGGATTACGAGGAGTTGTATCAGGATGGTGCAGCTGCAATCTTCGGCCCTGGCACTCCAATTGCAAAGTCATCTATCAAGATGTTGGAGCTTTTGATGGAGGAGTAATACCAGCCGCAATATAATGCGAAAGCCGTCGGTAACCCGACGGCTTTTTTTGTTCCCTTGAATCACCCCACTGTGCATACTTTAACCCCTTTACACCCCAAATATAGACTCACGACGGAGTTTGCTCCAACCAGTCACATTACAGGTTTTGTCCCATAAATATAATAATGGACTTACTCCTTACGACACTCTTGGCACCTACGTTCAGTTATCATAACTAAGGTTTCCGCCACATTTCCACTCCCCTCTCTACACAAAAAAATATCCGAGCCCTCTTACGAAGACTCGGATATTTCATCTATATCGTATTTCGATTAGAAGTACTTGCCACGCAAGTCCTCAATCTCAACCATACGCTGCAATGCCATAGCTGCCATCTGAGGAGTCAATGTCTCGTTGAATGACTGAACACGTACCTTCTCAGCCTCTGCTGTCTGCTCAGGAGTTGTTGTTACACCATCAACAACGAATACCGCTGCTACTGATGTACCCTTAACTGCGCCTGATACCTTACCAGTCTCATCAACCTTAGAAATTGCACCTACCAAAGCTGGCTCATAGCTATATGTACCTACACCATAGTCAGCATACTTAACATTCTCGAATGGAATAACCTCGACACCGTTAGCCTGAGCGATCTCCTCGATTGTTGCACCAGCGAGCTTCTCCTTCAATACCTCGAACTTCTTGTCACGAGACAACTTACGAGAGATCTCATACTGAGCCTCCTCTACTGGAACATACTTGCTATCGTCAACCTCAGTAAGCATAGCTACTACATAAGTGCCGTTCAAGTTGAAGATCTCAGACAACTGACCGATCTCAGCACCGTGAGCCCAACGAGCTACCTCGCGAGAATCCAACAAACCAGAAACTGTACGCTCACCCTGGTTGATTGTTGCTGTACGTGGAGTTACAGCCGCTGCTGATGCCGCTGCGTTGAAGTTATCGATAGAACCCTTACCATCAACAGAGAAGATGCTTGCTACATTGTGTACATCACGACGAGTTGCAGAAGATGCCTCAACTGCTACGCTGATTGTACCGAGCAACGCATACTTCTGAGGCTTGTCAGTGCGAGTAACCTTGAAGATCTGGATACCACCTGCATTCTCGTACTTGATTACATCACCCTTCTTTGCAGTAGCAAACTTCTCAGCCAAATCAACTGACAAGATGTTGAATGGAACGACACCCATATCGCCACCCTTCTGAGCTGTCTCCGCATACTGAGAGTGTTTTGCAGCTGCCTCAGCAAAATCAGCACCAGCTTTGATTGCGTTGTAAAGGCTATCAGCCTGAGCCTTATCTGCCAATACAATATGGCTGATACCGATTGAATCAGGAGCCATAATGTTTGAGATAGGACGTGACATTACCCACTCATTAGCCTTCAAAACTGGACCATACTGCTCACCGTTCAAAACAACAGCCTCGTCATCAGTGAGCTGTGCTGCTGAAACATAGCTCTCTGCTACGTTACCCATATTCTTGCGAACAAATGCGCGAACATCCTCAGCCTGAGCAAACTCCTCGCCCATTGCGCGAACCTTGTTCTCGACAGCTACGATATCCTCCTCAGTAGGCTGAACATCGAATGCTACATAAGAGATTCTACGACGTGGAAGTTTCTTGTACTCATCCATATTCTTGTGAGCATTGTAGTAAGCTACAACCTCAGCGTCAGAAACAGTAGCCAATGAGTCAGCAACAGATGAATAGTTTACGCATACCATACGACCGTTACGAACTACGTTAGCAGCCTCAACACCCTGCTCAACCTCCAACTTATTAACATAAGTAGCAACCTTAACCAAGCTAGTGAACTTCTCGTTAAGACGGTTGATTACAGCATTTGTGTTCAAGAATGACCATACCTGCTGGTATTGTGGGTTAGCGCTCATCTGAGCGATGAAGTTTGTCACAGCAGCTGCATCGTAAACACCAGTCTGAGGATCAGCAAATGCCTGGTAGATTACCTGAGATGTGTGCTTGCCTGACAACATAGACAAACGCTCTGCATCGCTAACTGCAAAACCAGCCTTCTCCAACTCTGGCTGCAAGAAGTTCTTTGATACAAGCGACTGCCAAGTTGAAGAAGCCAAACGAGAAGCAGACTCCTCTGTTGACTCATCAGCGTTTGTGTTCGCCTTGATAGACTCATACTCATTCAAATACTCCATATAAGTAACCTTCTTACCATTGATAACTCCCACCTTTGGATCGCGGTTACCTAAGAAGCCCATCTCTGGACCCAATGAGATAATAAATGCCAACAGCGCCAATACGATAATAACCGACAAAACGACGCCGTACTTGGTTCTTAATGTTTGTAAACTTGCCATAATTTATTTGTTTTACTTATAAATCTATAAAAATGCCCTAAAAGGTTGTTTTTGAGCCACCAAAGATAATAAAATTATTCCAAACAGACACAAAATTACCTATAATTTTGTTATCTTACTTTCACACGAGCCAAATCAACACGCGTACGCACAGCTCTAAGTATCTTAATATCAAGCCTATCGGTCGAAATTTCAGTACCTGCTTCGGGGATACCATCGTAGTTATAAATTATATAACCAGCCAAGGTATCATACTCTTCACTCTCCTCTATATCAAAGCCATAGCGCTCATTGAGGTACTCAACCTCCAAGCGACACGAAAGGACATACTCGCGCTCGCCTACCTGCTTCTCGACACGCTCCTGGACATCGTGTTCATCTTCAATCTCTCCAAAAATCTGCTCCAATACATCCTCAATGGAGATGATACCTGCCGTACCGCCAAACTCATCAATAACCACAGCCACACTCGACTTGCGCTTGATGAAATTCTGCAAAAGCGTCTGTAAAGGCAATGTCTCGGCCACATAATCGACTTTCATTATCACCTGCTCGATACTGGTTGGCGATGTAAAAAGGCTCTTTGAATTGACATAACCCAAGATATTGTCAATGCTATCGCGCCAAACAAATATGCGAGAGAATTTGGTATCGACAAAACGCGAAGTCAATTCCTCAATCGAAGTGTTGATATCCACCGCCTCGACATCCACGCGCGAGACCATACAATCTCTCACTCGCAAATCCGCGAAATCCAAAGCATTTTGAAAGAGCTTAATCTCCTCATCGTCTTGTTGTTGAGGAGTTGCATCTACACTATTATCTACCAGGTTGATTAGATCCTCGCGATTGAACGAATAGTCCAAGCTATCACCCACGGGTTTTCTTCCAAAAATCCTGAGTATTCCATACGAAAGATAAGTGGTAAGCAGTGCTATTGGATACAAAAACAGATAGAATATGTATAAAACAGGCGAGAAGTATCGATAATAGAAATTAGGATTGTTCTTTACTATCGATTTTGGCAGAAACTCTCCCGCAAAGAGAATCACCACCGTCGATAACACAGTCTCAATCAACACCGACGAACCCGATGCTGTTGTCAACTCTGACCATCCCATCAAATCGAAAACAACGTGAAGCATAATGGACATATACAGAGAGTATATGACCAGACTGATATTATTTCCAACAAGGATGGTTGTAATATACTGTCCTGGATGCTTCTCAAATATGCGCGCTATAAAATCAAACAATCCGTTCTGCTTGCGGTCAATCTCCTCACGCAGACGGTTGCGACTTAAAAATGCTATCTCCATTCCCGAAAAAAATGCAGACAGCAATAGCATTATACATATTAATATAACGGAGTTTATCAAATCGGAAGCTGGCATATCAATCTAATTTTATTTTAGTTTTCCGATTTCGGGCTCTCTTCCCCATCTTTTTTGGCACTCTGATTCTGGAACTGAGCCTCATCAAAATAGGTCACACCCTTCACCTTGCGATAACTCCAATCCTTCATCTCCTCGTCACTCTCGAAGCCTTCGCAATGATACACCTGGTCGCCCTCGACAATCTTACAATCGACGTTTGAGTAGATTTTATGGGTTGTCTGGTTCCAGAAGAGCTGCGAGGTGTACAACTTTCGGCCACCCATCTGTTCAACCACAACATCACCCTTAGCCTCCCAGAGTTTACGCTCCTCGTAGAAGATAGCATAATTTGCCACCAGCGTTGCCGACACCGACTGCAAGGTATCCTTCTCGTACATCGTAATTTTCACTCCTTTACGGAACTCACGATGCGGATCACGCGCCATTGCATAACCCTCAATCAGAGGTGTTTCAAAGAAATATGACTTGATACCATTCTCCGACATAGCAATCGACATATTCTCGCTATACTCTGTCATCAAGGTCTCCAAATTTATCTCCTCAGCAACCTGGGGTTTCGATTCGCAAGAGAATAGCAAGATAGCACTCCCCAAAACAGAGAGTGCTACCGCCATATATCGTCCAAGCGAATATCTAATCATCGCTCAATTATCTGAAACGAACTGTTGTGCTTACACCGTTTGCGAAACCGTGCTTGATTGTGTAAGCAGAATTCTCCTGCAACTCGTTGAAGAAGCACTCCTCCTTAGTTGGGAATGCAGAACGGAAACTTGCAGCCATCTTCTTAGCACTATCCTGGATAGCTGGCTCAGATGCGAGCAAAGCAACCGACTTGTTCATCATATCGTATGCAGCCCAGTAGCAAGCCTGGCACTTGATCTCAGAGCAGTTAGCAGAAGCAGCATAGCACTGACCCAAGAGGAAGTAAGCATAACCATTCTCAGGGTTAATAGCCTTAATCTCGTTGGCAGCCTTAACCGCCTCAGCGTAGTTCTTAGTCTGAACGCTAATCAAACCGATACGAACATACAACTTCTCCTTCTCGGTAGCATCCTGCTCAGAAGCCAAAGCCTCAGAAAGATACTTCATTGCCTTCTCGAACTCCTCGCGCTTCTGGAAGCCCTGTGCCAAGAACAATGCAGTCTCAGAAGATGGCTTCACAGAGTAATACTTCTCGGCTGTTGCGAAGAAGAAATCGCTATCGCAATTAGCACGAGACATAAGTGTTACAGCCTGGCTAAGCAATGCCTCATCCTCAGGAGCAGCACCCAACTTCTTTGAGAAGAGAGCCTCCAAGTTCTCGCAGCTTGCAGCACCACTCTGACCGAAAGCAGAGTCAAACTGATTCTTCAACTCAACATCAGCCTCCTCCTCAACGCCATCGAATGCTGGTGAGTAGCGGTCATAAGCTGCAATCAAATCCTCAGCACCAATCTCGTCGTTCTGATAGTCTGTGCAGAGCTCAGAGAAGTAGATAGAGATCAACTCCAAATCATACTTACCCTTCATCTCGTTACTTGCCTCAACAGCCTCCAGGAAAATGTTGCGGATACCCTCACGATCATCTGGGAAATATGAGTAGAACTCACGAGCCTTACGGTTAAGGATATAATCCTTACCATACTTCTTGTGGTTAGCAAATGCCTTCAAACGAACATCATAGAGGTACATCAAAGAGTCGATATACACTTTCTTACCCTCGTCGTTATCTGCTGCATTGATAAGGTTCTTATACAACTTAGCACCGTTTGTGTAGATGTTCTGAGATGCCGCTGGACACTTGTCGAGCAAAATCTTCAAATACTTAGAAGCTGCTGAGTAATTCTTGTTATCAACTGCCTCCTTCAAGAACTGGTTGTTGAGCATATTGTCACGACGCTCATTTGCATTCTCACCCCATACTGCGTACTTAGGGTCATCGTAGTTGATCTCCTGAGCCATTGCAGATACGCTCATCGCCGCAAATGCAACTGCCAAAATCAGTTTCAAACTTTTCATTTTATTCAAGGTTTTATTGTGTTATTAATCTAATCTTCAAACTTTATTTGTACTTTCTCATCATAAACCACTCGTCATCGCCAAACAGACTCAAACCGAGAGAGAACTTAATGTACTGCTGCTTCACCAGACCCACCGTAGCATTATCTACCTCTATGGTCTTGTTGCCCATTCCACGCATTCCATACTCAACACCCAGGTTTACCATTGAACGACCAAACAACTGAACTGGCAAACCAAAACCTGCTGTCAAGGCCAACTGCTTGATTGTAGAACCGCCATAAGTCTGGTAATAGTCACCATAGCGAGCTCCAACTCGATATGACATACGGCGCAAATAGTTTCTCACATCAGAGTGACGTGGAGTGTACTCCACACCAGCCTTGATTGTATGGGTATCGGTATATGCTACCTTCACACCATTGTCGAGATTCTCAACAACAGAGGTATTCTTGCTACCCCACGACTGATAAACGTAATCCAGACCAACCTTAACCTTCAAATTCTGGAAGAATACACCTACAGCCGCCTGCTGAGGGATTCGCAATGGAAGCGCTCCGTCAGTCTCGTTGCGCACGTCTGACTCAAAAAGGTTGTCGGCATATACATATTTTACCACATCAGGGTTCAACGAACCACCGAAATCATAAGTTGCGCCCAAAGACAAAATTCTATCGGTCTTCAAAATCGGATTCCACATCACACCCACCTGAGCCATAACTCGCGATACGTCATAGGTATCGATACCGATTGTTGATGAATATTCGCCACTACCAGTGATGATATTCTTCGATGTAGTCTTATAGCTACGGTCGATGTTACCCCAGTAGTAAACCATCGAGGCTCCAAACGAGAACTTTCTCACGGGAGCCCAACCAATACCCATCTTAACCTCAGTCACATCGCCCTCGCCTGTGTACTCATAACGCCACAAACCCGACTGACCCGCAAGAGCCAAGTCGTCACGATACATCGAATAGCCCACGTTGCTATATGGGCTGAGGCTAAAACCAAAACCCAAGCCTCGCGCCAACGGCATCTGGAACGAGATATTGTGGATATTGAGCGTGTTGTAAGCTGTCTTCACTGTCGTTGGAGTTGCCGACGAATACTTCATCTGCTCGTTGTGGAAATAACCACCATCCAACTCAAAGTTAAAGAGAAAACTCTGACGAGGAGTATTTGCATAGGCCGCAGGGTTCAAAAAATTCACCGATGTGGTTGAATACATTGCCAAACCAGCACCACCCAACGAACGCTGCATTACATTACCCTGAGTAGCCAACTCACCCAATCCATACATTGAATATGGCGAATAAGTATTTACACTACTTGTCAAAGTTTGTGCTGTTACGCCCAATGGAAGCAACATAACAACAGCTATAATTACATTAAATATTCTCCTTTTCAGTCCTTGCATTGTACTCCAAAATTCTGTTCAATCCGCAAATTACCAAATCATAGTTTGCAAATATCGCGTTTTTTATTCGTTTAACAAAGTATTTTGCGTCTCCACCCGTAAAAATTAGCGATAATTTTACATTTTGTGCATAGAAATACGATATATAGCCCTCTATTTCATTAGTTATGCCTTGCATAACGCCTTGTACGATGGCAGATTGAGTAGAGCATCCAACCTCCAAAATTTCATCCGTCGGCTCGCATATTGGCAAGCGTTTGGTATAATCGTGCAGGGCGCGAAAACGCATCGCTACACCTGGCGAGATATTGCCACCTTTGAAGACTCCACCTTCAACTAAATCGATGGTAATGGCCGAGCCAAAATCCACAATCAAGCAATCCTGACCAACCATTTCCACAGCAGCCACTGCAGCAGCCAAGCGATCCACACCGAGTGTCGATGGAGTGTGATAGGCGTTACCTATCGGCACGGGCGTTTGCGCCGTCATCTCCAACACACAAAGCCCCCAACCGAGCAATATCTCAGCCACTCCATCAGTCGTGATGGAGGTCGAGGCCACGATTGCTCGTTGCAACTGCGGGAACTCCTCCATTATGCTACTCTGCTGCAACTCCTCAACCGAACTAAAACGACGCACCATCAACACATCATCCTGCTCGACAACAGCTACTTTAATAAATGAGTTGCCGATATCAACTACCAGATTCATTCTCGCTTAGGTTATAATTTTCTTAATACTGCGACCGCTTCGGCCACATTAACTACTCTTCTAACGGTCATTGCCAGACGATTATTGTGTTGCTTCAACACAAAACGATCAGGCTCCGCACTAACCTTTTTAAGCAGGGTCATAAAGACATCGCTCTTATAGTATGGTGAATTCTGCTCACCCACAAAGTGAACAATCATCAAACCATTCTTTACCTTCACACGCTCCATACCAAGTCGTACGGCCTCCCACCTCAAGCGCACCACGTTCAGCAACTCCTTGGCCGCCTCGGGCAGAGCACCAAATCGGTCAATCAAACGACTCTCAAAGGCCACCAGATCCTCCTCTCGCGTAAAGGAATCAATCTCACGATAAAGCTTTATTTTCTCGGCCGCCTGACGCACATAACTATCGGGCAACTCAGCCAGCATCTCAATATCTATGACTGCATCATCAATAAATGCCTGCTCCTTCACTGTCTCGGCCTCGCTATCGCTCAATCCAGCGACATCCAATCCCTCGGCACGCAGCTCGGCGATGGCCTGACGCATAATCTTCTGATAGGTTTCGTAACCAATATCGGCGATAAAACCACTCTGCTCGGCACCCAGCAGATTACCCGCACCTCGGATATCCAAATCCTGCATCGCAATATTGAAGCCCGAGCCTAAATCCGAGAACTCCTCGATAGCACGTAACCTACGGCGCGCATCATCCGAGAGCAACTCATCTGACGGGGTAATCAAATAGCAATATGCCTTACGGTCAGAACGGCCCACACGACCACGCAACTGGTGCAAATCGCTCAGTCCATAGTAGTGGGCGTTGTTAATGATGATAGTATTGGCATTTGGAATATCTATTCCACTCTCGACAATGGTGGTTGCCACCAACACATCATACTCGCCATAGATAAAATCCATAATCAGGCGCTCCAACGTCTCGGCAGGCATCTTGCCGTGACCGACAGCCACCCTGGCCTTGGGGCAAATGCGCGTAATCAAGCCCTGCAATGTAGTCAAATCCTCCACTCGGTTATTGACCACATAGACCTGGCCTCCGCGCGACAACTCCTCCTCGATGGCATCACGCAGAATCTCCTCCGAGAAGGTGTGCGACTCGGTGATGATAGGCTGACGATTGGCCGGCGGTGTAGAAATCACCGACAAGTCACGTGAACCCATCAACGAGAACTGCAACGTACGAGGGATAGGCGTAGCCGTCAGCGTCAAGGTATCAACATTGACACTCATCTGCGTCAGCTTCTCCTTGGCTGCCACGCCAAACTTCTGCTCCTCATCAATAATGAGCAGACCCAAGTCACAGAACTTAATCTGTTTACCCAAAATTTTATGGGTACCAATCAATATATCAATCTTTCCCGAAGCCAAATCCTCGGCAATCTCGCGCGTCTGCTTGGCTGTCTTGGAACGATTCAAATACTCTACTCTCACAGGAAAATCACGCAATCGGCTCATAAACGAACGGTAATGCTGCATAGCAAGGATTGTTGTCGGCACCAACACCGCCACCTGCTTGCCATCCACCGCTGCCTTGAACGCTGCGCGTATTGCTACCTCGGTCTTACCAAAGCCCACATCGCCACAAACTAGGCGATCCATAGGCTGGCTCGACTCCATATCTCGCTTTACCGCCTCGATTGCCGCCTGCTGATCAGCTGTCTCCTCCCACTGGCCCGACGCCTCCATCTCGTTTTGCAGATAGCAATCCTGCGAAAAGGCAAAACCCGCACTCGCCTTACGCTTGGCATACAAAGCTATCAACTCGCGCGAGATATCTTTGACGGCCTTCTTCGTAGCATTTTTAAGTTTCTGCCAAGCACCATTGCCCAACTTATAGACCTTGGGAGCCTCAGCATCGCCACTCTTGTATCGTGATATGCGGTGCAAAGAGTGGACATTCACAAAGAGCACGTCGTTATCCTTATATACCAGCTTGATGGCCTCATGGAGCTTACCACCCTCATTTACCTTCACCAAACCGCCAAAGCGACCAACACCGTGGTCGATATGCACCACATAATCTCCCAACTTCAAGGCATTGAGCTCGGCGACAGTCATCTGCTCGTCACGCTTAATCTCGCCATTGATTTTATAGCGACGGTAGCGGTCGAAAATCTGATGGTCGGTATAGAGACACATCTTCAACTCCTGCTCAACAAAACCCTCGTGGAGCGTAGCGGGAATAGAATCAAACTTCACATTTCCACGCTTCAACTGGTGCATAATATTTTCCAGACGCTCGATCTGAACCTTGCTATCCGACAGGATATAACAATCATATCCCTTGGCGTTGGCATCCGACAAATCCTCGGCCAACACATCATATTGCTTGTTGAACTTGGGCTGCGGAGCTGTCGCAAAAAGTACACGTACATCGGCCACACGCTCTGTCAAGTTATCTCTCACAAGACACATCGTGCAATTCTGCATATCATCAAGCAACGACTTACGGCTCATCAAAAGCGTATCAATCTGCGATGGCTCCTCCATCTCACCAAGCACCTTGCGGCGTATGTCGTTCACCCTGCGCAACACATAATCGGCGTCATAGAACCAACATATAGCCTCACGAGCAAAGCTCACAAGCGAAACCTTTTCGCTCTTGCCGCCATTCATATTGGGGATGATATCTACACTCTCGGCCTTTTCCGACGACAACTGGCTCGAAATATTAAAACGCCTAATGGAGTCAATCTCATCGCCAAAGAAATCAAAACGAAATGGGCGACTCTCAGAATATGAAAAGACATCGACAATACCTCCACGCAACGAGTATTGACCCGGTTCATAGACAAAATCCACCTGCTGGAAGCCGCGCTCAACGAGCAGCTCCTCGAAATCAGAGATCTTTATCTCATCTCCCACCTTCAAGCGAAGCGCATTCTCATCAAATGCTGTCTCGTCTGCTACCCTCTCAGCCAAAGCATCGGGATAGGTACAAATAACCAAATAATTACTTTGATTCTGGCGAATGGCATTAAGCGTATTGGTTCGCTGCACCAGACCCTGGGCATCCTCCTTGCCATAGAGAATCGAGCGCTTATACGATGTGGGGAAGAAGTGGACTCTCTTCTCGTCGAGCAACGCGTAGAAGTCATTGAGCATATATGCAGCCGAATCTCTATCCTCCGCAACAAAGATGTGAATACCCCCTTTCTTGCGAATCGTGGCTGCTGCATAAAACGAAAGAGCCCCGCCGACCAAATTTTCAAGATGGACGGTAGCACTCTTTCGCCTTAACGCTTCCAACAACGCATTGAAGGAATGACCTCCTTCAATGCGTCGCAAAATGTTCTCTATACTCTCCAAAATAAAGAGATTTTCTTATTTTTCCTGGTCTAACTCTCTATACGAGCAGACCTACAAAGCCTAATCTTCAATTAAAGCCAACCCCTGGCGATCGAGATATTTCACATCGACCATTCCCATACTCTGGTCAGCCACAATCTCAATACGCACTCCGTAGCGCAGCATCCACTTCAAACGCATCGACAACCAACCCTGTTTCAAGTAAGATGCCACATAAGGGCTAACCCTGAGTTTGATATATTTCACCTTACGGTCTTGAGCAAGGAACTGCACCTGGTTCTCAATCTTACGATCAAGCAACACCGTAGGCTCTATGCGACCCGTACCGTTACACGTCGGACATACATCGGTAACATCACCCACCGCCACAGGGCGCACTCGCTGGCGAGTAATCTGCATCAAACCAAACTTGGTCAGAGGTAGGATGGTATGTTTAGCCTTATCGGTCGCCATCAACTTGCGCATCTCGTCATAAAGCAACTGACGGTTCTGCGCCTTATGAAGGTCGATAAAGTCGATAATGACAATACCTCCTAAATCACGCAGACGCAACTGACGTGCAATCTCCTTTGCCGCTGCAAGATTGACCTCCATAGCGGTCTCCTCCTGATTCACCTCGGCTTTGGTACGATTTCCCGAGTTCACGTCGATGACATTCATCGCCTCGGTATGCTCGATGATAAGATATGCGCCTCGTTTGAGCGACACATACTTAGCAAAGAGCGACTTTATCTGTTTCGATATATCAAAGTTGTCGAAGATAGGTACCGTACCCTTATACAGCTTCACAATCTTCTCTAACTGGGGGTCTATAACTTTAATATAGTTTTTAATCTCGTGATACATCGCCTCATCATCGACTGTAATCTGCGAGAATGTCGAATTCAAGCTATCACGGATTATGGTATTGGCTCTACTCATCTCGCTCATCAACAGAGCGGGAGCCTGATTTTTTCTAATGTTACCGACGGCCTTATTCCAACGGTCGATGAGCGAAAGGATATCCTGCTCAATATCGTGGTCCTGTGCTTCGGCGGCGGCGGTGCGTATGATTACGCCAAAATTTTTGGGAAGGACTGCTGCCGCAATACGGCGCAGACGTTTTTTGGTCTCGTTAGAGCGAATCTTCTGCGAGATTGATATCTTTGTCGAGAAGGGAACCAACACCACATTGCGACCCGCAAGTGAAATATCAGATGTCAATCGTGGTCCCTTTGTCGAGATTGCCTCCTTGGCAATCTGCACCATTACGGTCTGACCCACTTGGAGATATGATGCCAACTTACCCTGCTTTTCAATACTGGGTTCAAGTTTCATCGACTCCACCCTCATAGCCTTCTTTCCCGGCTGCAAGGAGTCCACCACTCGTTGTAATGAAGAGAACTGACTTCCCAAATCGAGATAATGGATGAACGCATCTTTCTCGTGACCGATATTCACGAAGGCCGCATTCAATCCCGGCATAATCTTGCGTACCCTTCCCAAGTAGATGTCACCAACGGCAAAACCCGTCTGACACTGCTCCTTGTTAAGCTCCACCAACACTTTATCCTCACATAAAGCTATTGAAATTTCGCTCTGGGTAACATTTATTACTAACTCTCGATTCATTTTAATCTATGTTTTATTAAATAGGTAAAGCTAAATGGAAATTAACCATTTAGCTTTTATCTCACCTACTTGCTAATCAATTAGCTCCGCCATTACTTCTTCTTATGACGGTTCTTGCGAAGACGCTTCTTACGCTTGTGCGTAGCCATCTTATGACGCTTGTGCTTTTTTCCGTTTGGCATAGTCTTATAAAGTTTAATGATTAAAGTGTTGTATTATTTTACCTTTGCTACGAAGCTCTTTGCAGGCTTAAACGCAGGGATATTGTGCTCTGGAATAGTGATTGTAGTATTCTTTGAGATGTTACGAGCAACCTTAGTAGCACGCTTCTTAATAATAAAGCTACCGAAACCACGAAGATAAACATTATTATTTTCACTCAGAGAAGTACGAACACTCTCCATAAAAGCATCGACGATCTCCTGAACCATACGCTTCTCAACGCCAAGATCCTTAGAAATCTCATTTACGATATCTGCCTTTGTCATAGAAATACATTATTTGTAGTTAAACATTCTGTTACTTTGGGTCTGCAAATGTACTACATTTTTGATGATTAGCAAATTAAATACAAGTTTTTTTTCGCTTTTGTTCCCAATCAGTTAGAACATTTCAAAAACAATGCAAAATGGTTCTTCCAACTATGGCATTTGATTGAAAGCCATAGCCAAACCCTCGACAGCCTTATCCAAACCGCCCTGGATCTTTGAACCAATCAACATACGCATCATCATATTGAGTTCGGCGTGCAACACCATACGAATACGCGTATCATTTGACGACACTTCGTGAAGCTGAATCCAGAACGAAAAATCCACAGGTACTCCATTGTTATCGGCACCCATAATTTTAATGTGCTTATTCTCGACTCTCTCCACAATCTGCAACCCAACAGTAAAGCCCTTAACCTTGAATGAGCAGGTATCCTCAGTCGCCTGCCACTCCTCAACCTTGTCCTTCAAGGCTGGTGTGAGCATATCAAAACGGCTAATGAACGGATAGATGCGCGAAGCAGGCTTCAATATCTGCTGCTGCTTTGATTCATATTTTTCTAATCCCATAATTACCTTTTGCTAAATATTAATATACGACTATATGTTTAGTGCTGAGCCTTGTAAGCATCAACACCACTGCGCAAAAATGCCACAAAACCCTCAACACTCAAATCATAGCTACGAGGCTCCACCAATGGCTGGCCATCAACGCCGAGCAACACATAATAAGGCTGAGCATTCACGCCATAGGTCTTCAACGCATAGTGAGAATTGATCTTACCCAAAGTTTTGAGCACCTTACCCGACTCGGTTGTTACCCAATCCTCCTCCGCGACCTTCAACTTATCGTCAGCATACAGAGCTACAATCACGTACTCATTACGCAAGATATCCAACACCTGAGGGTCTGACCACACACGAGCCTCCATCTCACGGCAATTCACACAGCCGTGACCCGTAAAATCCAAGAATACTGGCTTACCCACCTGCTGGGCATAAGCCTCACCCTCCTGCAAATCGAAGAAGCCCTCCAAGCCGTGAGGCAACTCCAACACGTCGCCATACTTAACACCCGAAACCTTAGCCTCGCCCGACTGCGCCGCATTGGCTGCACCTGCACCCATCACAAAATCCTGTGACTGCATAGGTGGCATATATCCCGACAAGGCACGAAGAGGTGCGCCCCACATACCTGGCAACATATAGACTACGAAGGCGAACGACGCAATGGCCATCACCAGACGCAATACCGACAAATGCGATACATCGCTATCGTGCTTGAATTTCAACTTACCCAACAGATACAAACCCAAGAGGAAGAAGATTGCAATCCAAATGGCCAAATATACCTCACGGTCGAGCAAACCCCAGTGGTAGGTCTGGTCAGCAACGCTCAAAAACTTCAAACCAAGAGCCAACTCCACAAAACCCAACACTACCTTCACTGAGTTCAACCAGCCACCACTCTTAGGCAACTGTTTGAGCCACGATGGGAACAATGCAAAGAGTGTAAATGGCAAAGCAAAGACCACCGAGAAGGCAAACATTGTAATGATTGGAGTCCACACCTCGCCCGATGTTGACTGAATCAACGCAGAACCGATAATTGGACCCGTACAAGAGAACGACACAAGGACCAAAGTCAATGCCATAAAGAAGATACCAGCCAAGCCTCCCTTATCTGCCTTAGCATCGCTATTGTTCACCAACTTCTCAGGCATCACAATCTCAAACGCGCCAAAGAATGATGCTGCAAATACCATAAAGACGATGAAGAACAAAATATTTGGCAACCAGTGAGTTGACAACCAGTTAAAGATGTCAGCTGTCACAGCATCGCCACCAATCAACCAAGTGAGGAAGATAATCACACCAATTGGCAATGTATATAGCAACACGATGAAGAATCCATACATCAACGCACGGAAACGGCCCTGAGCCACGCTACCCGAACCCTTCAAGAAGAACGACACGGTCATAGGAATCATAGGAAACACGCAAGGTGTGAGCAACGCGATCAATGCCCAACCCACAGCGCTCAAAATATAGCCCCAAATTGAGTTACCGCCGTTAACGCCAGCCTCAGCAACCTCGGTCTGAGCCACCTCCGTAGCCTCGCCAACCTTGTTCTTAAACTCAAAGTCACCTGTCACGCAATTGCTATCGTTGCACGCCATAAAATCGACAGTGGCAACCACCGACGCACCCGAAGTCTTAACTACCTGGCTAAACAACACTTCGCCCTCGTAGTAACCAATCTCCATCTCGTAAACATCATCATAGTGGCGCACCAACTCACCCTGTGCCTCAACATTTCCTACCAACTCGTAGTCAGACGATGGCTCAAAAGTAAATGCTGTTGCCATAGGTCCGCCTATCTCATAAGGTCCCATATCATAGATATGCCATCCCGACTCAATAGTAGCCTTATACGAGATACGATACTCTCCGTCAGCAATTTTCTCCACTGAACTACTCCACGCTACTGGATCAACTGCCTGCGCAAACGAGATTATCGACACAAATACTGCAACAAATGCCAATAACAAACTCTTTAATTTCATAATATTTTTCGCTTTAATTCTCCTCTTGTAAATAAATTTGGCGCAAATGTAATAAAAAAAGCAGACCCGAGCAAATCAAGAGCCTGCTTTACAACACTTTTCGACAATATCTACTCTATCTCGAATACTCGGCTATCATCATCTCCGACCTCGATTTTCACCACCATCGCATCATCGGGAATCAATACCTCGATCTTCTCAGGCCACTCGACCAAGCACAAATCGCCAGAGTAGAAATACTCCTCGTAACCGAAATCGAAGACCTCCTCGATACGGTCAATGCGGTAGAAATCAAAATGATAGATACGTCTTTGCGTACCCTCATATTCATTCACAAGTGCAAACGTAGGCGAAGTCACCGTATCCTCGGCACCGAGCAAAGCTACAATGCGACTGATGAGCGTGGTTTTACCAGCGCCCATACCGCCACGAAACAGCACAACATTTCGACCGTTAAGTGAGGCTATGATATGCTCGGCCACTCCATTCAGACCCGACAATGAATCTATCTCTATTCTCTTCATAATCAACTCTTTTTAGGTTTCAACACAATATATGGCACCAGCATCTCCTCCATAGATATTCCGCCGTGCTGGAACGTATTGCGATAGTATCTGATAAACTTATTGGCATCGTTGTTATAGACCAAGAAATCCGAGTTATAGGCAAAAATATAGCTCGACGAGAGATTGATGCGAGGCAACTGAATATCCTCGGGACGTGTCACCTCGTAAACCTCACGGGAGTTGTATTGCAAATTGCGGCCAGTCTTGTAACGCAAATTAGGCGAGGTATCTCTATCACCAGTAACCTTCACTGGATTATCTACACGGATTGTACCGTGATCCGAAGTAATAATCACCGTATGTCCACGCTCCGACAACAACTTCAAGATAACGAATAGGTCGGAATACTCAAACCAGGAACGTGTGAGCGAACGGAACGAAGCCTCATCCTCGGTAAGCTCGCGGATGATGTCGGTCTCAGTTCGGGCGTGAGAGAGGATATCCAAGAAGTTATAGACAATCACCGAAAAATCGGCATCATACAGACGATTTATATTATCAATGAGCTTGCGACCCGCCTCTGGGCGCACCAACTTATCGAAGGTCCATATGTAATCCTTACCACACGACTGCAACTGACGGCGCAAGAACTCATCCTCATATTGATTCTTACCGCCCTCCTCGTTGTCGTTGAGCCACTTATTGGGCATCAACTTGTCAATTGCAAGAGGCATCAGACCCGCAAAGAGTGCATTACGCGCATACTGTGTAGCTGTGGGCAAAATCGCACAGTAGAAATCATCAACATCCACATCGTAGTAACCTCTGAGCAGAGAGCTAATCACGCGCCACTGGTCATATCGGAAATTGTCAATAAGCAGCAATGTAGTCTTTTCGTGCTTGTCGACCTCTGGGAAAATCTTTTTACGCATAAGCGTGTGCGACATCACAGGAATCTCAGCATCATCCACGCGCTTGTTGATCCAGTTATAATAGTTACGACGCACAAACTTACAAAACTCCTGATTGGCCTCACTCTTCTGATAGGCCAGCACCTCCTTGATGCCCTGATCCAGCGACGAGGCAAGTTCAATCTCCCAACCCGTAATCTTGCGATAAAGCGCGCTCCACGCCGCAAACGACGAGGCCTGCTGACACATCGACGATATGCGACCAAACTCGGCGCGATAATCCGCTGTCGTTTGCTCGGTCACAAGTTGCTGGGAATGAACATTTTTCTTAATCGAGAGCAACACCTGATTGGGATTTACAGGCTTGATGATATAGTCCGCAATCTTTGAGCCGATAGCCTTATCCATAATATTCTCCTCCTCGCTCTTAGTCACCATAATGACTGGTGTCGTAGGACGAATATCCTTAATCAAAGGCAAGGTCTCCAAACCTGTCATTCCAGGCATCATCTCGTCAAGGATTATCAAATCATAGGCCGTAGAACGTACCATATCAATGGCATCGTAGCCATTGTTGCACGTATCGACCTCATAACCCTTGCCTTCGAGGAATAAGACGTGAGGTTTTAGCAACTCCACCTCATCATCAACCCATAATATCTTTACCATAAATTCTTGTTTATCTATTTTATGAACGCATCAAACACCCTATGAATTGTGGGAAATGAGGCTTTTATTTTCTCCCTGATCTGTTCACGAGCTATCCATTCGGCACAGATAATACCCTCAGCCTGCTGGGGCACAAGTTCCTGGCTCTCGCCTCGCATAGCATACCACACGGTGAGTTTCAACTCCCACTTACCATATACATTATAGCTATGCAATGTCGAAGCCAACATCGCTCCCACCTCATTAACTTTCACACCCGTCTCCTCCTCGGCCTCGCGCGCAGCACACTCCCTGAAACACTCGCCCTCTTCACGATGACCCTTAGGTAAATCCCAACGCTCGTTGCGGCGAATCATCACCACCTCACCCTGAGAATTCTCCACTACTCCACCAGCCGCCTCAACCCACACAAGCTGGGTGGCAAATTCAAGAAATACCACCATAGGATCGGGGGAAGATACCACCACACGTTTGTAAGTATCAAGAAAATGCATTACCTTCGCCCGTGAAACTGTATCCTCATTAACATAAGGGAGTTCGAACCACCCTTCTGGAACGTGGGAGGCGAAGAGCAGTTCGCGCTCACCAAACGATATGGCGATACTGCCATCTGACTCGACTGGCAGATATTCTCGACGAGCAACAATCCTCAATGGGTCGCTCATCATCATATTATGAGAGGCGTGCGGTTTCATAGCTTGGTAGTTTATTATGCAAAAATAAGAAATAGATGTTAAACTCAGAAGAATAAAATGAAAAAATTAACTTTAATTATGGCTATTGCAGCTATGGCATTGGCTTCGTGTACGACACAGAAGCCTGTAACGCTCGACATCGACAACTCCTTGACAGCCGAGGAGATTGCGGCAGCACAGTTCACTCCCGAGGTGATGTGGAAGATGGGACGCGTAGGTGCAGCATCTCTCTCACCCGACGCTACCCAGGCTCTCTACACCGTAACACGCTACAATATGGCGGAGAACAAGGGTCTTACGCAGATTTATGTGCGCGATATGGCTTCGGGCGAGGTGACAACACTCACCGACAACTCATCATCTAACTCTGACCCACAGTGGAGCGCCGATGGAGAGCTGATTTACTTCACATCAAACCGTAGCGGCTCTGTTCAGCTTTGGCAGATGAACACCCAGGGTGGCGAGTTGAAGCAGATTACCGACATTGATGGCGGTATCGAGGGTTATGGCGTAGCGGCCACTGGCGATAAGCTCTTCTACATTAAGAAGGTACACGCTGCCGACACAAAGTCTTCGGATATCTACAAGGATATGGACAAGTCGAAGGCTCGCATTTACGACGATTTGATGTCACGCCACTGGGATTATTGGGATGAGGGCGATTATAGCCACATTTTCATCGCTGACCTCACACCTGCTGGCCTAGCCAACGACAAGGATATCCTCGGCGCTGATGCCAAGTGGGATGCTCCTTTAGCTCCATACTTCGACACAGCCGAGATTGCGTGGAGCAACGACGGTAAGAAGCTCGCCTACACCTGCAAGCCTTTGACAGGTGCGGCTTATGCCGTATCGACCGATTCGGATATCTTCATCTACAACACCGAGGATGGTTCGACAAAGAACATCAACAAGATTAAGACAAACAAGGGTATGCGCATTATGGAGTTCGTAGGCTACGACCGCTACCCTGTGTGGTCACCAGACGACAGCCAGATTGCATTCTGCTCAATGGCTACACCTGGCTACGAGTCTGACAAGGATCGTCTCTTCGTCTATACTTTGGCCAACGACGAGATGCAGGATCTCTCGCTCGACTTCGACCACAGCGCTCAGAATGTGATTTGGAAGGATGGCAAGACTATCTACTTCCTCTCGCCAATCCACGGCACACAGCAGATATGCAAAGTTGATACCGACAACAAGAAGGTGGAGGTTATCACATCGGGTGACCACGAAATCGCATCTATGAGCATCGCAGGCGATGAGTGCCTCACAACACTTATGACCATCAGCCGCGACAAGGAGCTTTACAGCGCAAACCTTGCAGATGGCGCACTCACTCAGCTCTCGAACATCAACGCTCACGTCTATGACAATGTGAAGATGGGTCAGGTACAGAAACGAATGGTAAAGACTACCGATGGCAAGGAGATGCTCACTTGGGTTATCCTTCCACCCGACTTCGACCCTGCAAAGAAATATCCTACTCTTCTCTTCTGCGAGGGTGGACCTCAGAGCGTAGTATCTCAGGGTTGGAGCTACCGCTGGAACTTCCAGTTGATGGCTTCTCAGGGATATATCGTCGTAGCACCTAACCGTCGTGGTTGCCCATCATTCGGTAGCGAATGGCGCGAGCAGATTTCAGGCGACTATTCAGGTCAGAATATCAAGGATTACTTGTCGGCTATTGACGATGTTGCTAAGGAGCCTTGGTGTGACAAGGATAATATGGGTTGCATCGGCGCATCTTATGGGGGTTACTCGGTTTACTATTTGGCAGGCCACCACGAGGGTCGTTTCGGCGCATTCATCTCTCACTGTGGTATCTTCAACTTTGAGTCAATGTACGGTGAGACCGAGGAGCTATTCTTCGTAACTCACGACTACGGCGGCAGCTATTGGGATAAGTCAAATGCTATTGCACAGCGCTCTTACGCCAACTCTCCTCACAAGTTTGTTCAGAATTGGGATACTCCAATCCTCATCATCACCGGAGAGTACGACTTCCGCATCCCTTACACTCAGTCGTTGCAGGCCTTCACAGCAGCTCGCTTGAAGGGTCTTGACGCTCGTTTGGTGGAGTTCGAGAACGAGGCTCACCAGGTATTCAAGCCACAGAACTCAATCGTATGGAACCGCGAGTTCTTCGGTTGGTTGGATAAGTACTTGAAGAAGTAGAACATAAATCCTCTACATAAAATAGGCTGCCCTTTCACTGGGGCAGCCTATTATTTTTTACTATTTAATTCTCTTTTACAAGAATATCATCAAAACAATCTGAGCAATAACAACTCGTGCAAACATCGACAACGGATAGACCGTAGCATAAGCCACCGAGGCGTGCTCACCCGTAATAGTCTCATTGGCGTAGTTCAGAGCCATCGGATTTGCCATTGCGCCACACAACATACCGCAGGCTGTACCAAAATCGGTCTTAGCCCAGCGCATAGAGACCACACCCATAACCACGACTGGCACAAGGGTTATTAGGAAGCCCAATCCTACCCACACCAAACCTGTCGAACTAATTGCGGTAGAGAAGAAATCACTTCCCGCATTCAGACCCAAGCAAGCCAGATAGAGCGACAAGCCAAAGGCACGAAGCATAAGGTTGGCACTCTGAGTGGTATAGGTCACCAAATGGAAACGAGGGCCATAGATACCCATCAGGATACCCACGATGATAGGGCCGCCCGCCAAACCAAGCTTCACGGGCAATGCGATACCAGGCAATGACAATGGCAAAGCACCCAGCACCAAACCCAACGCCAGACCAATGTAGATAGCCGTCAAGTTAGGCTCATTAAGCTCCCCCTCGGCGTTACCCAACACCTTCTCGACCTTCATCACCGCACGCTCGCCACCAACAACCACCACGCAATCGCCCACTTGGAGCATCAAATCGGGTGTTGCAAGCAGTGCCATACCGCTACGATAGATTCGGCTGATATTGATACCATAGCTATTTCTCAGGTGCAGTGAGCCAAGCTTCTTACCATTCACGTCGGGACGTGTAATGATAATGCGGCGCGACACCAAACTGCTATCAACCTTATTCCAATCGACATTATCGCTATTCCAATCAATACTCTCGCGCTTACCAATCATTGCCTCCATAGTGTCGATATCCTTACGCGAAGTGACAATCATCACTCTATCACCCTCTTCGAGTGTAGTATCGTTCGAAGGCAGAATCACCTGGCCACCGCGCCACAGACGCGAGATAACAAACGGCACGTGAGCAAACTCGGCCAACTTATGCAAATCTTTACCATAGACACCTGGATTCTGGACACGCAACGTGGCAATATAGGTATTATTCTCGTGCTCAGCGTGAGGTGCAGCTATATCCTCCTTCTTGACCCACAATTTATTGATGAGCATAATGGCGATAATAACTCCCACAACACCAAGCGGATAGGTCACAGCGCAACTGAGCGCTGGCGTAGTAGTAGGCAAGCCCATCTGAGCCAACGTCTGCTGGGTAGCACCAAGCGCAGGAGTATTGGTTGTTGCACCACACAACACACCCATCATCTCCGAGAGAGGCATATTGAGTGCAAAACTCAACCCCACAGCCATAGACGTACCAAGCAAAATGACACCCATACCGAGTGTATTGAGTTTAACGCCACCCGCACGGAAGGCGCTCATAAAACCTGGACCCACCTGCAAACCGAGAGCATAGACAAAAAGTGAGAGTCCAAAATTCTCGGCAAAGAGCAATACTCGTTCATCGATAGTGATACCGAAATGGCCCGCAATGATACCTACGAAAAAGACAAACGTCACTCCAAGCGAGATACCCCACACTCGGAATTTGCCGAAAATCAATCCCACGGCACAAATGAGCGACAACACCACCACAGCCTGCATAGCCGAGTGTGTCAAAAGCAGTGATTCTAACATTTTTGTTTTTTAGGTTGTAATCCTCTATTTCAAGTCCATCTCGTCGAGCAAATAGCCAGCTCCACCGATGCGATCCACCACGAACAACACATAGCGGATATCCACCGAGATGTTACGACAGATGGTTGGGTCGAACTCAATATCGCTCATCGTTGAGCGCCAAGTGCGGTCGAAATTGATACCAATCAACTCACCCTTGCCGTTGATGACAGGCGATCCTGAGTTACCTCCCGATGTGTGGTTTGTGGCGAGGAAACATACCGCCACACTCTCGCGGTTACCAATCTTTGATGCCCAGCGACCATAATCCTTGCGAGCATAGATATCGCGCAATGACTGAGGGATATTATAGTCGTATATATTTGGATCATCCTTGGCGATGATACCGTCAATCGAAGTCACAGGGTTGTGATACTCACCATCGGCATACTCATAGCCCGCCACTGAGCCATAAGCTACGCGCAACGTAAAGTTTGCATCTGGATAGAACGCACGCTCCTTATCCCACTCGCGCAGAGCGCGCATATATGGGCGATACCACTGCTCCACGTCAGGAATGTTGCTCAGGTTGCGATATGCCACCTTGGCAATCTGCTGACGCATAGGCATAAGGATAGTAGCCAACTCCGCCATTGGATCGCTCTCCAAAGTTGCTGGATTGAAGTCTGGCGACGTAATCTTAGTGTTGTCGTAGAGGTAATCAACATACGCTGTAACACCACCCTTTGCCTCAATAGCAGTCGAGAGGGCCTCTGGCACACCACCCTCTGGCATACGCTTCAAAAACTCAACAAACATAGCGTGTGCAATCTTGCGGTCGATAGACACAGAGTAGTTCTTCATAAAGCCGACGTGCGATGCCTTGGCGTTCTTCACAAAGCTCTGAGCGTCCTTTGCACGGCTCTTCTGCGACAACATCTGGTTAGCAAGCGTCAAAGCCTCAATGCCTCCCAACGACTCATTGAAGAGCTCGCGCACGAAGTACTCCTTCTTGGCCTTGTCGTATGATGCGCTCATATTGGCGAGCAATGCCTTGTATTCTGGCTTATCCGCAGCCCAAGCAGCGAACTCTGCCTCGTAGGCCTTCTTGCTCTCAACGGTCTTCAAGCGACGCAAGCCCAAAACCTCACCTTGCCACTTCTTCCAAGCGTTGGCGATTGAGGCGTGCTTCGACGCATACTGGATACGAACAGCCACATCCTCAGCCTGAGCAGCCGAGATGATGTCGAGGCGCTGTGTGCGAAGGTCAATCTTCATCGGGTCAGAGATCTCTGCCACATACTCCACAGCATCCGAAGTGATATACTCCTGAGTATTGCCTGGAAAGCCGTAAATCATTGTAAAGTCTCCCTCCTTCACGCCCTTGGTCGAAACGGCAAAGTGACGCTTTGGCTGGTAAGGCTTGTTCTCCTTTGAGTAGTCAGCTGGCTGGTTATCTGCGCCCGCATAGACACGGAAGATTGAGAAGTCACCCGTGTGGCGTGGCCAAATCCAGTTGTCGGTGTCGCCACCAAACTTACCGATTGATGATGGTGGAGCACCCACCAAACGCACGTCACGATAGGTCTGATATACAAACAAGAAGTGCTGATTGCCGTAATACATAGCCTCAACGCTGGCACGATAGCCCTCGCCCGTAGCGGCAGCCTTTGCGATGTCGGCAGCCTTCTCACCTGCAGCGATACGGTCGGTTACATCCTCAATCTTCACCAAAAGACTAACAGTCAAGCCTGGCACAGGCAACTCCTGCTCGCGTGAAAGAGCCCAGAAACCATCGGTAAGGTAGTCGTGCTCAACCGACGAGAGCTGCTGAATAGAGCCATAGCCGCAGTGATGATTGGTCAAAAGCAGACCCTCCTTCGACACAAACTCACCCGTACAACCGCCACCAAACTGAACGACAGCATCCTTCATCGAGGCTTTGTTGATTGAATAGATATCCTCAGCCGAGAGCTTAAAGCCCTTGTGCTTCATATCCTTAATTCGCTCACCAATCAGACTTGGCAACCACATACCCTCATCTGCACGGCTCACCATAAAGCTCACACAGAAGAGCAGGGTAACAAAAATTTTCTTCATAATAATCTCGTTTTTATCTGTTTTATTCTTTTCTCAAAATTGCTCTCACGCCTATATTGCGTGAAGAAAAATATTGAAATACAAAGTTAAAACAAATTCTCTAAATAATATCAATTAACTCGTTCTTTTTTCGCATCTTTCGCATCTGGCAGCACATCGCAGGAAAGCCATCATACACTTAGTTTAACCCTGCAAATCGGCAGCTTGTGAATTGTTGAAGCAATTTTCAACCACAACCCAATATATATCAAAAATATTTTCGTATCTTTGTACGTTCTATTTACCACATTTGAATACAGATATGGACATTAAAGTTTTTTTTAGCAATAAGCGAAAGGTTGTCAAATTGATGTGGGCGGCGGTGATGATTCCCGTGGCGCTCCTTTTCTTGATGCTCATCTTGGCCGCTACGGGCGCATTCGGTAGAATGCCATCATTTGAGGAGTTGGAGAATCCCAAAAGCAACCTCGCAACCGAGATTTATGGCGACAATGGCCACATCATAGGCACCTTCTTTGTGCAGAATCGCTCGTATGTACAGTACGAAGATCTTTTCCCACAAGACTCTACACGCCATATCACACTCGACGGCCACGATGTGCCACCCGTCGTTGCTGCGCTTATCGCCACCGAGGACGAGCGTTTTCGTAGCCACTCGGGAATTGATATTCCTTCTCTGTTCCGCGTTGGAGTCAAGACCATCGTTTTGCAGGACCACTCTCAGGGAGGAGGTTCGACCATCACTCAGCAGCTTGCCAAAAACCTGTTTCCTCGCGACACCGTTCGTAACAGAGGTAAGATAGGCCGCACCGTAAAACTTGCGCAATCCAAGTTCAAGGAGTGGATTACAGCCATCAAACTCGAACACAACTACACCAAGGAGGAGATTGCAGCAATGTACCTCAACACGGTGGGTTATGGTTCAAATGCTTATGGTATCAAATCGGCAGCAAGCACCTTCTTTGGCAAGGCTCCTCACGAGCTAAACATCCAGGAGGCAGCGATGCTTGTGGGCGTGGTGAATGCCCCCACACGCTACTCTCCTGTGCGCAACCCTGAAAGTGCCTTAGCTCGCCGCAACCTGGTAATCAATCGTATGCGCAAGGTGGGCGCCATCTCGCGACATATGTGCGACTCACTCACCCAGCTCCCAATCACACTCAACTATAAGCCAATCTCTCACAACGAGGGTGAGGCTACATATTTCCGCGAGATGCTTCGCAATGTAATGAATGCCAAGCGCCCTACACGCCGCCAGTTCCTCACAGATTGGGACTATGAGCAGGCTGTGAAGGAGTATGACGAGAATCCACTCTATGGCTGGTGTTTGAAGAATGTGAAGGCCGATGGCACTCCATATAACATCTATCGCGATGGTCTAAGAATCTACACCACCATCAACCCTACAATGCAGCGCTACGCCGAGGAGGCAGTGCAGAAACAGATGGAGAGCGTCATCCAGCCTCGTATGGACCGCCAGGTGAAATCTACAGGCGTTCTGTTCCAGGATTTGGAGCGCGAAGAAATCGACGCAATCATCAAACGCGCGATGAAGAACTCCGATCGCTACCGCGAGATGAAGAAGGCTGGACATTCGGAAAAAGACATATACGCCTCATTCAAAGAGAAATGCCAGATGCGCATCTTCACCTTTAAGGGCGAAATTGATACCGTGATGACACCTCACGACTCCATACTCCACCATAAGCGCATTATGCGTGCATCGTTGGTGGCGATGGATCCTCGTTCGGGCCACGTCAAGGCCTATGTGGGAGGTCCAAACTTCCGCTACTTCAAGTACGATATGGCCAAGCAGGGCAAACGCCAGATTGGCTCTACGGTAAAGCCTTTCATCTATACTTTCGCCATAGACCAGCTCGGTCTCACACCTTGCACCTACGCCCCAAATCTTCCAGTTTCGATTGAGACCCCTGCGGGCATTTGGTCGCCAAAGGAGGCTGGCAAGGTGGAGTACGATGGTGTACAGCACCCTCTCTATTGGGGTCTTGCAAACTCGCGCAATAACTATTCGGCGTGGATTATGAAGCAGGCAAAGCAGCCCGAAACAGTGGCTGACTTCCTCCACAATATGGGTATCAAGAGCTATATCTACCCCGCTTACGCCCTCTGCTTGGGTGCGTTTGAGTCAAACGTATTTGAATTGGTGAGCGCCTACTCGACATTTGTAAACGAGGGTGTACATATCGATCCCATATTCGTCACCCGCATCGAGGACCGCCAGGGCAACCTCATTTCGAGCTTCATCCCCCAGTCTCAAGATGCTGTGAACAAGCACACTGCATACACAATGCTCACGATGCTTGAAAAGGTTATCACATCGGGTACCGGAGGTCGTATGGCTTGGCAGTTCGGAATGGAGAATATGGATATTGGCGGTAAGACCGGTACTTCGAACGAGAACCGCGACGCCTGGTTTATGTGCGTGACTCCTACGTTGGTAGCTGGCTCTTGGGTTGGCGGTGAGGATCAGTCAGTGCACTTGAAATCCCAGGGTGAGGGTAGCGTGATGGCTCTGCCTATCGTGGGTGAGTTCCTGAAACGCTCTTACGACGACCCACGCCTGGGTCTTAGCCGCAATGCTAAATTCTCGCGCCCCGAGGGTTGGACAACATACGACTGTCCTACGGAGATGGAGGCTATCTCCTCATCATCGGAGCACGCTACATCAGATGAATTTTTTGATTAACACATTAGATATAAATTTTTTATAGATATGAAGATTGCAATCGTAGGCGCAAGTGGCGCCGTAGGTCAGGAGTTTCTTACAATCCTGAATGAGAGAGTAGATTTCCCAATCGACGAGTTGGTTTTGTTCGGCTCGGAGCGTAGCGCGGGAAGCAAATATATGTTCCGTGGTCAGGAGATTGAGGTTAAGCTCTTGCAGCACAACGACGATTTTAAGGATATCGACATCGCCCTCACATCGGCTGGTGGCTCTACATCAGTTGAGTTTGCCGAGACAATCACAAAGCACGGGACTTTGATGATCGACAACTCATCGGCTTTCCGTATGGACAAAGATGTACCACTCGTGGTACCAGAGGTAAATGCCGAGGATGCACTCAACGCCCCACGCAACATCATCGCTAACCCTAACTGCACAACAATCCAGATGGTAGTAGCGCTTAACGCCATTGAGAAACTCTCTCACATCAAGCGTGTTCACGTTGCTACATATCAGTCTGCCAGCGGTGGCGGCGCTCAGGCTATGGCCGAGCTCAAAACCCAGAACGAACAGTTGGTTAAGGGCGAGGAACTTACGGTAAATAAGTTCGCTTATCAGTTGGCTTACAACGTAATTCCTCACATCGATGTATTCACCGAGAATAACTACACCAAGGAGGAGATGAAGATGTATAACGAGACTCAAAAGATTATGCACTCAGACATCAAGGTGTCAGCAACGTGCGTTCGCGTACCTGTTATGCGTGCCCACTCTGAGAGCATCTGGGTTGAAACCGAGCGCGAGATTTCGCCCGAGGAGGCTCGCCAGGCATTTGCTTCATCTGAGGGTATCGTGTTGATGGACGAGCCAGCCGAGAAAGTATATCCTATGCCACTTTTCATCGCTGGCAAGGACCCTGTATATGTTGGTCGTATCCGCAAAGATATCAGCCGCGAGAATGGTCTTACATTCTGGTGTGTAGCTGACCAGATTAAGAAGGGTGCTGCGCTAAACGCTGTACAAATTGCCGAGTGGATTATTAAGAATAAGAAGTAGTTTTTCCTAGCAGGAAACTGCTTTTGAATCAGGATAAACACCCTGCTCAGAAGATAACATAAAAAGTCTATGCGATAAAGGTTTTTTCAAAAAAAGCACAAATCGCAACATAAAACGAGAAAAACTTTGGTAAAGCTAATGTTTTTCTCGTTTTTTATTCATAACTTTACCCGCAGAATGTGGTCTTATTTAGCGACATCGCCGCGTAAGGCAAGTGAGGGGATAACAAAATTTTCAAAATAACAAACCAACTTATTTTTATGAAAAAATTATTTTATTTCTGTACGGCACTGATGCTCTTTGTGTTAGGTGCCTGTACGAATGATAATGGAGAGCTTGATGAGCCAGCAAACTCGGCTCCAACCATCGAGCTTGACATTGAGTCATTCGTCGTAAACAAAAATGGTACAGAGTCTGCTAAGGTTGTTAAGGTCACAGCAACCAACACAGACTGGGAGTACACTATGCCACCAGCCGACAAGGAGTGGTGTAAGGTAACACGCCCAAATGGCAACAACACAATGTTGCGAATCACTGCTACGCCTAACACTGACAACAATCAGCGTAGCACAAACATCACTATCACTTCTACCGAGGATAGCGAGGTTCGTAAGACTGTAAAGGTTACCCAGATGGGTGCTGCTGATGGTTTGCTTTTGGAGAAGGATACTTATCAGCTTCCTCGTAAGGCTTCAACATTTGACGTAGTTTTCGCTTCGAATGTTGCATACACAGTTGAGTTGGATCCTAACAAGACTTGGCTTCAGCAGGTGGAGAACACAAAGTCTGAGGAGCAGACTTTGACATTCTCTGTTACTGAGAACACTCAGCAGGGTGAGCGCGTGGCTACGATCACAATCGTATCTGAGACCGATGAGAAGATTTACATCTATGTTAAGCAGCGTGGTGTTCAGACTGCTGCTGACACAAGCTCATTGGGTGAGGATATTCCTGTGCAGCCATCTTCAATCTCATCTTCTGCATCGGGTTCTTATGGTGGTACTGTTCCAGCTAACCTTATCGACGGTGACGAGGATACATATTACTCAGCTGCTGGTAACATCAACGAGATGCCAGTAAGCATCACTTGTAAGTTTACAAACGTACCTCGTATTGACTACATCGACATCGTTCCTGGTCGAGTGTATGGTAAGTGGAACGAGGTTGATATCTATGTAACTACCAAGACCGAGGCCGAGAAGTTGTACGCAAGTTACGATTTCCACGAGTCAGCTGGCCGTATCACATTCAACGATGGCTTGCTCGATCCTACTGCAATTCGTTTCTGCGTTAAGTCAGCCAACATTTGGGGTCCAGATGCAAGTGGCTACTGCCCTACTCTTATCGCGGCTCACGAGTTCTACTTCTCTGCTAAGAATACTCAGGCTTTGGAGTTGCTCGAGTACTTTACAGACGAGTCATACTCAGAGCTCAAAGAGGGCGTGACTGAGGAGCAGATTGACGCTATCGAGAACGAGTTCTTCCGCAATTTGGCTGCCGACATCTATATGGGTGACTACGATACAGAGTATCGCGCGGCTACTTACAAGCCTTACCCACACCCAGACGTTGACGCTAAGCGCTTCCGCACAAGTACTTATACATTGCACGACAACGTGACTGGTATGTACTTCACTGCTGGCGAGCACGTAGTATTCTGCGAGGAGACTTACGGTGTTCCTATTTCACTCCGCGTGGTTGACTACCAGCCAGATGGCGCAGGTAACTCAAACGAGGACGGTCACACATACTTCTTGATTAAGGGTATGAACAAGATCGACGTTAAGCGTCGCGGTTTGATTTACGTATGCTACCACACCGAGGAGCCACAGGCTAAGCCTATCAAGATTAACTTCCCAACAGCTCTCATCAACAAGTATTACGACTTGGAGAAGGATCCAGATGTTGACTGGGCTAAGATGTTGCAGGAGGCTAAGGCTGACCACATTGATATGGTTGGTAAGCAGTCTATCTTCACATTGCCAGTTGAGTGGATTCAGTATTACTGTAACACAGCAGAGAAGGCTAAGACTGTAATCCAGCAGGCTGACTCAATTATCTTCTTGCAGGAGCAGATTCAGGGTCACCACAAGTATCAGACAGGTGGTCACCGCAACCGTATGCTTTACTCTTCTACTATGTCTACTGCGTTTATGTTCGCTGGTGCTTATCGTACAGGTTATAGTTTGCGATATGGAACTGCGGGTAAGAACCCATACTATCAGGATGGTACCGTAAATATGCTTCTTAACCCTAAGAAGTTCCGTGTTGACGGCTGGGGTGCTTACCACGAGGTGGGTCACTGTAACCAGCTTCCAGGTTTCAAGTGGACAGGTATGGCCGAGGTGACTAACAACTTTACAGCGATGTATTGTGCTCACTTCTTCATCGGCGACAACTTCCCTAAGCATAAGTCAGACTATATGATGCTTATGAGCGGTGAGTGGTACGACGACCAGGGTGTTAAGCATAATTGCTCAAACCGTTATGACGCTGCTTGGCAATGTTTCAACGATGGTGGCAAGAAGCACGCGTTTAGTGGTTACGTGGGTGGTGATCCTCCAGGAGATGCAGGTCCAGGTATCGATCCATTCTTCCGTATCGTTCCATTCTGGCAGTTGTACCTCTACAATACTCTTGTATTGGGCAACGAGGACTTCTATCCAGATGTATATCACCAGTGCCGTGTAGGTAATCTTCCAGACGGTTCACCAAACGTTGTTGCCGCTGAGGTTAACGTTACCTACGACAGCAGCACAATGACTGGTGGTGAGGATGGCCAGACTTACAGAATGAGTAATGACGGTGAGCGTCAGATGAACTTCATCCGTTTGTGCTGCGACGCTGCTCAGTTAGACTTGACAGAGTTCTTCGAGCAGTGGGGCTTGATGACTCCATTCTATGGTGTTGTTTCTGACTACGGAAATCACGTATTGCGTATCACTCAGGAGATGGTTGACGAGGTTTACAACTACGCTAAGAAGTATCCAAAGCCAAGCCATAAGAACATCTGGTTTATCAACAACTACAACCTCGACAAGTATCGCAATGGCGACGGTAGCGACGTTACAGGTTTCAACATTGCTCCTGAGATTGACGAGTGTGATGGTCGATATGTAGGTTTGTACAACGGTATGTAGTTAAGCAGATTCTGATTATTGATGATTTTCATTAATTAGATAACCTAATAGGCCGAAGAACTTTCCTCATTTTGGGGAGAGTTCTTTGGTCATTTTTATTCCTTAGAATCAAAACAAAGGATTAACCCTTATGAAAAAGATTTTAGCATTATTAGGATTTGTTACTATACTTGCTTTGAGCGGATGCTCAAAAGATAGTGGCATCACCGAGGAACCTATCGTTCCTGAAATTACGCTAAGCAAAAGCAGTTACACTGTCAGCAAAGCTGGTGGCACATTATCGGTTACCGTAAATGTCACCACCCCCGATGGCAAGTGGACACCTAAGGTTTCCAGCACAGGCGATGGCTGGTGTAAACTCTCATATAAATTGAATTCCAGTTCCCTCAAAATCGAGGTCTCACCTAACAAGGAGAACAGAAAGCGAGAGACTTCGGTTACCATCAAGGCTGAATCAGATTCTTCACTCAGCAAGAGCATCAAAATCAAACAGGCTGGTGCATCGGATGGTATTATCGTGGAGACTACAACCTTTAATGTTCAATCTACGAAACATACTCTTTCTGTTCCATTCTTTGCGAATGTAGGTTTCGAGGTAGAGATTGAAGATGGCCAGGATTGGATTGAGTATGTTCCTCGCAACGATGGCGACGATGATGATGAGCCATTGAAGTTCAATATCTCAAACAACCCCGATTTGGAGCCTCGCGAGGCAACCGTTACCATCACATCAGAGGAGCCAAAGGAGTCGGTTACCATCAAAATTAAGCAGAAGGGCAAGGACTCTGTGGCCAATGCAGACGCTATTCCTAGTGATGAGGTTGTGAAAATTAGTAATATGACAACCAATTCTTCTATTTATGGAGGAACATCTATTCTCAAAAACGCCTATGATGGCAACTTGAATACTTGGGTTGGTGCTAACGGAGGAAAGTTCCCCGTAGAATTTGCTTGTAAGTTCAATAATGTCGATAGACTTGACTATGTAGAAATCTACCCAGGTCAGGGCGAAGGTATTTGGGGCGAAGTTGATATTTATGGCACCCAGGAGGGCGGAGAGAAGACGCTCATCGGCTCATACGACTTCAAGTTCGCAAAGGAGAAACAGCGTCTATATTTCACTCTGATTAAACCAAAGGAGGTAGTCTTCGTTGTGCGCACCGCAGCTAATAGTGCTGGTATCCAGGCAGCCGTACACGAAATTATCTTCTACCGCAAGGGTGCAAAGGATTTCAACGAACTTGATATCTTTACCGACCTCTCTTGCTCTGAGCTTCGTGACGATGTGACTGAGGAGCAGATCAATGCTATCTCGAATGACTTCTTCCGCGACTTGGCATCATATATCTACTCTGGTGAGTACGATCCACAATACCGTGCAGCGTACTACAAGCCATATCCACACCCAGATGTTGATGCAAAGAAGTTCCGCACAAGTGGATACACTCTCTTTGACAACATTACAGGTATGTATTTTGAGGCAGGAGAGCACGTGGTATTTGTTGATGAGACCTACGATACGCCTATCTCAATTGATGTTATCGACTATACAGTCAAGGACCACGGTGACAACTACATCCTCTACAAAGGTCTTAACAAACTCGACATCAAGAACAAGGGTCTTATATATGTACGTTACCACACCGAGAACCCTAACGCCAAAGAGATACGCATCAACTTCCCAACAGCGTTGGTTAATGGTTACTACGATATTATCGAGAATCCAGAGGCCGACGTAGCATCATTGTTGAAAAATGCTCGCAGCGAATTGTTTGATATGCGTGGCGCAAGAGCGATTTATACATTCCGCGTAAAAGATTATCAGGAACTTTGCGGCACAACTGCAAGAGCATTTGATATTATGCAGATGGCGGATTCTATCGTATATTTGCAGGAGGAGTTCCAGGGTCACCATAAGTACAAAACTGGTGGTCACCGCAACCGTATGCTCTATGTTGCATCACCAGATAAGGCATTTATGTATGCATCTGGTTACCACACAGGATACTCTATACACGAAATGCACGGAGGCGCGGCTATGAACACTATGCTCAACCCAAGCCAATTGCGTTGGAATGCGTGGGGACCATACCACGAGGTGGGTCACAAGAACCAGATTCCAGGCTTCAACTGGGCAGGTATGGGCGAGGTAAGTAACAACATCTGCTCAATGTACTGCGTGATGAAGTTTAGAGGCTGGGGCGAGAGTGACTATGTTTTCCACGAGGGCAAAGAGTACATCAAAGATGCTAACGGCAAGGTTCTTCGCGTTCACAACGACCGCTACGAGGCTGCGTGGGCTGAGCTTGCAAACTATGGTGAAAATCCACACGTATATAGTCTTTGCTCTGACCCATTCTATAAGCTTGTACCACTATGGCAGTTGTACCTCTACAACACCAAGGTTATGGGTCGCGAGGACTTCTACCCAGATTTGTACAACATTATGCGTACATCGAACGAGATCCCAGAGGATAACGGAGCACGTCAGTTGCACTTCGTCAAAGTATGTTGCGATGTCGCTCAGGAGGATTTGACCGAGTTCTTCGAGAAGTGGGGCTTCCTCGTGGTATGCGATGAGATTATTGATGACTACGGTGACAAGCGACTCACCGTAACCGAGGAGATGGTAAAGGCTGTTAAAGATCACGCTTCGCAATATCCAAAGCCAACGAAGCAGAATCTATGGCTCATCAGCAACTTCAACTTACAGAAGTTTATGGACGGCGATGGTAGTGAGGTTACTGGCTACGAAACACCTCGTCTGAACTAATGTTCGAAGGCGAATCTTATGATTCTATATAAATTAAGGGTGTCCAATCAAATGGACACCCTTAGTTTATTATTTACTTTATGATAACCACATTCACCAACCTAACGCCTGCCACGCGATTAATCTCGGCTGCAAGAGCATCGCGACGATAGAAGAGTTCTGAACGGATAATGCTCGACCTTACGCTCACATAGAGAACGTGATTCTCTAATTTAATTGATGTTGTCTGCTCGGCAACCCTCTCACCCACCACTTCTCGCCAGGTCTCTGGTAGCTTAGCCTCGGCAATCTTGGCCGCAACATAGGGACGCGAGAAAAACTCATTCAACACATCGCCAAACAAAACAGCTTTGGTTCTTCTCATAACTTCACCTCGCCACCTTCTACGTTAAACAACACATACTCCTTGCCTGCACTCTTCAATGTAGTCTGCAAGCGTACCTTATTACAATCCGTAATGCAAATCTGACCAAAATCCTCGCCCGATACTAACGACAACAGACGCTCCACACGTCGCATATCGAGTTTATCAAACAAATCGTCGAGCAACAGAATAGGGCGCTCCCCCCCACTCTCCGACAAGAGGCGATACTGCGCCAACTTCAAAGCAATGAGGAACGATTTCTGCTGACCCTGCGAGCCATACTTCCTCAGCGGGTAGCCTCCTATCTTAAATATCACATCATCGCGATGCACGCCCGAGGTGGTGAATTGATTGACAATATCGCGCTCGCGCGAACGAAGCAAAATATCCGACATCGACATCTCGTCAAGCTCCGAACGATAGGAAATCTCTACCTGCTCACGATCTTCGGCAAGATAGCGATAATACTCAACCACAAGAGGTTGCATACGTTCGATTATACTTTTTCGGCCCTCATACACACGCTCGCCGTGCTGAGTAAGTTGCATATCATAAATCTGCAACATCTGCTCATCGGATGAGCGTTTAAGGAAAGTATTACGCTCGGCCAGCACCGTATTATATCGCATCATTGATTGCAGGTAACCCTTATCGAGCTGCGAGATAAAGCTATTGAGGTAACGGCGACGCTCCTCGGCAGCATCTGTTATGAGGTCAGTATCGCGCGGCGATACGATAACCACAGGGAAAGCTCCGACGTGGTCGGCTATGCGCTCATACTCCTTGCCGTTGCACTTGATGATCTTACCTCCACGTTTCGAGAACGAGCAGTTCACCAACTCGCTCTTATCCTGGTCTGTAAGGTATGAACCCTCAACCACAAAGAACTCTTCACCGTGGGTCACACTCTGACCATCGGTCATCGTAAAGGCCGACTTCGACATCGACAAATAGTGAATGGCATCGAGCACATTGGTCTTGCCCGCGCCATTGTCGCCGACAAAACAATTTATACCATCCGAGAGCGCCACATCGGCCTGAATGATATTCTTAAAGTTTATGAGTAGAAGCTTTTTTAGCTGCATATCCTATCTATTTGATAACAAAGTTACAATTTTTCATTGACTTTTGGCTTGTTTAGCCCCTCCATTTACATTTTCCATCGCATTTTATGCTATTTTTTCCGTTTTTTATTTTAATTTTGCGATTTGAATTGAAAGAATAATTAACTAAAAATCATAAAAAAATGGCAAAAGAGGTAATGACACCACAGGAAGAGGCTCTTGTAAATGCACAGTCGCAGGCAGAGAACTTCATTGAGAAAAACAGCAAGATGGTAGTTACTGCAATCGTAGCTATCTTCGCTATTGCAATTGTAGTATTCGGTTACAAGAAGCTCGTTAGCGAGCCTCGTATGAACAAGGCACAGGAGATGCTTTATGAGGCACAGTATCGTATCGAGGAGGCTACTCCCGATTATAGCTTGGCTCTCAACGGCGACGAGTCTGCCCCAGGCTTTGCTGAGGTAGCAGAGCAGTATGGCAACACTCCTGCTGGTAACTTGGCTAACATCTATGCAGCATCTTGCGCTTTGCGCTTGGGTGACTTGGCTGCTGCCGAGAAGTATATCAACAACTACAAGAGCGTTAAGGGCATCCCAGGCCAGATGGTAAACGCTATGGCTGAGGGTATCAAGGGTGAGATCGCTGTTGAGAATGGTGACTACACTAAGGCTGCTTCTTATTTCGAGAAGGCTGCTAAGGTAAGCACAAACGATTTCACAACTCCTCTCTACTTGCGCAAGGCTGCATTGGCATATAGCGCAAATGGCGATGAGGCTAGCGCTAAGAAGTGCTACGAGATTATCAACGAGAAGTATGCTCGCTCGATGGAGTCTCGTGAGGCTTTGAAGCAGCTCACCGAGTAACACGCCATATTCTCGACACCAAGCGGGAGAGGGAACTCGACAAGTCATACCAGAAATCGACACCGCTAATATAATAGAATAGGTGCACTTTTTGGATGTGGTATATAAGAGGCTGAGAAGGCCAACAAGATAGGAAAATGACACAGTACAAAGTAGGCATAATCATTGTTGATGAGCAGACAGCTTTTGCTCAACGTCATTTGGCCGCAGCAACCGAGAGCTTAAAGGCTTTGGGATGTAACGAGCAGAATATTGTTCTACATCACTCGGCAAAAATCTTCAACGTCACATTGACGACTCAGTTCCTGGCTGAATATACCGATGTTGATGCAGTGGTAATTCTTGTAGAAGATGACCACTCGGCGGCATACGAAGCAATGCTCTATGGGCTAACGAAGTTGCAAGTTGCTTGGAATATGCCTGTTACGATTGGAGATTTCACAGCGGCTGCCGACGCCATCGAGATGGTGGAGTTGCAAAGCAAAATGGAACGCGAAGCTCCCGAAAACGACACTCCCGACCGCAAGTCGATAAATTAATGTTACAACAAATAAAAAGGCTGTCCTTTCCAGGACAGCCTTTTTTGTGTTCTTTATATTAGCTGGGATTGCGTAAAAAGAGGATTTTCAAGGCGTGCAAAATCTAAAAAGCCGCAGTTTACTAAACGTAAATGTTTTTAGACAAGCGTAATGTAGAAAATACCTTTTTAAGTTATTCCATTAGAATGTAGGAGCCGGAAGCACTACGCGTACTGTCTTAAAGTTTATCTGACGCACCAACTTCTGCTGTGATGCTACATAACGCTCATACAACTCATCGGTGCAGTTGCGTATCGTAAGAAGACATACGCCCTCGCGCTTCTCAACCTCGAAATCCTCCTTCTCCAACGCTGCGATGAGCTCATCAATATGCCAAGAGGCATCAACCGAAAGGCCCAAATCCACAGCTGAGTTATTAATCAAATGAGTCTTGATACGGAAACGATCAAGCAACGAGAAGATAACCGCAAACTTCTCCTCCATAACGAATGAGAAATCCTTTGAACGGATAATCAAGAACACCTGATCGCGCTTATAAATCATAATTGGCAGACTAACGTGCTCGGCCTCGCCATTGATTACTGTACCAGGCTTAGTCTTGTCGCCAAATGGACGCACATAGAGAGGAATATTCTTGTTCTGCAAAGGCTTAATGGTCTTTGGGTGGATAATCTGCGCACCGCTATATGCCAACTCGATAGTGTCGAGATAGTTTAGTGCATCAATCTTCACAGCATCCTTAAACACCTTTGGATCGGCATTCAACACACCATCAACATCCTTCCACACAGACATTGACTCAGCCTCCAAGATGTGAGCCACAACGGCAGCCGAATAATCCGAGCCCTCGCGACCGAGTGTTGTGGTTGTACCATCTGGCGCAGCACCGATAAATCCCTGACCAACGAAAACGCCTACGCCCGTATTCTCCAACGCAGCCTTCAAACGTGGCTCCGAAGCCTTGATATTAACGTTGGCATCTTTGTGACGAGGATTGGTTACGAAGGTTGTTCGCATATCAATCCAACGATTGCGGATATTTATATTATTCAGATACTTAGAAATAATTGTTGTCGAAATTAACTCACCAAATGCCACGATGGTATCGTACCACAACTCTGCATCCTGAGAACGATATAGAGTGTTGTCGATAATACCACGCAACTCAGCAAAGAGTGCATCTACCTCAGCCAACTCAGTTGGGCTACCCCACAAGTCGTTAATAATCTCGGCGTGATAGGCTACAATCTGATCTATCTCGGCGTGAGCCTCGCTCTTCTGAGCGCTCTGCATATTTGTAAATACACGCTCCAACGCATTGGTAGTCTTACCCATAGCCGAAACTATGATAAAGAGATTTGGCTCTCCCTCTACGATGTGTGCAAGGTTACGCACACCATCGGCTGTTCTCACCGATGCTCCTCCAAATTTATAAACTTTCATATCTTTTAGTTGTTATTTTCATTAATAGGTCACAAAGATATGAATTTTTAGCATTATGCCTCATTTTTTCTCTTTTTTCCGTATCTTTGGCCAATAAAATTTTTTTCGATATGTTTTCACAACACAAACAGATAGTTGAGCAGGCGTGGGCAAATCGCTCGATGCTTGCTGATGCAGCCGTGAAGGCTACAATTCGTGAGGTGGTGGAGGCTGTGGACAAGGGTCAGCTCCGCACCGCCGAACCGCTTGACTTGGAGAAGAGCGAGTGGCAGGTTAATGAGTGGGTCAAGAAGGCCATCATTATGTATTTCCCAATTCAGGAGATGCGTACAATGCGCTCGGGCGAGTTGGAGTGGTATGACAAGATGGAACTCAAACACGACTACGAGAAGTTGGGAGTCAGAGTAGTTCCTCACGCCGTAGCACGCTATGGCGCATACATCGCACCAGGAGCAATCCTTATGCCATCGTATGTAAATATTGGTGCTTATGTGGATTCAGGCACAATGGTAGATACCTGGGCTACCGTAGGTTCGTGCGCCCAGATTGGTAAACACGTTCACCTGAGTGGCGGCGTTGGCATTGGCGGCGTATTGGAGCCCGTTCAGGCTGCGCCAGTTATCATCGAGGACAACTGCTTCATCGGCTCACGCGCAATCGTAGTGGAGGGTGCTCACATCTGCCGCGAGGCAGTGCTCGGCTCTAACACCGTAATCACAGGCTCAACTCATATCATCGACGTTACGGGTGAGGAGCCAAAGGAGTATCGCGGCTATGTACCAGCACGTTCGGTGGTAGTACCTGGCACCTACACCAAGAAGTTCCCAGCGGGCGAGTATGGTGTTTCGTGCGCCCTCATCATTGGCCACCGCAAAGAATCAACTGACAAAAAGACTTCGCTAAACGACGCTTTGCGTGACTTTGGTGTGAGCGTATAACCCGATATGGAAAAACCAAAACATAGACCTTGGAAGGTACTCCAAAGTGAGTACCTTGCCAACCGTCCGTGGTTCACTGTGCGACGCGAGAGAGTGCAGCTGCCGACGGGTGTGATTGTGCCCGATTGGTATATCTTTGAGTTCCCCGACTGGGTGAATGTCATCGCACTGACCAAGGAGGGTAAATTCGTGATGATTAGTCAATATCGTCACGCCTTGGGGCAGACCAACTACGAGCTTGTGGCTGGCTGCTGCGAGGAGGGCGAGAGCAAGGAGGAGAGCGCACGCCGCGAGTTGTTGGAGGAGACTGGCTATGGTGGTGGCGAGTGGCAGCAGTTTATGGTCACCTCACCCAACCCTACAAATCATAACAACCTGACCTACACATTCTTGGCCACAGGAGTGGAGCGCATCGCTGAGCCCAGCACCGAGGCAAGCGAAGATATCGAGGTCTATCTGATGACGCGCGAGGAGGTCGAGAGCCTTCTCCAAAAGGATGAAATCATCCAGTGTTTGCACGCCGCACCTCTGTGGCGATATATGTTGCAAAATCCATTTTAATGATACACTTTTTCCCACAACTCGGCTCCTCAAACGACGAGGCAGCACTACCCCACTATGGTGAGGGTGACATTATCTGGGCTGAGAACCAATCAGCGGGCCGAGGGCAGCGTGGACACTCGTGGCTAAGCAACGAGGGGTTGAATCTCACCTTCTCCTACATCTTCGAGCCAACATTTCTGCCCGCCACCGAGCAGTTCTCGCTCCTACAAGCCGTAGCGCTTGCAATGGTGGATTGCCTGGCAGAGTATAATATCGAGGCGAAAATAAAGTGGACCAACGATATATATGTTGGTGATAATAAGATTGTGGGTATCCTTATGGAACACAAGTTGCAGGGCAACTGCATTGGGCGCACAATAGCGGGCATAGGTCTGAATGTAAATCAAACGTCATTTCCCGACTCGCTGCCCAACCCCACCTCGATGCAATTAGAAACTGAAGAGCATTACGAGCGCGAGCAGGTATTAACGCGCATTACACATCATCTGACAAGGCGTTACGAAATGCTGCGCAACGGCGAGTTCTCACGCTTGCAGGAGGATTACCACAGCAGATTATACCGTTTGGACGAAAATCACTGCTATGCCCTGCCCGACGGCACCCGCTTTCAGGGGCAAATTACGGGTGTGGAGCCTCGTGGCGAGTTAAAAATCACAACCACAGAGGGCAAGGAGCGCAAATTTCTGTTCAAAGAGGTGGAATTTGTGTTAAAAAACTAACAAAAATTGTAGTATTGTTAGAAAATATATCATATCTTTGTATGAGGTAAAGTGTGCTACTCCAAACAACAATTACGATGTAGCGCAAAGATTTTGTGACAAACAATTTTAATATTATACAACTATGAATATTCCTGCTAATTTGAAGTACTCGAACGACCACGAGTGGTGTCGCGTCGAGGGCGAGTATGCCTATGTAGGCATCACAGATTTTGCTCAGAGCCAGTTGGGCGATATCGTCTTTGTTGATGTTCCAACCGTTGGTGAGACATTGGCAGCTGGTGAGGTATTCGGCTCTATCGAGGCTGTAAAGACTGTGAGCGATGCGTTTATCCCTGTTGGTGGCGAGGTTGTTGAGTTCAACGATGCAGTTGATGCTGACCCAGCTTTGGTAAACTCTGATCCTTATGGCGAGGGCTGGATGATTAAGGTTAAGATGTCAGACCCAGCAGAGTATGACGCTCTCCTCACTCCTGAGGCTTATGCTGAGTTAATTGGCTAATAAAAAGATTGAGAAATTTTAGAAAACTTAATAATAGAACAAAATTATGTCAAAAGTAACAGTTATCGGCGCTGGTATGGTAGGCGCAACTTGTGCTAACGTATTGGCTGCACGCGAGGTAGCAGACGAGGTAGTATTGATCGACATCAAGGAGGGTTTGTCAGAGGGTAAGATGCTTGATATGTACCAGGCATCAGCTACAACTGATTTCAAGACCAAGCTCACTGGCTGCACAAACGACTACAAGAAGACAGCTAATTCAGACGTTATCGTTGTAACATCTGGTATTCCACGTAAGCCAGGTATGACTCGTGAGGAGCTTATCGGTACAAATGCGAACATCGTTAAGAGCGTAGTATCTCAGGCTTTGGCTTACTCACCACGCGCTATCTTCGTTATCGTATCTAACCCAATGGATACAATGGCTTACCTCACATTGAAGTCAACAGGTTTGCCAAAGAACCGCGTAATCGGTATGGGTGGCGCATTGGATTCATCACGTTTCCGTTGCTACTTGGCAAAGGCTGCTAACGCTAACATCCACGATGTTGACGGTATGGTTATCGGTGGTCACGGTGACACTACTATGATTCCTTTGACTTCAAAGGCTACAATCAAGGGTGTACCTGCATCACAGTTCCTTTCAAAGAAGAAGCTCGCTCAGGTAGCTGCTGACACTATGGTTGGTGGTGCTACACTCACAGGCTTGCTCGGCACATCAGCTTGGTATGCACCAGGTGCTGCTGCAGCATCAGTAGTTGAGTCTATCTTGGGTGACCAGAAGCGCATTATCCCTTGCGGTGCTTATCTCGAGGGCGAGTACGGTCAGGAGGATATTATGATCGGTGTACCTGTGGTTATCGGTCGCAAGGGTATCGAGAAGATCGTTAAGATCGACCTTACAGCTGAGGAGCAGGCTGCATTCGAGGCATCTGCCGCTGCTGTTCGCAAGGTTAACCAGGTTCTCTACGATACAAACGCTATCTAATCATAGGGTTTCCTTGTAAAGATAAAGGCTGTCTGATGTCAGACAGCCTTTTCTATTTTCTCCACCACCGCAAAAAAAATAGGGCCAAGCAGTGCTCAACCCTAAAATTTCCCTCACGCAAATATTACTTGTACTGCTCGATGAAATCGGTCACGAGCTTAAACACAGGCTCATAACTGTCGTGCAATGCAGTCTTCCAACAGTCGTAGATAGTATGGTAATACTTGAAGGCATCGCCACCCTCGTTTTCCAAGAAGATAACGGGCACGTTGCGCTGAGCAAAAGGATAGTGGTCGCTGTTACCAGCCAACTTACCGCGATTCAGACTCTTGAAATAGCCCTTCTCGTTGTTGATACGCTCGATGAGAGCATATCCCTCCATACCCTCGTCGCTCACCTCGCAATACTGCACTGGGTTGTTGTCGCCAATCATATCGAGGTTGAAGAGGTAGCGAATCTGATTCAATGGCGCAGCCGGATGCTCCACATACCACTCTGAACCACGAAGATAGGCATCCTCACCCGAGAAAGCCACAAAATACATATCATACTCTGGCTTATTTTTGGCATAATGTGCAGCAAGAGTCACAATAGCCGCCGTACCTGACGCATTGTCGTGGGCTCCAGGATAATAGACCTTCTTGCCGAGCTTACCCAAGTGGTCATAGTGAGCTGTAAATACATAGCAGGCGTCGTGACGCTTACCCTCAACCTTAGCAATCACGTTGAAGCACTCGTAGTTCTCCAAAAACTCATTCTCAATATCCACCTCAATGGTCTTGGCATCGGTTGGGAAGTCAGGAGTTACCCACATAATAGGCTTTTCACCCACTCTCTCGCCATAAGCCTTATAGAATTTCAGCGGAGCCTCCCAAATAAACACCAAACCGCCATTTGCACACTGCTCCTTGCTCTGCATACGCTTAAAGTCGGCAGAGTGCTTATATGAGAACATAAAGTCACACACTACATAGGCACCCTTGTTCTCAGGCTTTGCCAAATCCTCAAAAATCTTCTTCGAGTCGTAATTCTCAGTGTCGATGTAGTAGAGTTTATAGCTACCCTTCGCACCTGGCGAGAACTCTCGCATTGTGAAATCCTGACCTGGCACCAACTTCTTGCCATCAATAGCAACCTTCATCTTACCTGGGAAGGTATTGATGTTTAACTTGAAAGGTTGCAACGTAACCTCATCTACACCCGCCTTTTCAAACTCCTTCTCCAAATAATAACCCGCCTTGTTGGCTCCGTCGCACGCATAACCGCGACCCTGATACTTCTTCGAGCTCAACTCCTTTACAATCTTCTTGTAATGCACAATGTCCTGCGCACTCAACTCCACTGCGACAAACGCCAGCAGAATTAACAATAGTTTTTTCATATCTTTATTATTTTATATGTTATTCTCCTTCGATGTTAAGTTTCAAACTACACAAAATTAGTCATTATTTTTCAAACAATATCTATCTTGGGATAATAATCCCCCAAAGGGAAGGTCGTATAACAAAAAAATGCGAAACCCTAATGGATTTCGCATTTGCCTTAAATGGTTGCAAGTGTTACTCAGCAAGTGGAGTTACGCTTACATAAGACTTACCAGATGACTTCTTGCAGAACTCAACTGTACCGTCTACCAATGCAAAGAGAGTGTGGTCCTTACCCATACCCACGTTGTTACCTGGGTTGTGTACAGTACCTCTCTGACGAACGATGATGTTGCCAGCCTTAGCGAACTGACCACCGAAAAGCTTTACACCGAGTCGCTTGCTCTCTGACTCACGGCCGTTCTTTGAACTACCTACTCCTTTTTTGTGTGCCATTTTCTCTAAACTTTTTAATTATGCAACAATATCCTCCACGAGAATCTGAGTCAAGTACTGACGGTGACCGTTGCACTTCTGATAACCCGTTCTACGCTTCTTCTTGAACACCAAGACCTTATCGTCCTTGAGGTGCTTCAAGACCTTACACTTAACTGAGGCGCCTTCTACTACAGGTGCACCTACCTTTACCTGACCGTCGTTGTCTACAAGCAGGACTTTGTCGAAGCTCACTGACGACTCTTCGTCGTTCTGAAGACGGTGAACATAGAGCTTACGACCCTTCTCAGCCTTAAACTGCTGACCTGCGATCTCTACTATAACGTACATTATTCTTAATATAAATTACATTTTTGCCGAAATTCGGCCTGCAAATATACAAAAAATATTCTCAACACAAGCATAAACACTCTTTTTTTTCAATTATTTACGCTTTGGCACATTTTTAGTTTGACATTTTCTCCGTTTTCAATGCTTTGACAAGGCAAATACCTCAAAAAAAGCAGAAGCCTGAATCTGATGACACAGAAAAACATAGTGATATACTCCACCAATAGTGAAGCTGCTACACTTGTAAAAGAGGTAGTACGCACATTGGGATGCACAGTCACCTGCTGCCACACAGAAGAACAGACCATCGATGCCGTAGAAAGCACAAGACCAGCGATAGTGATTCTTCTCTCTATTTCGCCCCTCATCAATGGTTCACAACTAATTCCTCGCCTCAGGCCAAATCGCATCTCCTCGCCTGCCATTTTTGTCATAGCGTGGCAACAAGCCGAGCAAACAATCCTAAGCCTATTGGAGGGAGGCATTGACCAGTATATGACATTTCCCATATCTTTACACCGACTCTACAACAAGACCCAGGCCATACTAAAACAGTTGTAATGCGAGTTTAGAAGAATGGATATTTTCTACGCTACATACATAATTGCCACGAGTGTGATTATACTCTTTTTTACCATCTCATCACTCCAAAAGGTGGGGAAATATTCTACTCTACACGATACATTCTTCTCGCTCATCATCGCAGCCATTCTTCATAACGACAACTCGGCAGCACGTCTCATCGTAGCCTCCACCCACAAGCAGCGCAAGATTCTTGCCCAGGCACTTCACTCGGTGATACGCCACACCTACGGTTGCGACGAGCAGGTCATCCAACGCATCGTAAAACGTAACCGTATAGATAAACACATAGTCAAAAGATTAAGGCTCACACCCAGCCATCGACGTTGTAGCCTTCTGGCTCAATATGGCTCACTTTGCTGGGCAGAAGATGATTCACCGCTTCTAAAAAGAGATTTACGCTATTCAAACACCCACATTCGCAGCAGCCATCTGATTTCTTCGCTTGCCACCCACCCGACACAAGCCATTCAGATTATTTCAGCACTCCACACAAAGCTACAACCGCTTGATATTGTCCGCATTATTGCGCTCATACGCCGGGGCCGACTATCGATAATATTTGAACCCCTTGTGGAGAGTACAAACCCTAATTTACAAATGCTCGGATTGGCAATCGCCCGCAACTTTGGCACCAACATAGCCAATCAACAACTCTACAACATAATCTCAAATTGCGATAGCCACAGCACGCGCGACGAGGCCATCTACACCCTCATACAACTCAAACGACCACTGCGCAACCGCGCCGTCAAGGAGAGATTGAGCTCAATGTCCAGGGCCAAGAGGTTAAAACTTTGCCGCCACCTGGCAGTGGAGGGCTACTCCATCCAGACCATCAAAGCAATCGTGGCCGACGACGAAAGCCGCTATGCCGAACATCTAATCGCATCATACAAACGACAGCTAACATAGAAGTATGAACTACCCTTTGCTCCCATTTATTGATATGGCCTACCTGCTCATACTGAGCCTATGGTCAATACTGGTCATCTACCGCACTTGGCTCATCTCCCGAGCAGCACATCTCCATCAAGACATCTTTCGCGAGGTGGGCGGATACTGCGAATCAATCGGATTCATAGGCTTTTCCATCATCTGCAACAACATCAGAGATATCGCCCACATCTCTCAACTGCTCGGCAGCACATACAACCGCTATGAGGTGATACTAACCATAAATTCCGCACAGCATCCACAAGCCGTGGAGGCAATCATCAAACACTACCGAATGGTGAGCGTAAACCACTCGCCCTACCGCGAAATCACGACACCGCGGATTAATAATCTTTACCGCTCAACAAGTAGAGTGTTTCGGCGCCTGGTTATGGTCGATTGCTCCACCACCGACTATTGCGAGGCTCTAAATACAGCCCTCTCATTTACGGCATACGACTACATCATTCCTCTTGACAGAACTCTCAGTCTGATGCCTCACACCATCGAGACACTTGCCATCACACTCTCGGACTCATCTCTCCGCCACCACGAACTCCTTTACAGCAACACCTTTGCTCGCTGTTATGTTTTTCATCGCGACTCACTCATCTCACGGGGCGGGTTCTCAATAGATACCCCACACCTTATCCCCCGCAAAGCCACGCTATGCCTACACTCGCCACTGGCCTGCATCAGGAACCACAACAAACGACTATCGCGCGGAGCTGGTGTGGTCTTGACTTCACTATTTACCATCTCTTTCACCCTGCTCGCCCTACTTCTTTCCCCAAGGCTTGCCATAGCCACGCTGCTATGTTTTCTGCTACTTTTCACCTCGTCACGCTATATTTTCCAGAAGTGGCAGGTTGAGAACTGTTCGGTTCGGGCAATCTTATGTCAGATAAGTAATATCACGATGTTTTTTAAGCCGAGAAAATTTAATATTTCATAATTTCTTGTTATCTTTACAAAAAATAAAAAAAGCAGACAGGAATGAGTGAGCAAACAGTTTTAGACAAACAAATCAGAGAGTATCTATTGCCGCAATGCTTCAATGCGGCAGTGAAGGCTGGTGCTGCCATAATGAAGATATACAAGAGTGACGACTACGACATCAACTTAAAAAGCGACCACACGCCCATCACTATCGCCGACAAAATGGCCCACAATACCATCAAGGAGTGTTTAGGTCCTACTCCCATACCGGTTCTTAGTGAGGAGGGTCGTGAAATGCTCTACGACGAGCGTCGTAATTGGGAGATGTTTTTCGTAGTCGATCCATTGGATGGCACCAAGGAATTTATCAAAGGTAACAACGAATTTACAGTAAACATTGCCCTGATGATGAACAACGAGTGCATCGCTTCGGCGTTGTATGTTCCATATCATTGCAAGATGTATGTTGCAGCCCGCGGCTTGGGTGCATATCTCATCCGCGACATAAAACCACAAGAGGGTCCAATGCTAAGTCAGCAACAGATCGAGCAGATGATGGAGCGCTTGCCACTGAGCTCAGCCTCTCACGAAGAGTTGCGTATTGCAGTGTCGCGTTCGCATCAGACACCCGAAACCCACGACCGCATAGACCAGATTCGAAAGTCTTACCCCGATTTGAAAGTCATCGAGCAGGGTAGTTCCTATAAGTTTTGCTTGCTGGCTGAGGGCACAATCGACTATTACGTCCGCACAACCAACACCTATGAGTGGGATACCGCAGCAGGCGAGTTAATATTGGCAGAGGCAGGCGGTAGCACTATCTCCTACCCCGATGGCAAAACCCTTTGCTACAACAAGGAAGATTTGCACAACCCTTGGTTTGAGGCTCGTAGCGCAGCGTGTAAGCTATAAAACTTTTCACAATACATAAAATAGGCAGATTTTCGGTCCACAAGCCGTAAATCTGCTTGTTTTTTGCTGGAAATTAGGCATTGTCTGTTTTTTTCGATAACTTTGGACCCAAATATTCACTTTAACAACCCAAAAAGTTATGAAAATGAAGAATGCAATCTTAATTGCGATGACTATGGTTATAACAACATTATCGCTCTCATCGTGCGACAGCAAACTCGCCGATCAGGAGCAGCAGGCTGATTCTACATCTTGGATTGTAGATCGCTTTGACGACATCAAGGTTTTGCGCTATGAGGTACCAGGATTCGAGGAGTTGCCTTTGAATCAGAAGGTATTAATCTACTATTTGGCTCAGGCTACAAAGTGCGGTCGTGACATCCTTTTCGACCAAAACTTTAAGTACAACCTTACAATCCGTCGTGCGTTGGAGGATATCTACACCAACTACGAGGGTAACCGCGAGGAGCAGGAGTTCAAGTCGATGGAGAAGTATTTGAAGAAGGTGTGGTTTGCCAACGGTATCCACCACCACTACTCTAACGACAAGTTTCACCCTGAGTTCTCACGCGAGTGGTTCGCTCAGCAGGTAGATAAATATGTCAAGGAGTTGCCTATCGAGAAGGAGCTGTTGCTCGAAATCATCTTCAACAATGAGCTCTATGCAAGCCGTCTTAACCAGACCGACGGTGTGGATATGGTCACTGAGTCGGCGTGCAACTACTATGAGGGTGTGACTATGGACGAGGTGGAGAAGTTCTACGCTAAGATGATTGACGAGAACGACCCACGCCCTATCTCTTACGGTTTGAACTCAAAGCTCATTAAGGATGAGCAGGGCAATATCGTAGAGCGCACCTGGAAGATGGGTGGTATGTACTCTGACGCCATTATGAACATTATCTTCTGGTTGGACAAGGCTGCTGGTGTGGCTGAGGAGCCTCAGAAGAGCATCATCAACGCTTTGGTGAACTACTACCGCACAGGCGACTTGCGCGAGTTCGACCGCTACAACGTATTGTGGGTGGGCGATAACCAGTCAAACGTAGATTTCGTGAATGGCTTTATCGAGGACTACGGCGATCCACTCGGCCGCAAGGCATCGTGGGAGGGTACCGTAAACTTTATGGATAGCACAGCTTGCCGCCGTACCCAGATTATCGCTGCCAATGCTCAGTGGTTCGAGGATAATGCTCCTATCAACCCAGCATTCCGCAAGAAGGAGGTGAAGGGCGTATCGGCAAAGGTTATCACTGTGGCTATGCTCGGTGGCGACTGCTACCCTGCTACACCTATCGGTATTAACCTTCCAAATGCAGATTGGATTCGCAAGGAGTATGGTTCAAAGTCTGTGACAATCGACAACATTACCTATGCCTACGACAAGGCGGCTCAGGGCAACGGCTTCAACGAGGAGTTTATGCTCCGCGAGGAGGACCGCGCTCGCATCGCCGAGTATGGCAAGTTGGGTGACGACCTCCACACCGACCTCCACGAATGCTTGGGTCACGGCTCAGGCCAGTTGGCACCAGGCGTTAAGGGTGGCGAGCTCAAAAGCTACACATCTACTTTGGAGGAGACACGCGCCGACCTCTTTGGTCTTTACTACTTGGGCGACCCTAAGATGGTTGAGATTGGCCTCATCCCATCGCTCGACGTAGCAAAGGCTCAGTATGCAGACTATATTATGAATGGTATTATGACCCAGCTCTCACGCATCGAGCTTGGCAAGAATGTCGAGGAGTCGCATATGCGTAACCGCAAGCTCATCGCCGAGTGGTGCTATGAGAAGGGTAAGAAGGATAACGTCATTGAGTGGGTAAAGAAGGATGGCAAGTCATATATCGTAGTGAACGATTTCGAGGCTCTTCGTAAGCTCTTTGGCGAGCTCTTGTTCGAGGTACAGCGCATCAAGTCAACAGGCGACTACGAGGCTGGCCGCAAGCTCGTAGAGGAGTATGCTGTAAAGATTGACCCAGAGCTTCACAAGGAGGTTTTGGAGCGCTACAACAAGCTCGGCATCGAGCCTTACAGCGGCTTTGTAAATCCTGATTATGAGTTGGTAGAGAACAATGGTGAGATTGTCGATGTAAAACTCGTCGCTAAGACTAACTACATCGAGCAGATGTTGCACTACTCTAAGGAGTGGTCATTCCTCCCATCGCTCAACTAACGGGCATATAGCATTGTTAAAAAGTTCCTCCCAAAAAGAGGAACTTTTTTTGTTATATTTGATTATTATCGGGGTGCGAAATTTTTAATTCCGATATTATTATATAACTTTGCCGCAGTTTTATAGGGTTAAAGGTCTATAAAAATGAAAACATTTTATACAGTAAACGAACTCAAACAAGAACTCTCTTCAATCGACCAATCAGGCGTAGGCTTCGTCCCCACAATGGGTGCGCTTCACGCCGGACACCGTTCACTTGTAGAGAAAGCACGCAAGGAGTGCAAAACGGTGGTGGTAAGTGTATTTGTCAACCCCACCCAATTCAACGATAAGAACGATTTAAGAAACTATCCTCGCACACCCGAAGCCGACGAGGCCTTGTTGGAGGCTGCTGGCGCAGACTACATCTTGATGCCATCGGTCGAGGAAATATATCCCGAGCCCGACACCCGTCAGTTTGACTTTGGTCAGGTGGACAAGGTGATGGAGGGTGCAACACGCCCAGGCCACTTCAATGGTGTGGCTCAGGTTGTGAGCCGTCTGTTCGAGATTGTAAATCCTGCGAAGGCCTACTTCGGAGAGAAAGATTTTCAGCAGATTGCCGTAATCAAGGCTATGATTGCGCAGCTCGGAATGGGCGTTGAGATCGTGGAGTGCCCTATCATCCGTGATACCGACGGATTGGCTCTCTCATCTCGCAACACGCTACTTGACGAAGCTCACCGCGCAGCTGCTCCTCACATCTATGAGGTAATCTCGCAGTGCGCAAGCAAGATTGACTCACTCTCACCTGCCGAGCTCACCGCTTGGGTAACCAAGGAGGTGGAGAAGAACCCTCTCTTGAAGGTAATCTACTTCCAATCAGTGGATGCACTCACAATGCAGCAGGTCGAGAAGTGGGAGCAGAGCGACCGCATCCAGGGTTGCATCGCAGTGCAGGCTGGCGAGATTAGACTTATTGACAACGTAAGAATCAAATAGTTATGATGATTGAGGTATTAAAATCAAAACTTCATCGCGTAAGAGTTACGCAGGCTAACCTCAACTATGTGGGCAGCATCACCATCGACGAGGATTTGATGGACGCAGCCAATATGATTGAGGGCGAGAAGGTCCAGATTTTGGATATTAACAACGGCGAGCGTTTCGAGACATACATCATCAAGGGCGAGCGCGGCAGCGGCTGCATCTGCCTCAATGGTGCTGCGGCACGCAAAGTTGCGGTGGATGATTTGGTAATCATCGTATCCTACGCATTGCTCGACTTCGAGGAGGCCAAGACCTTCAAGCCTTGGGTTGTATTCCCCGATTCTGAGACAAACCGTTTGGTGAAATAATGGATACTTTGTTGGCCATAAGCGCTATTCTATGTAGCATCATTGGACTTTTGGGGGCTGTTGTGCCCATTCTACCAGGCACTATCATCTCGTTTGCGGGATTGCTTTGCGCCTATTTCACAACCGCTTCTGAAATCACAACATCACAATTATGGCTATGGGGAGTTATCTCTATTATAGTCATAATTTTTGATTATATCCTCCCCGCCTATTTCAGCCAACTATTTGGAGGAACAAAAGCCGGAAGCATAGGCGCCACGATTGGAGTCATTGCAGGAATGATTTTCTTTGGTCCGATTGGAATCATCCTGGGGCCCTTTGCGGGAGCCGTAATAGGAGAACTAATTGGCAAGAAACACACTCTGCGCAAGGCTATTGTAGTAGGTTTTGGCTCTTTGCTCTCGTTCATTGTCGGCACAGAGATGAAACTCATCGCTGGCGGATTTATGTTGTACTACATTTGGGCAGATGTATTTTAAGCGGGGTTAATAATTCAGAACCAACAAGAAAAAGGTGACGATGTTTCGTCACCTTTTTCTTTATATTGCCTTCGCTATGGCTCGACACCCATCTCCTGGAATCTCGCCGCAGCGTTGAGGAAGTGAGCAGTAATCCAGAACACTGTCCAACCCTCGGAATAGCCTCCACGCAACTTATAGACGTTGCTCATATCGCCGTGCTGAGCAAAATTTGTCTGCTGCAACTGCTCACCCTGCGAACCATAGGCGTTGGTAAGCTGGAAGCAAGTACGGTACATAACCTTCGACAAATCACACAATCGCTCATCCTTCAAATACTTACCCATACGATACACCTCGGGAGCAAACAACACTCCATAGACATCGATATGCTGATTCTGAGGCGACACCACAGTCCAACCCGTAGAACGGAAGTTGAAATCTGCAAGGCGACCTGCTGGCAGAGGAATATCCCACACCACGACATAGCTCAGGCAGACATCCATCGCGTGCTTGGCCCAATCGAGATACTTCTGCTCCTTGGTCTGCTCATACATATTTACAAAGGCCTGGAACGCAGCCCACGAGCCCTCCTTATCCTCACAAGTAGCATCCAACGTACCACCCCAATAGCAACCATCCATCTTCAAATGGCGATCAGCATAGAGCTGCGTAGCCTTCTCGGCAGCAGCCAGATACTGCTTGTTTTTGAAGAGCTTAGAGGCAATCACCAGCGGAGCCACATAGAATGCCTCATCGGTTGAGCGTGGCGACCAGCCATCGTCCAAAATACGACGCGCCTGGCCGTCACACGCCTTGCGCAGGAACTCCTCCCACTTCGAGCTATCGTAACGCTTGTTTTTACGCGCTGCCACAATCGCCTTGGCGATGTTGTACATACCCTGGCCGCACGAAACGTGATCGCTACCGTGATATATCGAACCATTGTATCTGAGTTTGAACATTCCCGACATCTCATCCACAGGATAGGTCGAAAGGAAATCCAACGAACGCTGAACCATATCCTCGATGGCATCATCATCCAGACGCTCTGCCAACACCTGCAAAGCATAACCTGGCGATGCAGCCTGACCACACCATCCCATCACAATCTCGCGCTGCAACGATGGCTCATACATATCGAAGCCGACAGCCTCGCCACCGAAATCAATCCAACGATTCTTAGCAAAGCGATATTTTTCCTCGATGATTGTCTGGAATTCGGCAAATGAGTTGGCATCATAAGGCTTATAGATATCCAAAGCTGTATAAATCGGACGTTGGAAGCCGGTTCCCTCGGACTGGATGGGATACAACTCAACATAGAATTCCTTCTCGACCACTCTACCTGGCTCCATATTGATATATGTATCGGTATATTTCATCGGACGATGCTGCAAAGCCTTAGCCACCGAGTGCTGACCATTATATCCGATAGGACCCGAATACAACACAAAGTCAGTGTAGCCATCCTCGGCCTCAACACCCATCGACCACCACTGATCGCTAAGCACCGCACCACGCACAGGGCTTGGCGTAGTATGCAGAGCCGCAGCACAGCCCTCGCTGACATTCTCCAACATCACAAATGGAATAGGATAACGGTGATCCTCGAAGATAGCAAACTCACCTACCTGGCCGTTATATACAGGGATGATATTAGGATTAATCTTCGCACCATTCTTATTACCATAGTAGATCACACCTGGCACAAAAGTCTGCATCTTATCGCCCTTCATACGCCAACGCACCGAGAGGTTTACACCTTCAAGCGTCTTGCCTCCACGCCACTCGTAGCGACGGCGACACTGCACCAAACCATCCTTCAACTGACGATAGCTATCGCGCACAAACATCACGCCGCCATCAATCTCCATCTCGCCAATGAGGATTGTCCACTCGCCACTCTGCTCCATCTTTTTGGGTGAAGCATAGACCCAGTCCGACATCCAATCATTATCCCACTTGGTAGCTACGCCCCACAGACCCTCGGCAGGAGGAGTAATCATAGTCTTACCATCGACAGCAAACGATGGCAAAAGCGTCTGCTTGTCAATTGTCAATTGCGCAAAAGCGGGCATTGCCACACACAGAAGCGCAATGAGAGATAAAATTTTACTTTTCATATTAGGTTAGTCTTGCTTAAAGTTCTATTCCAAAACGCGACTTCAACTCCTGCTCGGCCTGCTCTGCGCTCTCGAAACGGATAGCCTCCATTCCCACAGCCTCGGCACCCGCCACGTTGTCGGCATTATCATCCAGAAATACCGATTCCTCTGCGTTCAGACCGTAGCGATTGAGCAAACAGCGATAAATCCTCGCTTCGGGCTTCAACAGATGCTCCTCGCCCGACACAACAACGCCCTCGAAAAGGGAAAAGACCTCGTAGTTATCACGAATCAGGGGATAGGTCTCCATCGACCAATTGGTCAAACCAAAGACACGATAGCCAGCCTGCTTCAAGCGGCTCACCAATGAGGCTGTACCCTCCACCTCGCCGCCAATCATCTCGGCCCAACGAGTGTGATAGACCTCGATGGCATCGGCCCACTCGGGATGCTCGGCCGTAAGTTCGGCCACACCCTCAGCAAAGGGCTTACCACCATCCATCTGTATATTCCAAGGATAGGTGCAGACATTAGCCAAGAACCACTCCACCTTCTGCTCATCGCCACCAAAATAGGAGCGATAGAGATAGCGCGGATTCCAGTCAATGAGCACCCCACCAAAGTCGAAAACTATGTTTTTAATATCTGCCATTAGTGCGAAATCTTAACCAGCGCCTCACGATAAGCGTTCAAAATGCGTGACTTGGAGATGAATCCCAAGTAGTGATTCTCCTTATCGACCACAGGCAACATCCAGGTATTGTTCTCCTCGAAACGTGGCAAGATGCTCTGCACCTGCTCGCGTTGGAGAATCTTGTAAGGTGGTTGGATCATATAATGAATAATCGAACGACCCCACTTCTCCTGCTTGAACATATCCTCACGCAGATCATCGAGCTGCACCACACCCAACAACTTATCCTTACCATCCACTACGGGGAAAATATTACGGCGTGCAGACGATATGATATTGACAATATCGCCCAACGTCATATTCTCCTTAATCTGGATAAAGTCAGTCTCCATCAACTCCTCTAACTTCAAGAATACAAAGGCCGACTGATCCTTATCGTGAGTCAGAAGCTCACCTCGCATACGCAACTGCTTGGTGTAGATTGAGTCTCTATCCAAAGCAAAATCCACTGCATAGGCTATACCCGCCACAATCATCAGTGGGATGAATAACCCGTAACCATTAGAGAGCTCGGCGATAAGGAAGATTGCCGTCAACGGAGCCTTCATCACGCCCGCCATCACACCAGCCATTCCAACCAGCGTGAATGATACAATCGACACATTCCAATCAAAGAGAGCGTTACACACAAGCGCCACGATGGCACCCATAAACGCACCCACAAAGAGCGAAGGGGCAAACGTACCACCCACACCGCCTGAGGCGTTGGTGGTAGCCATAGCCAACACCTTGCAGAACATAATGGCTGCAACATAGATGATGGCTACCCACTCGATATGGCTAAACTTAAAGAAGAGTGAATTATTGAACAATGCCGCCACATTACCGTGCATCAAGGCAGTCATACCCTCGTAACCCTCGCCATAAAGCGGTGGGAAAATGAAAATCGACACACCCAGCACCACACCTGCAAATATCCAACGCTTGGTCTGAGTCGAAATCTTCTTCACAAACGAACCGACAAACGAGTTCACAGACGTGAAGTAATACGACATCAAGCCACAGCACGCACCCAGCAGGGCATACAACGGAATATGCTTAATCAAAAAGGCATCAGCCTCGCCAAGCGACACTGCAAACACCGGATCAAAACCACGAAATACCAGCGCAGTGGTTGTAGCTGTCACCGAGGCCAACAATAGCGGGAAGACCGAAGCCGAAGTGATGCCGAGCATCAAAATCTCCAACACAAAGACCACTCCCGTAATCGGCGCCTTGAAGATTGCCGCTACGGCTGCGCCCGCGCCACAACAGAGCAAGAGTGTGAGATCCTTGTAGTTAAGCTGCGCCATCTTACCCACATTGGAACCTATGGCGGCGCCTGTGAGTACGATTGGAGCCTCGGGACCCACCGAACCACCAAAACCGATGGTTGTCGCACCTCCGACAATCGAGGTCCAGCAGTTGTGAGACTTGATGCGCGAATCGCCTCGCGACATTGCATACAACACTCGTGTCACGCCCTCCGATATCTCGTCACGAACGATATATTTAACAAAAAGTGTCGCCAACACGATACCGATGGCTGGGTAGATTAGATAGAGTATCTGCGCCCTATCAACCGGAAACCAGGTCACTAGTGCCGAGCGTACGCCGTGGAGCAACCACTCAAAGACACAAGTACCCAAGCCAGCCAACAGACCCACTACAACAGCGAGCAGAGCAATCAACTGACGATTTGTCAGTCGATTGCTCAAACGACGCACAATGTTGAGCACCCATTGAGATAGGTGCTTCTTGAATTTTTTCAACATTATATTGTTACTTTACGCTCTTGTAGGCCTCCGACTGCTGGCGAATGAGCTCGGCATCCTCGAAATAGTTAATCTTCATCGAACGACGAACCATATCCAAAGTCTCGGCTGCCTCAGCACGAGCTACCTGACAACCCTTCTTCAAAATCTCATACACACCCTCGATGTCCTGCTCGTACTCCTTGCGACGTGCACGAATAGGCTCCAACATCTGCTGCAAGACAGCATAGAGGAACTTCTTACACTTCACATCACCCAAACCACCACGCTTGTAGTGCTCCTTCAACTCGTCAAGGCAAGCATACTCGGGTAAGAACTCAGCAAAGTGGTCGGTCGTAGAGAAGGCGTCGAGATATGTAAATACACAGTTACCCTCAACTGAACCTGGATCCTCGATACGCAAGTGATTTGGGTCGGTGTACATACTCATAACCTTCTTGCGCAAATCCTCGGGACTATCCGAAAGGTAGATACAGTTACCGAGCGACTTCGACATCTTGGCCTTACCGTCTGTACCTGGCAGACGCAAGCAGGCTGCATTCTGAGGCAACATAATCTCTGGCTCAACCAAAGTCTCGCCATAGATAGAGTTAAACTTGTGAACAATCTCACGAGTCTGCTCAATCATAGGCTCCTGGTCAGCACCCGCAGGCACTGTTGTAGCACGGAAAGCTGTGATATCCGAAGCCTGAGAGATTGGGTAGGTATAGAATCCGACAGGGATTGACTTACCAAACTCACGCATTACAATCTCGGTCTTGACCGTTGGGTTACGCTCCAAACGAGCCACAGTTACCAAGTTCATATAGTAGAAAGCAAGCTCGGTAAGCTCTGGAATCATACTCTGAATAAAGATTGTCGATCTGGTTGGATCGATGCCACACGAGAGGTAATCCAATGCCACCTCGATAATATTCTGACGCACCTTCTCTGGATTATCGGCATTATCGGTCAAAGCCTGAGCATCGGCAATCATAATAAAAATCTTCTCAAACAAACCTGAGTTCTGCAACTCAACACGCTGACGCAACGAGCCTACATAGTGGCCCAAATGAAGTTTTCCGGTGGGACGATCGCCCGTAAGAATAATTTTTCCCATTGTTTTATGTTTTTTGTTTTCTTGTTTTCTGTTTTGCATCTGGCGGATTAAAAACTCCGCTATACATATATTATCCTACAAAAATAGAAAATTAAAATCTACACTCCAAAAAAGTTTGAAAGTATAATTTTTTTTTATACATTTGTAAGGAAAAACAAACAAAAACCTATGACTATTATTCAGCTTCAATACCTAATCGAAGTGGCCAACTGCGGTAGTTTTTCGGCTGCTTCGGAGCATTGTTTTGTGACCCAACCCTCGCTTTCAATGCAGATAAAAGCGCTCGAAGAGGAGCTCGGAGTTGTACTGCTCGACCGTTCAAAAAAACCCGTTATCCCAACCGAAGCGGGAGCCGTTGTAATTGCCCAGGCTCAAGAGACACTGAAAGCCTATAACACTATCCGTGAATCAGTTGCAGAGCTCAAAGGCGAAACAGCAGGCAAGCTCCGATTGGGCGTAATCCCCACCATCGCACCATACCTTCTTCATAAATTCATCCCCGATTTTGTGAAGCAGTATCCGCGTGTGGAATTAGAGATTCGAGAGATGGTTACGGCCGACATCGTAGAGGCCTTGAAACGTGATAAAATTGATGCTGCGCTGGTGGCAAGTGGCACCTGCGGCGAAGGCATTTTAGAGCGCGACCTATTTAGCGACACATTCTACGCCTATGTATCGCCCTCAAACCCACTGTTTGAACGCACCAACATCCGCATCGAGGATATCGATATGAAAGACCTTATCCTGCTGAGTCAGGGAAACTGTATGCGTGACCAGATTTTGGAACTCTGCCAGGCACGACGCAGTGTACCAGCAAATTACTACTTCGAGTCGGGCTCGCTCGACACACTGATGAGAATCGTGGATTGCACCTCGTGTATGACCATTATTCCCGAGATGGCGTTGGAGTATATCCCAGCCTCGCGCCAGCGTCAAATCAAGACTTTGGCCAAGTCGGCCACATCGCGACGCATAGCCATCGCCATACGACGCACCTACGTCAAGACATCCATCATTACAGCTCTCGAACAGACCATTTCCGAGAAAATAGCAATGGAAAAGGCGGCTCGCTAAGGGCAATACATAACACCAAAAAGAGGCTGACTAACCCTGGCGTTAGCAGCCTTTTTTATTTTTTTCACGATTTTTGATAGATTGAGGCAACAAAAAACCTCATTTTAACCAGAAGACAGAGGGTAAATTATTTCGCAGTGTCACAAAAAAAATGTATCTTTGCAAAGTTATAGCAAGGAGTGATTAATTATCATCCTTTTATAGCGCAACTAATACAATAAAAAAGCAGAAAAATAGAATAGAAAATGGAAAAAATGATTGAAACCATTGTTACAGCAATTCAGGATAAAAAAGGTAAGGATATTGTATCATTGGACCTCACAGGTTTTGATGGTGCGATTTGCTCGCATTTTGTAGTATGTAACGCCGACTCAACAGCTCAGGTTGCAGGTATCGCCGACGGAGTTGAGCAGGCTATGCTCGAAAAATTGGGCGAAAAAGTATGGCGCATCGAGGGTCAGCAGAATGCTTTTTGGATCGCTATGGACTACTCGGATATAGTTGTACACATTTTCCAGACCGAGCTCAGAGAGTACTACAAATTGGAGGAGTTATGGGCAGATGCCCCAATCAAGAAATACGATTACGAACTGTAAAGTATGGCTAAACAACAAAGAAACAATCCTAAAAATGTCCGCATCAATGTCCGATTCAACTTTATGTGGGTCTGGGCGGCGATAATATTAATCATCATCGGCTACTCGTTCTTCGGAGGTGGCTCATCGGAGCCCGTTGCCACAGAGTGGAACACTGTGGGCGAAATGATTCGCAAGGGAGAGGTTGAACGTATCAAGGTTATTAACAAAAATGCCGCCGAGGTATATCTTACCAAGGAGGCTATTGACCACTATCGCAACTCGGATGAGGATAATCGTTTTAAGAATATCCCCGAGCACGGCAAACAGCTCACCTTCACCATCGGTTCAGTAGATATTTTAGACCGCGACGTCAAGGAGTCGGTTGCCGAGTCAGAACTCGACAAGAATCCTGTGAGCGTTGAGTATATTAACGATAGCCACAGTTGGGGTGAAACCATCATTAACATCCTGCCTTGGGTATTCTTCGTCGGCATCTGGTTCTTCTTCATCAGAGGAATGATGCGTGGCGGCGGTGGCGCTGGTGGCGGCATTATGAATGTGGGCAAGGCCCGCGCCCAGGAGTTCAACAAAGAGGACAAAGACAAGCGCGTCACATTCAAGGATGTGGCTGGCTTGGAGGAGGCCAAGGTTGAGATTATGGAGATTGTGGATTTCCTCCGCAAGGCAGATAAATACCGCGAGTTGGGAGCCAAGATTCCAAAGGGTGCACTACTCGTAGGTCCTCCGGGAACTGGTAAGACCCTTTTGGCGAAAGCCGTAGCAGGCGAGGCAAATGTTCCATTCCTCTCGATTTCAGGTTCGGACTTTGTCGAAATGTTCGTTGGTGTAGGTGCGTCACGAGTAAGAGATCTGTTTGAGCAGGCTAAGCAGAAGGCCCCTTGCATTGTCTTTATCGACGAGATTGATGCCATTGGTCGTGCGCGAGGCAAAAACGCAGGCTTCTCGGGTAATGACGAGCGCGAGAACACTCTCAACCAGATGCTCACCGAGATGGACGGTTTCCAGACCAATGCTGGTGTAATCGTATTGGCAGCGACAAACCGCGCCGATATTTTGGATAAGGCTTTGATGCGTGCAGGTCGCTTCGACCGCCAGATTGAGGTGGGTCTACCAGATGTGAAGGAGCGTGAGGAGATTTTCAATGTACACCTTCGCAACATAAAACTCGACGGCAACATCGACCGTAAGTTCTTGGCTAAGCAGACACCAGGTTTCTCGGGAGCTGATATCGCTAACGTATGTAACGAGGCTGCATTGATTGCAGCACGAAACAATAAAAAGGCTGTCGAGCGTGATGACTTTATGGCCGCCATCGACCGCATTGTGGGCGGATTGGAGAAGCGCAACAAGACAATGTCATTCGAGGAACGCCGCGCAACTGCTATCCACGAGGCGGGTCACGCCACTGTGATGTGGAAGTTGAAGGAGTGCGACCCAGTGTTGAAGGTTACTGTAATTCCTCGTGGCAACAGTTTGGGTGCTACGTGGTCGGTGCCCGATGAGGAGCGAGTACACGTTACTGATGCTGTATTGCAGGATAAGTTGGCAGGTCTGTTGGGTGGTCGCATAGCCGAGGAGGTGAACTACGGCACTCTCGGAGCTGGCGCATTGAGCGACTTGGAGCGAGCTACAAAGATGACCTACGCTATGGTAGCATATTATGGTATGAGCAAGAAGATTGGCCCTATCAGTTTCTACGACGCTGCGGGTACCCGCGATACCTTTACAAAACCTTATAGCGAGAACACCGCCATCGAGATTGATAACGAGGTTCGCCGCATATTGGAGGAGGCTTATAACCGCGCCCGCCAGATTATCGAGGAGAACAACGACAAGATTAATCAGATGGCCGACCTTTTGCTGGAAAAGGAGACAATCTATGCCGAGGATATTGAGCCAATACTGGGCAAGTCGGCGCAGACAATAGAGAAAGAGCAGGAGAACGAGGTCGCAGCACCCACCCAGCAGGGCGTGACCGTAGCAGACTAACCACACAAAACCCAAAAGAACGATGTCGAATAAATTGAAGAACTTTATAATACGAACCTTGAGTGGTATCGTGATGGTTGCTACGCTGATTGGAGCAACACTATTCTCAAAACTTACATTTGTACTGCTGCTACTTGCCATAACACTCGGCGGAGAGTGGGAGTTCTACCGCCTGGCAAAGAAGGCGGGAACATCACCACAACGCTTTGTAGGTATGCTGGCAGGCTTCTTGATAATTGTGGCGGCAGCGGCTGCATTGCACGAAATTCTGGCAATCACAGTTGTGGCAATGGTGGCATTTATGATATTAATTCCTATGCCGCTGATTTTCGAGCTCTACCGCAAGAGTGCAACCCCAATGGCAAATGTGGGTATTACATACGCAGGTGTGATTTATGTGGCTCTGCCAATGGCACTCCTTACCTTCTTCCCAATGATGTTGGGTAACGGAGAGTGGAAGCCCTGGAGCGTGATACTCTACATCTTCATCATCTGGGCTAACGATGTATTCGCCTACCTGTTCGGCATCACGCTGGGCAAGCACCGCCTCTTTGAGCGTATCTCACCCAAGAAGTCGTGGGAGGGATTCTTCGGAGGTCTTTTGGGAGCTATGGCTATGGGCTTTGTAGCCGCAAAGGTGCTGGATGCAAATGTAGCGATGTGGATTGGACTGGCACTCATCGCCGCCATCACAGGCGTATTTGGCGATTTGGTGGAGTCTATGCTGAAGCGTTCGGTAGATGTGAAGGATTCGGGCAGCTTCATCCCAGGTCACGGAGGATGGCTTGACCGTTTCGATGCACTCATCTTCTCGGTACCTTTCGCCTTTATTTACCTTGTTATCGTAGAATTTATTTAAGCAAGAAACCTAAAAACCTAAACAATATGAAAATCAACAAAGAGGGATACAAAATCATCGCAGTGTCGGGACTCATCTGTCTCGTTTTGTGGTTGCTTATCTATTATTTACAGAGCCATAACGATGGCATCGGTCTACTTATCATAAGTGGCGCAATTCTATTCTCATTCTGGCTCTTTATCGTAGCATTCTTCCGCGAGCCACGTCGTGTTAAGATTCACGACGAGGAGCTTGTTTTCTCACCTTGCGACGGTCGCGTGGTGGTGACAGAGGTAGTATATGAGGATGAGTATTTGACGCAGGAGATGTTACAGATTTCAATCTTTATGTCTGTAACAAACATCCATATGAACTGGTCACCAGTAGGTGGTTTGGTGGAATATTATAAGTACCACCCAGGCCGTTTCTTGATTGCCTGGCACCCTAAATCATCAACCGAGAACGAGCGCACAACAACTGTTGTGAAGATGGAGGATGGCAACAAGATTCTCTTCCGCCAGGTAGCAGGTCTTATCGCTCGCCGCATCGTGTCGTATGTGAAGACAGGTGAGCCAATTGGACAGAACGATGTATTTGGATTCATCAAGTTCGGTTCAAGAATTGATGTATTCGTTCCAAAGGATAGTGAGTTGTTGGTTGAGATTGGAGACCCAGTGAAGGGTTCTCAGACTCCACTCGTACGCCTAAAAAAATAGTTAAAGTAGGATGACCATCACACCGCAAAACATATTACGCTTCGTAGTGGGTATAGCTGCCACAGCTGGCATACTATTTTTGGTATGGTATTTCAGTTCTGTGGTAATCTACATCCTTGTCTCTGCGGTGCTGGCCATTATGGGCCGACCATTGGTTAATTGGCTATCAAGACAACATATCGGCAAGTATCCATTCCCTCGCTGGGCGGCTGCTTCAATTACTCTTATAGCCATCATAGCCCTCTTCTCGGTCTTTTTCTCGCTATTTATTCCGCTTATATTTAGCAAGATTAACGAGTTTGCGCAGCTCGACTTCTCGTCAGTGATGACCTCTATCGAGGAGCCTATCGCCCACGCTCAGCAATATCTGAGCCGCACGTTCGCCATCCCCGAGACACATTTCTCGCTCTCAGATACACTCATTGAGTCGTTGAAGGACTTTGTGAACTACAACACACTCAACAGCACAGTGACCTCTATCGTGGGCTTCACGCTGTCGATGCTGATTTCCGTCTTCTCAATCTCGTTTATCACATTCTTTTTCCTTAAAGAGGATGGTCTGTTCTACTCAATGATTACAAACCTCTTCCCCGCACGATTGCAGGAGAATGTGACACGAGCATTGGACTCTATCACCCACCTTTTGGCGCGATACTTTACGGGAATCCTCACCGAGAGCATCATCCTGATGTTGGTCATCTCGACCGTTATGGTCCTTCTGGGAATGAAGACCGACAACGCACTACTTATTGGCTTGATTATGGGTATTATGAATGTAATCCCCTATGCAGGTCCGTTGATGGGTGGCATCCTGTCGGCTTCGATTGGTATCATCACCCCTATCGAGGGTATGACGGCCGTAAATAGCTTCCTTACCATAGGTTTCACACTCTTCTGCATTAAGGGTTTTGATGATTTCGTTCTCCAACCTACAATCTACTCGGAGCGAGTGAAAGCCCATCCATTGGAGGTATTTTTAGTAATTCTCATAGCTGGTTATATGGCAGGCATCGTGGGTATGTTGCTTGCGATCCCATCATACACCGTTTTGCGAGTACTCGCCAAGGAGTTCTTCTCTCAGTTCGCACTTGTGCAAAAACTCACTCAAAACATTTAAGAGAATCTCAAATCTGTCCCGATGAAAGTAATTGAAGGCAAAGTAATTCACGGTGCGCAATTAGGACGCAAAATGGGATTCCCCACCGCCAATATCGACGCTCAAAAGATTGAGAACATCGAAAACGGAGTATATTTCTCATACGTCGATATAGAGAACCAGCAATACCGTGCAATGTCGAATATTGGCTTCCGCCCTTCGGTTGATGGCCGTACACGCCTTTTGGAGACCCATATATTTGATTTCGAGGGCGACCTTTACGACAAGATTATCAAGGTGACACTCATTCGCAAGATTCGCGACGAGCAGCGTTTCTCATCAATTGATGAACTTCAATCTCAACTCCAAGCAGACGCAGCGATTTGCCGCACATCGGAGTAATCTCACTGATAACAACTCAGGAAACTTAAAGCCGCACATAAGGACAAACTTTTCATATTGTCCCACACCCACTAAATAAAAAGCCCGAAGCTATGCCTCGGGCTTTTCTTATATTAAGGTATCGCCTATTTGCGATTTGCCTGCTGACGTGCCATCTCCTCCTGCTGGCGCATCAACTCCTCATAACGAAGCTGGAACTTAGACTTTTTCTTGTTCTTCTGCTTAGCCTTATTTTGCTCCATAATCTTACGAATCTTATCGTCGTCAACAAAACGACGCATACCAGTCATAAGAATCATAGTAATGAGCTGAGAGAGCAAGTAGTAGTAGCACAAACCTGATGAGTAGTCATTAAACCAGAAGAGCATCATAGCTGGCATCATATATACCATCATAAACTTCATACCTGCCATCTGACCCGATGCAGCCGAGTTCTGCTGATAGTTCACATACGAGAATCCAATCATCGCAGCACACATCAACAAACAGAACAAGCTGATGTGATCTCCATAGAATGGGATGGTGAAAGGAAGATTCAAGATGCTATCGTAAGACGAAAGGTCGTCAGCCCACAAAAATGACTGACCGCGCAACTCGATACTTACAGGGAAGAAACGGAACAAAGCCCACAACAAAGGCAACTGAATAAGCATAGGCAAGCAACCTCCCATTGGGCTGATACCAGCCTTCTGGTAGATCTTCATCATCTCCTGCTGCTTCTTCATTGCATCCTCCTGACGTGGATACTTCTCATTCAAAGCGTCCATCTCGGGCTTAATAACTCGCATCTTGGCAGTCGAGAGGTAGCTCTTATAGGTCAATGGGAAAATCAAGAGCTTAACCAACACTGTCAAAATAAGGATGATGATACCGAAGCTCGAAATATACTTGCTCAGGAAGTCAAACACAGGGATAACAATCCAACGGTTGAACCAACCTACCATCCATCCTCCGAGTGGAATCAAACGCTCCATAGCGATCTGCTCGCCCTGAGGGTTTGTCACATCTGAGAGTACGGCATACTTGTTAGGACCGCAATAGATTGAGAAGTTATACTCGCTGGTCTGAGGAGTATAGTTCACTCCCATACGCGAAGTATAGTGCTTCAAATAACCCGAGCCCTTAGTCTCGGTAGTGAAGCCCATATCGGCATAAGCAAAGTTGTTGTGTGCGATGAAGACCTGAGAGAAGAACTGCTGGCGGAAAGCCACCCAATTAATCTCGCTCTGCACCTGCTTAGACTTTGACTCCTGGCTCATTCCCAAATCCTCAACATCGTCATCATCAGGCAGACGATATGAGAGTGTGGTGTACATATTCTCGGTCTTGAAGCTACGCTCGTTCTGATAAGTGCGGTTGCTCCAAGTCATACCCAAGGTTGACTGCTGAGCCATAATAGGCGAGAGATTCTGCAATCTTACGTTGAAATCAACCAAGTAATCACGCTCTGGCTGCTTCTCATCATACAACACATACTCATACTCTACATAAGCATCTGCTGCAACATCAAGTCGCATAACCAACACCTGACGACCCTGCTCATAACGTACGCCCTCGGTAGTGAAGACATACTCCGATGTATTAACCTTGACATTGTTGAGTCCATTCTTCACATAGAACTCCATATCAAACATCGCAGTTTCAGGATCAAACAACGAGATAGCCTCGTTGCGCTCCTCCTTAGGTGCATACTTGGTATAATCGGCGAGTACGGCTTTGATCATCATACCTCCGCGTGTCGAGAAATCCAACGACAAAAGGTCGTTCGACATCGATAACTTAGTCTGCTCACCATTGCGAGCAGCGATGAGGTTCTCACCAAACATTGCCACCTCGCGCTGCGCAGCCAACTCCTCGGCTACCAATTTAAGGCTATCACTAAGCTCAGATGGCTGAGGCTGCTGAGCCTCCTGCTGAGCTGCAAGCGCCTGCTCCTCGGCCTGCACTTGCTCTATATATTGCTGATATTCTGCCTGCTGTTTGGATGTAAATACCATATAACCGATGAAAATCATCGCCATAAGTACTACTCCAATAATCGTTTTCTTATCCATTTCTTATTGTTAAAGGGTTATATTATTTTGCAGCCTTTACCTCTGCTGTCTTACTCTTCTGATACTCCAACGCAGCCGAAACAAACGCCACAAACAACGGAGCAGGTGTCGCTACCGTGCTATGATACTCTGGGTTGAACAACACACCAACAAACCAAGGATGGTTCTTCAACTCGATAGCCTCTACCAAACCGGTGTCAGGGTTAGTACCCACAGCCATCATACCAGCCTTCTCAAACTCATCGAGATACTTGCTGTTGAACTCAAAACGGTGACGGTGACGCTCAACGATAGACTCCTTGCCATAAGCCTGAGCAATCTTAGAGCCGCTCTTCAACGTACAAGCAAAGCCTCCCAAACGCATTGTACCATCCTTAGCCATCACCTTCTTCTGCTCCTCCATAATGTCAATTACAGGGCTCTTGGTCTGAGTATCCATCTCGCGTGACTGAGCATCTTTGATACCCAAAACATTGCGAGCAAACTCAACAACAGCGCTCTCCATTCCAAGGCACACGCCAAAGAATGGAACATTATTCTCACGGGCAAAACGGATAGCCTCCAACTTACCCTCGAAACCACGGCTACCTGAACCTGGAGCTACAAAGATACCTGACACACCGCCCAACTTCTCAGCCACGTTATCGGCTGTGATGCTCTCGGCAGCTACATAGTGAACCTTCACCTTGCAGTGGTTAGCAGCACCTGCGTGGATGAATGACTCGTTGATTGACTTATAAGCATCTGGAAGCTCGGTATATTTACCCACCAAAGCAACCTCAACGCGCTTCTTAGGATTCTTTACCTTCTCGACAAACTCGCGCCAAGATGACAAATCTGGCTCACCGTTATCCACCACACCCAACTTGCGAAGGATAACATCGTCCAAACGCTGCTCACGCATACTGAGTGGCACCTCATAGATTGTTGGCTTATCAACAGACTCAACAACAGCGTCCTGAGTTACGTTACAGAACAATGCCACCTTGCGGCGTACCTCCTCTGGCAAGCTGTGCTCAGCACGCAATACCAATACATCTGGCTGAACACCCTCAGATTGAAGCTCCTTAACAGAGTGCTGAGTAGGCTTAGTCTTCAACTCGCTGGCAACGGCCATATAAGGCACCCACGCCAAGTGAATCAATACTGAGTTCTGGTAGCCCAACTCGTTACGCAACTGACGTACAGACTCGATGTAAGGCAATGACTCGATATCACCCACAGTACCACCAATCTCCGAGATGATTACGTCATACTTCTTGGTTGCACCGAGCAACTGGATACGACGCTTGATCTCATCAGTGATGTGAGGAATAACCTGAACGGTCTTACCCATATACTCACCACGGCGCTCCTTCTCCAAAATGCTCTGGTAGATCTTACCTGTTGTTACGGTATTGTTGGTTGTAGTTGTGATTGACGTAAAACGCTCATAATGGCCCAAATCCAAATCACACTCTGTACCATCCTCAGTAACATAGCTCTCGCCGTGCTCATAAGGATTCAACTTTCCTGGATCAGCATTGATATATGGGTCGAACTTCTGAACTGTGACAGAATAACCGCGAGCCTGCAACAGACGCGCAACAGATGCTGATATAACACCCTTACCCAATGAAGATGCCACACCTCCGGTAACGAAGATATACTTTGGCTTGTCTAATTTCATAATCCAATCAATATTAATTATATACTTAACTTATTCTCTTTACTATCCTATTTTCATCGCAACGGTCGGGCTCGCGGCATCAGACCGCGAGTCCGACCTTGCGTACTCAGTCTATTTCTCTTTTAATCTCGCTTGTTGCCCTCCTCGGCATTGTAGCTATCGATTAACTGAATCTTCTCGATTGTGAGCTGCAACTCCTGCTTTGCCTTTGCAATCTTATCACGAATGTCGGCAATCATTGCATCTGCATTCTTTGACTTTGAGAAGAAACCGATATTATTCTCCAACAAAGCGATATCCTGCTCCATCTGGCGAACCTTGTTGAAAAGTCGCTCACGCTCCGAGCGCATACGCTTATCCGATGATGACTTCATACCCTGCAAGCGCTCCTTGAAACGATTCATCGAACGATCGCGCTCCGAGCCACGCAACACGCCAAACATTAAATCAACGGCCTCCTTATATTTCTTCTGCACAGCCTCCTTCTGCTTGATAGGCACATAGCCAATCTCGCTCCAACGGCGCTGAAACTCCTTAATCAAGTCGTAACCGCCAGCCTTGATATCTGCCGCACGCATCTGCTCGATGAGCTCCAACTTACGCTGCAAGTTAGACTCGTGCTCGTTCTCGATACCAGCAAAGTGCTTCGACTTGCGCTCAAAGAAACCGTCACACGCTGCGCGGAAACGTTTCCAAATCTGGTCAGAGTATCGACGTGACACCGTACCAATCTGCTTCCACTTGGCCTGCAATGCAATCAACTCGTCGGTTGCGTGCTTCCAATCCTCACTATTTTGCAGAGCCTCTGCCGCCTCACAAATCTCCTGTTTGAGCTGCAAATTATGCTCCATCTCGCTCTTCACACCCTCATAGAATGCGCGCTTGTTCTCGAAGAACTTATCGCAAAGCATACGAAAACGCTCATAGATGCGTGTATTATCTTTCTTTGGAGCAAAACCGATGGTACGCCACATCTTTTGAATCTCAATCAAACGCTCGCTCGCCTTATTCCACTCCTTACGCGATGAGTATGGGTGCTCTACCAAAGCCTCAGTCTTTACACACAACTCCGTTTTGAGTTCAAGGTTCTTCAACTGCTCCTGCTTGATAGCATCAAAATACTCCTGATGCTGCTTGTTAATTCTGCTCGATGCCGCCTTGAAACGCTCCCACAACGACTCCTTATACTCGTTTGCCACAGGGCCTGTCTCACGCCACTCGTCGTGTAACTTCTGCAACTTGTGGAACGCCTCGACAATCGAAGGCTCGGTAATGAGCGCCTCGGCCTGCTCACAGAGCTGCAACTTCTGCTCGTAATTCTTCTTCAAGTCCAAGTCACGAAGCTCCTTGTTAATCTTGATGAAGTTATAGAAATTCTCAACGTGGAGATTATAGGTCTCCCACAAATCCTTTACCTTCTGCTGTGGCACCAAGCCCACATCCTTCCAGCGCTGCTGCAAATCACGGAACTTAGCAAATGTATTATTCAGTGTCTCGTCTGAATTAACCAACTCCTTCAACTCCTCGATGATGGCAAGTTTAGACTGCAAGTTCTCCTCCTTGATGCTATCCAAATTTGCAATATACTCATCGCGGCGTGAGCGATAATCCTTGAACAACTCTTTAAGCTGCACCTCTGTTGCGTCCACCTGATGTACAAACTCCTCACCCTCGGCAGCCGTAGCCTCGAAAGCCTTGCGTGCCGCATCAATCTCGGCACGATATAGTTTATAGAAGGCTATTTTGATTGCCTCGACATTCTTGCGCAGGGTCTGCACAGGCTCGGTCTCCAACAAGTGGGCAAACATCTCAACGAGCTCCTGTTTGCTCTTGCCACCCAAGTCGTTATTATCAACATCGGCAACCGACATCTCCTCAGCAATCTCATCACCAATAGCAAGACCAGCTTTCTCGGCAGCCAATGCGGCCTCCTCTTCGGCGAAATCGGCAATCGACTCACCAGACTCCTCTTGCTTACAAACATCATCCTCAGCCACAGTCTCTGCTACCTGAGCCTCAATAGTAGTCACATTTTGCGCATTATCGGCAGTGCCGACAGGCTCCACAGGAGCCGCGTGTAAAGAATTTTCAGTAGTCATCACATTAAGTAGTTTTAATATGTTACACTTTGTTTTATAACATATAGATGTGCAAATATAAGAAAATTATCGTTTCCCTATTCGTTTTTTTATCGAGAATTTCATTATATTTGTAAAAAAATCAGCTTATGGGATACAGAATATTGCTTATAGATGATGAGACCGACATTTTGGAATTTGTAAAGTACAATTTGTCACGCGATGGTTATGAAGTATATACGGCAACAAATGGCGCCGAAGGTTTGGAGGTGGCTATGGAGATCAAGCCCCACCTCATCCTGCTTGATATGATGATGCCCGTACTCGATGGACTCGAAACCTGCAAAGCCATACGCAATTCACCTGTGTTAAAAAACATAATGGTGGTATTTCTCTCGGCCATCGGCTCCGAGGAGACTCAGTTGCAGAGCTACGACGCTGGAGCAGACGACTACATCAACAAGCCAATCAAGATGAATATCCTACGCAGCCGCGTGCAGGCCATTCTCAAACGCATCCCCTCAATCGAGGAGTCGGAGAGTCCAAAGAAGGCTTTGGAGATTGACGTGGAGCATTATCAGGTCCACATTGGCGACAACACCATCACCCTACCTCGCAAGGAGTTCTCGCTCCTGCAACTGCTTCATTCTCAACCCGGCAAGCTCTTCACTCGTGAAGAGATCTACACTAAGGTTTGGGGCAGTGCTGTCATCGTAGGCGACCGCACAATCGACGTTCACATCCGCAAACTGCGCCAGAAAATCGGCGAGGAGCATATTGTGACAATCAAGGGCGTGGGATATAAATACGAGGAGTAGTATGAAGCATCTCACTTTCGTCCTATTTTTCATATTTTGCACTCTCGCAGCCACAGCACAGGAGTTTGACAAACATTTCCAAAATGCAACACTTCGCATAGATTACATCTTCGCAGGCAACGCTTCACAACAAATGATTGCCATCGATGAATTTGCCCAGCAAGACCATTGGGCAGGTCGTAGAGTAAATCTTAGCAGCGTACCAGTACGCGGAAATGGAGAGGTCAAAATCATTGACACTGAAAATAATAACGTTTTATACCGTAATTCATTTTCAAGTCTTTTTCAGGAGTGGCTCACAACCGACGAGGCCGCCATCTCGACGCGCAGTTTCGAGTTTACGCAACTTGTTCCATTTCCCAAACAGGAGGTTATCATAGAGACTACTCTATTCGACAACAAGGGCAAAGTTGCCGCCTCATCACGCCACAAACTCAATCCCGAAGATAAGCTAATCCGCGACCTCAACGGCCGCGAGGCAACACCTCACGAATACCTTTTAAAGAGTGGCAGCAGCGAGGAGTGCATCGACATCGCCATTATGGCCGAGGGCTACACCGACGAGGAAATGGCGACCTTTATGGAGGATGCTCACGCAGCGTGCGACGAGATTATGCGATATGAACCCTTCGCCTCTCATAAACACCGCTTCAATGTGGTGGCTGTGAAGTGCCCATCAAAGCAGAGCGACGTGAGCGTTCCGCAGGATGCAAGCTGGAAGCAGACGGCAGTGAATTCAAACTTTATGACCTTTTACTCGCCTCGCTATCTTACGACCAACAGCGTACACCTTATCCACGACCAACTCATTGGCATTGACTACGAACATCTGATTATCCTTGCCAACACCGACACATACGGAGGTGGTGGCATCTATAACTCCTACACCCTCACCACAGCCCACAACCCATATTTCAAACCCGTTGTGGTACACGAGTTTGGCCACTCGTTTGGCGGCCTGGGTGATGAGTATTTCTACGAGCAGCCCGACCACACCGAGAACTTCTACTCGCTCGACTATGAGCCTTGGGAGCAGAACATCACCTCGCTTGTCGATTTCGATTCAAAGTGGAAGGATATGCTCGACAAGGGCGAGAAAATACCAACCGAGCCTACCGAAAAACGCCAGAAGAGATACACCGTCGGCGTATATGAAGGTGGCGGTTATATGACCAAGGGAATGTATCGCCCAGCCGTCATCTGCCGTATGCGAGATAATGTCGCGACACAATTCTGTCCCGTTTGCCAACGCGCTATCGAACGCATTATTCTCTACAACACCAACGAGGAGTAAATATTTTATCACACAACAACAAAAAGCGAGTTAAAAAGTTCTTTTTTTTGGCTCGCTTTTCGTTTGTTCACACTTTATTTACTATCTTTGTTAGTGAAAATAGACTTTTGACACAAAATTTGACCACACTCCCATCGGGCGATGTGGCATAAAGTGTGAATATTGCCCAACAAAAGCGGGCCGAGCAAAAAGAGAAATACACTTAAAATTTTAAATATCAACATTATGATCGTATTAGTTCTTAACTGCGGTTCATCTTCGATTAAGTATCAGGTAATCGACATCGACCAGAACAACAACTCTATGTTGGCAAAGGGTCTTGTGGACCGTATCGGTCTTCCAGAGGGAAGCCTCACTCACAAGCCTGTGGGTAAAAACAATTTCGAGCTCAAACAGCCTATTCCAGACCACACAACAGGTATCAGCCTTGTATTGGAGGCTTTGACCAATGCTGAGCACGGCGTTATCGCCGACCTCACAGAGGTGAAGGCTGTGGGTCATCGTGTGGCTCACGGTGGTGAGTTCTTCCAGGCAAGTGCTTTGGTTGACGAGCAGGCAAAGGCGAACATCCGTTCACTCTTTGAGATTGCACCTCTCCACAACCCAGCAAACTTGGAGGGTATCCTCTCAATCGAGAAGGTGTTGCCAGGCGTACCTCAGGTAGCGGTGTTCGACACATCGTTCCACCAGACAATCCCTGCAATCAACTATCTCTACGCATTGCCATTGGAGTACTACGACAAGTACCGCGTGCGTAAGTATGGCTTCCACGGCACAAGCCACAAGTATGTTGCAAAGGTGGGAGCCGAGATGGTAGGTCTTGATTTCGAGAATTCGAAGATTATCACTTGCCACATCGGTAATGGTGGTTCTGTGACAGCTGTTTTGAACGGCAAGTCATTCGACACATCAATGGGCTTCTCTCCACTCGATGGTCTTGTGATGGGTACTCGTTGCGGCTCAATCGACGCCAGCGCAGCTACTTACATCGGCGAGCGCGAGGGTATGAGCTACTCTGAGCTTAACTCAATGATGAACAAGAAGTCGGGTGTATTGGGTCTTACAGGCCTTTCTAGCGATATGCGCGATATCGATGATGCTTACGATGCTGGCAACGAGAAGGCTATCGTAGCACGCGATATGTACTACAACCGCGTGAAGAAGTTCGTGGGCGAGTACGCTGCCGAGATGGGTGGAGTTGATTTGCTTATCTTCACTGGCGGTGTGGGTGAAAACTCAGCCGACTTGCGTCGCTATGTTTGCGAGAATATGGAGTGGATGGGCATCTCAATCGACGAGAGCATCAACATCAAGACTCGCGGCGTGAACACTCTGCTCTCTACACCAGAGTCAAAGGTTAAGGTTGCCGTAATCGCTACTAACGAGGAGTTGGTAATCGCTACCGACACTTACGAACTTACAAAGAATTTGTAAACCAATAAAACAATACAAAAAGAGATGATTACACGTTTGGATGAAATCGTTGCTGCTGCCGTTGCGCGTGGTAAGAAAAAGATGATTGTTGCATACGGTCAGGACACTCATTCTATCGGAGCAACTGATATGGCTATCAAAGCTGGTTTAGTAGAGGTAACTTTGGTTGGTGACCCAGATGAAATTAAAAAGTCTTGCGAGGCTGAAGGTGTAGATATTAATCAGTACACTATTATCCCTGAGTCAGACGACGTAAAAGCTGTAGAAATTGCAGTTAAAGCTGTTCATAATGGCGAGTACGACGTCCTAATGAAGGGCGTAGTACCTACTGACAAATATATGCGTGGTATTCTAAACAAAGAGTGGGGTCTTTTACCAGCTGGTACAACGCTCAGCCACGTTACAGTTTTGCAAATCCCTGCATATCACAAACTTCTTATTGTAAGCGACGTAGCGGTTCTCCCATTACCATCATTTGAGCAGAAGAAGCAGATTGCAAACTACTTGGTACAAACAGCTAACACTATCGGTATTGATATGCCAAAAGTGGCTCTCATAGCACCAAGTGAGCAACTTCTTCCAAAAGTTGTAAGTTCTGTTGAGTCTGCAGCACTTTCAGAGTTAGGTCAGAACGGTGAGCTTGGTAAAGGTCTTTTCCAGGGTCCATTAGCACTTGACGTAGCCATCGACCCAGAAAGTGTAAAAATCAAGAAACTTACTGGCCCTGTAGCAGGAGATGCTGACTGCTTATTATTCCCTAACATTGAGTCTGGCAATGTATTCTTCAAGGCTTGTACTAAATTTGGTGGTGCAGAATTGGCGGCTATGGTTGCAGGACCTACAGCTCCTTGCGTCTTGACTTCACGCGGTGACTCAGCCCTTACAAAGAAGTACTCTATTGCACTCGCTTGTTTGTCTGCACGATAAATTAAAATTTGGAATTATGGAAAGTAAACTCAACACATACCCAGACTCAGATACTATGAAAAGTTATCACTATGCTATTCTTGCTATCAACACAGGTTCAACCTCTACAAAGATAGCTGTATATCACGACGATGTGGCTGTGGTTGAGGTTTCGCTTTCCCACTCCTCTGAGGAGATCTCTCGCTTCGCCACTGCCGAGCAACAGCTCCTATGGCGCAAAGAGTTGATCCTCAAAGCACTCCAAGATAACGACGTAGATATAAGCACCCTCTCGATTATCATTGGTCGAGGGGGACTGCTACGTCCTATGGAGAGTGGCGTGTATGAAGTGAGTGAGCAGATGTGCAACGAACTTCGCAACTGCACCCCACAGCACGCATCAAATTTCAGCGCCATCATAGCCCTTTCGATTGCCAAGCAGATTGGCATCAAGGCCTATATCGCTGACCCCGTCGTCGTAGATGAATTCGACGAGGTGGCTAGACTTACGGGAGTGAAGCAGATTCGCCGTCGCTCGATATTTCACGCCCTCAACCAAAAGGCTACAGCACGCATCTATGCTGCCGACGTTGATAGCCGATATGAAGATCTAAATCTCATCGTTGCCCACCTGGGAGGAGGCATCTCGGTAGCAGCTCACCGCAAAGGTCGCGTCGTGGACTGCAACAACGCCCTGGATGGCGACGGACCTGTGGCCCCAGAGCGCGCAGGCTCACTCCCCGCTGGCGAGTTGGTGAATTTATGTTTTAGCGGCAAATACTCTCATAAAGAGATTAGAGCTATGCTCTCGGGCAAGGGTGGACTTGTCTCACTGACAGGTACCAATTCGGTCAAGGCTCTTGTTGAACAGGCTCAACAGGGCGACACTGAATCCAAGCTCGCTATTGATTTGATGATTTATACCACGATTAAAAACATCGGCCAGATGGCTACCGTACTCAAAGGCGACATCGACGCCATTGTGCTCACGGGCGGAATCGCTCATAGCAAATACATTACCGATGCTATTTCTGACTCGTGCCGCTTCCTCGCACCAATCGCCATCTATGCTGGCGAGAACGAGTTGGAGGCACTTGCTATGAATGCCCTGCGCCTACTCAGAGGTCAGACCGATGCAAAGATATACTAACCCAAGATGAAGAAGATACTTATCCTAAACGGACCTAACCTCAACCTGCAAGGCAAACGCGACGTACACATTTATGGTTCTACAACCTTTGAGGAGTACACCGCAGCGCTTGCCGAGCGATACAAGGGTCGCGCAGAACTCGACTACTTTCAATCCAACATTGAGGGCGAATTAATCAACGCCATACATTCCAGCGTAGGCTCTTACGATGGTATTGTATTCAATGCTGGCGGATATACCCACACTTCTGTGGCACTGCGTGATGCTATATCGGCTGTTGCAACACCCGTAGTCGAGGTTCACATCTCGTCAATCCTTGCACGCGAGGAGTTCCGCCACATATCAATGCTCGCTCCCGTAGCCAAGGGCTCAATTATGGGATTTGGATTGGACTCCTATCGTTTGGGCATAGAATCATTGCTTGACTAAATCTATATTGAGGGGATGGCAGAGGAGAGGCAACTCAGCGAGCGTGTAGCTTCGGGCGTGGCGTGGAATATTGCCGAGAAAATCGGTTCCACACTGCTTCAAGCCATCGTGAGCATCATTGTTGCCAACCGCATTATGCCCGACGATATGGGTATAATAGCGGTGCTTACGGTCTTTGTGACACTCATGCAAGTGGTCATTGACAGCGGCTTCTCGCAGACGCTAATACGCAAGGCCGACCCCACGCCTGGCGACTTCAAGGCTGTTTTCAGGTTTAACTTGATTGCTTCACTGCTGATTTACGCCGCTCTGACAGCCACATCTCCACTCATCGCTAAATTCTACGATTGGGCTCTCCTGAAACAGATTGCCCCCATACTCTTCACGCTCCTACCACTGAATGCGCTGTGCGTTATCCAAAACACAATAATGGTGCGAGAGTTTCGTTTCGCCCAACTATCAACAATCATTTTCATCTCGGCACTACTAAGTGGAATCATCGCTATTGCAATGGCTCTCACGGGCTTTGGTGTATGGAGTTTGGTGGGACAGCGTGTGGGAATGATGGCCATCAAGGCTGTGCTGCTATGGTGGAAGAGTCCGTGGCGACCACGTCGCGAAGTCGAGGCTGGCTCGCTCGGCGAAATGACCCCATTCAGCCTCAGGCTCATTGCATCGGATATGATAACGGCGCTATACAACAACATAGCTCAACTATTTATCGGCAAGATATATTCGGCTGGGGCCCTTGGATATTTCAACCAGGCGCAGAAGTTAAAAGATATGCCCGTCAATGCCACAATGCAGTCAATCCAGAGCGTCACATTCCCAGCCCTGGCAAAGATAAGCGACAACGAGCAGAAGTTCGGTGAGGGTTATCGCCGCGTGACGATGCTCACAGCATTTGTTATGTTACCCATTATGCTGGGACTGATTGCTACGGCTCAGGATATATTTATGCTACTGCTCAAACCTCAGTGGCATCCTTCGATACCCTATTTCCGCGTGATGTGTTTAATCGGGGTATTCTATCCCATATCGGCCATAGCCTACAACGTATTGAAGGTACGCAGCAATGGACGCATTATTCTAAGGTTGGAGATAATCAAGAAAGTTATTATGACCATCATTCTCGCCACCACAATACCTATTAGCACTATGGCTATTGCGTGGGGATTGGTCGTTGCCTCGGCCTGCGAGATGATACTAAACGTAGGTAGCGCATTGCGCTTTACAAAACTATCGGTAAGAAAATTGCTGGGCACATTGCTCCCCATCGTCTTGCTTACGGCCGCTATGTATGCCGCAACATTGACGGTTGAACACTTTACGATAGGTATGAATACACTATCACATCTGCTGATAGCAATCGCCACAGGTTCCGCAACCTATATCGCGGGAGCATACATATTTAGAACGGAGGCAATGACCGAGAGCATCGCCATCATTCAACGCTTTGTGAAAAGATAAAAAGTGATTAGAAGTGGCTGAAACCTCGCCACGATGGACAAATCTCCTCGCCCTGCTCAACCCATCTTATTTGTGGAGTAGTGGAACCTATGATGCATCCCACACGATATGGTTTATATCCAAATTGCTCTTCAAATTCCTGCTCCAACTGCTCCGCATCGGCCGCATCAACGGTAAAAAGTAACTTATAATCCTCTCCGCCACACACCGCCGCCTCAACATCACCCTCACACGCAGGTATTGAATCGACATCCACCTCAGCACCACACTCCGAGAGCTTCAAAATGTGCATCAAGTCCGATGCCAAGCCATCCGAGAGATCCATCATCGCGTGGACTGACACCTTGGCTCCCAGCCATTCACCCTGGGCAATTTGCGCCTCAGGATTGCGATGCAGGTGTGCGTAATCGCTCAAAATATTACCAGCGAGAATATCTCTTAGGCCCAAGGCTGAGCCTCCTAACTCTCCACCGACATATATCACATCACCCACCTTAGCTGCACTGCGGCGCTTGATGTTGCAACTCTTACCTCGACCAATCGCCACAACATTTATCGACACTCCGCACTTTGATGCTGTGGTGTCGCCGCCCACAAGAGCAACGCCCCACTCGGCAGCCAGCGAGTGGAAGCCTTCCAAAAACTCCTTGGCCCACTCCTCTGTCGCATCCATAGGCAGAGCCAAAGATAACAAAGCAGCCACAGGCCTTACGCCCATAGCTGCTACGTCGCTCAAATTTACTGCAAGTGACTTGCGTCCCAACTCATAGGCCAAGGTTGCACTTCTGAGGAAATGCACCTGCTCCTGCAACATATCGGTGGTGATGACCAACGATTCGCCGCCACCAATGGGCAACACTGTACAGTCATCGCCGATCGACTCCCAACCCTGTCTATCGACATCGGCAAAGAGCCTTGCTACATAATCTATGAGTCCAAACTCCGTCATTGCTATTTCATCAACTCTTCCTCGGCAGCCAAAGCTGAGGCATAGTCAATCATATTTCGCTCAAACTTTGCGCGGATATTCTCCAAGCATAGGTTGCCGATGCTACCCTCGTGGGTGTGGTGAAGCTCACGACCATCGTGCTCGTAAGTTCCGTTCTGCACACGCATACCCACCTCGCGATAGGCATCGCGGAAAGGTACGCCATTAGCCACTGCGTCATTCACATCCTCTACGGTAAAGAGGTACTTATAAATATCATTCGAGAGGATATCGCGGTTAATCCACATCTGCTCGATACCAGCCTTGGCCATACGCACCACGTCGGTAATCTCCTTGAATGCTGGCACATAAATCTCCTTGGTAAGCTGCATATCACGGAAGTAACCCGATGGAAGGTTTGTTGCAATGAGTGTCACCTCCATAGGCATTGCCTGCATACGGTTGCACTTAGCGCGTGTGAGCTCAAAGATATCGGGATTCTTCTTATGAGGCATAATGCTTGAACCCGTCGTAAAGGCATCAGGCAACTTCACGAAGCCGAAGTTTGCACACGAATAGAGGCACACATCCTGAGCCAAACGACCCACCGTTGCTGCGATGGCTGCGATGGCAGTCAAGACCACTCGCTCGGTCTTTCCACGCTGCATCTGGGCATACATCGAGTTATAGGCCAAATCCTCGAAGCCAAGCAACTTGGTTGTCATCGTACGGTTCAATGGCACCGACGAGCCATAACCCGCGCCCGAGCCCAGCGGGTTGGTATTAACCAATTTGTAGGCAGCATTAAGCATCAGCATATCATCGGCCAAAGCCTCGGCATAGGCGCTGAGCCACATACCAAACGACGATGGCATAGCCACCTGCTGATGGGTATAACCAGGCATCAACACATCCTTCCACTCCTCGGCCTTCTGCATAAGTGTTGCAAACAACTCCTCAACACTCTTCTGCAACGCAATGATTGCCGAGCGTGAAAAGAGTTTGATGTCGACCATCACCTGGTCGTTACGCGAGCGACCCGTATGGATACGCTTGCCCGCGTCGCCACACATCTCGGTGAGCATAAACTCCACCTGAGAGTGAACATCCTCCACGCCATCCTCGATGGTAAAATCACCCGCCTGCACCTGTTCGTAGATTCGCTTCAACCCCTGCTCCAACGCCTCTCGATCGGCATCAGAGAGCAGACCGATTGAGTTCAACATCTTCATATGGGCCATATTGCCCAACACATCGGCCTCGGCCAAAAAGAGATCCAACTCACGGTCGCGACCTACGGTAAACTCCTCGACAAACTTATCGGTCGAATAACCCTTATCCCAAAGTTTCATATATTATTGTTTTTCAATTTTCAAATTATCAAGTAGCCTATAATACAACTCCGCCGCATCAGCTATTTCGCTCAGATAGATATACTCATCGGCCGTATGAGAGCGTGCGCTATCGCCCGCACCCAATTTAAGCGTCGAGAAAGGCATCACCGCCTGATTTGACATCGTCGGCGAACCAAAAGGTTCCTTGCCCATAGCCACCAAGCGCTGAACGGCAGGATGCCCTGGCGAGATATAGGAAGAATTGAGATGTGTCGAACGAGGTGTCACATCACAACTCACACTCTCGCGAATCAATGCCAGCAACTCCTCATTCTGGTAGCACTCATTCACCCTGATATCGACCATAAACCTACACTCGGCGGGCACCACATTGTGCTGCGTTCCAGCCTCAACTCCCGTTACCGACATCTTCACAGCGCCAAGCATTGGCGACACTCGCTCAAAACGATGGGTGCGAAACCACTCAATATCCTTCAATGCCTCATAGATTGCATTCACACCCTCCTCACGAGCAGCGTGCCCTGCCACTCCGTGGGCCACACAATCAAGCACCATCAAGCCCTTCTCGGCAATGGCAGGCTGCAACTGCGTAGGCTCGCCCACAATGGCAAAATCTATCACGCCCAACTCGGGCAAAACAGCCCTCACACCATTCACACCCGTCACCTCCTCCTCGGCCGAAGCGAGCATAATGAGGTTATATGGCTGCTGAGTCTTGGCAAGGTTCAGAAAGCTATGCAGCATAGCCACCAGGCTACCGCCCGTATCGTTGCTTCCCAAGCCATACAATCTGTCCTCCTCCACATTGGGTGAGAAAGGGTCGCGCCTCCACTGCAAATTAGGCTTCACTGTATCGAGATGAGCATCGAGCAAAATAGTGGGCTTCTCATCGTCGTGTTCCCACGCCTCGGCCCACACATTATTACCCTTGCGCTTGGGTGTAAATCCCCAACGCACAAACTCCTGCTCAATCAAATCGGCAGCGGCGCTCTCATCCCTACTAACCGAAGGGGTCGCTATCAGACGACAGAGTAAATCTATGGCTTGCTGAATCTTCATATCTATTATTTTACAACCACAGTACCTCCCGTCAAGGCCTCGGGCGCAGTGATACGCACCGACTTAACACCAGCCTCGATGGTCTTGTAGGCGTTGTCAATCTTAGGAATCATTCCCGAATGAATCTTCTCCTCGCGACGCAACTCTTCGTAAAGTGAAGGTGTAATGGTTGGGATGAGTGAACTATCGTCATTCACATCGAGCAACACACCTAGCTTATCCAACGTAAAGACCAACTCCACCTCATACTTTTTAGCCAAGCCCTTGGCCACAGCCGACGCTACGCTATCGGCATTGGTGTTGAGCAACTCACCTGTAGGAGCAAATGTGATAGGCGACACCACTGGAATTGCGCCATTGTCGAGCAACAGAGCCAACACATCGGCATTGACCTCATCAACATCACCCACATAGCCCCAGTCGATATCCTTCACAGGGCGACGGTGTGACTTCACCACAGCCATATCGCAACCCGACAGACCGCAAGCATTCACTTTACGCGCCTGCAAAGCCGACACCACGCGCTTATTAGCCAAGCCCGCATAGGCCATAACGGCAATTTCGAGTGTAGCGGCGTCGGTAATGCGACGACCCTCGTGCATCTTCACCTCAACACCCAACTTAGTGGCGAGCTGTGAACCCATAACACCACCACCGTGTACCAAGACGAACGCCTCGTCGAGTGAAGCAAGGCTGTCACACAACGAAGCGAGAACGTCCGCATTTTCGATTAGCTTACCGCCAATCTTAATAACTTTTATCTTCATTGAAATAGAAATATTACATACCCATCTCTTCGGCTGTTGCCTTGAACGCTTCAATGAAACGCTCAACCTCTCTATCGCCAATCATCAGCGGTGGCAACAGACGCAACGTGTACTCGCCACTCAGGCCTGTCATAATATGATGCTTCTCGCGCAACACCTTTCTGAATGCTGCCTGAGGAACACTCAAATCGATACCAATCATCAAACCGCGACCACGGATATCCTTAATGCCGCTTACGCCCTTGATGCCCTCGATAATCTTTTCGCCCATCACGCGAGCATTTTCAACAAGGTTTTCTGCCTTAACCACATCAGCTACTGCGATTGCTGCCGCACAAGCCAAGTGGCTACCGCCAAATGTCGTACCGAGCATACCCTTCTTGGCTGGGATTGAAGGCGAAATCATCACAGCACCCACAGGGAAACCATTAGCAATACCCTTTGCCAAAGTGATTACATCAGCCTTCACGCCTGCCCACTGGTGAGCAAAGAACTTACCGCTACGACCATAACCCGCCTGAATCTCGTCGATAATAAGGATTGTTCCCGTAGCATCACACGCCTCACGCGCTGCCTTCAAGAACTCATCCGACGCGACCTGGATACCACCTACGCCCTGGATAGGCTCAATGATAACCGCCGCATACTCGTTCGAAGAGAGTTCCTTCTTCAAAGCCTCCACATCGTTCAATGCAACGAACGACACCTTATCGGTGCAGTTCACTGGCGCCTGAATCTTTGGATTGTCGGTCACAGCCACAGCCATACTTGTACGACCGTGGAATGCCGCCTTCATAGCCAACACACGTTCACGGCCCGTTGTGAACGAAGCCAACTTCAAAGCATTCTCGTTAGCCTCGGCACCGCTGTTACACAAGAACAACTCATAGTCGCCATAGCCCGACAGCTCACCCAACTTCTCTGCGAGTTCCTCCTGCAATGAGTTCACGACAGCGTTAGAGTAGAAGCCAATCTTAGAGAGCTGGTCGGTAATCTTCTCGACATAGTGGGGATGCGTGTGACCAATCGAGATTACGGCGTGACCGCCATAGAAGTCGAGATACTCCACACCCTGCTTGTCACACAAATATGCGCCCGATGCCTTCACAGGCTCCATATCGAGCAAAGAATATACATCAAAAAGTTTCATCTTAGTCCTATTAAAAATATGACGCCTTCAAACGCAAGCCCTCCATCTCGTCGAGGCCAAACATCAAGTTCATATTCTGAACAGCCTGACCCGAAGCACCCTTCAAGAGGTTATCAACAACCGAGGTAATCAACAACTTGCGACCCTCCTTCTGCAACGATAGGAAGCAATAGTTGGTATTAACCACCTGCTTCATATAGACAGGCTTATCACTTACGCACACAAATGGATGAGAGGCATAATAAGTTTTGAAGATCTCGACAATCTTGTCTAAATCCTCATCCAGGCGCACCACAACATCGCTCATAATACCTCGCGCGTGGCAACCACGAACAGGAACAAAAGCAATGTCGGTGGTCTGCTTACCACCCGCAGCCACAACTGTCTCTCCAATCTCGCCAAGGTGCTGATGAGTGAAGACCTTATAGTTTGATAGGTTGGCATTACGGTTGCTAAAATGAGTATCTGGCGTAGGCTTCTGGCCTGCACCAGTTGAACCTGTGATACCAGTAACGGTCACATCCTCGGGCAAGATACCAGCCGCTGCCAATGGAATCAGAGCCAAGTTAATCGAAGTGGCAAAGCAACCTGGGTTAGCCACGCAACGGCAGCCCTTAATCTGCTCACGGTTGAGCTCTGGCGCACCATAGATAAACTCACCCGCATCGGCCTTCAAACGGAAGTCGTTGCTAAGGTCGATAATCTTCACCGATGCTGGCACAGGATTCTCCTCCAAGAACTTGGCAGAATTTCCGTGACCCATACAAATGAAGAGCAGGTCGATATCCTCGAAATTGATATTCGAGAATTTCAAATCGCTATAAATCAAATCGGTGTGAACCGAGTGGATAGGCTCACCATCGTGAGAACCACTCTGGATATATTTTAACTCTACGGCCTTATGATTAACAAGCAGGCGAATAAGCTCGCCTGCTGTGTAACCAGCGCCGCCTGCTATTGCGACTCTAATCATTATATTGTGTTTTTGTTTTTTGTTCACTCCTTTCGGATGTTCAGTTTAAAAGAGGAATTTCAAGGCACGCGAAGCCCGAGAAACCACAGTTTACTTGAGGTAAATGAGGATTTCGAGGACAAGCGTAACGCGGAAATTACCTTTTAAACTAACACTACTCCTCGTCTGGATTTACTGCGTGATATATCTTAAGCGGCATTGATGCAATCTTGGTAAAGCCCTTAACATCGTCGGCTGTCCAAGCGTTGTTCATCTCGCCATACTCAGCAAACTTGGCGTTCATCAAGTCGTGAGCCGACTCGATACCAACCAATGAGAATGTGTAAGGACGCAAAGTGATGAATACCTTACCCGATACGTTGCGCTGACTGCTCTCCAAGAACTTCTCAACGTCACGCATCACAGGCTCAGAGTACATAGCCTCGTGCATAAACATACCGTACCAAGTACCGAGCTGATCCTTCCAATACTGCTGCCACTTTGTGAGGGTGTGCTTCTCCAAGAGCTCGTGAGCCTTGATGATAAGCATAGGAGCCGCAGCCTCGAAACCTACACGACCCTTGATACCTACGATAGTGTCACCAACGTGAGTATCACGACCGATAGCCCAAGCCGAGCCAATCTCCTCCAACTTGTTGATAGCTGCAACGCCTGACAAAGCCTCGCCATTAACGCCAACAACCTCACCGTTCTTAAACTCAATCTCCAAAGACTCTGTACCCTCCTTTTTGAGCTGTGAAGGATAAGCCGAATCTGGAAGGTTGGTAGCCGAACAGAGAGTCTCCTTACCACCTACTGATGTACGCCAAACACCCTTGTTGATTGAGTACTCCATCTTAGTGAAGTCGGCCTCAAAACCACCCTCTTTGAGGTAGTTGATCTCGTACTCACGAGTAAGTTTCATATCGCGTGTAGGAGTGATGATCTCCACCTGTGGTGCAAACACCTCGAAAGTAAGATCAAAACGCACCTGGTCGTTACCCGCACCTGTCGAACCGTGAGCAATCGCATCAGCGCCGATAGAGTTAGCGTAGTTCACGATAGCCAACGCCTGGAATGTACGCTCCGAGCTAACCGAGATTGGATATGTCTTGTTACGCAACACATTACCCATCACCATATACTTGATACACTTGCCGTAGTAATCGTCAGTAACGTCGATATTAACGTGCGACTTTGCACCCAAAGCATAGGCACGCTCCTCAACAGCCTTCAACTCCTCAGCCGAGAAACCGCCAGTGTTTGCCAATGCAGTGTGTACCTCGTAACCCAACTCCTTGGTAAGGTACATCACACAGAACGAGGTATCAAGACCTCCACTATAAGCCAAAACAACTTTTTTCATATCTTTTCGTTTTAATTATTTTCCAAACAGACGACTAAACCAGCCCTCCTTCTTTGCTGCAGCCTTAGCCGCTGCCCTGGCAGCCTCCTGGCGCTTAGCAACCAACTCTGGATCGTAGATCATACCTGTGCAGAGACACTTGGTCATATTGGTACGCAGCAACACGTCGTAGTTCACACACGACTGGCAACCAGCCCAGAAACGCTCGTCATCGGTGAGCTTAGCGAAGGTCACAGGCTCATAACCGAGTTCTGTATTGATACGCATCACTGCCTCGCCTGTGGTAAGACCAAACAATTTAGCATTTGGGAAACGCTTGCGAGAGAGATCGAAAGCGGCCTGCTTGATACGCTTTGCCACTCCCATTCCTCGATACTGAGGGCGTACAATCAAACCTGAATTGGCCACAAACTCGTCGTGACCCCACGACTCGATGTAGCAAAAGCCCACAAACTCGTTACGATTAACGGCAATAATTGACTTTCCTGACTTTATTTTATCGGCAATATATTCGTCGGTACGACGGGCAATACCAGTTCCACGTTGCTTGGCTGCTGCATCAATCTCGTCGTTGATTTGAGTAACAAAGCCCAAATGAGCCTCGGTTGCAACCATTACATCAATTTTCATCTTATAAAAATTATCGCTTTATTGTTAAAACTTTTTTGACCTGCAAATATCGCATATATATACGCGATATGCAAATTTTCGTCGCAGTATATTTATATATAAATAAAACTTTCAGCATATTTGCATAATTGCCGCATTTTTATCTAATTATACAGAATATTTAAGCCATTTATGCAAGAAACACCACCGGGGCAAAACTCCTTCTTCCCTTGACTCCTTCCACTCCGCCTCACTTGTTAAGGTCACGCAAAAAATTTCAACATCTTCTGATTTTAATTCAATTTCTCTTGTTTTTGTAAAATGTATGCGTTAAATTTGCATAAATATGATTTGACGCGAAAGATTGATATCATCGTATTTGGGGAGTAAATCCACCCCAGTATGAGGACAGATGTATGAAACCAAAAGTTACAACCTAAACCATTATAACAACCTATGAATCAGAAAACACAACGCTTTGCGACGATTAGAAAAATCATTCGCAGCGAGATGATTTCATCGCAAGAAGAGCTAATTAACCGCCTGCGCGAATGTGGTGTTGAGATTACGCAGAGCACGCTTTCTCGCGACTTGAAATTTATGAATGTAGCAAAAGTTCCCCACAAAAGCAAGGGATATATCTATGTTCTGCCTAATGTAGCCCACCACGAAGTTAACGTGTCGGCCAACATCTCCGACAACATCACAAGCCTTACATTCTCGGGTAATTTGGGAGTATTAAAGACCAAATCGGGTTATGCGAGCGCCATATCAGTCCCCATCGATAATCTCGATTGCCCAGCGATTTTGGGAACAATCGCAGGCGACAATACAGTATTGATTATCCTGCGCGAAGACGCTAAACGGAGCCAGGTAATTGAATCCCTGCTCAGGGTATTCCCAATGCTTAACAACGTATTATAAAACACACAAAGGGTTGTCTAACATTCCGTTAAACAACCCTTTATTTTGCTTTAATCTAAGGCACTACTCCACGATGTAGATATATTCATTATCTCGTTGCATATGGAACTTCTCACGCGCATACTGCTCTAAATATTCATCATATTTCAGATTTTCAAGCAGCGTACTATCTTGATCTATGCGCCCGCGGTAGAGATCATATCGCTCCTCTAAACGAGAAATACGCTTCTTGACACTAAACACAACAAACAGATTGCGCACTGTCATCACCGCAGTGTAAAGAAAAATCACAACGGTCAAGCCTCTCCAAAAATATGTACTTATCCGCTGCTTCATCTTAATTAAGGAATACGCATAAACTTATGACTCTGCACCGAGATGCTCCACTTTGGGTGCTGCTTGGCATACTCCACCATCTTAGGGATAATCTGCTCATAGACGCTCCACTCGGGCTGCAAATACAATTTACAATAACGACCCACACGGCGAGCATTCTCCTCGGCCCACTCAAAATCCTCTTCACTCTGGATAATAACCTTTAACTCGTGAGCACGACCAAAAGCTTCAGCCAAAGGAGGTTGTTGGCGTTTAGGCGACAGACACACCCAATCAAACTCACCGCTAAAAGGATGCGTTCCCGATGTTTCGAGAAATATCTCCAACCCAGCATCCTTCAATCGCGAGGTCAGGATATCCAACGGATAGAGCAGAGGCTCACCGCCCGTAATCACGATAGCCTGCGCCTCACACGACTTTGCTCGTTCGACTACCACATCGACATCGACGGGAGGAAACGTACGTGGATTCCAGGTATATTTTGCATCACACCAACGACAACCCACATCGCATCCACCAAGGCGAATGAAATATGCTGGCTTACCCGAATGGTAACCCTCACCCTGGATGGTATAGAAATCCTCAACCAACGGCAGTTTCTGGCCGCCACACAACATCTCGCTATTCGTCATCAACGACATAAATATCCTTCAAATTTCGACCTAACTGATTATAATCCAAGCCGTAGCCCACAATAAACTCATTACCGATGGAGAGAGCTGTATAATCAATCTTGTACTCATAGAGGAACTTGTCTGGCTTGAAGAAAAGCGTACAAATCGAGATGCTGGCTGGATTCTTAGCCTTCAAATGTTCAAGCAAATAGTTCATACTATGTCCTGTCTCGACAATATCCTCTACGATAATAATATCACGACCCTCAATATCAAAATCAACACCAAACTGCTGCTTGACCTCGCCCGTAGATTCCGTACCGCTATACGATGAAATCTTAACAAAAGCAAGCTGACTATCGAATGAGATCTTGCGTACCAAATCACTCAAAAAGAGGAACGAGCCGCTCAAAACGCCCAAGAAGATTGGCGTACGACCCTCATATCGCTCATTCAACTGCTGAGCCACACGCTCAACAGCGGCGTCGATTTCCTTGGCGGGAATCATCACCTTAAACCACTTATCTTGTAACTTTATTTTCTCCATTTGGGGTAGTAGTATTATTTCAAAAAAGCGGGTCGCAAGGCAACCCGCTCTTATACATACAGTTTTATTTTAGTTCTTATTAATCAAGGCCTTAACCTCCTCGTAAACAGCCTGACCGTTGTAGCCAAACTTCTCGTCAAGAACCTTGTAAGGAGCCGAGTAACCGAAGTGATCCAAGCCGTGAATCTTGCCACTCTCGCCTACCAAACCGCGCAATGTCATAGACAAGCCTGATGTCAAGCCATAACGAGGCACACCACTTAACAATACGCTATCCTGGTATGACTTTGGTTGATCTCGGAACAAGCCCTCACTTGGAACGCTCACTACGCGTACAGGAATACCCTCCTTCTGCAACATCTCAGCACCCTCAATCAGAGTAGACACCTCAGAACCTGATGCAATCATCACAACCTGAGCCTTAGCAGAATCCATCACAACATAAGCACCCTTAACGGCCTGTTTAGCCTCATCGCGACGGCTGCAACTCAACGCTGGCAATGTATTGACGTTCTGACGTGAAAGAATCAACGCCACAGGACGCTTCTCGGTCAAAGCATACTGCCAAGCAACAGCTGTCTCCTCGGCATCAGCTGGACGGAGAACAACCATCGAGCGCTCGCCCTGGTGGTTATGAACGTGCTCCATCAAACGAATCTGCATCTCCTGCTCGATTGGCTGGTGAGTAGGACCATCCTCGCCCACACGGAATGAGTCGTGAGACCAGATATAGATAACCTTCAAGCGCATCAACGCCGACAAGCGGATTGCAGGCTTCATATAGTCAGAGAACACGAAGAATGTACCACAAGCAGGGATAACACCACCGTGCAATGCCATACCGTTCATCACACAAGCCATTGTAAGCTCAGCTACACCAGCCTGGAAGAACTGACCTGTGAAGTCACCCTTCTCGAAAGCCTTAGTCTTCTTCAAGAAACCATCGGTCTTATCTGAGTTGCTCAAATCGGCCGATGCAACAATCATATTCTCAATATTCTCGGCATATACGCCAAGCATTGTAGCCGAAGCCACACGAGTAGCAGTGTTTGACTTCACCTCAACCTTGTTGTAGTCAATCTCTGGCACCTCGCCTGAAAGGAAGCGATTGAGTTTGCGTGAGAGCTCCTTATTCTCGGCTCTCCACTCAGCCTCCACCTTCTTCATATTCTCAGCCCAGAGCTTCAACTCCTCACGACGAGCCTCATAAATCTCGGCTGTCTCAGCAAAGAGCTGGAATGGATCCTCAGGATCACCACCCAAGTTCTTCACAGTAGCTGCCAAATCGGCACCAGCGCCAGACAATGGCTGACCGTGAGTAGAAACCTTACCCTCGAAGCTCTCGCCATTGGCGCCCATAGCACCCTTGGCCATAATTGTACGACCGATGATAAGTGTTGGACACTCAGTCTGAGCATTAGCCTCAGTCAAAGCTGCACGCAACTGCTCCACATCGTTACCATCTACGTCGATAACGTGCCAACCCCAAGCGCGATACTTTGCAGCAACGTCCTCTGAATCAATCTCATCAACCTTAGTTGAGAGCTGAACGTTGTTAGCATCGTAGTACATAATCAGGTTTGACAATCCCAAGTGACCAGCCACACGGCCTACGCCCTGAGAAATCTCCTCCTGAACAGCACCATCCGAGATGAACGAATAGGTCTTATGAGCCATCCACTCACCGAAACGCGCTACCATAAAACGCTCGGCAATGGCAGCACCCACAGCCATAGCGTGACCCTGACCCAATGGACCAGAGGTGTTCTCCACACCGTGCATAACATCTACCTCTGGGTGACCAGGAGTGATGCTACCCCACTGACGGAAGTTCTTCAAGTCATCCATCTTGTAGAAACCAGACAACATAAGCACCGAATACAACATCGGAGACATATGACCTGGGTCGAGGAAGAAACGATCACGGAACGGATATGCAGGATTCTCGGGATCATAATGCATAAATTCCGTGTAAAGAAGATTGATAAAGTCAGCTCCACCCATAGCGCCGCCTGGGTGACCCGATTTAGCCTTTTCTACCATTGCTGCCGCCAATATTCGGATATTGTCAGCTGCCTTGTTGAGTTTAGAGTTAGCAAACATATCTTTTAGTATTCATTTCCTAATTCACAAAGATAATATAATTATCTTAACTTACTTGTTTCAACTCCAAAAAATTCGCACCTTCTATCTTTTTTTTCGCATATTCAAGCGTTACAACGAACTCTTGCTCCTCTGACGAAGGTACTTCATACATCGCATCAATCATTATTGCCTCGCAAATCGAACGCAAACCACGCGCTCCGAGCTTATATTCGTCGGCCTTAGCAACAATGTAATCCAGCACCTCATCCTCGAAGCGCAGAGCCACATTGTCCATTGCAAACAACTGCTCATACTGCTTGATAATGGCATTCTTTGGCTGTGTAAGAATCGAACGCAGAGCCTCAACTGTCAAAGGATGCATATAAGTCAAAACAGGCAAACGACCCACCAACTCAGGAATCAAACCAAACGACTTCAAATCCTGAGGCATAATATATTTCATCATATTATTGCGATCAATCTGAGAGCCACTCTGCTTTCCAAAACCGATAGCTCGTGTATTCAGACGCTGGGCAATCTTCTTCTCGATGCCGTCAAACGCTCCACCACAAATAAAGAGGATATCCTTAGTATTGACCTGGATAAACTTCTGGTCGGGATGCTTACGTCCGCCCTGGGGTGGCACATTCACAACCGTACCCTCCAAAATCTTCAACAACGCCTGCTGAACACCCTCACCCGACACGTCTCGCGTGATGCTTGGGTTATCGCTCTTGCGGGCAATCTTATCAATCTCATCGATAAAGACAATGCCTCGCCCGGCCGCCGCGACATTATAGTCGGCCACCTGCAACAACCGAGAGAGGATACTCTCCACATCCTCACCCACATAACCTGCCTCGGTCAAAACGGTAGCATCCACGATGGTGAATGGCACATTCAGTACACGCGCAATAGTACGCGCCATAAGGGTCTTACCCGTACCAGTAGCACCCACCAGCACGATGTTCGACTTATCAATCTCGACAGCATCCTCACCGCCTCGTTTCTGACGGCTCAAAATACGCTTATAGTGGTTATACACCGCCACCGACATATAACGCTTGGCGTCGTCCTGGCCGATAACATACTCATCAAGCACAGCTTTAATCTGAGCGGGCTTCATAAGTTCCTCCATCTTAAACTTGCTATCACCCTTCTTACCACGCTTGCCATCGGTCAGCTCGCTCTCGACAAGCATCTGATAACCACGCTCCACACAGACATTACAGATGTTTACATTTCCTGTACCCTGAAACATCAAAGCCACATCACTACGCTTGGCGCCACAGAACGAGCAGCAATCCTCACCCGTATTAGAACCTTTATATTTGTTAGCCATAATCCACTATTTTGAATGCTTAGTAAGCACCACATCTATCAAACCATACTCTTTTGCCTCCGCTGCGCTCATCCAATAGTCGCGGTCAGCATCCTGCTCAATCTTGGCAATATCGACACCCGAGTGAGATGAAAGAATCTCATACAACTCACGCTTGGTCTTCTGAATCTCGCGCGCCGTAATCTCGATATCCGACGCCTGACCCTGAACACCACCCAATGGCTGATGAATCATCACACGCGAGTGAGGTAATGCCTGACGCTTACCCTCAGCACCCGCAGTCAAGAGCACTGCTCCCATAGAGGCTGCCATACCTGTACAGATAGTCGCCACATCACACGATACCAACTGCATTGTATCATATATACCCAAGCCCGCCGACACCGAGCCACCAGGCGAGTTAATATAAATCTGAACATCCTTATCTGGCTCGGCCTGCTCCAAGAAGAGCAACTGAGCCTGAATGATGTTAGCTGCATCATCATAGATTGGTGCGCCCAAAAAAATGATTCGGTCCATCATCAAGCGCGAGAACACATCCATCGTAGCGACATTCAACTGACGCTCCTCGATGATTGTTGGCGACACATAACCCGACTGAATTGCGTGATAGTTATGCAGCTTCAAACTGCTGATACCGCAATGCAAGCGAGCATATTTTTCAAATTCGTTCATATATTTTCTATGATTTATTATAAACCAAAATTTGGACTCTGCAAACTTTACGCCCAGAGTCCAAATTTCATTGTATTGCTACACAATTCTGTCCTTTTATATAAAAGGTGTCAAAAAAAGTTATTACGCCTCCTGTGCCAACTTAGCAAACTCCTCAGCAGTTACTGAGTTGCTCACAACCTCAACCTGAGACTTAACATACTCTACAACCTTTGCCTCATATAGCTTCTCGTAAATTTTCTGGCCCTGCTCCTTGTTCTCCAAGATCTGCTTTGCGAAGTTTGCGATCATCTCCTCTGGTGCTGATGGCATACCGTACTGTGCGAACTGAGCCTTTGCAAACTCCTTAGCCTCTGCCTCCAACTCCTCCTGAGAAACCTTCAACTCGTAAGTCTGGATAAAGTGCTTCTGGATGTAGTTCCAAGTAAACATTTTGAGGAAGCCATCGAAATCCTTCTCAATCTCCTCCATTGAGAACTTGCCCTCGTTGATAGTGTACAACCAACGCTTCAAGAACTCAGCTGGCATCTGCAAGCCCAACTTCTCCATCAAGAAGTTACGAACGCTGATAGTGAAGAGGTAATCAGCCTCGCGACCAAGCTCAGTCTCGATCTCTGCTGCCAAGAACTTGTTCAACTCCTCCTCTGTTGTGATGTTACCTGCTGGGAACGCCATCTTGAAGAACTCCTCGTTGAGCTCTGGGTTAGCAAACTGACGAATCTGCTTGATCTCCAAAGTGAACTTAGGGTTAATTGATTCCAACTCCTCCTCCTTAACTTTAAGGATTGAAGCACGCTGTGAAGCTGACTTGTAGAGTTCGTTTACATCAACCTCCATCTTGTCACCTACCTTCTTGCCAAGGAATGCTGCACGCTCCTCGTCTGACATAGAAATCAAACCTACATAAGCGTCATCAACCTGAATATCGCCGTTATCAAGAACAACTGTCAAAGCCTCGTCCTTAGCAACTGTCTCAACCTCTACCAAACGACCGTAGCGACGCAAGTAGTTATCCTTGTAACCCTCTACCATCTGCTCGTCAGCAGCAATCTTGTTGTAAGTAAGCTTATCCTCCTTTGACAAAGCTACCTCAATCTTTGGAGCCTCGCCAATCTCAAACATAAACTCGTGCTCGGTGTTGTTCTCGAAATCAAAATCGCCCTGCTCATCTGATGGGATAACATCACCTACATAGTCAATACCCTCCTTCTGCAAATACTCGAATACAGCGTTTGAAGCAATCTTGTAAGACTGCTCTGCAATTGCACCCTTACCGTACATCTTGCGTACAACGCCCATTGGCACCATACCAGGACGGAATCCTGGGATGTTAGCCTTGCGCTTGTACTCACGCAACATCTTATCAACTGCCTCGCTGTAATCCTGCTCGTTAACGAGTACCTTCAAAACTGAGGTACCTACCTCACGCTGTTCTCTTGTAATTTTCATAATCCTTTAATTGTATTTTTATTTCGTTTTTCGCTTTTCACTAAATTTCGGAGTGCAAAGGTAATTAATTTTAATTAATTAGCGCCCTTTTCTGGTAAATTTATTACTCTTTACCCACTCTATACTCTCTTTCGCGGTAGAGTTGGTCCCTCAAACGGGGTTCAAAACCCGCCTCTCGGATAGCTCTTTGAATTCCTTCGGCATCGAAGGAGTTGTGAGCGCCAGCACTCGACACCACATTCTCCTCAATCATTATCGAACCCATATCGTTGGCTCCGCTATGCAGTGCAAGCTGCGCGGTGGACTTACCCACCGTGAGCCACGAAGCCTGAATATTGCGAATATTGTTCAAAATAAGTCGGCTCACGGCAATCACCCTCACATATTCCAGCGGCGAGAATTGCGACTTTACGCCCTCGCGTTCAAGGCGTGTACCTGTCGAACGGAATATCCAGGGGATAAATGCCACAAAACCCCAATTTCCTTCGGGACAACTATCCTGCAAATCACGAATCGTGAGCAAATGATCAATCCTCTCGCGCGGAGTCTCCACGTGGCCATACATCATCGTTGCCGACGTGGGCAAATTCATCAGATGGGCCTGGTGCATAACCTCCAACCACTCCTCCACGCTGGGCTTAGCGGGCGAGATATATTTCCTAACTCTCTCAACCAGAATCTCAGCTCCTGCACCCGGCAGAGAGTCCAGACCAGATGCCACCAATCGCTCCAACGCCTCGCGTGTCGAGATACCGCTAACCTTAGCCAAATGAGCCACTTCGGGCGCTCCCAAAGCGTGCAGACGCACCTGAGGATAGAGATGTTTCAATTCGCTAAACAACTCCTCATAAAACTCCACGCCAAGTCGGGGATGCAGACCTCCTTGTAACAGAAGTTGGTCGCCACCCAATTCGAGCATACGTTCAATCTTGGGACGATACTCTTCAATCGAGGTGATAAACTCACGCTCCACCTCGTGGGGTTTGCAGTGAAAGTTACAAAACTTACATCCCGAGATGCAGACATTGGTAATATTCACATTGCGATCTATCTGCCACGTCACCACATTTGGGTCGGGCACAACATCACGGCGCACCTCATCAGCCACAGCCGCCAGACGCTCCAACGGAGCCTCCTCCCACAGCCAATAAGCCTCCTCGCGTGAGAGCGTAGCCCTATCCCTTGCGCGGGCAAAAATCTCCTCGGCTCTCATTATCGTTTGCTTACAATAAGTTCAAAATCAATCGTGCGGCGGCGCATATCAACACCCTTCACTCTAATCCACACCTCCTCACCAAAGGCAATGCGACGACCAGAGTTACGACCCACAACCTCGAAACGGGCATCATCGTAGTAATAGAAGTCGCCCTCGATATCGCGCAGGAAGGCCATACCCTCGATGTGGGTATCGTTGAGTTCCACATAGATACCCCACTCGCTCATTCCCGAGACGTGGCCCTTGAATACCTCGCCGACCTTATCCTTCATAAACTCGACCATCTTGTATTTAATCGAAGCGCGCTCGGCCTCTGACGCTACAATCTCGCGCTCAGAAGAATGGACACACAAAGACTCCAACTCACGCTTGTCGGGCGACTTAGCCTCCGAGAGGTAACGCGCCAGCAGACGATGCACAATCATATCGGGATAACGACGAATGGGCGATGTGAAATGGGTGTAATACTTAAACGCCAAACCATAGTGGCCAACATTATCGGTAGTATAGAATGCCTTCGACATACTACGCACAGCAAGCGACTGGATGGCATTCTCCTCGGGGCGACCCTTCACCTCGCCCACCAATTTATTGATGGCCTTGGCTACCGAGCGGCCCTTTGTCGCCTTAAACTGATAACCAAAACGCAACACAAAGTCGCGGAAACGCGAGAGTTTCTCCTCATTAGGCTCGTCGTGGACACGATAGACCATTGGTCGCTGCACCCTCTTACCATTCATCTCGCGGTAGGTACAGAACTCTGCCACCCTACGATTGGCCAGGAGCATAAACTCCTCGATAAGTTGATTAGACTCCTTCTGCTCCTTGGTATAGACTCCCAGCGGCTTACCCTTCTCGTCGAGGATAAACTTAAACTCGGCTCTCTCGAAGCTCACAGCACCCGCCTTGAAGCGACGGCTACGCATCTTTTGGGCCATATCGTTGAGCACCGCAATCTCATCAGCGTAATCTCCCACACCTGTCTCGATGCGGGCCTGCGCCTCGGCATAGGTAAAGCGGCGGTTGGAGAGAATCACCGTACGACCAAACCACTCATCCAGCACCTCACCCTCCTCGTTGAGCTTAAAGACAGCCGAGAAGCTAAGCTTCTCCTCATCGGGTCTTAACGAGCAGAGTTCGTTACACAATCTCTCGGGCAACATAGGCACCGTTCTATCGACCAAATAGACCGACGTACCGCGCTCCTGCGCCTCGCAATCCACAACTGACATCGGACGAACGTAATGCGTCACATCGGCAATATGGACACCCACCTCCCAGATGCCATCCTCCAACTTCTGAATCGACAGAGCATCATCAAAATCCTTGGCATCGGCGGGGTCGATAGTAAAGGTTGTCACGCCACGAAAATCGCGACGCTGAGCAATCTCCTTCTCATCAATCTTATCACTAATGGCGTTGGCTGCCATCTCGACCTCCTCCTCAAACTTATATGGCAGGTCGTATTCGGCTAAAATGGCGTGCATCTCGACATCGTTATCGCCCTGACGGCCCAACACATCGACAATCACGCCGCGTGGCGAGCGGTCACCTTCTCGCCAATCCTCAATACGGAACACCACTTTATCACCATCCTTCACATTGGGATAGAGCTTGCGCGCAAAGAAGATATCCATCGGCAACTTGCGCGAATCGGGACGCACGAAAATCGCAGAGCGATTAAGTTCGGCAACACCCACATATTGACGTTTGCTGCGCTCCAAAATCTGAGTGATCGCACCCTCGGGATTATCACCCTCGCGATGGGGCTGACGCTGTATAACAACCTCCACTCTATCGCCATCCAATGCGCAATGTGTATTACGAGGATTCACATATACATCGCTATCCAACTCCTCTACCCTCACATAGGCAGCACCCGAGACAGCCAAATCGACCACACCCTCATAACAAGGCAGTTGCGATGACGAAAGCTGATATTTATCTCTACCGTGGCACTCAACAACACCTCCTGCGACCAACGCCTCCAAAATATCACGCACCATATAGCGCGCCTCCTTGCTATTGCCGCCCGAAGCCGAGGTGAGCTGTTTCATCGAAAAGACCCTGTCGGGAAACTCACGAAACATATTCACGATAAACGCCGAACGTATGCTCATCGAATCGGTACGCGATGAGGAGTCACGACGTGAATTCTTCCTCTACAGTCCCATAACCTTATCCTATTTACTCAATATACTCTATGCTAATTGATACATAAACTCTTCGCCCACATCCAAAGCCTTCTCATCGGGCAAAAACATAGCCGTATGCGACCTACCTGCCGCCTGCCCCACACCCAAACGATAGAATACCGAAGGGTAAATTTGGGTATAATAGCCAAAATCTTCGGCTGTAGGGCGCATTGCCAAATCCTGAACCTTGAAGCCTCGACTCTCGGCTAAGAGCATAGCCTCGTATGTGAGGTGGATATTATTCTCCACACAGGGATAACCGTGACGAATATCCACATCGACCTCGACATCGTATTTATACTCAATCTCCTGGGCCACATTGACAATCATCTCCTTGATCCTTGCACGCAACTTCTCGCTAAAAGTACGCATCGTACCCTGGCACGACGTCTTTTCAGGAATGACATTTGTAGCGCCATCGGCTACAACTCGACCCACCGACACCACACAATCATCGCTATTGAAGGCATTGAGGCGAAGAATCAAATCGGCCATTGCCACCACCGAGTCCTTGATGCGGGAACGCATTGCCGCGTGACCACCCACACCCTTAACCGTAAAGTGCAACTCATCGGTCGATGCCATAAACTTACCTGGGCAGAAACCAATCTCTCCCACCTCCAAATCAGCATCAACGTGCTCACCAATCACCGCCGCCACATCATAATCCTTGAAAGGTTCCTCCTCCAAGACATACTTCGCGCCTCCTGGATTACACTCCTCGCCGGGCTGAAACACACCCAGAACCGTACCTTCGAAATCTCGATTCATCTGCAAGCGTTTCAACACTCCATAGAGCACCGCCGCGTGGCAATCGTGACCACATCCGTGCATCACACCATCAACAGCCGAGGCCCACTCCACACCTGTCTTTTCGCTGATAGGCAGAGCATCTATATCGGCACGCAGTACAACACAACGCTTCAAGTTTCCACGCTTGCCCTCAATACGCGCCAATACTCCTGTGTTGGCTATCGGGCGATGCTCTATACCAAGTTCCGAAAGTTGCTCCGAGATAAACTCAGCCGTACGATGCTCCTCGAACGAGAGTTCGGGATGACGATGAAGTTCTCGACGAAATTGTTTTGTATCCATAATCTTACTCTATTTTTCTTGGTCGCCAACGAGCAGCCGCCTTGGCCAACACCTCGATATGCACAGGCGTGGTTCCACAGCAACCACCCACAATATTGAGCCAGCCGCCACGACACAACGTATCAAGAGGCTTGACAAATTGAGATGCGCTCTCGCCCTCCTTACTCAGCGCGGGATATGCAACCAATGGTTTAACACTTACCGCAGAGAGCGATTTCAATGCCACCTCCAACTGCTTCTGACCCATCGAGCAATTAAATCCTACGGCCATAAACTCAGCCTGAGGCACATCCTCCATAAATTTTGCGATGGTTGCACCGCTGGCCACTCTGCCCTCGATGCGTGACAACGCAACTGATAGCACAATCGGCATATCGGCTGAAATTTTGCGTATCTGCTCGACTGCGATGCTCACATTCTGGGCATCCATCGCAGTCTCCAACAAGATCATATCCACGCCGCCATCAACCAACGCCTGGGCAACGGTTGCATAGGCGCGAGCAATATCCTCGGCTGTCACATCGTTGGCCAAAGTCAAATTGCGAGATGTAGGGCCCATCGAGCCCGCCACAAAACGGGGGTTGAGCGTAGTGCTATACTTACCAACTGCCTTGCGAGCCAACTCAGCGCCAGCACGCGCCAACTCATAGGAACGCTCCTGTAAACCATACTCTCCAAGGCACAACTCATCTGCACAAGTGGTATTGGTCGTAATAATATCGGCACCCGCCTTCAAATACTCCTCGTGAAGTGCCACCACGTCGGCCTCAGCCTCCACATTCAATAGCTCCAATGCTCCTTTATGTCCACGAGCCAAAAGGGATGTACCCATAGCTCCATCCAAAATGACGATTTTACGTCTTAGCAACTGACTAACCTCCATCACTACTGCTTTATTAACTCCACCTCAAAAAGTTTGCTCCATCGCTTACCCGTAAGGAAGATTCTTCCGCCCTCCTTGTCATAGGCGATGCCGTTCAATACATCGGTTTTGGCCGACTGCTCCTCCTCGGGCAACAGATTGCGGCAATCCACCAGACCCTCAACAACGCCTGTCATTGGGTTGATTATCATAATATAGTCGGTGGTATAGACATTTGCCCATATCTTGCCATCAATCCACTCCAACTCATTCAGGAACTCCACTACTTCGCCACGCAACGTCACGGTTATGGTAGCCTCACGCTTAAAAGTTTCGGGATTTATTCTATAAATATCCGATGTTCCGTTCGACATATACAACTTCTCGCCATCGGTAGTAAGGCCCCAGCCCTCGCCCGAATAACGAAAATCTTTGAGTCGCTTGCCCTCCAAATTATAGACGTGAGCAATGCCGTTGGTCCAGGTGAGCTGATAAATCTTATCACCCAACACTGTAACACCCTCGCCAAACTCCGCACGCGGAAGCTCAGCCAGGACCGTATAGTCACCGCTCTCCAAATCTACCTTCAACAATTTCGACTCACCCCACTCACCTGTGCCTTCCCACATCACGCCATCGACATATTGCAGGCCCTGAGTGTAACTCTGCTCAGAGTGAGGATAGCTCTTCTTAACGCTCAAAGCATAGTACTCGGGCTGCACCACAGAGGGCACACCATCGAGCTTTTTGGTCTGCGAGCCACACGAGATAGCGGTCAGCGATAGCATAAGTATAATCAATATCTTTTTCATATCCATATATTTTCACAAATATACATATTTTTCGCCACCCAACAAAAAGTGCCGGGCAAAACCCGACACTTTATTTCATAAAACGACCAAAAAACAACGGCCAAAACCCAAGAAAAAAAACCTCAGATTTCGGCCGCAGAATGAAGTATGACTTTTGTCCTACAACTTATCTTTCTTCACACCCTCGAAGGTCATCTTCACAGGCAGAATATCGCCATTAGGAGCGAAGTGCATCTCGTCGATACAAGTCACACGATTATCGCGCTTGTTTGAACCCAATGGACGACGGTGATATACGATGTAATACTTACCACTCTTAGGGTTATGGATAACCGAGTGGTGACCAGCACCTGTCGCAACCTCAGGGTCCTGCTGCAAGATAACACCCTTACGCTCGAATGGGCCAAATGGTGAGTCCGAAATAGCATAAGCTACACGGTAGTGAGGACCACCCCAGCCGCCCTCAGACCACATAAAGTAGTACTTGCCGTCGCGGATGAACATAAATGGGCCCTCAACATAGTTCTTAGGAGTCACCTCCTTATACATTGCACCATCTGGGAAAGGAACGATGCTCTTGAAGTCATCGGCCATCTTAACCACATTACAGTGACCCCAGCCACCATAATACATATAGTATGTGCCGTCCTTATCCTGGAAAACAAACTGGTCGATAGGCTGTGCTCCGTTTACGATGTCGTTAATGAGCGGCTTACCAAGCAGATCCTTGAAAGGTCCCTGTGGCTTGTCAGCAACGGCTACACCGATACCACCAATCTCGCCCTGATGAACATCGTTTCCACCAAAGAACAGATAATATTTACCATCTTTCTCCACAGCTGCCGGAGCCCACAACGCCAGACGCAACCAGCTGATGCTGCTCTGGTCGATAATACGCTCGTGTTTAGTCCACTTAACCAAATCCTTCGAAGAGAAACAGTCGAAATGGAGCTGATTCTCAAAACGATCAGAGTAGGTTGGATAGATCCAATAGGTCTTACCAAAGACAACACCCTCAGGATCAGCATAATCTCCCTCAACAATTGGGTTGCCCGCCGTCTTCTGGCCATAGGCCGAAACAGACACAACAAGCGCCAATGCGGCAAACAATATGTTCTTTAACTTCATAACTAAGAAAAGTTAATATTACAACTTAGCCTTCTTTACACCCTCGAAAGTCATCTTAACTGGCAAGATGTTACCCTCCTGGTCAAACTCCAACAAATCGATGCAAGTAACACGGTTGTTACCCTCGTTTGAACCGAGTGGACGACGGTGATATACCATATAATACTGATCCTTCTTGGCATTGTACATTACTGAGTGGTGACCAGCACCTGTTGCAATCTCAGGATCCTGCTGCAAGATTACACCTTTGCTCTCGAATGGGCCAAATGGAGAATCAGCAATAGCGTAAGCTACACGGTAGTTAGGACCTGTCCAACCACCCTCAGACCACATAAAGTAGTACTTGCCGTCACGCATAAACATAAATGGACCCTCAACATAACCCTTAGGAGTTACCTCCTTATACATCTCGCCATCCTCGAAAGGAACGATGCTCTTGAAGTCATCAGCCATCTTGACCATATTGCAACGACCCCAACCGCCGTAGTACATATAGTATGTGCCGTCCTTATCTTTGAATACGAACTGGTCGATTGGCTGTGCGCGGTTTACGATAGTGTCGATGAGTGGCTTACCGAGCAAATCCTCGAATGGGCCCTGTGGCTGGTCAGCAACAGCTACACCAATACCACCCAACTGCTCGTTGTTCTGGATGTTGTTACAGCTGAAAAAGAGGTAGTACTTACCATCCTTCTCCAACGCAGCAGGTGCCCACAATGCGTTGTTGAGCCACTTGATGCGAGTGTTATCGATGATGCGCTCGTGCTTCTCCCAAGTGATCAAATCCTTAGAAGAGAAGCAGTCCAAATAGAGCTGCTCGTGGAATGGGGCAGAATAGGTTGGATAGATCCAATAAGTATCACCAAACACCAAACCCTCTGGGTCAGCGTAATCACCCACAAAAATTGGGTTACCAGCCGTTGGCTGCTCACACGATGTAGCAAGCGAAGCAACCGCCACTGCCATCATCAAAATTTTTGCAATTTTCTTCATAATGTTTTTTATTAAATTAGGTTATAAATTATTTCAATCCCATTGACTCCACCAAAGCCTGAGTCTTAGGCTCGTGACCACGGAACTCAACATACAAATCCATTGGATGACGCTGACCTCCACTCGACATCAACTTACGGAACGCAGCAGCAGTCTCCTGGTCAAAGATACCCTTCTCCTTGAAGAGCGAGAAAGCATCAGCTGCCAATACCTCGGCCCACTTGTAACCATAGTAGCCAGCGGCATAACCGCCCGAGAAGATATGAGTAAAGGCTGGTGCCATAGCCGTAGCCTCTACGGATGGAGTCACCTGAACCGACGCCATAGCCTGCTTCTCGAATGATTCGAGGTCGCCTGCGAAAGACTCGGTCAATGTATGCCAAGCCATATCTGACAAGCCAAACGAGAGCTGGCGCAAATTACTATAAGCAGCCAAGAAATTCTTTGCTGCCACAATCTTCTCAACCAACTCGGCTGGGATAGGCTCGCCTGTTTGATAATGTACGGCCCACATATCCAAATACTCCTTCTCAGTTGCCCAATTCTCCAAAATCTGAGATGGCAACTCCACGAAATCACGATATACGCTCGTACCATTCATCGACTCATACTCACCCTTGGCCAACATACCGTGGAGGGCGTGACCAAACTCGTGAAGGAAGGTGTTGAACTCATCGAATGTGAGCAACGATGGAGTGGTCTCGGTTGGTTTTGTGAAGTTCATCACAAGCGACACCAATGGACGTGTCTCCTCGCCCTCAACAACCTGAGTACCTCTAAACTCGGTCATCCAAGCGCCCGAACGTTTTGACTCGCGTGGGAAGAAATCGAGATACAACACCGACAAGAACTCACCACTCTGATCCTTAACCTCATAAGCCATCACCTCAGGATGATATACAGCGATATCCTCGCGTGGTACAAACTGCAAACCATAGAGCTTCTCGGCCAACATAAAGACACCCTTAATCACGTTGTCGAGTTTGAGATATGGCTTCACCTGCTCGTCGTTGATAGCATACTTCTCAGACTTATATTTCTCAGTAAAATAGGCCCAATCCCAAGGCATTACATCACCCTGGAAACCCAACGAGTGAGCATAATCGTTAATCATCGCATAATCCTTGTGACCATAGTCGAGTGTTGCCACGCGCAACTCTTCAAGGAACGAATTTACAGTCTCCGAGCTACCCGCCATACGCTCCTCCAACACATAGTCGGCATAGGTCTTATAACCGAGCAAGTTAGCAATCTTCAAACGCAAATCGGTAATCTTGGCGATGATGGCAGTGTTGTCGAACTCGCCACCCAAAGCACGGCTATTGTAGGCACGGTAGAGAGCCTCCTTCTCCTCACGCGCAGATGAGTAGGTCATAAAAGGAATGTAACTTGGAGCCTTCAATGTCACTGTCCAGCCCTTCTCGCCACGTGCCTTGGCATCGGCAGCCATAGATTCCTTCACGAAATCTGGCAATTCAGCAACCTTCTTAGCATCAGTAATATTAATTGCAAAAGCGTTTGTCGCCGACAATGCATTCTGACCAAACATAAGCGTAGCCTCCGATAGCTCAGAGGTATATTGTCTGTAAAGTTCCTTATCCTCATCCGAGAGCGAAGCACCCGAACGTGCAAAACCCTTATAGCACTCATCCAACAGACGCTCATCCACATCGCTCAGGCCCCAACGCTTACCCTCATAAACAGCCTTTACGCGCTCAAAGAGCTGAGGATTGAGTGACACGTCGTTGCTAAGCTCTGTTAATTTTGGCTGAATACGCAACGCAATGGCATCCATCTCCTCCGATGTATCAGCCTCACGCAAGTTGTAGAACAGACCCAAAATGCGGTCCAGCAACGCACCCTGACGCTCCCACGCCACTACTGTATTCTGGAATGTAGGCTTGGCTGGATTGTTTACAATCGCATCAACCTCGGCACGCGACACCGCGATGGCTGTCTCGATAGCTGGCTCATAATCCGACAACTTAATCTTATCGAACGGAGGTGTGGCGTAAGGTGTATCCCACTCTGCCAACAGAGGATTTGTGGTATCAATCTCAGGCAGAACAACAACGGGCATCTGCTCGCCGCCACATCCTGCCAACAATGCACTAAATGTCATCATCAAAAAGAGTTTTTTCATTTTATTTCAATTCAAAAGGTTTTCTTCACTCCAATTCTCTCTACTCCTCGCTCTGCTCGGCATTAGCTGCCTGCTCGGCCTCCAAAGCTGCCTGTTGACGCTCAGCCTCACGCTTCTGGCGTGAAAGCTCGGCACGCTGACGAGCCTGCTCTCGGGTATCCACACGAGCAATCTCGCGCGAACTCTCCTCGGCCACCATCTCCTTCTGAGGCACCAATCCACGCGCGACAAGCATAGCACTCTTGTCTGGGTCAGCACCGCGGAAAGCACGATACATATCCATACCGTCGCGGCTACCACCACGCGACAACACCTCACTGCGGAATCGCTCGGCAGTCTGCTTATCAAACAAATCGCCACTCTCAACAAAGGCCTGGAATGCATCCTTATCCAAAACCTCGGCCCAGATATAGAAGTAGTAACCAGCAGAATATCCACCGTCAAAGATATGGCTGAAATATGTGTAGTGATAACGTGGCTCAATCTGCGAAATAAGGCCTCGCTTCTCGTTCAACGCCTTACGCTCAAACTCATCAACATCAATCTTGTCGGCAGAAGTCACAGCGTGGATATCAAAATCCGACAATGCAGCAGCCAACAACTCTGTGGTATTGAAGCCCTCATTGAAGGTCGAACTCTTGCGAATCTTAGCAATCATATCATCAGGCATCACATCGCCAGTCTGATAATGCACCGCATATTGTTTGAGCATCTGCTCCGAGAATGCCCAATTCTCCAAAATCTGAGATGGAAGCTCCACAAAGTCGCCCTCTACGCCAGCCAAACCACGATACTTAACATCGGCGAAAAGGTTGTGCAATGCGTGACCAAACTCGTGGAAGAGAGTCTCAACCTCATCAATTGAAAGCAATGCTGGCTTGCTGCCCACAGAAGGAGTGAAGTTACATACAACGCTCACCACAGGACATACTCTCTTGCCATCCTTGTAAGACTGATCGACATAAGTACCACACCAAGCACCGCCCTGCTTGCTTGCACGAGGGTGGAAATCGAAATACAACGCTCCAAGTGGAGTATCATCAGCATCCAAAACCTCGTAAACCTCACACTCCTCGTGATATGATGGGGCCTTCAACGGACGGAACGTGATACCGAACAAGCGGTTAGCCAGGAAGAAGATACCTCCTTTGGCATTCTCCAACGACAAATACTCACGCACTCGCTCCTCTTCAAGCATATAATCTGCTACGCGCACCTTCTCGGCATAATACCACCAGTCCCACGACTCAAATGTCGCCTCTACGCCGTGATCACGCTCAAAGAGTGGCTTCATACGCTCAACCTCGGCCTTGGCGCACTCCAAAGCTGGACTCCACACGCCCTCCAACAACTCGTAAACAGCATCAGGTGTTGAAGCCATCTGATCGGCTGTAACATAATGAGCATAAGAATTATAGCCCAACAACTTAGCCTTCTGATATCTTAGGCTCACCATCTGGGCAATAATCTCCTTATTATCATTTTCGTTGCCATTATTACCGCGCTTCAAATAGGCCTTATAAATCTGTTCACGCAAAGCTCTATCCTCGGCATAGGTCAAGAGTGGCAACATACTCGACTTCTGCAATGTGAAGAGGTACTCACCCTTCTTGCCAGCCTCGGCAGCGGCTGCTGCGGCAGCATCCAGCACACTCGAAGGCAGACCCTCCAATCTATCGCGCTTCACAAAGAGTTCAAACGCATTGGTCTCGGCCAACAAATTGCGACCAAAATCGACACCAAGCGCAGACAACTCCTCGTTGATTTGCTTCAACTGAGCCTTATCCTCATCCGAGAGCAGAGCACCCGAGCGCACGAAATCGTTATAAATCTTCTCGGTCAAGCGCTTCTCATCCTCGCCTAAGCCCGCAGCCTCACGGCCATCATATACGCTTTTCACACGCTGGAAGAGCTTGTCATTCATTGAAATAGCATCGCTATGAGCAGCAAAGGCAGGATAAGCCTCAGCCGAAAGCGCCTGCATCTCATCGTCAGTATCGGCAGCCGACAACATACCAAACACTGTCGCCACACGCGAAAGCATCTCGCCCGAGTTATCGTAGGCCAAAACTGTGTTCTCGAAAGTAGGCTCCTCGGCGGAGTTTACAATCTGATCTATCTCGACATTATGCAACGACATTCCCTGCTCAAAGGCGGGTTTGAAGTGATAAGTCTTGATGCGATCAAACGGCGGAGCACCATAGGGAGTGTCCCACTCAGACTCAAAAAATGGGTTATCTGCAACATTTTCGCTCTTGTTGCAAGAAAAATTAGTCATAATAGCCATCGCAAATGCGAATAAACATAAAAAGCGTTTCATTCCTTAATTTATAATTAATATCTTTGCAAAGATAATATTTAACACCAAGTTATGCAACTATTTTATTCACCTAATATCACTCCACCCCTCCATACTTTGGGAGATGAGGAGTCAAAGCATTGCGTCAGGGTGCTCCGTTTGGGCGTCGGCGACGAGTTACACATCACTGACGGAGCAGGAAATCTCTATCGCTGCCGCATAGTCGAAGCGTACCAACACCACTGCACGGTGGAGGTTGTAGAGAGTTTTTCGGAGTACGAGAAAATACCTTATTCACTCACGATGGCTGTCGCCCCGACAAAGAATATCGACCGCTATGAGTGGTTCTTGGAGAAGGCTACCGAGGTGGGCGTAACACGCTTTATTCCAATAGAATGTGACCACAGCGAGCGCCGCACAATAAAGTACGACCGCGAGCTAAGAGTAATCACCTCGGCCGTCAAGCAATCGCTCAAAGCCTACCATCCTGCGCTCGACGAATTGACCCCTTTGCGCGAAGTTATCACGATGCCTTTCGAGGGTCAAAAATTCATCGCCCACTGCAACGCAGATATGGGTGAAAGACCTTATATGCCTTCGATTGTCAAAAAGAACGAAAATATTTTAATTTTAATTGGTCCAGAAGGAGATTTTTCGCCCGAAGAGATTAAATTTGCAATCGAAAACGGATTTACCCCCATCTCTTTGGGAAATCAGCGTCTGCGTACCGAGACTGCTGCAATAGCGGCAACGATTATGGTCGCGACAATAAACGGTTAGTAAACAACAAACTAATATTACGATGTTTTATATTTCATTACTGTTGGCACTCACCCTGCTGGTGGCTGCGCTATTCATTGCGCCCGTCCGTAGTAAGGTGTGGGTAGCTTTTGCTGCTACTCTTTTGGCAACCATCGCAGCAGCCATTCCCGCTATCGGGATTCTGGCTGGAGGTGGCAGCATTGAGATTATGCAAATTCAAAGCCCATTTTTCGGCACTGAGTCTTTGGTGATGGATTCACTCTCGGCGCTATTTGTGCTGATTATCGGCATTGCAGGCCTGGCGACGATACTCTATTCGCGCGGCTATCTGGCCCACTATCTGAACAAGAAGTCTTCGACTCATCTGTCGCTACACTACACTGCGTTGGTGGTGCTTGTGGTCTCGATGATTCTTGTGGTCATTTCCAGCGGAGGCTTTTCGTTCCTCTTTGCGTGGGAGCTGATGACCATCGCCTCGTTCCTGCTCATCTTGTTTGATGCCGAGAAACATAAGGTGTTGCGTGCAGCGCTGGCCTATTTGATTATGATGCACATAGGTTTTGTGTTGCTGGTCGCTGGCTTTGCCAAGATATACTCAGTGTGTGGATCAGGCAACTTTGCCGATTTAGCCATCTGCTTCTCGTCAGGTAAGACTATTCCTATGTTCTTGCTCTTTTTCCTGGGCTTTGGTATGAAGGCTGGTCTGTTCCCAATGCACGTATGGCTTCCTGAGGCTCACCCCGCTGCGCCATCTCACGTTTCGGCAATTATGTCGGGTGTGATGATTAAGACGGGAGTCTATGGTATCATACGCACCTTGTGGTTTGTGGTCGAGAGCTCTGAATTGCGCACCATCGGACTCATCATCCTCGCTGCGGGTATTGTGACAGGTCTTTGGGGCGTCATCCTCGCGGCTGTGCAGAACGACGTAAAACGCCTGCTCGCCTATTCAAGTATCGAGAACATTGGTGTGATTTTCATCGGCTTGGGTATCTCTACACTAGCTCACGCCGCGGGTAACTACTCCGTCGCAACGATAGCACTCTGCGGTGCCCTGCTCCACACCATCAACCACTCATTCTTCAAGTCGTTGCTCTTCTTTGGCGCAGGTAACATCTACTCTAAGATGCACACAACCTTGCTCGACCATTTCGGTGGCGTAGCAAAATATATGCCCGTTACGGCAATCCTGTTCCTGGTGGCAACATTGGCCATCTGCGCATTGCCACCTCTAAATGGTTTTATTGGCGAGTTCTTGATTTATCTCGGTATGCTTGATAGCATCCGCGATGGAGTGAATACCATCTATGCCGCTGGCGGTTTATTAGCCCTGGCTCTGATTGGTGGTATCGTAGTGCTGGCATTCACTAAATTATTTAGCACCGTATTCCTCGGCTCTCCTCGCCATCACCAAGTGGCAGAATCTACCGAGGTAGATAATATGCGTATCGCAGCTATGGCTATCCCTGCGGGCTGCATTATCGCAATCGGTCTATTCCCTCAGTTTGCAATCCGTGTGGTGGAGCGCGTAGCACAGCTCTTCTTCCCTGCAGGGTCTGTTATCAATGGATATGTGGTACCAAACCTCTGGAAGATTTCGCTCACAGCGTGGTTGCTTATTATCGTCATCGCACTGCTCTATCTGCTCAAACGCAGAGTCCACTCTACTCGCAAAGTTGAGCAGGGCCCAACGTGGGGTTGCGGTTTCACTTCGCCCAACATCAAGATGCAATATACGGGAGAGTCATTCTCCGAGGGCTTGGAGTCAATCGCCACCTCGCTCACACAAAACACCGTCGAGGGTCGCGCTGTGGGCAAAGGCGAGATATTCCCATCGACCCACGGTTACAGCGTGCGTCACAAGGATAAGATCGACCGCTTGTTTGCCGCTTGGTGGGTGGAGTTGCTGCACATTATCAACAAGCGCATTATGAGTCTGCGTACTGGTAAAATCAACCACTACATTTTGTTTGCACTGCTCTTTATGATTGCAATATTTATTCTCTCACTCTTTAATATTTTATAACGTATGGCAATAGTTCTCAACACACTTCTCATCATCGTGACGGCTCTGGCCATACCTGGAGTGATTAACCGCACACGCGCCCTGCTTGCAGGCCGAAAGGGCGTGCCATTTGTTCAGCATCTGCGTAATGTGAATGTACTCTTGCGCAAAGGTGCAGTATATTCAACCACTACCACAGCGCTCTTCCGCATCGCCCCTACCGTATATCTGGGTGCAGCGATTGTTGCAGCGCTGATGATTCCTGTGGCCGACCTCTATCCTCTGATCTCATTCGAGGGTGATGTCATCTGCTTTGCCTACACGTTGGCTCTGGCCCGCGTGGCTATCATCCTGGCCGCGATGGACACAGGTAGCTCGTTCGAGGGTATGGGTGCCGCGCGCGAGGCGCTCTACGGCGCACTCATCGAGCCAGCCCTGATGATTGGTTTTGCTACGCTTGCCCTCTTCTGCGGCTTCACCTCATTTGCCGACATCTTTGAGTATGAGCAATCATTCGACCTCCACGTCACCATCATTATGTTCCTGACGGCCTACCTCTTTGTGAAAATCACATTTGTGGAGTCGGGCCGTGTACCTGTGGATGATCCTCGCACTCACCTCGAACTTACGATGATTCACGAGGTAATGTGCTTGGATTATAGCGGTATCGATATGGGTATGATTCACATCGCCAGCTGGATAAAAACCGCCTGCTTCTCGATGATTGCAGCCAATGCCATTGCCGCTACGGGTTGTTTCCACTGGTGGTTTGCCGTACCATTGGCCATCCTTCTGACGGGTATCTCTGTCGGTTTTGTGGAATCTACTCAGGCGCGCAACAAACTTGCCCGCAACACCACCTACATCGTTACAATTTCTGCATTGGCCGCCCTGATTTTCTTCATCGGCTATTTGCTCAAACTTAACATTAATATCTAAGATTATGTTACTTTCGCTCATAATCCTCTATGTCATAACGCTTATCTACATCTCTATTGTAGAGCGTTTCCGCAACTACGCCACAATCATCGCCGTGCAGGGATGGTTACTCCTGGGCATCGCACTGTTGCGCCTTCACTCGCTCGATTGGTTGGAGCTTTCGTTCATCATCACCGAAACTCTGATCTTTAAGGCGGTGATTGTACCAGCAATCCTGATGCGTGTTATCCGCAAGACCAACATCAAGCGCATAACCGCAAGCGGCACCACACAGTTTAATTCGCTGATGTTGTCGGTGGCAGCTCTCACAATCAGTGCTGTACTCACATACTATGTGGCCGACCAGAGTATCAATATGGTCTTTTTCGGCGTCGCGTTGTATGCTCTGCTGACAGGCCTTATCCTCATCGTTCTGCGCTCGCGCATCTTCACCCATATGGTAGGATTCCTGGTGATTGAGAATGGTGTGTTTCTCTTTTCGATGGCCATCGGAGTTGAGATGCCTATGTTGATTAATGCAGCTATTATGCTCGATATCTTGATTTCGGTATTGATGCTCGGTATGTTTATGACCAAGGTCGATAAGCACATTCATACCGATAGTAGCGATTCACTAACCCACGTAAAAGACTAAACTATGATATACATCTTTTTTGCTATATGGCTTACCATAGGAGCCAGTGCTTTTATGGCGCGTAGCCGCAGAGTGGTACATATGTTGAGCGCCACATATCTGACGGCACACGCAATGTTTGCCGGATTACTCATCGGTGGCAAATACCTCACTTCGTCGGGCGGCTTTTTCTCCTTCGACGAGGCTGGCACGCTGTTCTACCTCTTGCTTGTGGTAGTTGCCATTTTCATCTTCATTCACTCCGAGGCCTACCTTAAACGTGACGACATCACCAACTACCGCAGTTATTTTGCGCTGCTGATGTTGCTCACAACAGCCATCACGGGAGTATATTTCGCCAATAACATTGCCATCACCTGGATTTTGTTGGAGACCACCACTTTGTGCGGTGCAGGTATTCTCTACTACCGCCGTTCGGAGGTCACTCTGGAAGCTACCTGGAAATATCTCTTTGTCTGCTCTACGGGTATCGCCATCGCATACTTGGGCATCCTGCTTCTGTGTGCCGCAGCAGCCAATACCTCGCTTAGCTACAACGACTTGCAGCAGCTTATCGTAAATGGCAACCCTCTCTACTTGAAGGCTGCGTTCCTGCTGGTGCTGACTGGTTATAGCTGTAAGATGGAGATATTCCCACTCTATACCATCGGTGTTGATGCCAACTTCGCGGCGCCTGCGCCTGCGTCGGCTCTACTCTCGACAGGCTTGGTAAATGCTGGATTCCTGGCCATCTTCCGAGTTTATAAACTCTTTGCTCACACAGAGCTCTTCGGCTGGGTTAAGAACGTAATGCTCATAATCGGAATTTTGAGTCTTGTGGTCGGAGCCTTGTTCTTACGTCGCACCAACAACTACAAGCGCTTCCTCTCTTACTCAACGGTAGAGAATATGGGTATCGTGGCCATCGGATTGGGTATCGGTGGCGCTGGCATCTGGGCAGCAGTGTTCCACGTCGTATGCCACACACTGATTAAGAGCAGCCTCTTCTTGCAAATTGCCATCGTAAGACAGATCTACAACGGTTACAGAATCAACCGAATTGGTGACTATATTAACATTAATAAGGTAGGTGCCATTGCCCTGATTGTGGGTATGATTGCAGTCCTGGCGTTCCCTCCATCACCACTCTTCATCTCGGAGTTGATGATTATGTCCGAGGCACTCGCTATGGGCTCTTGGTGGATTATTGCCATTATGGTGGTACTGCTCTGCATCGTCATCTTCACCATCTGTCACCGCATTATCAAGCTCTGCTACCAACCCAACCAGGATGAGCTCCACCTCTCAAACATCAACCGTCGCCTCTCATACAGCGCGATGGCATTGCTCGTGGCTGCTCTCGTACTGGGTCTATGGCAACCAGAGATACTTACCAACATCATTGACAAAATAGTAACACTCTAAGCGATGAAATACTATATTACCGATAACTCAGCCACATCCGTACAGCTGAAAGATATTCCCGAAGTAGAGTACGCTGCTCTGTACGAAGATTTGAAGACGCGCCTAAACGACGAGCGCTATCACGTGGCTCATTACTTTGCCCGCACCGAGGAGAACCGCTTGAAATTCTACATCATCGTGTTGGATGACGAGGCTCAAAAGATTATGATTTCATCGTTCGCTATGGAGTATTACGACGACATAGCTCTCCCATCGCTCACCGCGCTACATCCCCAGATGCACCCTTTCGAGCGTGAGATTACAGAGCTCTTCAATGTCGAGTTTGACTCTATGCCTTGGAACAAGCCGCTGCGCTTCCCATTCAACCGCCGCAATCAGAACTCCACGATGGACAACTATCCATTCTACTCTATCGAGGGAGAGTCGTTGCACGAGGTGAACGTGGGTCCTATCCACGCCGGCATCATCGAGCCAGGTGCATTCCGTTTTATCTGCAATGGCGAGAACGTGTTGCATTTGGAGATTGCCCTCGGCTACCAGCATCGCGGTGTGGAGAACGAGTTTACCTCTACACAAAACCGCCTGCGCCAGACTCTTTTGGCCGAGTCGGTGGCTGGTGATAGCGCCGTATGTCACAATGTGGCATTCTCTCACGTTGTCGAGAAACTCTCATCGACCTATGACTACAACCTCGAAATCGAGCGCACAGTGGCGTTGGAGTTGGAGCGTATGGCGATGCACATCGCCGACACGGGAGCCCTCTGCACCGATGTAGCCTACCAGCTTGGTCAGGTTGCCTGCGAGGCTCTTCGTACTGTTGTCATCAACACCACCCAGGCGTGGTGTGGCAACCGCTTCGGCAAGGGTCTTATCCGTCCCTGCGGTAGCAACAAGCCTCTCACAGCCGAGAAGATTGCCCTCATCCGCAAAAATGTGGGCGAGGTGCGCCACCGCTACAATCAGGTGAAGGAGGACATCGAGTCGTCACCAACAATCCTTGCCCGCTTCGAGGAGTGCGGATTGGTACCCCAAACCGAGATGGCAAAAATCGGAGGTGTTGGTATGGCTGCACGCGCAAGCGGCGTGAAGCGAGATATTCGCCATTCACACCCCTACTGCGCCTATAAAAACGAGATTCAGCATCAGCCCATCACACAACATTCGGGCGATGTGATGTCACGCCTGATGATGCGTTGCGAGGAGGTTTTGCAGTCGGCCGACTACATCGAGCAGTTGCTCGCGGCTTACTCACCATCCTCAATCAGCAGCCCCGACTACGAGAAGGCTCTGCGAGCTGACTCCCTGGCCGTAGGTTTGGTGGAGGGCTGGCGTGGCGAGGTATGTCACGTGGGCATCACCGATAAGGATGGTCAACTCGCTACCTATAAGATTAAGGATCCGAGCGTCCACAACTGGCTAGGGTTGGCTATTGCCGTACGCAGCGAGGGCATCTCGGTTTTCCCAATCAACAACAAGAGTTTCAACCTCTCCTATTGCGGTCACGACTTGTAAACATTAAAAACGAAGATTATGATTTTCCCTAAGATAAAAGTTTTGCACAGTCACGGCTGGCAATATATTCCCAACCTTAACGACGTCACACTGACCGAAGAGTTTCGTGGTCGCCCCGTCTTGACTCACACCGAGGATATGAGCGATGTGGAGGCCGCTGCCAAACTATGCCCCACAAAGGCTATCACGACGGCGCCTTTTAGCCTCGACTTGGGCAAGTGTCTATTCTGTGGCGAGTGCGCGCTGCGTGCGCCCAAGAACATACGCTTCACTAACGACTACAAGATTGCATCTGCCTCACGCGAGGCACTGGTGGTAAAGCCAGGTGATGAGCGAGTGGAGTTCCACGCCGAGATGGTGCGTCCCCAGATACAGAGCCTCTTTGGCCAGGCATTGAAATTACGTCAGGTATCGGCTGCCGGAGATGCTTCGGTGGAGATGGAACTCAACGCATCGGGTAATGTGAACTTCGACTTCGGACGCTATGGTGTGGAGTTTGTAGCATCGCCTCGTCACGCCGACGGTGTGGTCATCACTGGCCCTATTTCAAAGAATATGGCCGAGGCATTGGAGATTTGCTACAACTCTATCCCCGAACCAAAACTCGTCATTGTATGTGGCTCGGAGGCTTGCTCTGGCGGACTCTACGCCGAGAGTAAGGCCGTAGATAGAAGTTTCCTCGACCGCTACCACGTCGATTTGTGGCTTCCAGGTACTCCCACCCACCCGATGACCTTCATCGATGGCGTGATGAATATGCTGGGTTTGAAACATAGATAAACTTTGGCTCTAAGAATCGGGCGATTCACCCTTGATATTAGGCTATTGACCCCGCAAGGCTGAACAATTACGGTTTATGAGCGTTATCTTTGTGACAAACAAAATGATTGTAAAACCTTAAATCAGAATTAAAATGAAAAAGTCTATTATCGTTTCACTTTTTGCGCTGCTTTTCAGCGTTGCATCGTTTGCTCAGGAGGCTGAGCAGAAACCTATTGAGTTTAAGGCTCCAACAGTAGAGCAGATTGCTAAGCGTCGCGCCGATATGATGCGTCATCAGTACTTGCTCGGCAATGACCAGTATGACAAGGTATATAAACTCTGCTTGAAGCAGGCTAAGAAGGATGCTGCACGCTGGGAGGAGATGAAGAAGGAGCGCGAGCAGATGAACAAGGATATGAAGGGTATCCTCAACGAGGCTCAGTGGGAGCGTTATGAGCATAACCAGAAGCGTCCTCCATTCTTCCACGGTCCACGTCGCCATAACTTCCACGGCAAGATGGCACCTGGCAAGGGCAAGCATCCTGGTAAGGGGTTCTGTCCTCAGGCTGGCAAGGATTTCAAGCCACAGGCTCCTTGCAATGGCAATGCTCCTGTGAAGGGTCCAAAGATTGAGCAGCCTCAGAGCAAGAAGAACAATATGTTCATCGAGATGCCAGCTGAGAAGAAATAGGCGCTAAGAGCGAACAACCTCCATTAAACACAAGAGAGGCTTACCCCATCGGGATAAGCCTCACTTATTTTATCATCAGACAAGATTACTCTGCTGAGATAGCCTCGCTTGGGCATACACCTGCACAAGTACCGCAGTCGATGCACTTATCAGCGTCAATTACATAGATATCACCAGCTGAGATAGCCTCAACAGGACACTCATCAATACAAGTACCGCACGCTACACACGCGTCTGAAATTTTGTAAGCCATAATTTTGTTGTTTTATGTTAAGTTAATAAATTGTCTTTACGCAAATATAATACTTTATTTGATAATATCAAAACCTGTGTAAGGAACAAGCACCTCTGGAATGCGGATACCCTCGGCAGTCTGGTTGTTTTCGAGCAACGCCGCAACGATACGAGGCAAAGCCAAAGATGAACCATTCAATGTGTGTGCCAACTGAGTCTTCTTGTTAGCATCGCGGTAGCGGAGCTTCAAGCGATTAGCCTGGAATGACTCGAAGTTAGACACTGACGATACCTCCAACCAACGCTTCTGAGCCTCAGAGTAAACCTCAAAATCATAAGTCAAAGCCGATGTGAACGACATATCGCCACCACAAAGACGCAAGATACGATATGGCAAACCGAGCGAAGCAACAATCTTCTCAACGTGAGCCACCATTCCATCCAAAGCCTCATAAGAGTTCTCTGGCAACGCTAGCTGCACGATCTCGACCTTATCGAACTGGTGCAGACGGTTCAAACCACGTACATCCTTACCATAAGAACCAGCCTCACGACGGAAGCAAGGTGTATATGCTGTCATCTTCACTGGGAACTCCTTCTCATCGAGAATCACATCGCGGAAGATGTTTGTCACAGGAACCTCGGCTGTTGGAACAAGGTAGAAGTTATCAGCCGTAGCGTGATACATCTGGCCCTCCTTATCAGGCAACTGACCTGTACCGAAGCCCGAAGCCTCGTTTACCATCACAGGAACCTCAACCTCCTGATAGCCAGCTTCAGTGTTGCAGTCAAGGAAGTAGTTAATCAACGCACGCTGCAAGCGAGCACCCTTACCCTTATACACTGGGAAACCAGCACCTGTCAACTTAACACCCAAGTCGAAGTCGATGATATCGTATTTCGATGCCAACTCCCAGTGAGGAAGTGGGTTCTCTGGAAGCTCCGAGAAATTCTCAACGAGCTTTACCACTACGTTATCCTCGGCTGTGCGACCCTCTGGAACGATCTCTGCTGGGAAGTTAGGGAGCAACACAATCTGCGACTGCAACTCATCTGCTGCCGCCTGATGCTCTACTGAGAGCTCAGCCGAACGAACCTTCAACGCAGCTACCTGCTGCTTCATCTGCTCAGCCTCCTCACGCTTGCCCTGACCCATCAAGGCACCAATCTGCTTGGCAGCCTTATTCTGCTCAGCCAAACAATTATCCAACTCAGCCTGGATCGACTTACGCTTGTCGTCCAACTCCTCAATCTTTGCAATAATTGGAGCTGCATCCACACCCTTCTTTGCCAGACGAGCAATCGCCAACTCCTTATCTTCTCTTAATTGCTTTAATGTAAGCATATCTCTTTCGTTTAATCATTATATTGCGCAAAGTTAGCAAAAATCTTCGTTCGTTATCCTGTTTCGAGAGGATTTTTCATCTTTTCGCACAAAGTGAGCAATTTATTTGCTATTCTTTACTAATTTTGCACTATCAGAACTGACTTTTCAAAATAACTGCAATGCGATACATCGAGTTACTCTCTCCTGCAAAAGATCTAACGGCTGCCATAGCCGCCATTGACCACGGTGCCGATGCTGTCTATATGGGTGCCTCGCGCTTTGGTGCGCGCCAGGCAGCGGGAAACTCGCTCGACGACATAGCCCGAGCAGCAGAGTACGCCCATCGCTATGGAGCGCGTCTGCACTCAACACTCAACACCGTACTGTTTGATAGCGAGGTGGAGGATGCCCGACGTATGGCTCACGAACTGATTGCTGCCGGCGTTGATGCGCTGATTGTCCAGGATATGGCCTTTCGTGAGATGAATCTCCCCATCGAAATTCACGCCTCGACACAGGTGGGTAACACGACTCCCGAAGGTGTTAAATTCTTGGAGGAGTGCGGTTTTGCAAGAGTCATTTTGGAGCGCTCGCTCTCGCTGGAACAGATACGCGAGATATGCCGAGCGACCAAAGCCGAGGTGGAGTGCTTTGTGCACGGCGCTATATGCGTGGGTCATAGCGGACTCTGTTTTCTCTCGCGCACGACATCTCATCGTAGCGGCAACCGTGGCGAGTGTTCACAACCCTGCCGCCTGCCCTACGACCTGAAAAACGACAAGGGCGAGAGCCTCATCACAGGAAAACACCTGCTCTCGGTCAGAGATATGGATCTCTCGGATGAGTTAGAATTATTGATGGACGCTGGTGTCACATCATTCAAAATCGAGGGACGATTGAAGGATGTGCGCTACATCAAAAACATCGTCAGTCACTACCGTCGTCGCATCGACGATATCTTGGCTTGCAGAAAGGATATCGTACGCCCCTCGGTGGGTCGCAGCGTAATAGAATTTGAGCCCGACCCAGCCAAAAGTTTCACGCGCGGAGCTTCGACCTATATGCTCCACGGCAAGCTCGCTGGCGTAGCCTCGTTCGATACGCCGAAGGCCGTTGGCGAATATGTAGGACGTGTAGAGAGTCTGTCACGTCGTGGCTTCACGCTCGATACGAAGCACAATTTGGGTGCAGGCGATGGCATCTGCTCACTTTCATCGGATGGCATCAATGGCACCAACATCAACTCAACGGAGGGGCAGACAATCATTCCTAATCGCATCGACGGCATACAAAAGGGTGCCAAGATATACCGCAATTACGATCACATCTTCTCGCTCTCACTCGACCGCAGTCGTACACGACGCTCAATCGCTTGCGAGGCAACGCTCATACTCTCGGCCGAGGGGGCAACTCTTAGTGTAAAGGATGAGCAGGGAATGGAGTTCGTCGTTGAGCGAAAGCAGGCTCTGCAACCCTCAAACGATGCCGCCAAGATGAGCGAGACAGCTCGCCGCCAAATCGAGAAGAGTGGCGACACGATTTTTTCAATCAACAAAATCACCATCGCGGGAAACCAATTTTTCGCACCTTCGTCGCTCATTAGCGCTATGCGCCGCGAAGCATTGGAGGGGCTGCAAACATTGCGCATTGCTGCGCCACGCCACCACAAAATCCTCGCCGACAATGGTTCGGCACGCTACCCCTACAAGAAAGTTAGCCGCTACGAAAATGTGGCCAACTCACTCTCGGAGCGCTTCTATCGCCGCCACGGCGTGGAGGAGATTGAGCCAGCATTGGAGTTACAACCCACACTCGGCGAAAGAGTTATGATATCGAGTTACTGCGTGCGTCGCGAGATTGGCGAGTGCTTGAAGCAGGGCTCGAAGTTACGCGGAGAGCTATTCATCGAACACGGATTTTCGCGCTATCGTCTGGATTTCGATTGCAACCGCTGCCTTATGTCGCTGACAGATTGCAGCATCACACCCAAGAAAAATAGATTTTAAGATATGACACAGCTACTCACTCCCTCATTCCCCGACTATGAACTCATCGACTCGGGCGATTTCGAGAAATTAGAGCGTTTCGGACGCTACATCACACGACGCCCTGAGCCTCAGGCCATCTGGCACAAGTCACTCCCCGAGAAGGAGTGGCAGCGTATGGCTCACGCCTCGTTTATGCGAACCTCATCGTCAAAGAGCGACGAGCGTGGCGAGTGGCAGCGCAAAGCCGAAATGCCTGATCGCTGGACGATGGAGTATCACTACAAGCAGATGCACCTCACTATGCGTCTGGGTCTGACCTCATTCAAGCACGTGGGTATCTTCCCCGAACAGGCGGCAAACTGGAACTTCATCTATGACCGCATCGAGGCTCTACGCGCTTGTAGCCAGACTACACCCAAGGTGCTCAACCTCTTCGCCTACACAGGTGGTGCTACGCTGGCTGCGCGTGCCGCAGGAGCCGAGGTCACACACGTCGATTCGGTAAAGCAGGTGGTAACCTGGTCACGCGAGAATATGGAGCATAGCGGCTTGGAGGGTGTGCGCTGGATTGTGGAGGATGCACTTAAATTCGTGAATCGCGAGGTGCGACGTGGCAATATCTACGACGGCATAATTCTTGACCCACCAGCCTATGGTCGCGGAGCAAACGGCGAGAAATGGGTGTTGGAGGAGAACATCGGCGAGATGTTGGAGTGCTGCGCCAAGTTACTCAACCCAGAAAAGGGTTTCTTGGTCTTGAACCTCTACTCGATGGGCCTGTCGGCATTACTTTCGCGCACCGCACTGCGCCAGGCTTTTGGCACAACGGGCAAGGAAGAGTCGGGCGAGTTGTATTTCAGCGACCGCAACGGCAAGGAGCTCCCCTTGGGCACATTTTGTAGATTCAGCCGTCTATGAGAAAATTCATCGAGCTGTTTAACTCATTCTTCAAGATAGGCCTCTTCACTTTTGGTGGAGGCTATGCTATGATACCCATCATCGAACGCGAGGTGGTCACCCGCCGTCGATGGGTAGAGGAGCGCGACTTCTTCGACCTGCTGACCTTGGCACAATCGGCCCCAGGACCCATTTCGCTCAACGCATCGGTCTTTGTGGGTTACAAGATGTATGGCTATCGAGGAGCATTGGCAGCTCTTGCAGGTGTGGCACTGCCATCGTTTGTGATAATTCTCATTGTTGCACTATTCTTTTCCCAGATACGAGAAAATCCTATCATTGATGCCGCCTTCAAGGGTATGCGCCCTGTGGTGGTGGCGTTGATGTTTGCCCCTGTTGTGGGTCTGGCCAAAGGTCTAAGATGGTGGGTGATGGGAATTGCCGTAGGCGTAGCCCTGGCTGTATGGTATTTTGGGTTTTCGCCAATCTATCTGCTTATTATTGCCGCTGTGGCAGGTCTTTTGTGGGCGGCACGCCGAGGAAAGGAGGTAGAGCAATGATTTACCTTCAACTCTTTATCAGCTACTTGAAGATAGGCTTCTTCGGCTTCGGCGGAGGCTACGCTATGCTCTCGCTCATCCATAACGAAGTGGTCCTGCAAAACGCGTGGCTCACCAATGAGGAGTTCACCAACATAGTCGCCATATCGCAGATGACCCCTGGTCCCATTGCTATCAACTCGGCCACCTATGTGGGCTACACCGTAGCTGGATTTTGGGGTTCGGTGGTGGCAACATTGTCGGTCTGCCTGCCAGCGCTCACGCTGATGATTATCCTGACTCGCTTCTTCATCAAATTAAAAGACAACCGCTATATGAAGAGCGTCATCGCCTTTATGCGCCCTGTGGTGATGGGTATGATTCTCTCGGGCGCAATGCTTCTGCTGATGCCATCGTCGGATGAAGGTTCGAGTTTTATTGACGGTTGGAGCTGGGCACTTTTTGGTGTGGCACTTAGCGCCTCGCTCAAAAAGGTCAATCCCATTATGCTTATCATACTCTCGGCAGTGGCAGGCATCGCAATTTACTACTTGCCTAACGTTTTATAACTACTCCTCGTACAAAAGATATTTTCTGCGCAGGAGTTTGAACTCCTCGACTTCGGGTTGCCAGCGAGCACGAATCTCGGCGGCACTCTTACCCTCGATAATCATCTCCTTCACATAGTCCACGCCCGTCAGGAGCAGGAACATTCGCGTGAAAAACTTTTCGCCCATAGCAAGGTTGTGGTATGCGTCGATTATATACTCCAAATTAAACCCTTGGGCGATAACCGCCTCGTCATCCACACCGCGCAAATCTACGCCCCAGCACTCTTGACCCAGCAGAGGAGGGTTCTTCGCACCTTCACGCGACTCAGGAGTGAACGAGAACTCTGCACCTTTATACGAGGGATGACCGTAGCACTCAAACGGGAAATCTGTGCCGCGACCCAGCGAGCAGACTGTACCCTCGAACAAGCAGGTAGAAGGATAGAGGTAGATAGAGTGTTGAGTAGGGAGATTAGGCGATGGAGCAATGGGCAATTCATAACGGCTCTGGTGGGTGTAGTTCTCACACGCCACGACTTGCAACGCGCAATCCTTCGACCACGCCTCACCATTGGCCATCAAGGCAATCTCACCCATCGTCAGGCCGTGCACAATAGGAATAGGTAGTGCGCCCACGCCCGACTTATATTTCATATCGAGTATCGGACCATCGACATACATTCCGTTAGGGTTAGGACGGTCGAGCACGATGACCTTGCGACCAAAGTCGGCACAAGCGTCAATCATACGAATCATACTGATATAATAGGTGTAGAATCTAAGACCCACATCCTGCATATCGACCAGGAGCACATCAAACGAGCGCATCTTCTCGTCCGAGGGGCGTTTTGTGTTGCCATCATAGAGCGACCAGATGGGTATGCCCGTCTTCTCATCGACCGAGTTTTTGACGTGCTCGCCAGCATCGGCTCCTCCACGGAATCCGTGCTCAGGCGAGAAGATTCCGACAAGGTTAATCTTCTGAGCCACCAGCATATCCACCAAGTGCTCATCGCCCACCATTGCGGTGTGGTTGGCCAACACAGCTACACGACGACCCTCCAGCGCAGGGAGATACTCCTCGACGCACTCGGCACCGACCTTGATTTGCTCTGCGCTATTCTCCGCCGCCTGGCAAGAGAGGCAGAGCAAAGAGAGTATAAATAGGAAAAGGTGTTTCATTGTATTGTATAATTACAGAAGTGATGGATTAAACTCCATCACTTCCTCCATATTGCATTAGATATTCTTTAATAAAATTATCTATTTCGCCATCCATGACAGCCTCAACGGCTGAGGTCTGGAAACCTGTACGATGGTCCTTAACGCGGCGGTCGTCGAATACATAGGAACGAATCTGCGAGCCCCACTCGATGCGCTTCTTGGTTGCCTCAAGG
>JAZKYX010000024.1:0-141851 GCA_045612405.1 Alistipes sp.
AAGTCAAGACTTTTTTGTAAGAAATGCTGCTTTTTCTGGATAAAAATCTTTTAACCACTCGATAAACTCGACTATTTTCAAGTAATCATCTATAAAAGTTCGATAGTCTGGCAGGGTGAGGCACGAATGTTTGAGGCGAGCGACTTTTCAAGTCGTTCGTCTTTTTTTGTTGTTTTGGGCAAATGCAAGCACTCGCCCCAGCAACAAAAAAGACTTGGTCTGCGACCCCTCGCCTCAATATGTGCAATAAGGAGTATGGTTTATGGGGTTGCGGGGATGAAAGATATTTATTTTCAATGGTATCCCCGCTTCACCTGCGCTTCGCTTGGCGGTCGAGTCCCTTTATCCGCACAAAAAAAAGAGCAGTTCATCCGACTGCTCTTTTTTTGTGCGGTGTCCGCAACTATATTGACATTCCCTCCAAACCTCCCTTTGGGAAAGGGAGGCTATAAAAATCGGTTATCATATTGATGTGTTGTCTATAAGTATATATTTTATTTTCGAGGATGCCCGATTCTATTTGCTCCGCTTGGCGGTCGAGTCCCTTTTTTCGCAACTATATTGATATTCCCTCCAACCTCCCTTTGGGAAAGCAAACCACACTTTTGGGAAGGGTGGATATAAAATTTGGCAGTCGAAAGATGGTTGTTTTTGCGGTTAGGGAATGTGGCTTGGAGGCAAAAAAAATAAGGGAATGCGTCCATTCCCTTAACCTGCCGCACAATTTTGCACTACTGCGGCAGTGTGAGTGTAGCCAACCAACGATTTGGATGCGACATCAGAGGTGAGGCTTTCACGATGGGCACACTTAAATGTCGCACTGCTTCGATTCCAAGGCCTCGTGAATACCTCGGAAAATTTAGTTTTTTAGTGTAAAACCCTGGGAACGCCCTGGGTTTATATCCTTTCGATTAGAGCATCACATATCCTTCGAGAGCTGCTCTACGTCCAAGTCCAAATCCCGTATCGGCAACGAGTACATCATTGTGGCAAACAGGTACTTGTCGTAGGCGACGCTCACCTCATTGAGCATCTTGATGAGCTGGTAGCGGCGCAGCTTGCCGCGCTGGGGTGGCAGGATAAAAATCTTGGCAACGAAGGAGTGGTCCCACCCACCGAGGCCCACCATAAACTCCTCCAACTCCCCCTCGACCTCGCGCAGGGCATACTCGTGGATGAGGGCGTTGTCGATCCTGGAATCGCCCAAAAGATAGGCCAGCGCGGTGATTAGCAGGCTGCCCTCGGGCGTAGTGGTAGAGATGAGCATCGGGGTGTCGTTGTAGTCAAATTCGTAGTCACCCGAACCGTCATTCACAGGCGAGGCCTCGATGCCCATCTTGCGCAGCCACCTCAACGCCTGGGCGGCGCATTTTGATGTTTTGCGCTGCTCCATTACTCCACCAGGTTGAGTTCCAAGTTGATGGCATCGGCCGCGAAATAGATGTTGCTCAGCTCGACACGTTCCAACACGCTCTCCAACTCCTTGAAGCGGTAGGGGAAGATGTTGAGGCGCTTATCGCCGGTCGAGATCTCTATGCCGCTTGGAATCTTCTCGTCGAGGTAGGCCACCACGCCCGAGATGATGAGCGATGCCGCTGTGTTGCAGTCGTAGCTCAGGCAGACGATATCCTTGCGCATAGCCTCGATGTCGAACTTGACCTCGATTTGGGGCATAAGCGGTGCGGGGCGATAGCTCAGCGTGACGCTCTTCTCGTTTGAAGAGGTGAACTTGGGACGCAATTTGAACCCCTTTTCGATGTAGGAGGCAATCTCTTTGTAGGTAAATTGTAAAATCATCGTGTTTGAGTTTTTTGAGGGTTAAACATTCTGCCAAGGGCGGGAATTGCTACTGAGCGTTATTGGTGCTGCCAATATGCTTTTCGATATACTCACCAATCTTGATACATCCTACGATAATAATAAATGCTGGTACAATCATACGATAAAAGTTTTTAAAAGTTAATAATTCCGTTTTCTAAAAATATTTGTATCAATAACTATTCTTGTTGGTGAGTCTCTCGGTCTGGTTCAAGAGTCTATATCGAAAGCATCGGCCCTCTTATGCCGCGAAGGTGGGCTTCACCCTCGCGGACTGGGGCCCTCGGCTTAGGCAGAGAATTTATCCCTATTTGGAATTTTTCTTGCGCTTGATTTCATCTGAGATGTGCTTGATACCGAGAATTAGCAAATTACGAACTGATGGTGGTAATAACATAACTTAGTTGTTTTAAGTAAGTTAAACATTGTGTTAGTCAAGTCCCAGAGCGAAGGTGGCTTCACCCTCGCTTGGGGGATTAAGGTTTCTAATGAGAATAATTCTACTTGGAATCATCCGAAGATTTATCATCTTTGGTGGTATCAAGGAGCGTAGAAATTGTCTCAATAATTTTTTTGCTAATGAATACATCAAAAGGTAACATAACTGTAAAAATTTTAGGGTTAAAAAATTTATTTCTCTATTTTGAATCCTAATTTCAAAATCAACTTCAAAGTCTCGATGGATGTTTCGCGATCGAAGCGCTTCTCATCCTCAGAAAGCTCCTGGTAGGGGACCAGGCAAGGGTGATGCTTCAACTCATCGTTGCGCTCCTTGCCATAGGTCCAACCCTGTGCCTGGCGGTTTTCGGCCCATACTTCGTGAACATTCTCGGCCATCTCCTCGACCAAATCGGTTAGTTCTGGTGGCAAAACAATGTCGGAAGTGTCAACTGGTTTCGGGATGTAAATCTTATTCATAGTTAGCTATTTTTGGGGTTAATCACTTGCCAACCACTTGACAAATGTTTGCGTTTCTACCTATAAGAGGCAAACGCTTGTCGCATCTATCAGGAAAATCCACTTTTTTGTGAAATTTTTTTTGTCCTGCGTTTTTTTAAGATCGGTAGTTCTTCTTCTCCTCCTTGATGATGTCGTCAATCTGCTCCTTGTTCTGGGCAATCACCTCGTTGACGCACATCTCCAAGTTGCCTTTATTCTGGCCCTTGTTGAACCAATTGATGATGGCCATCAGGTAGATCCACGCGGCACCCATCGTTGTACCATAGACCGTTGCGCTCATTGCCGCTGCTCCTACGATTGTGCCCACGCCTGGGAGGAACTTCAAGGCCGACGCCACTCCCGTCAGGGCGATGTTGCTTGCCAGGTTGGCCATCACAGCCGAACCGATGCTCTTCATCATATTCTCCTGGAACGAGATGCCCAACAACTTGTTGATGCGGATGTACATTGTCCATACATTGGTTGTGAGTGCTGCCACATCCAGGCCACCAATAGGAATCCAGGCTGCCGCTATTGCAAGACCACCGTGAGTCTGAATCAAATCGACGAGCTTGTTGTTGATTTCAGGGTCTAAATCCTTATTTAAGGTCTTAGTTGCCTTTTCTACTGCTGATTTAATAAATGAGTTCATAATCAAATGTTTTATGGGTTAGTTAATGTGTTATTGCTTTTTGCTTTTCTGCTTTCGGTTTTGTGTTTTTCTTCTTATTCAACTTTCGCGCCCAGGGGCTGCGGGGTGTTGAGTGTTTTAGGGTTTCCCCTTTGCCCAATTAGAGGCGGTTGTCACTTTGCATCTATCAACTTTTTGTGTGTTTTTCTTACCTTATCGGCCATTTGTTGTATTTGCCTTTTAAGATTTCCCTTCTGCCCTATTAGAGGCAGTGCTTGGCATCCATCTATTAACTTTTTGCTGTTTTGTGGAGATTTTTTTTCGGAATATCAATAGGTAAAAGGAGCGGAAAGACGCCAAAGGTCGATTAGTATTACTTTGTAGCAATTCTTATCCTCACAAGATGCGAAAATGTGGAATGACCTATTTTATTGAATTTTGAATTTCCCCTCCCCTGGGGCTGGGCTGAGAAAAAAAAACAGAAAAAGTGGCGAAAAAAGTGATAGATGAAGCTGAGTAGTTGCATCTATGTAGTTGAAACAAAACACTTAGATTATGGACCAAAATCGCAAAATTTATCTTTCAAAAGTATGTTGTTTGAAAACAAATGTCTATATTTACAACAAGATTAAAACTTGTGAGAGTATGATGACGAAAGATAATTTCCTGCAACTGCTGAAAAACACTTCTGAAAGAGATAAAGTGTTTGATGACTTCTTGAAGAAGTATCGCAATACGTTCAATCAAATAGTCAGCATTAGATACTCCAATAAGAAGTACAATGCTATCAACATAGCCGATATTTTCTATAACAACTTCCTGAAATACGTTGTCAAAGAGTTGGAGAGCTCCAACAAGACAATGTCGGTGGACGAGTGGGTTCCCATCCTGGCCAAGAAGCGTTGTAATGCTATTGAAGACCAAGTGGCGAAGGCCTATGTGAAGCACTGTTTGGAGGCGGGAGGTCGTGAGAATTGGGACAATTTCAATGTGGAGGTGCGCGAGGTTTTTGCTCAGACCATCACAAGTATTGTATATAGACAATACAACAGACCTCAGTGTAGAGGTTTGCACGAGGAAATCGAACGAAATCTGTTGCAGCATCTGTATATGGAGCGAGCAGCAAAACATAATCCGTTGCCAAAACCAATCGAAAATATTGATAGCTACATTTACCGTATGCTCAATAATTTGGCTGTGCGAAAGAGGAAATTTATTTTAGAGGAGTTGGGTCTGGATCCAGATTTAGCGCTCCACCCTAATCAGGCAGCCGAGGAGGAAGAGTTCGACTGGGAGGGTGAGGCTTTGGACTTTGGCGAGGAGCAGGCAAATGATAGCGACGCAGAGCAGGAGGATAACAGTGACGAGGCCGAGGGTGCTGTGATGGTGCCTCTGTACTCCGACGACTCAGACGAAGAAATGGAGTGCGAGGAGAAGGCCAAAAGAAGGATTGAGGCCGAGAAGATGATTGAATATTACCTCGGCAAGTTCCCCGACAAGAAGAAGGAGGAGGTAGAGTTGTTGCGCAGGGTTTATCTCTGTAAAGATTGTGACCGCGTAGAGCTGGCCAAGGAGATGGGTATAACACTTCAAGACCTTGATAACAACAGAATACCGCGAGCTATGTGTACTCTGACCTCGATTGCGCTGCCCGATATCAAGGAAAAGCGCGGGTGTATGTTCAATATGCATAAAGATTCGCTCGCAGATCCCTACAAGAGGGAGATACTCGAAAAGTTTTTCTCCGACAATAAAACGGTGAAGGAGTTATCGAAAGAGTATCACAAACCATTGGGTGAGTTTATAAAAGATTTGATAAGTGCCTATAATAAGATTAAGGCAAAACACACAAAAAAGAGAAGTTATATTACCGATAAAAATATTGCAAAATTCGAGGAGCAGATGATAAAAGAGGAGAGCGAAAGAGGCGCAATATGTATCAAACTCAACACTAACAATTAAATCGCAAAAGTAATGAAAACAAATAGTAATATTTCACACCAGCAACTTGATCTCTTCTTGGAGGGTAAGACCTCGGCCGTTGAGACAATGAATATTTTGGAGGCGATGGTATTCGACCCTTCGATTCAGGAGTATATCATCACCCAGCAGAGAATCAATCACACCATCAATTTGAAGCAGAGCTACGGCGACTTTATCCCAGTCACAAGCCTTGCGGCCGACGATGGCAACAACCTGTGCGACGTGCAGTGTGAGGCTTATCTGCTTAATAAGTATAACCGCGAGGTGGACGAGCAGATGCTCGCCACCAAGGCCCAGAACAAGAACTATTGGTTGCGCGACCTGGGTACACCTCTCTATAATGTGGGTAGGTTGTTGGAGGATAATAATCTGCTCGTAATACGCAAGTATGATGCCGACATCAACACCTTAAACAATGCGTTGCTGGGCCGCGAGGGCGAATTAAAGTGCTCGGCCATTGTCATCGTCAACAACAATCTATTGACGGGCAGCGTGCCTGAGAGCTATTTTGCCGACGAGAATCCCAACCACGCTGTGGTGCCAATCAGCATAGATCAGCAGAGTAGAACAATCGAGATATACAACCCATCGACAGGCAACGAAAGCGACACCTACGACCTCGATCTATTCATCCAGTCGTGGAGCGAGTCGAAGAATTATCTGGTATTAGTTCGTGAGAAGCAGTATGAATTTGAGTATATTCCCAACCCTATTGATGTTGATAACGTCACTCTGTCGCCCGATTTAGAGGAGTTGATTGATGTTATAGCCGAGAATATTCATAATGTATGGGCGGTAGATAAACTTATACAAAAGCCTGGTATTAAGTATGCACCAGTAGATGAAAATGGAAATGAGCAACCAGGTAATTATAACCACTTCTTCCGTCCTTATGCCGAGTTAAGTGATGCTGATAAAAGAAACGATATTCAAAATGCTACAAGCACAATTAAACTTCTGAAACGTTTGGGCTATCGTATTGTAAATGTGAATGATTTGAATTGTTGTTCGGAGTGTGGCGAGCCTATTGAGAAGCACCACCTCTATTGCTCACACTGCGGTAGGAAACTCACCTGGGAAGATTTTAAGTAGAAGATTTAGAGATAAGATATAGAAATAGAATTTTTTAATGTTGCAATGGCTGCCAATTCGACCTTCGGCGATTGGCAGCCATTTGTGTTTATAGGGGTTACGTGAGAGCAAAAAAAGTGCCGCAACACTATGTTGGCGACACTTTTCTAAGATAACCAAAGTAGCCCGAGATGCTACTCCTCGCTCTCGAACAGACACTTGATTGAGCCGTTGATTACGATATCCTCGTTCACGATATCGAAATCGGCTGTACCACTTGTGTGGTTTACCTTCAAGTTGTTGAAGCCCAATTTAACGTATCCTTCACCCACCTCGGTGATGGTCATTATACCGCTAACGCGCTTAAACACAAGTTGTTTTGGATTCATCTTGATGCGATAGGTGATGTTAAATTTATCGCCCAACGAGATGTTTTCGCCCTCGACGCTCTCTAAATCGCTGGCATCGAAGTGGATGTGCAACTGCTTGCTATCAACGGTTAATGAATTCGACGCATCGACAGCTACGAGCGATGCGGTGTAGTCGGTTTTGTCTTCATCGGTGTTGGCAACGAGCGTAGCATCTGACTTATATATCTGCCAATTCTTGCCATTCACTTCGAGTGTATAGATCTCGACATTTGTTTGTGAGCCACCCGTACCATTCAGATTGCCACTTTTATCATCGCTGCCCGCCAGACACGATGTCATCATCGCAAGGCTAAGAAACGAGAGAATGAGGGTAAAAAAATAAATCTTCTTCGACATAGTCCTAATAAACCTAATATTGTTCGACATAAATCTCATAGCCAGCACAATAGCCGAGCAAAGAGAGTTTTAAATTTTCGCCACAAAGTTATGCAGCGAAATTGGAAATTCAAAATTCACGATTCAATTTTGAATTTTGGATTTGCAATGCGTATCTTTGCAAGTATGGAATCGAAGATTTTAAAAGGACTAAATAAGGCACAATATGACGCGGTGGTGAACTACGACTCGCCATCGCTCATCATTGCAGGTGCGGGGTCGGGCAAGACGCGTGTGCTGACCACGCGCATAGCATATATGTTGGAGCAGGGCGTCAAGCCGTGGAACATTCTGGCGCTCACCTTTACCAACAAGGCGGCACGTCAGATGCGTGAGCGCATCGAGCAGATGGTCGATGGCTCGGCGTCGCACTACATCCGTATGGGTACGTTTCACTCGGTCTTTTCGCGCATCCTGAGGGAGAATGCCGAGCGCATAGGCTACCCCCAGACCTTCACCATCTATGAGCCTAACGACTGCAAAAACCTGATTAAGACCATCTGTAAGGAGCAGGGTCTGGCTGACGACAAGTACAAGCCTGCGCGTGTTCTCTCGCGTATCTCCTACGCCAAGAATGCCCTCATCACGCCCGGTGCCTATGTGGCCAACACCAGCTTTGCCGCCGAGGACAGACAGATGCAGATGCCGCGCTTTGGCGAGGTGTATGTGGAGTATTGCCGCCGCTGTAAGGCCAACGGAGCGATGGATTTTGTTGATTTGCTGTTGCAGACCAACATCCTTTTGAGGGATTGTCCCGATGTGCTGGCCAAGTATCAGGAGCAGTTTCAGTATATCCTTGTGGATGAGTATCAGGACACCAACTATGCCCAGTATATCATCATTCGCCGTCTGTCGTTGCAGCACGGCAGGGTGTGTGTGGTGGGCGACGATGCCCAGAGTATCTACTCGTTCCGAGGTGCCAAGATTGAGAATATCCTCTCGTTCCGCAACGACTACCCCACGGCGCAGACCTTCAAGTTGGAGCAGAACTACCGTTCGACGCAGACCATCGTGAATGCCGCCAATTCGGTCATCGAGCATAACTCACGCCGTATGGAGAAGAAGTGCTACTCGGAGGGCGAGGGCGGCGAGAAGATACGCATTATGCGATGTGCAAGTGTGATGGAGGAGGCAAGGAATATTGCCAACGAGATATATAGATTGAAGATGGATACCGATGAATCTTGGGAGGAATTTGCAATCTTATATCGCACCAACAACCAGTCAAAAGCAATCGAGGAGGCTTTGATTCGTCGCAGAATACCCTATCGTGTTTATAAAGGAAGTTCGTTCTTTAATTTGAAGATAGTCAAGGATATAGTAGCGTATATACGTTTAATAGTGAATGAAAAGGATGATGAGGCATTTAAACGAGTTGTAAATTATCCGATGCGAGGCATTGGCGACACTACCGTGCAGCGTATAGGTCAGCTGGCTGCACAGCGAGGTTGTTCGATGTGGGAGGCTGTCGATGCGTTGGTTGCTGAGGCGGCAACGCTGGGCGACCCTATGCAAAAGACCATTGCTCGTAAGGTTACGGAGTTTGTAAATCTGGTGCGTGAGTTGAAACAAACACGCGACGAGAAGCCTTTGTATGACTTTGGAATGAATCTGGTATCTCGTACTGGAATATTTGCGCAGTGTCAGTTAGAGGCACAGAATACCAATAGCGATTCTTCAGAGGATGGTAAGAGCGATTTGCAGAATATCGAAACGCTGTTGAATGGTATGAAGACGGCCTATGATGTTCGCGAGGAGGAGATTGCAAACGGAGAGGTTGACGAGTCGGAGCATTTGACTATAGATGAGTGGTTGCAGAATTTTATGCTCCTAACTGATATGGACAACGAGGAAAGTGATAATGAAGGTATGGTAACTCTGATGACCGTTCACTCGTCGAAAGGATTGGAGTACAAGCATATATACATAGCAGGTTGTGAGGAGAGATTGTTTCCTTCCGAGAAGGAGGGTATGTCGGTGGATAGTCTTGAGGAGGAGCGACGTCTGTTCTATGTGGCTTTGACCCGAGCAAAGAGCACAGCTTGTTTGTCGTATTGCGAAACACGACTCAAGTGGGGAAATATGGAGTTCTCGACGCCGAGCCGATTCCTTAGGGAGATTGATAGCCGCTATGTGGATTGCGATGAGGACCTTGCGGAGCGTCCGCAGTGCCGTCGTGAGCCTCAGGAGGGCGGATTTACGGGTCGTATGGGTAACTTCTCGCGTGGTGCGGCACCGCGTGGCGAGGAGCGACGTGATGGTCGCACAGCTATCGAGGCGTTGCGTCAGAGGTTCGACTACCGTTTCCAGCAGAAGCGTGAGGCTGAACAGTCGGCGGGTGTGCGCAGGCAGCCCGACCCACGATTGGTTGCCCCCGTGGAGAAGCCACGCTCAACCGAGGGCTTGCGCAGGGTGGTAAATGCGCCAGCAGGCGCGGCCACATCGGCCCAGCCTTGCCTCTATTCGGTGGGTGACAGGGTCGAGCATCCAACATTCGGCGTGGGCGAGATTGTGCGTATCGAGAGCCTGGCCACCGACCATAAATTAGTCGTGAACTTCGCTGGCAACGAGAAGACCCTGCTGGCCAAGTTCGCCAAATTGAAGAAGATGTAATAAATACGTCATACCACGATGGGTTTCGGTCCAACGGTTGGTATCCTCGGGGGTGGTGACGTGAATTTAATCTTGAATTTTGAATTTTGAATTGCCAATGAAACCTCTGGTGTCGGTCTGTATGACCACCTATAACCACGCGCCATACGTCGAGCAGGCTATTTTGAGCGTGCTCGCCCAGCGCACCACGTTTGGGGTGGAACTCATCATCGGCGACGATTGTAGCAGCGATGCTACGGCCGAAATATGCCGCCGCTACGAGGCGTTGTACCCCGAGCGCGTGAGGCTCATCACGAGCGAGGAGAATGTCGGTATGAGGGCCAACTATCGCCGTGTAGTCGAGGCTGCGCGAGGCGAGTGGGTGGCGATGTGCGACGGCGACGACTTTTGGCCCGATGAGGAGAAGTTACAGCGCCAGGTGGAGGTGCTTGATAAGGATAAGAGCGTGGGACTATGTTACTCACGCTCAAAGCGTTTCTATGAGGGCAAAGGCGAGGAGTGGAGCTACCCTCGCGGGGCGATGTACTGCGATTTTACCCAACTTTTGTTCGATAATACGGTTGATAATGTGACGGCTGTGGCACGCCGCGACCTGGTGATGCAGTACTATCGTGAGGTGAAGCCCGAGTTGCATCCCGAGTGGCTCACCGACGACCAACCTATGTGGTTGTGGGTGGCGGCCAAGTCGAAGGTTGTGGCACTGGAACGTGTGACGGCGGCGCACCGATTGCTCGCCGAGAGCCAGAGTCAGAGCCAGGACTACCGCAAGCGAATAGCCTTCTGCGACTCGCTGATGGACATCTCGATTTGGATGGATCGGGCGGTGGGCGATGGCTCCCACGTGGCCGCCCTGAGGCGCAAACGTATGGAGGTGGCACTCTGGGTACTGGGTCAGGATGGTACTTTTGGCGAGTATGTAAAGCGCTGGTGGCGAGATGTTTGCGATGCGCCTTTGCTTGCATTTGACTTGGCGGGATATTGGCTGTGGGTAAAGTTTAGGATAAAAAGAATTTAATCCTCAATTTGAATTTCATTGATGTATGACTATAAAGCAGAGATACCAGGGTGTGATAGAGTATTTCCAGCGTGAGATGCCGGTGGCGGAGAGCGAACTCAACTACCGCAATCCGTTTGAGTTGCTGGTGGCGGTGATACTCTCGGCGCAGTGTACCGACAAACGTGTGAATATGACTACGCCCGCACTGTTTGAGGCCTACCCCACCCCCGAGAAGATGGCGCAAGCCTCGGCGGATGAGATATATGGCTACATCCGTAGCATCAGCTACCCCAACAACAAGGCTCGTCACCTGGCCTCGATGGCGCGTATGCTTGTCGAGGAGTTTGGCGGCGAGGTGCCCAGCGACCTGAAAGAGTTGCAACGCCTGCCTGGCGTGGGTCGCAAGACGGCCAACGTGGTGGGTGCTGTGGTGTGGCAAAAGGAGGTGATGCCTGTGGATACCCACGTCTTCCGTGTGGCGGCGCGCATAGGTCTCACGCGAGGTGCCAAGACCCCTCTGCAAACCGAGTTGCAGCTGAGCAAGCACATACCCTCCCACCTGCTGCCCATTGCCCATCATTGGCTCATTTTGCACGGCCGCTATGTCTGCACGGCGCGCTCGCCAAAGTGCGAAAAGTGTGGTTTACAGTCGCTTTGCAACGAGTTTTTGGGTAAAAATGCGGCTATGTAAAGAAAAATCACTATCTTTGCCGATTATGTGATTATTTAAGAAAGTTTTGTGATGAAAAATTTTTCAAAGAAGTGTATATCTTTTGTCGTGAACTTTGGCATTGCGCTGAGCCTTTTGCTCGGTGTGGTGATGCTTAATGCGTGCAGCAAGGATGATGAGGGAGACAGCTTTGGTGTTAATGGTTTCAAGATCGTAGGCACGTCGGTCGATAGCGACGGTGCTGCCAAAATATCGGTTACGGGAAAGCGTCAGAGCGTGTCAATCGTATTTAATGCCAAGGAAAACTATACTATCGAGGTTGGAGATTGTGATTGGATTTCGATTGCCGACGGAAGCTCTCCTCAGGGTGAGGCAGGCCATAGCCGTAGCGTGAAGTTGCAGCTTGTGGAGAATAGCGGCGACGTAATTCGCAACGCTGAGGTGTATATCTCGTTAGGTAGCAACCCTCGTGTGAAGTTCGCCTCGGTTGCTCAGGGCTTGATGCCAATCGACGACGTGGTGAAGATGATGGATAAGCGCTTGTCGGACGAGTACTACTGGCTCGATAAGTATAACCGCTTGAAGGATAACGGTAAGATCAATTACGACTTGAAGGGCAAGGATTGGTTGTATGATGCCTTGACAGGTACAAAGTGGGGCAACATAAACAAGGACGATGGCTATATGGGTAGCAACGGCAAGTGGCACTTGTTTAGTTACCTGAGCGAGTATAGCGCAACCAAGGTGGGTCCAAGCAAATCTTCGGGCTTTGGCTTTGAACTCTGCTACACCATCATCGCCTACCAGAATAGCTCGGAGTATGACTTTGTGTTGGAGCACGTCTATCCCGAGTCACCAGCCTATGAGGCGGGTTTCAGACGTGGTGACTACATTACATCGGTGAATGGTCAGAAGATTAACACTTCGAACTATGCAACCCTTTTCTACGCCTTGCAGACCCCTTCGTCATCGACAGTGTCGGTGGGCAAGAAGATAGTTAGCGGCGAGAATACTAAGGTGGAGACCCACAACCTGACTGCGGGCGAGTATTACGTGAGCCCAGTGGCTTACAGCGGCCTGTTGAAGGAGCACAAGGAGTTGGGCTTTGACTTCGGCGCAAAGCGCATCGGTTATATCTCTTATTTGACCTTCGATGGCGAGTATGACGCATATCTGATTGCTGCTTTGCAGGAGCTCGCTAATCTGCATATCACCGACTTGATTGTGGATTTGCGCAGCAATGGCGGTGGCTCGGTCTATTCATCGGCATATTTCGCAAGTATGTTGCTCCCAAGCTCGTTCGTGGGCAAGGAGATGGTGACGCTCAAACGTAATCCAAACAACGCCAACGGCAACACCGTGGTGCCATTCTTCGATGCTGTGCAGGTTGATGAGGGCCGTGTGGTGGATTTGCCTCATATGGATTTGCCAAACATCTACTTCATCACCTCGGGTAGCACAGCTTCGGCCAGCGAGATGCTCATTATGTCGTTGCGCGCCCAGGGCATCAACGCAGTGACCATCGGTACACTCTCTACAGGTAAGGACTGCGGTATGGATGTGACACGAACGAGAATCGGCTCGACATACTACGAGTTTGCGCCAATCACCTTTATGAACGAGTTTGGCGACTACAACGTAGATTTCAGCGAAGGTATCCCAGCCGATGTGGATATGGATTATTTGGCGACCCAGACCAGCAATGAAGAAATGAAGAAACGTCTGGAATGGTTCCCTATCCCCGAGCAGGGCGGATCGTGGGGCGAGTACACCGTGGATCTGGCTATGGGTGAGGCTGTGGCTCGCATCCTGGGCGGTACGATTATCCCTGTATCCGAGGGCTCGGCAAGCTTCAAGATGGCGTGGGGCGACAAGACCCGCAGTGGCGAGCAGAGCGTGGCACGTCGTGTGGCGCAGATGCCTAAGCCCGAGAAGATGGGTATGTTCCTGACCGAGGAGCAGCGCAAGGCATTGCCACGAGTGGAGAACAGCGCTGAGTAGTAGCGTAAGTTAGAACATTAAAAATATACGATATGAACATATCGCAATCAAACATTGCAACATTGCGAGGGCTTGTCGAAGGCGAGCCTCGCAATGTTGTCATTTTATCACATACCAACCCTGATGGTGACGCCATAGGTTCGTCGCTGGCGTGGGCCGAGGCGCTGCGTCGCCAGGGTCACACGGTCACTTGTGTGGTGCCCACACGCTTCCCCTACTACTTGGAGTGGATGACGGGCGTGGACGAGATTCTTATCTACAAGAGCGTGGAGTCGCAGCCCCAGGTGGCTGAGGCGGTGAGTGCGGCAGACCTTATCTTCTGCCTGGATTTTCACTCCCTCTCGCGCCTTGACGCGCCACTGAGCGAGGTGATTGCCGCCAACAAGGGCGCCAAGCGAATCTTGATTGACCACCACTTGGACCCACCTGCCGAGTTCGATTTGATGTTCTCGCACCCCGAGTCATCTTCGACCTCGTATCTCATCTACTGCCTTATCGTGGCGTTGTGGGGCGAGGAGTCGGTGACGGCTCAGCAGGCCGAGGTGTTGTATGTGGGTATGATGACCGATACGGGTAACTTCTCGTTCTCGCACCTCACGCCCGAGCTCTATCGCTCGCTGGCGGTGCTGTGCGCTACGGGCATCAATATTCCTCAGATTTATAACAACGTCTATAACTCCTTCACAGAGGGTCGTGCGCGTCTGTTTGGCTACACCATCAACCGCAAGATGAAGACCCTGCGCAAGGGTACGGTGGCCTATATGTCGCTCACGGAGGATGAGATGCGCCGCTTCTGGTTCCAGCAGGGTGATAGCGAGGGTTTTGTGAATTACCCTTTGACTATCAAGAAGATGCGTATGTCGGCCATCTTCATCGAGCATAAGGATTTCATCCGCGTGTCGTTGCGCTCGCGTGGCGATGTGGATGTCAATCTGTTTGCCAACCGCTACTTCAATGGCGGTGGCCACACGAATGCTGCGGGCGGCAAGTCGTTTGAGTCGATGGACAAAACCATCGAGAAGTACATCCGCGCCGTCGAGGAGTACGCCCAGGAAGGTAAGGTATAGGCCTTTAAGGAGGGGCGTTAGGAGAGAAAACACGAGAGGGAGTGCAAATAACAAGAGAAAGAGTCGAAAGAGGAAAAGTAGAGGAAACAGAAGTTTTAGCAACAGAATATAAATCAATAACAACATAATAGTGGTGTGCGTTGGTGCGGCCACTCAATACCCAAGGTTATGAAGAAAACAATGATGTCAACCTACACGAGGTTGTTGGGATTTGCCCGTCCGATGAGCCGTTATGCGGTGCCTTATTTCTTTTATTCGGTATTCCACGCGCTCTTCAACACCTTCACCTACACGATGATTATTCCAATCATCGGAACACTCTTCTCGGATGGCTATGTCTTTGAGCCGACCTATGAGTTGCCAGCCATCGAGCTCAACACCGAGTGTCTGGATGGTGTGATTAACTACCTCTACACATCAATCTTCGGTACCGAGTTCCTCACAACACGCCTGTTGGCGCTGCTGTCGGCAATCCTCATTGCGTGTAACGTGCTCAGCAACCTGTTCCGCTACTTGGGTTCGATGACGGTGGAGACGATGCGTACACGCACCTTGCAGCGTATGCGTAACGAGATGTTCGACCGCACGATGGCGATGAACGTGGGCTATTTCAGCGACCAGCGCAAGGGCGATTTGATGTCGAAGATCACATCCGACGTGATGGTGGTGCAGTTCTGTATCACAAACACCTTGCAGGTGATGTTCCGTGAGCCATTCCTCATCTTTGGTTATGTAGCGATGATGATCAATATCTCGTGGCAGCTCACACTCTTCTCGATTCTCTATTTGCCCGTCGTGGCACTTATCATCGGTAGCATCGTCAAGCGTCTGCGCCACCCAGCCAAGAAGGGTCAGGAGCATATGGGCGAGATGGTGAGCGTGATGGAGGAGTCGTTGTCGGGCGTGAAGGCCATCAAGAGTTACAACGCATTCTCATACATTAGCCGTAAGTTCCGCGCCATCAACGCCTCGATGTCGGACATCCTGCTCTCGATGGCACGCAAGCAGCAGATGGCATCGCCTATGAGTGAGTTTTTGGGTATTACGGCCATCTCGGTAGTGCTTGTTTTTGGTGGAGCACTGGTGATGAAGGGCTTGATGACGGCTTCGGGTTTTGTGGCCTACATTGCCGCTTTCTCGCAGCTCACACGTCCTCTGCGTTCGTTCATCGACCAGTTTGCCAACATCAACCAGGGTATCGCTGCGGGTGAGCGTATCTTCTCGATTATCGACGCCAAGAGCGATGTGCAGGACAAGGCCGATGCGGTGGAGCTTGCTGAGTTTAAGGATAAGATTGAATTCAAGAATATCACGTTTAGCTACGACTCTACGCGCGAGATTCTCCACGATGTGTCGTTCACCGTACGCAAGGGTGAGACGGTGGCTCTGGTGGGCCCAAGTGGTGGAGGTAAATCGACGTTGAGCGAGCTTATACCTCGTTTCTATGACCCTCAGCAGGGCCAGATTCTCATCGACGGCAAGCCTCTGGGCGACTACACCCAGCAGAGCCTCAGGGCAAAGATGGGTATCGTGTCGCAGGATACCATCCTCTTCAACGACACCATCCGTGCTAACATCGCTATGGGTAGAGAGGATATCACCGACGAGCAGATTGTGGCAGCAGCCAAGGTTGCTAATGCTCACGACTTTATCTTGCAGACCGAGGCGGGATACGAGACCAATGTGGGTGACCGCGGTATGAAGCTCTCGGGAGGTCAGCGTCAGCGCCTGAGCATCGCGCGTGCGGTGTTGCGCAACCCCGAAATCCTCATCCTCGACGAGGCCACATCGGCACTCGACACCGAGAGCGAGAAGCTGGTGCAGGAGGCTCTGACAACCCTTTTGGAGGGCCGCACATCGGTGGTTATCGCCCATCGCCTCTCGACAATCCACAATGCCGACCGCATTATCGTCATCGACTCAGGTCGCATAGCCGAGCAGGGTACCCACTCAGAACTTATCGAGCGCAATGGTATCTATGCCAAGCTCATAGAGATGCAGTCCTTGGCGTAGGAAAAAACCGCATAGAAAGGTAATTTCGGCGTTAAGCTCGTTCGTGAAATGCTCACATACGTCAAGTATGCTCCGCGTTCACTCACTTCGCTGGCCTTGAAATTCCTCTTTCTATGCGATTTTTTTTTGTGGGAATCGAAAGGTAATTTCGGCGTTACGTCTGCCTGTGAAATTCAAAATTAGGGAATTATATTTACGTCATTCCCCGGAGGTCGTAAGATAGACGGTGGGAATCCTCCTCCAACAAAAAACAGGCCCTGAAAAGGCCTGTTTTTTTTGTCTGACGAGCATTCTACTTCCACATAACGCGCTCCTCGCCCTCGTAGGGTGGCAGGGGCTTGGGCTCAAAGTCGGAGTAGCCGAGGGCCACAGCGCACAAGATGCCGTAACGCTCGGGCAGCGAGAGTAATTCGCGCAGATAGTCGTCGGCCTTGGCACCCTGGGGCTCATCTTTGAGGCAGGGACGGTCATTGACGTGCACCCAGCACGAAGCCAGACCCTCATCCACAATGGCAAGTTGCAGGATGGTGGTGGTGATGACGCAGTTGTCGAGCCACAAATCGCTCGCCTCCTTGTCGCCCATCACGAGGATGGCGGCCGTGGCATCCTTCATAAATGCCGAGCCGTAGTCGCGCATCTGCGACATCTTTTCCAGCAACGACTTATCGGTGATGACCATCAGGCGCGTAGAGCGTGTATTGCGCGACGAAGGGGCCGTAAGGGCCATATCAATGATGCGTTGGAGTTTCTCCTGCTCGACAGCTATGGGCAGGAATTTACGCGTGCTACGACGCTTGGTCAAAATATCTTTCAGTTCCATATCTTATATAATTTATTGTTTCTTGTTTCTTGTTGCAATTCTTCTGCTACGCCAGGCGGCGAGAGCGGGCCGAGGGGCCGAGGCGGAGTTCGCCGTCGCAATGCTCAATGCCCTCGATAAGCACCAGGCCTGGGCGTTTGCCCTCCTCGACTGAGCCAAGTTCGGATTCCAGTCCCAGAGCCTCAGCGCCACCCCACGATGCCCATTTCAGGGCCTGAGCGAGTGGAACTTCGGGCAGGAGCCTGAGCTCCTCGATGATGGAGAGCTGGTGGTTGGATGCCAACGAGTCGGTGCCGATGGCAACCCTTGCGCCGTGGCGCATAAGTAGCTCGACGGGCGGTCTGAGGCCCGAAATATAGTCGTTGGACTGTGGGCAGAGGACAAAGGTCGGCGGCTCGGCAAAATGATCCAAAATAGCCTCTAAATCCTCCTCTCGCAGGCAGCAGCAGTGGATAAGCAGTAGCTGCTTGTGGGGTGGCAGTTGGGCGATGAGTCGCTGGGCGGGTGAGCCGTAGTGCAGGAAGTCGCACTCCCAGCCCATACGCGAGTACCATCCCGCCAGGCTTCCCTCGCCCAAGTAGAGGGCCTGCTCGTCGGGTGACTCCATAAAGTGGATTGAGAGCAACTCGGAGCGCGAGGCGTAGTCAAACGCTGCGCTCTGCAACGAGTATAGCGAGTGGGGCGTGAGCGAGGTGTGGGGGTGGCCCAGCAGACCATCCATAGCTTGGGGCTGGGTGCAGAGGCCGAATAGTTCGGCAAAGCTGCGGTAGTGGATGGGGGACGAGGCCTTGTGGGCAAACGACGAGTCGTCGTTTACGATGTCGGCCACAGCCTGCACACCCTCGTGCCACATCTGTGCCGAGGCTACCGCGAGAGCTCGCTGGCGCTCTTCGGCGGTGAAGTTACCCCTCACCATACCTATCGCGCGGGCGAAGCCTCCGAAGCCCGTCTTGGGCTCGATGGCGCCCCTGAGATAAGAGAGTTCCAAGTGGCAGTGGGCATTGACGAAGCCCGACGTGAGCGCACCGGCATAGAACTCGGTGGAGGGAATATTGTCCAGACGCTCCCACTGCCCAACCTTCAAGATGCGGCCTGAGGGGTCACACTCGACGATGGGGCGAGGTAGAATCTCGCCTCGCGAAATGAGGTAGTGAGCAGCTATGCGGCGCATTGTTACTCCAATTTAAGGTTGAGCATCGTGTCGGCGAAGATACGCATCTGGGACTGCTCGTTGAAGATAAACTCCACAGCATCGTCGAGCGCAGGCGAGTAGGTCACCTTCAGCTCGTGGATGGTGATTGGGTGCTTCTTCTGGCGGTTCTTGCGCAGGTTGAAGCGTGTGAAGTCGATGTAGAGGTTGTCGGCCAGCGAGTCCTCGTCGTTGAACCACACGTCGGTCGAGATCTTGCTCCTGCGGCCACGAATCATTGACGACGAGGTGATGTCGCGCACCAGATCATCGCCCTGGCGCCAGCTCATACCGTAGCGGCGACCCAGACCCTTGTCCTTGGCATCGAGCGTGTAGCTACCCTCGACGCGATACATACCGCGGCGGGCGTGAGGTATGCTGATTCTCAGGCGCGAAGAGTCGGCCTCGACCTTGGAGATGATGGCCGTATCGTGGAAGATGACCTCGGTGAAGCGGCGGCGTGCCACGTTGTCGATGGTGTCCTGCTTGGCCACGTCGATTCTCAGCAACTCGCTCTCCTCGTTCAGCAGATTGACCATATACTCGGTCACCGTACCCAGGCTGGCACTCTTGCGGCGTGCGAAGTTGTTGATGGTGTAGTGCATATCCTCGACCGTGTAGCCATACTTGTCGAGTATGGGCTCATAGATATTCACCGAGTCACGCAGATGGTGGCGATTGTGCTGCACATAGGCATTTACGAGCATCGCGTCGTGGAAAATCTTGCCCAACACCCTGTCGGGGATAATCTTGGGCGAGGAGCAGGCAATCATACCAACTACCACCACAAGGCAAGAGATGAACTTATATAGTCTTTTCATAAAATGTGAGTTATTTCGTTTTGGGTAATAACGTTCTACGCACCGTGAGCCGTATGATGGCCCACGATATTAGGGCATAGGCAAGTGTGGTGAGCACCACATCGCCCAGCTGAAACTCTATGGGGTAGGCATCGACCAGAAGCGACGAGGCGTTGAGCCTCACAACGCCGAAGTGCTGCTGCACCAGCGTCAGCACAACACCAAGAGCCAGGCCCAGCGCCAGGCTCAGGAGCGCCATCAGCTGACCCTCGCTGAGGAAGATACCCTCGATGAGGCTCTGCTTGGCACCCAACGTGCGCAGGGTGGCGATGTCGTCACGCTTGTCGATGATGACCATAATGAGTGTGCCCACAACTGAGAGCGAGGCCACCGCCATAACAATCATAGCGATGAAGAACACACCCCACTTTTCGAGTGCCATAAGGCGATAGATGGAGTTACTCTCGTAGCGGGTGAGAACCTTGCAGCGACCTTCGACCAGAGTCGAGAGCTGGCGTTTGATATGCTCGACATTGGCCCCGGGGCTAAGTCGAAGCTCGATGGAACTGATGCGCTCGGGGTAGCTAAACAGCTTCTGGGCGGCGCGCAACGAGGTGTAGAGCAGTGAGTTGCTCTCCTGGTCGATGGCAAAGATGCCCGTCATAGGCATATCGCAGCGGGTGTAGCCCCCGACGGGGAGCAGCGACGAGATGCGCTGGCGGTTGATGGCATAGAGCGATATGCTCTTGCCCAGCGAGCCCTGGTTGCGCATAGCAAGGTCGTGTGCCACGCCCGCCGATGCCACTATGCAGTCGGCCTCGTCGAGCGAGGTGGTGAAGCTACCCATCAGCAGCTGTTGCTTGATATCGACCACCCGAGGGAAGTGGGTGTCCACGCCCCTGAGTGTCACAAGTGACGAGCGACCATCGGCCACGGCGAGGGCATTCTGCTCCAAGACGTAGCTCAGCGTGGCCACACCCTCGACCTGGGCGAGAGCCAGCGAGTCAATCTGAGCGATGGGCATCGTGGTGCCGGTGAGGGGTAGAATCCTCAGGTCGGCATCCTTGGCGTTGTAGAACTCATAGGTCATACGCTCCAATCCGTTGAAGATCGAGAGCAGCAGGATGATGGCGGCCACAGGCATAGCCATAGCCACGATGCTCACCCCCGAGATGATGTTAATCACGGAGTGAGACTTGGGCGAGCGGACATAGCGTGCCGCAATCAGATATTTGAGCCTATCGAGCTTCACAGCGACCTCTGGGGTTTACTCTTTGAGCAGGGTGTCGATGTTCTCGATGTACTCCAACGAGTCGTCGAGGAAGAACTGCAACTCGGGCACGATTTTGAGCTGGTTGCGGATACGCTTACCCAACTCGCGGCGCAAAAGCCAGTTGTTCTTCTCCAATGACTCCATAATCTCGCCACTGCGCGAGAATGGGAAGATGCTGAAATAGACCTTGGCGTAGCCGAAGTCGGGCGATACGCGGACGGTGGTCACCGTAATCATCGCACCGTTGGCGATAGCGGCGCCGTCGCGCTGCAAAATCTCGGCAATGTCGCGCTGAATCTGACGTGCAATCTTCTGTTGGCGGGTTGTCATCTGTTGTTCCATATCAATACTTTTTTTATTTGTTGTCGGTTAAAAATTTCCGTTATATCATCGTTCTGCGGGCTATGCCATCTGCGGGGAGTTGCTAAGCCTTACGGCAAGCACGGTGAGCGAAATCCTCGGCGCGGAACTATCGTGGTCGGTTTTGGGTGCTCGACGAGCTGGTCGATTGCTGATAGATGAAGTCGCGCTGGCGCTTCTCGCGGTTAGGCTTATAGTACCACGAAGCAAAGCCCGCCTTGCCCAGACGATAGGCCATCGTGACGCTCAGGTTGATGTTGTCGGTGGGTGAGCGCAGCGGCGTGAGCTTGAAGGGGTTTTCCAGCCCGTCGGTGGCGTTGTTGTAGTACTTGTTGCGGTTGCGCATCAGGTCGCCATAGCCAAAGTAGTAGCGTGCGCGAAGGCCAAACTCGTACCGGCCAAAGAGCAGGGCGAACCCGCCACCACCAGCCAGGCCGTAGCTGAAACGGTTGTCGCGCTCGATGCGCCAGTCGTAGCTGCCCTGGCGGCCATCGTCGTACTTCCAGTCACCTCCAAAGTTATAGGAGAGGGTGAGCGCTGCCTCCAAGTAGAGGCGCAGATGGTTTTTGGCCAGGTAGGCGTGGGGCTGCCAGACGATGGGCAGCATAATGGTGTTGAAGTCGCGCGTGAAGTAGGAGTAGTTGCGCACCTCCTTGCCACTCTGCTCGTCGATGGATGATTTGTAGGAGTAGCCATATTTGAATCCACGCTGCATATACTCCAAATCGACACCCACAGCGCCCACAAAGCGGGGCAATGAGTAGTAGCGCCACGAGAGGCCAAAGTTGGTGCCTCCAATCACAGATTTGGTCTCCTGGATGGGATAAAAACGCACATTTGAGGAGCCTAAGCCGCCTGAGATGCCGAGGGTGTGCTGGGCGTGTGAGAGGTGGACTCCCATCGCAGCACACATAACAAGTAATAGCTTTATAATATTATTCTTCATAATCTACTTTGGTTAAAACATTCCAGTTGCGCCGCGCAGCATACCACCCATATTGCCCATACCGCCCATATTACCCAGGCCTCCGCCCGAGGAGTGGTTGTGCTGGTTTTGCTGCTTGCCTGCACCCTCGCGCAGAGCCTTCTGGCGATCCTCTTCGAGTTTGATGAGGCGCTGCTTCTCGCGCTTGTCGAGGCGCTCGATGAGCTGGTCCATAGTGACGGGGGCAAAGAGCTTGGCCATATCGAGTGTGAACTCAAACTCCCAGCCTGTCTTGGTGGTGAAGAGCTCCTCCTCCTGGTCGTTCTTGTAGAACTCGGCACGCTCGCTCTGGCGACGCTCGACCATATTACCGCCATCCCACTTGCCGTTACAGTTGCGATCCTCGATGATACGCATTTTCAGGTCGCTGGTAGGGATGTAGTGGATGGTGTGGATGCCCGCCTTGATGTGTGGCAACTCGCGCACGATGCTACCGCGTGTGTCGGTGATTTGGATGATATATTCATCCTCGGGGTTGCGGGGCTTGACGTCGAGGACAAGGGTGGCATATTTGTCGATGGCAGCCACCGTGAGAGCTACATCCACCGAGTCGTTACCCTCGCCCGTGATGTCGGCCAGGGCGTCGGTTGGGATGTAGAGCTTGTATTGACGTTCGGGCAGCCAGCGGCTCCTGAGCTTCCACTTGCGGGGGCTGATTGAGTCGGGCAGCAGGGTGATCTTCTCGCGCACGGTATCCTTCTCCTCGCTCCACGACAAGAGTTCGAAGCGGGTGGAGTCGAAGCGTGAGAGAGGTGTCGAGAAGATGATTGGGAAGTCCTGGTCGGGGATGACCTCGGCCTGCTTGTCGAGCTTCTCGAACTTGAAGAGTGATGGGCGCTCGGGCTCAACCCACTCGCGGCCCTCATCCTCGGCCTTCTTCTTCTCCTTTTCCAGACGCTCGCGCTCACGCTCCTGGTCGCGGCTCTCGATCAGACGCCACACGAGGTCCATCTTCTCGGTATGCTCTTGGAGTACGCGCACAGAGTCGTGCTTCATATAGGTGATGTTGGCACGCAATGTGTCGGGAAGGCTCTCGGATGGCACATTCAGCCACAGCGACAATGTGTCGCGGCCGATGGTCTGAGGCTCGATGATGATGCTGTCGGAGGGGATACCCTCAATCTCCAACGAGCGTATGTCGGGGCGTGCAGCCGTAAATTTAAGCTCTATGCGGTGCTGCTCGGGGCGTGTGTACTCCTGCAACGACTGGCGCGCAAAGCTCACATCCTGGAACATACGGAAGTAGAGCTGCGGGTCGGCCGAGGGATAGCGGCGCAACGAGTCATACCAGATGGCAAAGGCTGGCATCGTGGCAGGGTTGTACTCCTGGTCGAGGAAGCCAATGCGGTCGATGGATGGCTCGTAGGTCTGGTTGTCGTTGCTATCCCAGAAGGCATAGATGCGGTAAGGCACGGGACGTAGGTTCTGGGCGATGAAGATACCGTTCTTCTGAGAGCGGGCAATCTTCGAAGGCTTGTATTTGAACATCGTCGAGTCGTAGGTCTCGGGCTTGTCTATGGAGTCGGCCTCGAAGAAGTAGATGAAGGTACGACCCAGCGAGTCACCCTTCTGGCTATTTTCGGTATAGCCTGACATCATCATAGAGTCTATGCTGTTGCCCGTCGAGAAGACATAGCGCAGGCCGTGAAGGGGGTTACCCTCGTTGTTGTCCGACACCGTAGCGCCAAACTCGATGGCATAGGTGGTGTTGGGCGCCAGAGAGTCCTTTACAAGCTCCACAACAAGGCTCTTGCCTCGGAGCGAGAGCTTGGGTGGCTTCTTCATCTGGGGCGAGGTGTAGAGCTCCTTTTGCTGGTCTTTGAGCTGGATATACTCGTTGAAAGTAATGTAGATCTTGTCATCATTAAACTCAGTGGTATGCAATTCGGGCATCATACCCAGCACTGCGGGTGGAATAGAGTCGCGCGGACCACCCGTAGGCGAACCGATTGAGGCGCATCGGGTGAAAAATGCTCCCGCAAAGAGCAGAGCCACAGCAAAGCCTATGAGGCGGGTATGGAATGTTTTTTTGGTCATATCTTATCGTGTTGGGGGCTCGTTGAGGCCCGATTATTACTCTTCTTGGTTGGTTGGGGGTGTGTAAAACTCATTGACCACACGCCAGCCTGAGGCGTTGTGGGAGGGTCGCCACGCAGCGATGTAGAGCTTGGTGAGCACCTGCTCCAAGTTCTCGGGCAGGACATACTTGCGGTAGGCGTAAATCTTGGTTTGGGGGCAGAGAAGCACAATCATCGAGGTTGAGCTGTCAAGACGCACCGAACTCTGGTACAGCTCCGCAGGGTTGAACGAACCCATAGCGTCGGGCGTCGAGAGGGTCTCGCCCGTAGTCTTGTTGGTTATGCGGCGCTCGACGGCATCCTCCCACGAACGGATGGTCCACTCGGTGGTATCGACCCAATAGGCGTAGCACTCGACGTCGGTCGAGTGGAGATAGGGGCCATCGTTTGAGAGTTGCTCATAGGTGGCGGTGTTGTAGAAGGTGTAGTCCACCACATCCTTGAAGCAGCCCCACATAAGGCTCGCCGCGAGGGCGAAGGCGATAATTGTTAATATTCGTTTCATATCTATTTGTTTTTCAATTCGTTGTAAAGTTCTGCGAGGCTCTTGCCCAGCACAGGATGGAGGCGTTCAGGTTCCAACTCGCAGAGTGGTGCCAAGGCAAACTCCCTCTCCTGCATCAGCGGATGGGGCACCGTCAGGCGTGGCAAGGATATCACAGCGTCGTCGTAGAACATAATGTCGATATCCATCGTGCGTGAGCAGTAACGCTCGCCCGTGATGCTCTTCTGCTCGCTCTCCTGTACCCTGTCGCGGCCCAGCTCCTGCTCGATGGATTGGGTGGCGTCGAGCAGCGACTCAGGCTCGTGGTGGGTGGCAACGATGACAGCCTGGTTGGAGAACACATCCTCGGAGGTAAAGCCCCACGCCTGGGTGAGATATATCGGCGAGGTGGCCACGATGCGCCCCACGCGCTCCTGCAAAAGAGCGATGGCGCGTTGGAGCGAGGCTCGCATATCGCCTCGGTTGCCGCCCAGAAGAAGTGTCACTCGATGTTCCATTTAGTCTTTTCTATCGTTTCAAAAGCTCTTTTAAGTAATTCGTTTAGTCCGTTTTATGCTCTTTCGGGGTCTGAGGCTACAATCGGTTGATGGTCTTGCTCACCGCCAGAGCAAAGTGGGTGAAGATAATGCGTGCATTACCGTTCTGGGAGATCTGGCGTGTGACGCTCTCGATCTCGCCCAGGATGTACTCCACGTTCTGGTTGCCGATGTAGGGGGCAAACTTCGAGCAGAAGGCTGCCTCCTCTCCCCACAGATAGCTTATCGAGCCCAGACCCGCGTGGAGCATATAGCTCTCGCGCAGAAGTCGTGCCGCGTGGTGGAGCATTGTGAGTTGCTGCTCGCGGGTGAGCAGTGCCACCTCGTCGGCCCACTCGATGAGTTCCAGGTGCTTGTCGTTGTACGACAGACGCATCAGGCGGCAGAAGAGCTCGAAACTCTCGTGGCGCGAAGCATCCTCCTCGCCCATAACCAGACGGCGCATCTCGATGAGATTACCTCCCGCCAGGCGCGCCAGGTTGTGACGCTGGATGGGGTCGGCGATGTTGTGGGCGATGCTCTGCAACGACTCGATGTCGATGCGAGGCACCGCTACCTCCTGAGTACGCGAGATGATGGTTTTCAGCAGGCGGTCGCTGCGCTCCGAGATGAGTAGGAAGAGGGTCTTATCCCAGGGTTCCTCTAATATCTTCAACAGCTTGTTAGCGGCCTCGTCGTTCATCGTCTCGGCCTGCCAGATAATGACCACCTTCCACTCCGAGGCAAAGCTCTTGAACGAGAGACGGCGGATGATATCATCGGCCTCCTTGGCCGAGATGATACCTTGGAGTGTCTTGCCCAGGTCGAGCTTCTCGAACCACTGCTCGCGCGTGAAGTAGCCTTCGGTCTGGGCGATAATTTCGCGCCAGGGGGTTAGGAACTGGCTGCTCAGCACCACCTCGCCATTTTTCTTACCCTGCTTATTGACAGGGAAGACAAGGTGAAGGTCGGGGTGAGCCAGCTCGCTCATCTGACGGCAGCTGGGGCACTCGCCACACGAGTCGCCATCGTGGCGGTTGGTGCAGCAGAGGTATTGGGCATAGGCAAGGGCCAGCGGCAACGTGCCTGCACCCGCCTCACCCGTAAAGAGTTGGGCGTGGCTGATGCGGCCGCGGTCGATATTCTCGGCCATTTGGCGCTTTAAGTTGTGCTGTCCTATTATATCGGCAAAACGCATAATTGTATAAAAATTGTCAAACAATGCTCTTTTGGCGTCTGGCTTGATTTCGGGTTGCTCACATACGCCCAAGTATGCTGCGCACCCTCAATCTGCGACCAGCCTCAAAATAGCTATTGTTAACCAATTTTTGGTTTAGTTAATTTATTTTACTCTTTCGGCCTTGATGATTCTCACGTCCTCCACGGGGCGGTCGAGGTCGTCGGTGATGGTAGCCTGGATCTTCTCGACAACGTCAAGACCCTCTACAACCTCGCCAAAGACCGTATATTGACCATCGAGGTGGGGCGTGCCGCCTACGGTCATATACTCCTGGCGGATGTGCTCAGGCAGGGTAATGCCCGACTGCGCCAGACGCTGCTCGATGCGCTCCATCTGCGAGGTGTCGAACTGGCGACCCCAGACGATGTAGAACTGAGTGCGTGACGACTTGCGCTCGGGGTTCACGCCATCGCCCTCGCGTGCTGCCGCCAACGCGCCACGACGGTGGTAGAGCGTGGGGAAGTTAATCTCGGCGGGGATGCTCTCCCAGTAGCGTGGGTTGCCCGTCTCCTCGCCCTCGACATCGAACTCGCTGCCCGAGATATGGCGGGTGCGGGGGTCGCCACCCTGAATCATAAAGTCGCGTATCACGCGGTGGAAGAGCAACGAGTCGAAGTAGCCCTCCTCGGTGAGTTGTAGGAAGTTGTCGCGGTGGATTGGTGTGAGGTCGCTCAGGCGCACCGTAACATCGCCCATCGTGGTTGTGAGCTTCACCTCGGCATTGAGTGCCTGAGGCTTCTCGGCGCAGGCTACCGCCATAAAGGCAAGAAGGATTATTATTAGTTTTTTCATCTTTGTTCTTTCGTTGTATTAAGAAATATATTTCTTTCTTCCACCTTTTGCCGCTAAAAGGTGGAGCCAAAACCGCGCGGTGATAAATTTTCGGGGTCACAGCTTGTCGTCGGTAAAATGGTTGCGTTCGCACTTTTGAGGGTCAAAAGGTCACCATTTTTTAACCCTCCGTCTGCGCTGTGCCCTATTTCCAAAAATTCATCTGCCGCGTTTAGGCTGACACCAACAGAGAAATTTTCAATTCTTAATTTTACCCCACCACAAGGGTGGTGTTTCACCACCTCGGCTCGGCAAAGAAAATAAATTTTCTCTGCTCTTGCCTTAATGGTGGCGTTGAATTTTGAATTCCTCCCGCCTATTTTCCTGTGGAGCCGAAGCCGCCGGCGCCGCGTGAGGTGTCGCTCAGGGTCTCGACGCTATCCCACTCAATCTGCTCGTAGCGCGCCACAATCATCTGGGCGATGCGCTCGCCTGGCTCGACAACAAAAGGTGTGTTGCTCAGGTTTACCAGGATGACCTTGATCTCGCCACGGTAGTCGGCGTCGATGGTGCCTGGTGAGTTCAACACTGTGATGCCGTGTTTGGCAGCCAAGCCGCTACGGGGACGTATCTGCATCTCGTGACCCTCGGGAAGCTCAACAAAGAGTCCTGTTGGCACGAGTGCACGCTCCAAGGGTTGGAGTGTGATGCTCTCGTCGAGGTTGGCACGGATGTCAAGACCTGCCGACAGCGGGGTCTGATACTCAGGAAGCGCAAAGCGCGAGTGGTTTACAATCTTTACTTTCATATAGTTCAAGGTTTTTATCTTCGTCTTAAAATCGATTTAGCCATAGCCACAAGGTCGATCTTCTCGCGCCATACGGCATAGGCGGCGTAGCTCGCAAAGAGCATAATGTTGATGCCCCACATCAAAAGTCCCTTGCCAAGCGTGAGTAGCATCCACTCGCTGGCGAAGTAGAGCGCCAGGGCCAGCACTACATACTCGGTGATGCGGCGGATGTCGTAAGGGGTGGGGAAGAAGCGGCGATTGAGGTAGTAGCTCACGCCGACCATAGCGCCCTCGGCGATGAGGCGTGCCCACGCAGCTCCGTAGTTGCCCCAGCGGGGGAGCAGCAGGATGTTCATCACGATGGTGAAGGCAAGGCCCACGAAGGTGACATAGATGGCGAAGCGGGTCTTCTCCTCCCTTTTGTACCAGAACGAGAGGTTGAGCCACACGCCCGCCAGGACGTTGCCGCCCAGGATGACGGGCAGGATGAAGATGCCTTCGCGGAACTCCTGGCCCACAATCAGGGCAAAGACATCGCGGAAGAGGGCGATGCCCAGGAAAATCATCATCGAGATCATCACATAGTATTTCAGCGCCGCAGCGTTGGATTCGACAAACTGCTCCTTGGTGAAGTTGGAGAGGAAGAATGGCTCGGCGGCGATGCGGTACATCTGGGTGAAGAGCGTCATCACAACGGCAATCTTGCAGATGGCTCCATAGACTCCGAGCTGGGCCATAGCGTCATCAGGGATGATGTTTTTAATCATCTGGCGGTCGATGAACTCGTTGGCGGTGCCGGCTATGCCACCTATGAGCAGCGGCATTGAGTAGGCCAGGATGCGGCGCAACTGGCGGCGGTCGATGCGGGGGATGACACGCTCGGTCGAGGGCATAATCATCACCAGGGTGGCGATGCTCGCTATGAGGTTGGTAACGAAGACCCAGCCCACGCCGAACTCGCTCTCGAACATACCAGCGGCCAGAAGCGCGAAGTTGAGTCCCACGTTGATGACCACGTTGCTCGCCTTCAAGATGACGAACTTCAAAGCCTTGCCCTGCTCACGCAGACGCGAGAAGGGAATCATCGTTGCAACGTCGCAGAAGATGATGGCGGCGACCATCAGGATATACTCCGAGTGGCCGTGGTAGGCCTCGCCCATAAGGCGTGTGACATCTTTCAGGCAGAGAACCACAACCAGGAAGAAGAGCGACGAGGTGAAGAGCGTGGCGCCCCACGTTGTGGCGAAGAGGCGGCGCTTGCGGGCCTCAATCTCCTGGGGTGTGCCACCCTCGGCCTCGGCCTTGGCCGAGAAGCGGAAGTAGCTCGACTCCATACCCATCGAGAGCAGAACCAGCGCAAAGGGGATGAGGGCATAGACATCGGTCACGATGCCGTAGGCCTCACGTCCAAACTCGCGGGTGTAGATGATAGTGAGTAAGTAGCTCAGAAATCTCACCACGATTGTACTGATGCCGTATATTGCTGTCTGTTTTGCTAATTTCTCTAACATTGTTCTTCGTTTTGTCGAATGAGTGCTGGGCCCAATGGTGAGCTTCGCTCGTGTGCGTATGCGACGCATTTGCGCGCGCGACGTGCGCATACGACTTGCAAAGATAGCAATATAATCCGATTTTCAGCCTTGTTGGGGGAGTTTCTTGCGCCGTAGCGAGATTTTGGCTGCGCAGCGAGGTGAGAGGCGGTGCGTGGGAGTTGGAAAAGTTCAAAAACTGTATTTTATAACTATCAGAAAACGAAGAAAATAGGCTTTGTTAAACTAAGGAAAAGATAAATAATTTAATTTTTTATTGTTAAAACACTTGACAAACGCTTTTTGGCGTATTATATTTGCAGTGTCGTTGGGAGTTGGTGGTATCGGTAATGGGTTGATACATCGGTAGATAGTTAAACACAGAGAGGAGGGGGAGATGACGACATCTGATGTGGAAAGATAGTTAATATTCAAAAATTTAACCTTAAAACGTGATGGTGAAGTTTATCGTTTTCAACAAAAAGTCGGGACGCGCCTTTGCATTTATCAACAATGCTAACAATGAATCTAAAAGGCGGAGAGTGAGCTGATTGCAAGGCTATCGCGCCAGACTATTAACATTAATCAACAGCAATTTAACAACAATTTAACAACAAACTAACACACTATTAACAGTGCTGCCCGAGGGTGGCGCTCTAACATTAACACCCTTAAAACTATGAATAGACAATTTATTCTCGACGCCGTCGAGCAGGCGGCAACAGCCCGAGGTTACTCGTTTCACTCCGATAGCGATGTTGGCTTGAAGCTGCCGCGCTCGGCATATCCCGCCGTGTGGCTCAACCCTCCCCAGTTTGTGAGCAAGCAGGGACGCACCCACGGCAAGGTCACCTACTCGCTGACGATGCACCTGATGGGCAGGGGTGTGAAGCTCAACGCGGCGCAGAGAGCCCAGGCGTGGGAGCAGATGGAGGATGATGCGTTGGAGATATTCTCGATCGTGTCGCAGGGCGATAAGGTGGTGGCGGTCAATGGGTTGAAGATTCGCTCCGGAGATATCGCCCTCGCACCCAACGGTGAGGTTGTCACCACCGCCACCGCCGAAGTTGTGACGTTTTATTAATGCAAGGGGGAGGGAATTCAAAATTACGAGATGTAAAATCTCGTTTCCTCCTCGCGGCTCTGCATAGTGAAAACAAGTTTTTTTCTCTGCCCATCCCCAGCCCTGCCCATCCCCAGCCCTGCCAGGCGGGGTGCGAATAATATCACACAAAATTAAAACATTGAATTTATGAAGTTTACATCTATTCCTGAGGCTCTGAGGAGCTTCCGGGAGCCACTCTTATATGCCTTTGACACCGAGCAGGAGCCTCACGATGTCGAGGTGAAAATAATTGATGCCGACAGCGACACTCTGGTGGCGGTGAAGAGATTATACGGCGTCAGCGAGGCTGAGATTGACATAGCTCCTTACCTGAGAAACGCCTTGCAACCCACGCTGCCCGCTGTGGAGCAGTGTGGCGTGGTGGAGCTGGGGCAGCAGATGAGGGTGAAGGTCGAGGTGGAGGGCGTGGAGTCGCAGGTGCGTCGTTTCATTGCCGCCAAGGCCGACCTGGAACGCCCCTGGCAGTTGCTCACCTCGCAACACCTGAGCCGCACAATGTCGCGCGACGAGTTCGACATAATATCCTATTTCGCCTATCCCGAAATGGTGGTCGAGGTCGTGGTGGAGAGCATTGGCAAGAGTAGCGAGCGAAGGTCTATTATCCCGCCCTCGGGAGGTCAGCGTGCTGTGGCGGTGACGGCGCGTGGCTGGGGTGAGGAGCCCGACGAGTTGAGGGTGACCTTGAAGGTCGATGGCCACGACGAGGCGGTGATTCACTACGAGTTGAAGCCCAACCTGATGGGAGCCCGACGTCTGGCGTGGCTCAACGGCTCGATGGCGCCCGAGTTCTACACCTTCCCGCTGCGCAAGAGCGTCTTGATAAAGGCGGCGCGTAAGAGTATGGAGAGCGTGTGGGGGCGCGAGGCGGCGCAGCCCGAGGCGGAGAACGAGTTGAAGCTCATATCGGCCTACGAGCCAAAGGCGCAGATTGAGGCGCTGTGTGGCATACTCCTCTCGCCGAGGGTGTGGCTCGTCGAGGGATGCGTACCCCAACAGGTTGAACTACTGACCGATAGGATTATGTCGGCGCCGTGTGGCGAGATGGGTATGGTCGAGGTCGATTTGCGTGCAGCCGAGGAGGGCGTGAAGTTATGGTAGAGATGTTGCTCGATGGTCAGCAGTGCCACCTGCCCACGGGGTATGAGCTACCCAAGGAGGTGTTTGCGCTCGACCTCGCTACGACGGCCCAGGTGGGCAAGCAGGGCTCGGCGCGCAGGCTGAGGCTGAGCCTAAACTCAACGCCCGAGAACGATAGGCTGATGTGTTATGCGGCTGACCCGTGCGGTGGCGAGAGATTTAATGCCCAGGAGCATAGCATTGTGGTGAAGGTCGATGGCGTGTGTTTGGTGCGAGGTGTGGCGCAGCTCGAAGGGTTGGAGCAGGGGCCTTCGGGGTTGCGTTATCTGTTGAGTGTGAGCCTGGGCGGCAGTGACTGGGTGGAGCAGGCGTCGCTCACGCCCTTGCAGGAGGCGTTGGAGTATTCGGCCACGCTGCGCGGCGACACCATCCTCGACAGCTGGAAGGGCGAGAAGGCTGTGAGGTTTCTGCCCGTATGCTATGACGACTACCGCCAGCCCTACGACGAGCAGAGCCTCTATGCCCCCGAGCGAGTGATGACGGTGGCCGACTACTACCCTTTCCTCTCGTTGCAGCATCTGTTACAGGCGGCCGTAGAGAAGTGTGGCTACGAGCTGGCAGGCGAGTGGGTCGAGGGCAAGGAGTTCAAAAGTCTGATGATGAGTGGTCGCTATCCCGAGGCGGGTGAGGCGTCGATAACGCGCTTGAAGAGCTTTGCAGGCTTTGAGGCGGGGCGCACAGGCGAAAGCTCGGCCACGGCCGACGCTATGGGACGTGTGGCCATCAGTAGTCAGGTGTTGAACTCGTCGCTTGGCAACTTGGTGCAGACAACCGAGGGTGAGGGACTCTATAACAGCAACAACTCGCTCAGCATCAGCCAGGAAGATGGCGTGGTGTATAGGCCTCCCACAGCCCAAAAGGTGGGCTTCGAGTATGCGCTGAGCTACACCACCGACTACTACATTGCGAGCCGCAGCCGATTGCAATGCTTCGATTCGATATACCTGGGTGGCGGGTGCGATGTGACCTTTGAGGTGGCCAATCCATTTGTGGATCAGAAGTCGAAGCTGCAACCCAATATGCAGTATCGTTGCTGTCCGTTTGACCACGTCGAGGGTACGCGCTACCGACTCTACTGCTACTGCGGTTCGTCGCGTGTGGTGCTGAGCGATGGTGAGCCAGGACGATTTATGTTCTCGACGCCCAACGTCACGTCGAAGATGACCTGCATACTTAATGTATATAAGGCCGACGGGTCGCTGAGCCCCTACCAAGGCGATTGGGCCATATACGAGGCTCACGTCGCCGACCGAGGCGAGATTGGTGTCGAGATTACGGTGCAGTCGCCACCCGAGAATGTGTCTCCCACAGCGGGTAAGAACTTCAATCAGCTTTATCTCCACGGTGCCGAGCAGGGGCAGCGAGTGACCCTCTTGCAGGGGTGTCGTCTGCGACCTGTTTTTACGGCGACGCCCGCGACGGGCTCCGAGCTTGGGTTTGCGGATGTGGCGTGCCACGATATGAAGCTGGTGGAGGTGGTCGAGGCGGTGCAGCAGATGTACAACCTGAGAATCTACACCGACCACGCCTCGCGCAGGGTCTATGTGATGCCTCGCGATGAGTTCTACCGCGGCGACGAGCACGATTGGAGCGGCAGGATAGACCTCTCGGCCCCCATCACGGTCGAGGAGTTGGCCAAGGATGAGCGTGAGCGCATCACGCTGGGCTATTGCAACGAGACGGATGGTGCGGTGACGCGCTGGAACGCCTCGGCAGAGAGTAGGTTTGGTGATTGGACGTTTAGCGTGGAGTCGTGTGCGGCGTTGCGTGGCGAGCAGCGCGTAAGAAATCCTCTGTTCTCGCCCACACTCTCGGTGGCACCCTATGCCAAGACCCCGTCGGCCAATGTGTTGCAGGTGGGTGACCGCGATGCCGACCAGGTGGGTGCGGTCTCGGCGCGTGTGGTGCGCTACCAAGGTCTGCGTGCGCTGCCCAGCGGCCAGAGGTGGGGATTCCCCTACTATGTCGAGCAGTATCCCTATGCCGCGTTCCACTCGCCCGAGGAGTTTACGCTCTGCTTCGAGGATCGAGATGGCTGCACGGGGCTCCACTCCTACTACGACAACGAGCTCAGGGAGAAGTCGTTGCGCCAGAGGTTGAGGGTTACGTTGCGCCTTACGCCTTTGCAGCTTAGCTCTCTTGCCGAGTGGGAGAGCGAGGAGGCTAACCTGCGTTCGACCTTTGTGTTGAATCTGGTGGGTCAGCGAGCAAAGTATCATTTGGAGGCGGTCGAGAGCTACGATGTTGCTCAGGGACGTGCCGTCTGCCGATTTATTAGAACGTTAAACGATTAAATAGAGAATTTATGCAAACCAAAATCACAATTAGAAACGAAGCACAGACCTGCTACATCGACATCGAGGGCACAATCGGCGTGGAGCGTGAGGACGCAGGGTCGTCGGGCGTGGCCACCTATGAGGAGTTTCGCCGCGAGGTGGAGCGCATAGCCCAGGTGGCGGCACAGCGTGTGGTGGTGAACATACGCTCGACGGGCGGCGATGTGAACGATGCGCTGCTCATCTACGAGGCGCTGATGGGGTTGGAGGCTTCGGTCACGACACGTTGCTATGGCTACACAGCCTCGGCCGCGACCATCATAGCACAGGCGGCTGATGTGGGCTGCCGCGAGATTTCGAGCAACGCTATGTATCTGATTCATCGCTCGATGTGCGCCATTGAGGGTAACACCCAGGCCTTGGAGTCGAGAGCCGATCTGTTGAAAAAGACCGACGAGCGATTGGCTCAACTCTATGCCCTGCACTCGGGTGGCGATGCCGAGGAGTATGCCCGCCTGATGGCCGAGAATAATGGTGAGGGTCGCTGGCTCACACCCCAGGAGACTGTGGAGTGGGGCTTGGCCGACAGAGTAATCGACAGCGCGGCGCAAGGCACAGAGCAGCAGGTGGAACTGTTGCAGTCGCTGATGCCTGTGGCGTCGGTGGCAGTTGCGACCGAGGCTGATGTTATGGCCGAGGCGGTGGAGTCGGGGCAGACTCAGCAATCGGGTCAATCTCAGCAGTCGGGCAAGGGTTCCTCGGCAAAGCCAAAGGGCGGCCAGCGAGGCACCACCCAGCAGAGCATCAAGCGAATGGTGCAGCGCCTGGCTGGCGAGTTGTTGCAGTACCTATTCTCGCGCCTGGCCTCGCGCTGGGAGCAGTGGATTAGCAAAAAGCAGGAGCAGCGCGAGGAGCGCCGACAGAATGCAACGGCTGGTGACGATGAGGCGACATCTAAGGATGCTGGAACCGATGCGGGCTTGGGTGTGGCGGAGTCGGGCGGTGCGACATCTGCGGAGTCGGCTACTGCCGCTTCTACTGAGGCTTCGGCGGCTTCTACGGAGTCTTCGACTACCACTTCGCAGTTGCCCACAGCCAAGGCGGGCCTGCCCATAGATGATGCCGGGGTGGCGCACCGCTCGGCGATAGCCTTTGAGCAGGGTCAGCGACGCTTCGCTGCCACGACATTGAAGTCGGTGGAGGATCCGCTGATGGGTGCACCCCACGCCCTCTCCAACGAGAAGGCCTATATGGATGACGTCAAGGCGTTTAGCCGATAGTTTAGGGGAATTCAAAAAGCAAAATTGGGAATAGAATTCACGTCAAACCCCAACAACAAACAACCCACCGACAACCAACGATAAACTAACAAAACTTTAACCAATTAAAAATTAAATCATTATGTCAAACATTATTGTAAACTCAAAGAACTATTCAGGTAACGAACTCGAATCAATCTTCTTCCGTCCATTGCTCACGGGCCAGGGCGCATCGTCGCTCGGTATCCGCGTGCTCTACAATATGCCAATTCCTACGGTGGTGCCAATGTGGGAGCACAAGGGCAACGTGTTGAGCTCCTTCGACGAGAAGTCAACCTGGGACGAGGGTAGCAAATCGACCCACAACAAGAAGTCAATCCCTATGTCGCGCGTGAAGGCCGAGGACGCCTTTTCGGCCAGCGATTACTTCTCGACAATCTACGAGATCATCACATCGCGCCCCGAGGTAAATATGGAGGATTTGACAGGCACCGAGTTGGAGGCTGCCGAGACCGAGCTCTTCCGCGCGGCTATCGCCGACAGCATCCGTATGAACTTGTGGCTCGGCGACAAGGAGGGCGGTTATGAGACTGGCTACAACAGTTTTGACGGCTTGCTCAAACTCATCAACGAGCGTGTGGCGGGCGGTGAGCTCCACTATGCGGTTAGCGACTTGAAGTCCAAGCTCACGGCCGATAAGATTATTGAGTTGTTGGATAGCTTTGTGGTCAATTCGTCACCACGCTTGAAGGGCTTGTTTAACGATGGCCAGGTGGCATTCTTCGTGTCGCCAAGCGTCTATCGCCTCTATGAGTCATACCTTGATACCCACTACGGCGAGGCGTCGTACCACGACAACCAGTATGGCCGCAAGCAGTTGATGTTCCACGGCTTCCCTATCGTGGAGGTGAACCTCGAACCAGCCATCACCGAGTCGAAGCTCTCGGATGACTTCATCATCTTTACCGACCGTCGCAACTTGGTGATGGCGGTCAATACGGCCGACTCGCCAGGCTCTGAGGTGCGTATGTGGTACAACCCCGACCAGATGGAGAACCGCCAGCGCGCGGTGTTTGCTATCGGCTGCGAGATCTTGGACGAGGAGCTTGTGGCGGCAGGTGTGAACGTGGTGTCAATCTAAAACTGCGTAGGCCGTGACTAACCTGAGAAGATATCGTCCCATTGGGGGTGTGACGGCTGCTAAACTCTTTCCTGTGAGCGAGCTTGACTCGGTGGAGGATGTTGCCAAGGGAGGAGGCATCGAGGTGGAGCTGCTCGACGATGGTTCGTGCTACGAGGAGATCATCTCGGCCGAGCAGGGATTGGTGAGCGTGCGACACACGCTCACCCTCTGCGCCCAGGTCGATAAGGCTGGCGAGTGGATGGATGCCGACTTCTTGCAACGCTGCGCCACCGAGGGTGTGGTGGCTTGTGTGGGGTTGGCCTCGGGCGAGGAGCTCAGGCTCGGGTGGAGCCCTAAGTTTGGCTTTGAGCAGGCGTTGCGCCTCGATAAGTTGAATTTCCACTCGGGCGATGAGCCCAACACCCCACCCAGCCTCAGGCTCACCCTCTGGTCGCAGGATATCGAGAGTGCAGTCGTATAACGAAAAAAATGAAAACTTAGACTATGGAAAAATCATTAACCAAGAGCTTTGTCGCGGTGGGTAACCACACGCCTGAACCGCTGCTGGCGCTATCTCACAGGGTGGTGTGCAGCGATAAGTATTGGCGCTGGGGCGACGACAATATGATGCCCTTTGCCCTGTCGCTGATGTCGCGTCGCTCGACCACCCACCGCCGAATAATCAACGACAAGGCCGACTACATTGCCGGCAAGGGCTTCTCCTATGACGAGCAGCAGCCTCTGTTGGGGCTCCTCGTGGGTAGGGCCAATGGCGAGGGCGACACGCTGCGTGAGGTGGTGTGTCGCCTGGCCTTCGACAAGTCGCTGATGGGTAACGCCTTTTTGGAGGTGGTGACAGATGAGGAGCGCTCTACGCTGGCCTTTTATCATCAGGATGCCTCGCGCTGTCGCCTTGCGCGCGATGGTCGCCACGTCATCCTACATCACGATTGGAGCCGTTTCAGCGAGCAGGAGGCACGCACGTTGCCACTCTATCCCTTGTACGAGAAGATGGAGGATGGCTCGCTGCGCACGATTGTCCACTACAAGGAGTATGAGCCGATGTTCTCGCACTACGGCGTGCCCAAGTATATTGCGGGTATGGGAGTGTCGGCAATCGCCTATAAGACAGATTGTTGGAATATATCACGATTGGATAACTCGTTCCAACTTCCGGGCGTGATGATGCTCGACGCCTCGATCGACAACGAGGCCGAGGCCGAGCGCATTGTAAAGACGGCCGAGCGTAAGTTTGCGGGTAACCCTGGCCAGGTGATGTTTGTCATCCGCGAGGGTCACGAGAGCGACAACTCGCGCTTCATACCCGTGGAGTCGCGCAACGAGGGCGATTGGAGCGAGCTCCACGACCAGGCCACCAGCGACATCGTTATTGCCCACTCGTGGTTCCGTTCGCTCAGCGGATTGGACTATGCGGCGGGATTCAGCGCCGAGCGCATCCTGCACGAATACGAGGTGGCGCTCAACACCGTTATCCTGGCCGAGCAGGAGGAGTTGCTGGCCCCCATCAAGCGCATCGTGGGCGAGGTGTTGGGCATCGATGGCTCGTCGCTGGAAATCATCAACCGCCCGCCGACACGCTCGAAGCCAATCTATATGAGGGTGTGGGAGGCGCGCAAGGCCGATGGCCTGGACTACGACGCCGAGGATGAGCAGCAGCAGATGTTTCTGTCGCAGATAACCAAGTATAACGTTACAAAAATCGGATAAAGCTATGAAATACAATATTATATCGCCTGCCGAGGTGGTGGCCTATGCCTTCGCGGATGGCGACTACCTGGCCTCGGAGGCTATCACCGCGATGGATATCGATATGGCCATCGAACGCTGGGTGGAGCCTGTGGTGGGCGAGCCTCTGTTGGAGGCTGTGGCTCAGGGGCGCTATGGCGAGATGAAGGAGCGTTACCTGTTGCCTGCGGTGGCTACTGCCACGCGCTTGATGGTGCAGCCGCGCCTCAATGCCTCGACCTCGCAGCTTGGGCTCTCGACCGTGGCAGGAGGCAATCGCAAGTCGGCAGACGAGTCACTGCGCGGGGAGCATACGCGCGCTGTCAAGGTGCTGGCGCGCACGGCTTTGCGTTCGTTGTCGGACTATTTGGAGCAGCACGCCAAGCAGTTTGGTGAGTATGATTCGGCTCACAATATCTTAAATCGTTGCAGTTGTGATGGAGGCTTTGTTCAAATATTTTAGCGGTTGCGTGGCGGCCCTGGCTGCGCTGTTTGCCCCCGTCGTGGGGCTGGTGTGGTGTGTGGTGGGGTTCATCGGCTTTGACTTCGTGACGGGCGTTATGGCCTCGCGTGCCGATGCTCGCCGCGAGGGGCTGAGGTGGTGCTTCGAGAGTCGTGCCGCGTGGCATACGGCCCAGAAGATGGCCCTGGCCATTGTGGCTCTGTGTATGGCTTATGTGATTGATACGCAGATGCTTGATTTTATGCACCTGAACCTAACAAAACTCTTTGCGGGGTTTGTCTGCGGTGTGGAAATGTGGTCGTTTTTGGAGAATGCCTGCCGCATAAGCGACGCTCGGGCGTTGGACTACCTGAGACGTTATGTGAGCCGCAAAATCAGAAAGGAGGTGGAGAATGAGTAGAGGCATCAGCAACTGCAACCCGGGCAACATACGCCATTCGAGCGTATTCTATCAGGGCGAGGTGCAACCCTCGAAGGATCGCGCCTTCAAGCAGTTTCGTTCGATGGAGTGGGGTTATAGGGCGATGTTTGTGTTGCTCGACACCTATCGCCGACGTTACGGGCTGAGGACCCTGCGTGAGATGATTTCGCGCTATGCGCCGCCCTCGGAGAATCACACCGAGCGCTACATTGAGGCGGTGAGCGACTGGACAGGCATTGATCCCGACGAGCCTCTCAACACACGTTCGCGACGCGATATGGTGCCCGTGGTGGCGGCTATGTCGAGGGTCGAGAATGGATGTGCGGCACGCTTTGCCCAGGTGGATGAGGGCTTCGACTTAACGGGCTGGGAGTAACCCCAGCCCCTGGGTCGATGATTTATGTCGACGAGTATCCTCGGGCTACTTCATAAAAACAAAATAGACGGCCAGAATCAGGCAACCAAAAGCTGCGATGTGGTTCCAGTGGAGGCTCTCGCCGCGGAACACCACGGTGGAGAAGAGAGTAAAGACCACCAGCGTGATCACCTCCTGGATGACCTTCAACTGCATCAGCGTGAAGGGACCTCCGTTGCCCACAAAACCGATGCGGTTGGCAGGAATCTGACACGAGTACTCGGCCAGGGCGATGACCCACGAGAAGAGGATGACCATATAGAGCGGCCACGACGAGATGAGTTTCATCTGTTGCAGCTTCAAGTGGCCATACCAGGCGAATGTCATAAAGACGTTGGATACTACAAGGAGTAGAATGGTATAAAAAATCTTCATTTGTTGGGTTGTTAAGTGTCTTGAATTTCGCCGCAAATATACTCAAAGGGATTTCAAAATTCAAAATTGATGTAGCCGAAAAAGATATTCTGCGTAAAGTTTCATTCGCCGCTGCATTTGTCGCCTCATTCGCCGCTGGATTTGTCGCTGTATTTGTCGTCGCCCTGTGGCTGGGCGAGATGGTGGCTGCGGATGGGTGCTTTGGTCGGGAGTTTTCGGCCGAGAAGAGGCCTTCGGCTGTGGCGGTTTTCGGGAGTTTTCGGCGGTTGGGCGAGTTTTGGGAGCGAAAGTCATTGGCGGCAAGTGGCCTTCGGCTGTGGCGGTTGATTTGCAGATGTAAACGAAAAACTCTACCTTTGGAGCTGTAAAAAATTTCATTAGAGATTCAGATGAAAAGACTGCGTTTGATATTACTCCTTCTTGTGATGTTGGTGCAAGGTGCTGCTGCTCAGGTGTTTCAGTATCGCCCGCCACTCTATATCGTCAATGGTGTGAGGATGAGCGAGGCCGAGGTTAAGTCGATAGCTCCTGCCGATATTGTGAGTAACCGCCTGTTGCCCGCCGACGAGCAGAGCATCGAGAAGTATGGTCCCGAGGCGGCAAATGGCGTCATCGAGATCGTGTTGCGCTACGACACGCCCGCACGCTTTGAACCCGACGGAAAGACCCAGCGCTATGCCGACTATGTGGCTTCGCGCATCAAGTGGGAGTACCCGTCCAACCCCGTTGCGAGGGTGGTTGTTAAGTTGCATATCTCGGCCGAGGGCAAGCCTTCGGTGAGCGAGGTGATTGATGCAACCGATAAGCGCCTGATGAAGCGCGTCAGGGGCGTGGTGGAGAGCTCTCCGTTGTGGACCCCTGCGATGAAGCAGGGCCAGGGCGTTGAGTTCTACTACACCTTGCGTCTGACTCTGCCCCAGGGTATGGAGCTACCGCGCGAGAGGAGCATACCCATCATTGTCGGCGGCGTGTAGCTGGGCCTAAGGCTCGGCCAGAGTCGGCATCGGGGTCGTTGATGGCTATCCAGGCGAGGCGCAAAATGTTGTGCTACAAACGAATCACAAAGGGTGGGAAATGAAAAAATCCCGCCTTTTTCTTGCACTTCTTGCCGCTAAATCGTATCTTTGTCGGCGAAAAATTAACTAAATTTATTAGCGTTTATTGATGAGAAAAATCCTCCTCTTTTCCGTATTTTTGATTCTGGGCCTCGTGCTTTCTCAGGCACTGCCTATCGTTATGGGAGCCGAGTCGTTCTCTTCGGCCAAGCCTACACTCGATGCGATGCTCTACATCTGCTTGGCATTCATTATGATTAACGTGGGTCGCGAGTTTGAGCTCGACAAGAGCCGCTGGCGTAGCTACACAGCCGATTATTTCATCGCTATGGCTACCGCAGCAGCACCTTGGTTGCTCATCTGTGTTTACTATATGACCCTGTTGCCAGGCGACCTCTTTTCGAGTTGGGATGCGTGGAAGGAGAATCTGTTGCTGAGCCGTTTTGCAGCGCCCACCTCGGCGGGTATCCTGTTTACGATGCTGGCAAATGCGGGATTGAAGAAATCGTGGATTTATCAGAAAACCAGAGTGTTGGCCATCTTTGATGATTTGGATACCATCCTTCTGATGATCCCATTGCAGATATTTATGATTGGCTGGAAGTGGCAGTTGGGCGTTGTGGCCTTAGTGGTATTCTTCTGCCTCTATCTGGCGTGGACTAGGCTCGATAAGTTCAAGATGCAGCAGGATTGGTCTTCTGTGCTTGGCTATGCCACCATCCTCGTCTTCCTTTGTCAGGGTCTTTACCTGGTGTCGAAGCGTATGTTCGGCACCGACGCTGCCATCCATATCGAGGTGTTGTTGCCAGCCTTTGTGTTGGGTATGGTGATGAAAACTCGCCATTCGACCTCTAAGGCTGACGAGAACGCATCTACGGTTATCTCTTATTTGTTTATGTTCCTTGTGGGATTGAGCGCACCTTTGTTTGTGGGCGTAGATTTCTCGGCTTCGGCAGGCGACTGCTTGATTGGTCAGGTAGGTCAGATGTCGTGGGGTGAGATTGCGATGCACGTTGGTATAGTGACAGCTATCTCTAATATTGGTAAGATGGTGCCTATGCTCTTCTACCGCGACAGAAGCCTCACGGAGCGTTTGGCTCTCAGTATCGGTATGTTCACCCGTGGTGAGGTGGGTGCCGGTATCATCTTCGTGAGCTTGGGCTATGGCTTGGGCGGTCCGCTGTTGGCCATCTCGCTCTTGACCATCCTCTCGAACTTGATCTTGACTGGTGGCTTTGTGATGATTGTTAAGCGCTTGGCATTGAAGGCCGAGCAGAATGCCCAGGTGGCGGCTTAACTCTCTATTTAAGATATATGGTATAGCTCTTGCCTGCGATGCGGGTGAGAGCTATTCTTTTTTGGCTACCGCTGCGCATCGAGCATCGCTTGCGAATCTCGTCCACACCCAGTGCAAAGTCGCGCAGGATGATATCCACACCCACGCCCTTCAACTCGCGTTTTAAGCGCTTGGGGTCGAATTCCTCGATACGTTCGATGGCCTCCACACGTCCCACAACACCCTCGGGCATCTGCTCCGCGAAGCCAAACGATAGGTTGCTCCACACCTTGGCCTTGCCTCGCAGTGCGTCGGACACCAGGCGCGCCTTCTGCAACGCCACATCGGGTATTACCAGGTAGTGGTAGCTCTCAGGCTCAAACGCTCCCATCTCGGGCTTACTCTCCACCTCGTTGCGCAGAGCCTCGTAGCGGCCTCTGCCCACAGCCTCGGCGGCAATGTAGGGCTCCTCGGCAGGCGAATATATCATTACCTCCTTACACTCGTCGTGGAGCGATATTACCTCCACACCCGCATCGGGGAATATGCGCCACGCCTCGTCGATGTCAAACAGCGGCGAGTTCTTGATGGCCAGGCGGCGGCTCACCTTCCTAATCTTGGGCAGTAGTGCCACCATATTGGGCGAGCAATCCTCCAACCTCACCAGCCTGCGCCCCTGCTCGTCGCGGCGGTCGGGGTCGGCATAGACCCAGTCGAACTGCTCGTCGCACGCGTCGAGGTACTCCTCGGCCGAGATGTTCTTCACCTCGACATTATTTATGCCCATACGACGCATATTTTCGCTTGTGATGGCCGCCAGTACTGGGTCACGTTCCAACGCCACCACACGCTCGAAATTGGCTGCCAGAGAGGCTGAGTCAATGCCCAAGCCGCAGGTCAAATCCAGCAGGCTACCTCCCGCTATGCGCTTTGCCGAGGCACACTCCTCGCTCGACGACTGCTCGAAGGCGCGCGAGGGGATGATGCCCTGAGCCTGGAAGAGGCGTGGTAGTTTGCGGCGTGCGCGTTGCAGATACTTCACCTGGGTGGCAACCTCACGGGCGTGGGGTATCTTGCCGTCGAGGGCTATCTTCAACGGGTCGCGGTCGATATTGAGCGCGATGGCTGTCTGCACATCCTCTTGCAGGAGTATCTCTAACTCTGAGTATGTCACTTTTGCGGGGTGTTAGGGTTATTTATAAAACGAGTGAATAGGTTTTGCGGGTTAAAGCATAAAGGCTGCCAGCGGGTTGCCGACAGCCTCTTTGACGAAATATTGTGCTTGAAGCCAAATCTTTATAGCTTGAACTTATAATCCAGGCCAATGACGTGGCAATTCTGCTTCTCGTGGGTCCAACTCTTCAAGTTGCCCTGGTTTTCGAGTTTGGCGTTGTTACCCTTGTATCGTGCCTCATACGACTGATTCATATGGTAGCGGTAGTAGATATCCAAGCGGTGGTAGTTATTGATCTTAAACTCCGTACCCACCGAGAAACGCAGGCGGCTCATATATTGTTTGTAGGCCAGGCTATAATCCTTGTAATTAGGTACAGCATTGCGCGCGTTGAGCGTGGTGTAGAGCTCCACATAAGCATAGGGCTCCCAGCGGCACTGGCGAATATCATACGCAGCCTTCAAACGTGAGCGCAACGAGATTGCTGGGTCGGCGTGCTCGTAGGTGTTCACCGAGTCGGGGCGGAAGTTGAAGCGCACGCGCTCACGCAGTGAGAGCTTCACGCGGCCCACCTTGTATGAGCCCGTCACATCGACATTCACCAAATGGCGCATCTTCCAATCCACCACGTTGAGCTGTGTAGTCTTGTCCAACTCCTCGTCACGCACATTCGCCAGGCTATAACTTGCGCCCACTTTGAGCCAAGGCAGAGCCTTGTAGCCAATGCCTACGGTCGAGAGGATCTTATCCACATCGCTCACATTGTTGTGCATACGCACCTGCTCGCTCCACTCCAACGACAGATTCTTGGTCAGTGGAATATCCAAAATAGCACGAAATCGCGCCTGAACATCGTCGGCGAGTTTTACCTCGGTTGGTGCCGATGGTATATCGTCCTGGGCATAGAGCGCCGAGCAGCACAAGATGGCAGCCAAGAGCGTCAAAAGGCGTAGTGATAGTTTCATAATTTTCAGGGGTTAAAGTGTTTGCTTAAACTCCATTTCGGGCTGGTTGCTTTATACAAACTGGTTTGGCTTGGTCACGGTATCCACCGAGTTGCTCTCGCCATCCTTCAATTCGTAATATACCTTCACGAAGGCTACATCGCGCAAGAAATCGACGTGACCAACCTCTACCTTCTCTACCTTGTGGCCCAAACGCTCCTCCAAGTCGGCGATCATCTCCTCGCGCTTGTCGGGAGTGATGAGGTTAATCTTCTCGTAGATAACAAGTTTAGCCGATGTGTGACGCAACAAGCGACGACCCTCGACAGTCCAGATCAAAAGCAACAACATAAGGTTGGCAACGATGAGCTCAACATAGCTGATATTCAAGGCCAAACCGTTGATTACGGCCACACAGATGACGATGAACAGATATGTCATCTCGCGGATGGGCACCGTCTCGGTTCGATAACGTATGACACCAAAGATAGCGAAAAGACCCAGTGTCATACCAATCTGGATGCTCACGCTCTCCATCAAGAAAATGAGGAGGAACATCGCCGAGCCAAAGAGCATAAATGTCAAAACATAGTCCTTACGCTGGCTCTTCGCATAGTAGCAGTAGCGGGCGATAACCCACGTCACAAGCAAGTTGAATGCAAAGCGCATCAACAGGTGAAGCAAACTCTCAGTGTCGCACAAAGGCACGCCGAGGAAACTGATTTGATTCGTAATCTCGTAACCGAACTCTTCGGCAATCGAGGGATCAAAGTCTAAAAATTGTTCGTTTTGAATCATATTGGGTTAAGTTTTTTAGATTTCCTTTTGATTTTCGAGGGTCTTGTGGATTGACCTCACCTTACGCTTGAAGCGATTGTATTTCACTGTCGGATTCGACAACACAGTGCCGACACAATACTTACTCACTTTCAGTGTCTTGACTCTCATATCCTGCAAGATCTCCTTCATCGGCGAGTAGCACAGACCGTCCTGTTTGAGCTCCACAATCACCATCCTATCGACCTTGGCCTCGGTTGGCGTTGAGCTTCGCATATTGACAAAACGGAGGTTCATATCGATGGTCAGACGCTCGGTGTGGGCGTGGTTCACCAACGTGATACGGTCGAACTGGGTAATCAGCGCGGGGCTGATGGCCTCGGGGGCGTAGTTGGCCCTCTCGCTGAGGAACGCCGCCGCCTCGGGGCTCGACGACACGCAGTCGAAGTAACGCTCGTCGATGGCGATACGCTTCTTCTTGGTGCGGCCTCGGTTGGTCTTGTTCTTCACCTCGATGAAGGTGATACCCGACTCAACGTAGGTGCGTGTGCGAATCTTCTGGCGGGTGAGTTTGCGGTTCTGGTGGATGGTGTACATATCAAGGTCGGCTGTGTCGTAATACATCGTCGAGTAGCGACACGCTCTCACATCACCAATCACCTGCACCGAATATTTGTCCACCGCGCGGCGCAACAGCTCCATACAATACTCCTCGCTGATGACATACTTGGTATCGACGCGATTCATCAGCTTGATTGATGACATCTCGTCGAGTGTGATTGTGGGCATCTGCTGCCACACATCCAACGCATTTAGTTGCTCGTAGGTCATTGTTGCGGGGTTAAGATTGGGGACTAATCCTCGAAGATATACTCAAACACCTTGATGGTGTAGAGCTTGCCGTTTGGCAGATAGTTATACTGCTTGTGCTTGGTGCCGTCCTCGTTGTACTCATACTTGCGTATGCGCTCCACCTTGTTACGGTCGTCGTAGATAACCTCCTTGATAACCTTTTCGGTCACAGGGTCATACTCACAAGTCTCGCGGCGAATCTGGCCAAACTGGTTGTACTCAATCTCCTCAATCTTGCGACCCTTCTCGTCATATACGGTGAGGTGGTCGAGCCAGCGGCTCTTCTTGCTTGAATCGGTGTTCCACTCCTTAACAGTGAGGTTCTTACGTCTTGCACGCTTGGCCAAAGTCTCGGGGCTCACGGTCTGAGCTGCGAGGCCCTGCACAAAGAAGATGGCAAGTGCAATGAGCAATAGTTTTTTCATATTGTAGGTTTGTTAAATTAGTTTCAGGTTTAGCTGGTGTGTTAAAATCCCTCTACACCGTCCACAAATATAGCAAAATTTTGTCAATCGAAGCATATTTTTGCCGATTTTTTATTTGACCCTCAGCATAATAGTCGATTTACCCTCCACATTTGCACACAACGCAACGGCAGGGAGTGGGGGTTGTAGCCCTATGAAAATGGTTGGAATCTACCTTTGGAATAGGACGATTATTAGAAAAAATAGCAATATTGACAAAGGACGATTAATTCGCGTTCGCGGCTTTTAACCGCCTCGGCTCGGCATAGTCTGCAAGCGCCCTTAGCCCTCGCCTTAATGGCGGCATTTCAATCATTTTTACCTGCGAACAAAAAATGGGCATCCGACAATCGGATACCCATTATGAATAGCAAATACTATAAGCCGAGTTCTGTACTCCACAAGTGGAGCCTCTATCATTTATCTACAACTACGGTCACCCGCAGCTTCTAGCAACCTACCCCCCGACATTGGGCGAGCAACCCTTAATTGCCGGTATATATGGTCTTGCAACCCGTAAGGCGTACTGCCAGACGACATTGCTGCCTCTGCGGTGGGCTCTTACCCCGCCTTTTCACCCTTACCCAGGGGGTTGCTCCTCGGCGCAAAACCGATCTTGCGATCCGCGATGCTCCTCGGCCTCCTGGGCGGTTATTTTCTGTTACGCTACTACACCCTCACGGACATCGAGCCGTTAACTCGTACGGTGCTCTGTGTTGCTCGGACTTTCCTCTCCCCTTGCGGGCAGCGATAGAGCGTACTTGCTATGTTGCACTGCGTGTGGAGTTCTACTTCTCCACTCGCTTTATGTCTTTGATGCGCAACTGTGTTGTCACAGTGCCACGATAGTGGTTCTCCACAATCTGGTAGCATACATCAACTGGTCGCCCTGCCTTGATCCACTCGTAGTGAGTAGGCTGCTGGAAGGCGATGGTCTGAATCGAAACGTTTGGCTTCTGGCGCTGCACCAAGTCCATACGCAGGTGCTCCATCTCGGCTCCCACCAACTTAGGCTCGGTATAGGCACTCGCACCGCGTGTCACAAACACTGGCGCAACATTTCCTGGGCCAAAAGGCTGGAAACTGTTGAGCTGGCGGTGGAACTGCGGCGTGATGTCCGAGAACAGCAACTCGCTGTCGATATCCACCTGAGGCACAAGTATCTGTGGGTCGATATGCTCCTCCACATAGTCGTTGAAGCGCTTGGTAAAGGCCTCGACATTTTCGGGCAGCATAGTCAATCCCGCGGCATACATATGGCCACCAAAGTTTTCCAACAAATCTGAGCACGACTCCACAGCCTGGTAGAGGTCAAAGCCCTGCACCGAACGTGCCGAGCCCGTCACAAAACCGTTGCTCATCGTCAGCACCACCGTTGGGCGGTAGTAGGTCTCAATCAGGCGCGAGGCCACGATTCCCACAATACCCTTCATCCACTCGGGGTTGTAGATTACCGTACTCTTTTTGTCTTTCATCTCGGGATGCGACTCGATGTAATCGTGCGCCTCCTGAGTGACGTTGCGGTCGATGTCCTTACGCTCCTGATTGTAGTTGTCAATCACGTTGCAGAACTTCTGTGCCATCAGGTCGTTACCCTCGACCAGCAGCTCCACGGCGGCAAAGCCTCCACTCGGAGCGGCATTCTCGTCATTCTCGTCCATACGCATACGTCCTGCGGCGTTAATGCGTGGACCAATCTTAAACACAATGTCGTCGATGGTGATATTGTGGCGGTCCAGGCCACAAATCTTGATAATCGACAACAATCCCGACGATGGCTCGCGGTTCAGACGCTCCAAGCCGTAGTAGGCAAGGATGCGGTTTTCGCCCGCCAATGGCACAATGTCGGAGGCAATACTCACTACAAGCAAATCCAACAGATGCTCGATCTCCTTAAATGGAATATCGTGCTTCTGAGCATAAGCCTGCACGAGTTTGAATCCCACGCCGCAACCCGACAACTCATCGAAAGGATAGTTGCAGTCGTTGCGCTTCGGATCCAGAACTGCTACGGCATCGGGTATCTCCTCTGCCGGAAGATGGTGGTCGCAGATAATGAAATCCACGCCCTTTTCCTTCGCATAAACAACCTTTTCTACGGCCTTGATTCCGCAGTCCAGAGCAATGGCTAACGTCACACCTTTGCGTGCGGCGAAGTCAATACCCTTGACCGAGATGCCGTAACCGTCGTTATAACGATCGGGGATGTAGAAAACCAGGTTTTTATGACCAATCTGCTTCAAAAACTTGTAAACCAGCGCAACAGCCGTTGTTCCATCGACGTCGTAGTCGCCATAGACCATAATCATCTCGTTGTTGGCAATGGCGCGTTCGATACGCTCCACAGCACGCTCCATATCCTTCATCAGGAATGGGTCGTGAAGGTCGCGCAGTTGCGGGTTAAAGAATTTGTTAGCTTTTTCTACGGTGTCTATGCCTCTCTGCACAAGTAGGTTCGCAAGAACCGGCGACATACGGAGGTGAGCAGCCAATCGCTCCACCACCTCGGTCGCGCCAGGAGTTCTCACTACCCATCGCTTCTCTATAGGCATAACTTACAATTTTTTTATTTATATATTTCAATTTTTAATTTCTCACTTAAATGTTTAACAATCTGAGTCTTAACCAACTCAAAATCCACCTCGTGGCCAAGCTCGCGTTCCAGGCTTGTCACACCCTTATCGACAAAGCCGCAGGGGTTGATGTGGTTGAAATACCTCAGGTCGGTGCTTACGTTCATCGCAAAGCCGTGCATCGTCACATAGCGACTTGCTCTCACACCTATGGCGCAAATCTTTCTTGCTCGCGCTGTGTTGCCATCCAACCATACGCCCGAAGCGCCCGCTATGCGGCCCGCCTCGATGCCCCACTCCTGGCAGACGCCTATGATGGCCTCCTCCAACGCATCGATATACTCTCTCAGACCGATGCCCAACTTCTCCAAGTCGAGAATGGGATAACCCACCACCTGACCAGGGCCGTGGAATGTCACGTCGCCACCGCGGTCGATGTGGTAAAACTCGGCGCCAATAGAACGCAGATATGGCTCTGTGACGAGCATATTCGCGCTATTGCCGCTTTTGCCTAATGTGTAAACTGGATTGTGTTCTACAAGATACAATACTCCCGCATCACCGACCTCCGAGCGTGGCTTTATCTGCATAACATCGCCCGACGAGCCATCACTCTGCTCGCCACCCTGCGATGTGTCCTCTGTGGCCTGATTGTTGCCACACGACGCCGCCCCGCGCTTTGTCTGCAACATATAATCAAACATCATACGTTGCTTGTCCCAGCACTCGCGGTAGCCCATTCGCCCCAAGTCTAAATACAATACCTCCTTCATTTCGGTCAAAAGCTTGCGCCGCCGAAGGAGAACTCAACTCTTTAAGTCCTACTTCTCGGCAATATTACGCTTCACGCTCTCCAATGCGGCATCGGCCAAGTATGACGAGCGCACCATAGGTGCACTTGCACAGTAGCTGAAACCCATTTCCAGAGCTTGGAGTCGGTACCATTCAAACTTCTCGGGAGTGATATATTCCGCAACGGGATAGTGCTCCAACGAGGGTCTGAGATACTGACCAAGCGTCACAATCTCGACACCCACTTTGCGTAGGTCTCGAAGTGTCTGCAATACTTCATCATCGCTCTCGCCAAGTCCGACCATCAGTCCACTCTTTGCCACAGCGCCGCTGCGTGAGATGATCTCCAATGTGCGCAGACTCGTTGCGTACTTCGCACGCGAACGCACAAGCGGTGTCAGTCGCTCGACGGTTTCGATGTTATGCCCAACGATGTCGGGCTTGGATGCCAAAACTACCTCAATGAGGTCTTCCTGAGCATCCAAATCGGGAATAAGGAGCTCAATTGTTGCGTCGGGATTCTCTTTGCGGATAGCCTCCACCACTCGTGCCCAATGCTCGGCACCGCCATCGGGGAGGTCATCGCGCGTGACAGAAGTCACGACAACGTGTCGAAGTCCCATCAACCTCACACTCTCAGCCACCTTCTCGGGCTCGGTGGGGTCTGGGGCAAGGGGTCTGCCCGTCTGCGTAGCGCAGAATTTGCATCCGCGCGTACACACTTCACCCAAAATCATAAATGTCGCCGTCCTGCGACGCCAACACTCCGCTTTGTTAGGACAAAGACCGCTACTGCAAATGGTGTGCAACGAGTGTTGCTTGACGATACGCTCCACCTCGGCGGATTCGTCGTTGCTTTGTAGTCTGATCTTTAACCATTCGGGTTTACGGAGTACGTTTACCTTGTCATAAAACTTCGGCATTTTAAGTCCATTATTTTCCAATTGATGCAAAGATAGCAAAAAAAACAAAAAAACATTCACTTTCCTGATAAAAATGCTCGCGCACGAGAAAAAAGATTACTATTCCCCGATTTTTGCATTTTCTGCTCACGCGAAAAATATTATCGCTTCTCAATTTTTTTTGCATCTCCCCACCTCGCCACTCTTGTGTGATTCTCGGATTGCGTGGTAAATTAATTAGCCTGTCATTTCCCTCTGCCCTTGTTTTATCGGTGGCGTTGAATTCTAAATTCCTGCGTGATAACCAAAAATTGTTGGTCGAAATGATATTTATGGTTCCAATGAGCCACGGAAAATATAATTTTTGTATATTTGCACTCGTGAATCGCAACGAGGCTTCGGCCACCCCCTTGCGGGCGATGCGATTTGCTGTCGGCCAGAGGCTTACCTTGGTGCCGATGATTTATTAACACATTTATCCTACACACGTTATGTCTGGTTTTTTTGGTTGCGTTAGCCGCAACGAGTGCGTGAACGAGGTATTCTACGGTACCGACTACCACTCTCACCTCGGTACAAAGAGGGCGGGTATGGCATTTATCAACAACGGCAAGTTTGTCCGTTCTATCCACTCGCTCGAAGATGGATATTTCCGCAATAAATTTGAGGGCGATTTGCCACGCTTTGGCAACTCTACAATGGGTATCGGTGTGATTTCTGATTGCGAGTCGCAGCCCATCACCATCACCACTCACCTGGGTCGTTATGCCGTAGCGACAGTTGCCCGTATCGATAATATCGACGAGCTCACCCAGGAGCTTTTGGACGAGCGTCATCACTTTGCCGAACTGTCGGATTCCAAGATTAACGCCTCGGAGCTCATCGCCATTTTGATTGGCTTGGGTAAGAATATCCAGGACGGTATCAACATATTGCAGAGCAAGATAAAGGGTTCGTGCTCGATGCTTATCCTGACCGATCACGCCATCTATGCGGCGCGTGATAAGTTTGGCCGTACGCCAATCGTCATCGGCAAGAACGACAAGGGTTATGTGTGTGCGAGCGAGTCGTCGAGCTTCGATAACTTGGGCTATGAGTATATGCGCGACCTGGGTCCGGGCGAGGTTGTCCAGATTACGGCCGACGGCGTGCGTCAGATTACACCTCCGTCGAAGCGTATGCAGATGTGCTCATTCCTGTGGGTATATTATGGCTACCCATCGGCTTGGTATGAGGGTATCAATGTGGAGGAGAGCCGTTACCGTTGTGGTGCTGCTATGGCACGCCGTGACAACGACATTGAGCCTGACTTTGCGGCTGGTATCCCCGACTCGGGTGTTGGTCACGCTGTGGGCTACGCCAACCAAAAGGGCATCCCTTACAAGCGTCCTTTTGTGAAATATACACCTACCTGGCCACGCAGCTTTATGCCTCAGAATCAGAAGATGCGCGACTTGCTTGCCAAGATGAAACTCTTGCCTAACCGCCAGTTCACCAAGGATCAGAAGATTGTCTTTATGGATGATAGTATCGTGCGTGGTACCCAGCTCAAAGATAATGTTGTGAAGCTCTTGGACGAGGGTGTAAAGGAGATCCATATGCGTATCGCCTGCCCACCGCTCATCTTCCCTTGCCGCTTCCTTAACTTCTCGACATCGCGCAGCACCTACGACCTCTATGCACGTCGTGTGATTCGCGATATGGAGGGCACTGACAACATTTCGGATGCAACATTTATGGAGTATGCCGACCCAGATAGCGACAAGCACAAGGAGATGGTCGATATTATGCGTCGCCACTTGCAACTCACCTCGCTCAAATTCCAGCGTTTGGATGACTTGGTGGAGTCAATCGGCTTGCCTAAGGAGTCGCTCTGTACCCACTGTTGGGACAACAGCAGCTACGACGAGTAGCACTACCATATTAATAATTAAAACTAAGGGGTTGCCTTCGGGCACCCCTTTTTTTGTTTTTGTTCTGTGGCGCCGACAAGGGGAATTCCTTTTGCTTCTAATCTTTTTCAAAAAAATCCCGAAAATGGATAAAATTTCAAATTCATTTCAAAATCGAGTCTAACCTTTGATATGGAAAAGGTGATGTGTCGCGTTGTGACGTGAGTTCTTTGATGGTCGTGAAGGCAAAATATCGGAAGGCTATGAAACGGTTTTCTACATAAAATGTGGCAAAACCCTACTCGGTGAGGCCGCCTGGGGAAATCCTACCTGGCAAAACCCCGAAAGGCAAAAGCTCTCTCAGAGCAACCCTGCCCGAGCATAGCAACCCCCGTCCGATGAGGATTGCCCCTTAAATTTCAACCATCAACCGACTCGTTCAAAACTCCAAACCATCCTTCCAAAAAAACGGGATTATTAACCAACCCCAACCGCTTAGCCATCAAGGTCCTTGTCGGCCGATGTTTGGCGCCAGGCGGGGTGGGCGGTAAACAGAAAATTTTAAGAGAAATGAAGAGATACCTTTTATTATTGATGGCAGTGTGTGCTGCGAGCTTTGGCAATAGGCTCTCGGCGCAGGAGTGGGCAGTGAAGAGCAACTTGCTTTACGATGCTACCACCACAATCAACCTGGGCGTGGAGATGGCCATCTCCCCCAAGTGGACTTTCGATTTGTCGGGCAACTACAACCCCTTCCAATTCTCCGACAACACCAAGTGGAGACATTGGCTTGTGCAACCCGAGTTCCGTTGGTGGACTTGCCGCAGATTTTCGGGTCACTTCCTGGCTGGTCACCTGGTGGGAGGAGTCTATAACATCGGCAACATCAACAACCTGCCCGATTTCTTGGGTACCGAGTTCTCCTCTCTGGCCGACCACCGCTACGAGGGTTGGTTTGCGGGTGCTGGCGTGGGCTACGGCTACGCCTGGATGCTGGGCAAGCACTGGAACCTCGAAGCTGAGATATGTTTCGGTGTGGCTTACACACGCTTCGACGAGTACTATTGCCCCAAGTGCGGCGAGATGATTGACTCCGACGACCACATCTACTACGGCCCCACCAAGGCGGCAATCAATTTGGTTTACCTATTCTAAAATTCAGGCGTTATGAAAAGATTTATATCTCTATATGTTATGGCTCTGTTGATGGGCTTCTCGGCTCAGGCTCAGCAGATTATGGAGGGCACAGGCGAGGTGCGCAATCTCGTTTCGACCCGCGAAGGCGATGTTGTGAAACTCGAAATGGATATCGATATCTCGCAGTTGGAGGTTGGCCTCGACGAGACTTTGGTGCTGACCCCAGTAGTCGAGCGTGGCGGCAATCAGGTGGCGTTGCCATCGGTTGAGATTATGGGCCGTAGAGCCTACATCTACCACCTTCGTAACGATGCGGCTACGGCTACTACCGACCCCTTCTACGCTGAGCGCGAGGCTAAGCGCGCCGAGCGTAAGGCTGGTCAGAAGCAGTTGGTCGAGTACATCGCTCAGGTGAAATTTGAGGAGTGGATGCGTGGCGCTACCGTTCTTATCAAGGAGAGCAGCTGCGGCTGTAAGCCCGAGGCTTTGGTTCTTGGTGATAGTGGCGTTGGCCGATTCCTCCACGAGATTTACGCACCTAATTATCTGTGGACGTTCTTGGAGCCCGAGCCCGAGCCAGTGAAGGTGCGCGAGTTGACACTCTCGGCCTACATCAACTTCAAGGTCGATAAGTATGATATTTTGGAGGATTACAAGGATAACAGCCGCGAGCTTGCATCGGTTCTGAACTCAATCAGCCAGGTTGACCACGACAAGGATTTGACCATCACCCACCTTACCATCGAGGGTTGGGCATCTCCCGAGGCTTCCGAGGCTCACAACCTGAACTTGTCGCAGAATCGTGCCAATGCCCTGGCCGACTATCTATCGCAGAAGAGTGGTATCGAGCGCACAGCCATCGGCGTCATCGGCCGAGGTGAGGATTGGGCAGGCTTGCGCCACGCAGTTGAGGCTACGCCACTGTTGCTGAATCGTGATAAGGTGTTGGCTATCATCGACAATGGCGAGATGGGGCTCGATGCCAAGGATGAGGCTTTGAAGAGCTTGGAGCCAACGACCATCTACGAGCGACTGATGAATGAGATGTATCCCCGCCTGCGCCGCAACGACTACCACATCGTGTATAACGTGCGCAACTTCAACCTCGAAGAGGCTCGCGCCCTGGTCGATAGCGATCCGCGCAAACTCTCGGTGAGCGAGCTCTACAAGGTGGCTGGCTCCTACGAGAAGAGCTCCAAGGAGTACAACCGCGTGATGGAGGTGGCGGCTCAGACCTACCCCGAGGTGGTGGCGGCAGCGGTAAATGCGGCAGCGATGAAGATGGAGTCGAAGCACTACGACGAGGCGTTGGCAATCCTTATGCGTAGCGACCTTGGCGACGATAGAGTCCTCTCGGCTATGGGTAATGTATATGTGGCCCAGCAGCAATATATCAAGGCACGCGAGGTGTGGCAGAGGGCGGCCGATAAGGGCAATGTCGAGGCGGCTCACAACCTCTCGGAGCTAAACAAATATCTGGCGAGCTTGTAAGTCTTGCTCAGGTCAGAGATAACAACGAAAAAAGCAGAACAAGAAAATAAATATTTACAAACTATCAAACCTAATTTAAACTATGAAACGATTTGTTATTGCAGCTCTTGCCATCGCGGCTATGGTGGCTTGTAGCAAGGAGGATGCTCCTGTGTTGGATTCAACCAAGAAGAGTGTGACAATCAAGATTGAGAACCTCTCATCTGAGTCGCGTGGCGTGACCACACCATCATCTACATCGAACTATGTTTGTGCCGATGCTTCCGATTTGACTATTGTATTCTGCGATGCCGCAGGTAACAGAGTGGGCAACGCCGTTAAGTTGAACTCTGGCGAGGGCACAGGTCCTTATACATTCCACGGCCTTGGTGCCAACGTATCTCAGTTCTTTGTGATTGGCAACGACGCAGGCACATTGACCGCCCCTGCAACTTTGACCGAGGCGTTGGCTATGTGGAACGCCGACCAGGTGGATGACGAGCTCTCTGAGGTGGTGGTGTTTGGTAAGTCTGGCACTTTCGAGTATCAGGGCGACTGCACCGATCCAGCCGATAACGATGTGAAGTATCCTCTCTATGCTGCCTCAGCCAACGTGGCTCCTAACGTGGCACGCATCGAGGTTAGCACAATCGGTTGCACCGACTTGGGCGCTTATGAGTATGACGCCGACCCAATGACCTTCGGCTTCGACAAGCTCGAATTGAAGAGCCTCACCTTCGGCACTCACACTGAGACTTTGACAGGCGTATTGCAGGCGACAAATCCCGTGACAGCGCAGTCTTACTCGCCAGCCGATGGCCAGGTATGGTCGTGGAACGTGGCAGGTGGTGCCGTGTCGTCTTATCCATTGTCGCTTATGTTGGATGCAACGGCTGCCTCTTACACCAACTTCAACCCTACCAAGACTCTCACAGCTACATCTTATAGCGAGGGTGCGTCAGCTGTTACATCATTCGACAAGGGTCACATCTACAAGATGAAGGTTAATTTCAGCGAGCAGGATTTGCTCACCGACGTGACTAACATCTGTATGGAGGTTACGGTTTGAATCGCCGGCTGGACTGTTCACAACGACATCACTCCAAATTTCAACTAATCCCTTTCCGGTGGGTCGAATCTGAAACCCAACAGAGACCATCCCCTCGCCCGTGAGGGTGAGGGGAGTCTCTAACCGAGCATTGACCCGCTGTAATGATGGCTGACAGAAGAGTTGGCCGCCAAAAAAACATAACAAAGCGTTAAACCATTGACGCATAGACTCAATCAGGCGCGTATGTGCGCCCCAGAAAGTAAATTTATGATCAAGAAACTCTTTTATCTGTGTTTGCCGCTTGTCTTGTTCGTTCTGCTCACGAGCTGCATCAAGGAGGACTACGACGACTGTGAGAGGTGCAAGCTCACCTTTACTTACACGGGCGACGAAAGTCACGATATTTTCCCACAGAAGATCACTTGCGTGAGCCTGTTTGTTTTCGACAAAAACGATTGCTTGGTTCAGACCAAGCGTATCGAGCAGAACGATTTGAAAGCATATCAAGGTACGAAGTTGAATCTTGGCCCAGGCACTTATCGCATCGTGGGTGTGGGCAATGATTACGACCTTAGCGAGGTGACACGCACCTCGAACAACGATATGAGTAGAGTCATTGTTCACCATCCCAACGCCCTGAGTGGTGGTTTGATTGAGGGTAACGATTCGCTCTACTTGGGTCAGAAGACCATCACAATCCCTTCCACCTATTGGTATCAGGACGAGGTGGCGTTTCGTTCATCTCACCTCAAAGTATCCTATACGGTGAAGGGTTACATCGAGACTTCGCCCGAGTTTGCAACTCGCGCCCAGAGCCGTCTCGAACTGCGCGTACACAACCTCTTGCCACAGACCGATTTCAACAATCGCGCCCACGGCAAAACAGTGACCTACGACCCCGAGTTGAAATTCCATCCCGACGGTGCTATCCACCAGGGCTATTTCAATATCCTGCGCCACGCCAAAGATTCCGATGTGGAGTTCGAGTTGGTGGACAAGTCTTCGGGCGAGGTGGTCCATACGTTGAAGTTGAAGGATTTTCTGGCAAAGTATCCTCAAATCGACGTCACCAAACAGGAAGTTTTGATTCCCATCATTGTGGAATTCAAGAATATGGATGTAACAGTGACAATCCCCGACTGGATGATTCACGACATTACACCCGACTATGAGAAACAGTAAACCTAACAAACCGATACGACGATGAAGAGAATGAAATATATTGCATCTGTCGCTCTTTGCCTGATGGCAGGATTCCTCGCCTCGTGCATCAAGGAGGAGTCCTACGTCGCAAAAGATGTGGTGCTGGCGGTGAACCTCTCGCGTGCTGGTGTTACCTCGTCGCAGCAGGGCGATAAGATCGAGGATATTATGATATGGGCCTTCGACCTGAGCAACGGTTACGAGCTTGCGGGATGGCGACGCTATACCCCTTCGACCGACACCTTCACATCGTTGTCGTTGCACATTCCGGTCAAGACGTGTGGCGCGGGTGGTAGCGTATATCGCCTGGTGGCGGTGCTCAACACCCCGACCTTTACAGACAAGTCTGGCCAGAGAATAGAACTTGGCCCCCATACCACTTACAGCGAGCTTATCAACGCTCGCTTTGTGAGCGAGGATTTGATGGAGAGCCCCATCGACGAGACATTGTCGCTCGCTATGCCTGCTGTGATGCCTGTGGCTCACTGGGGCGAGGTGGTGGTCAATCGAGCCAATCTCCACGCCGACGACAACTGCGCCAATGCTCCGCTGACGGTCTTCCGCACCGTGGCCAAGACCCAGTTTTCGATTACGCGCAAGAGCGATTTCGCCCTCACAGTCAAGTCGCTCACGCTCCACAGCAACTCTATGCCCGAGGAGGGTATGATTCTCTCGTCGAGCCTGCCCGAGCAACTTATGCTCACCTCGGCCGAGCCCGAGTGGTTCTCGGCAAATGAGCCAAAGGCTTCGGCTGCGGGCGCGATTGAACTCCTCTCTGAGCCTCTTGCTATCACCTCAGCGGCCAGCGTGCCTGAACTCATCGGCGCACGCTTTATCTACGAGAGCAGAGGCAAGTGTGACTATTCGGCCAACGCCAAGCAGATCCCTCAGGGCGATGGATACTACTATAAGATTGTCTATGAGGTTGCGGGTGCTGAGCATACCCGCTATGTGGGTATCCCTTCTGCGGTGGTGCGCAACCACGACTACCGAGTGGATGCCACAGTGACGGCCGAGGGCCAGATCGAGGCTACCTATACTGTTGCCGAGTGGGAGGATGTGAAGTGGGAGATTAAGTTCGACGTGCCTCAGCACTCGTTGCTGATGACCGCTCCATCCGACGATGCTGCTGCGCCTGCGCAATCGCCTACGCTCTACTATTCGGGCGTGAACGATTTGCAGGGTGCCTTTGTGGCCTACTTCAAGATGGATGGACCTGTGGGTGCCAGCTGGAAGCCAACGTTTGTGGGAGGTGCCGACGACTACGCTGTTGAGGTCTATTCCAAGTATGGAGCCGATGGCAACCTGCTCACAAGTGGTGATTACACGCGCCGTGTGGATGGCTTCATAGCCCCTCAGCAGGATACATTCTTCAAGATTGTTGTCCGCGCGTTGAAGGCCGACAACATTGGAGGCAAAGTCAAGCTGGGTATCATCTACACCCCTGTGTGGAACCCTACTGCCAACCCGTTGGTCATCATTAACAAAGGCTCTGAGCATAATGGCCTCTATTACCCTTATGCGGATTGGGGCGCGGGTGTTGTGGACGATGAACCCGATATGTTCTGGGTGACGATTAAGCAAGTGGAACAACCTAACCTGTAATGAGTTATGAAAAGGTTTTTATACTACATATTGTGTTGCTTGTCGCTTGCGGCGTGTAGCACAGACCAAAATCTCGACCTCGGTGCCGAGGGTGATGGCCAGATTCTGATTGCCACCTCGATTGACGATGTGGTGATGCGCAGCGGACACACCCCTTCCGAGTCACGTGTGGAGTGGATAGATGTGTTTATCTTCGACGCCAACCAGCGTAAGGCTCACTCCGAGCGTGTGGATATGCGTTCTAATCCCCACTTCGGTGGCGGTACGCTCACAATCTCAAAGAGCCGCAGCTCGTTTGCCCAGGGTGCCGAGTACAGCATCTATCTGATTGCCAACAGCCGCGAGGATTTACAGTCAAAGCAGGTTGAGGGACTTGATGATTTGAAGGCCCTCTACCAGCAGGATGAGAACATCCACCTCTCGGGCTTCCGCAACGCCCGAGGCGAGATGATCGAGGCCGACGCTCCCGCACTCTTTTTGATGGATGGCGTGGCTTACGGCTCATCAGATCCAGCAAGGAGTGCCATCAAGCTCAACGATAGTGTCAATAATGCCAACTTGAAGTTGCAGGCTACTTTGCGCCGTGCGGCAGCCAAGATTCTCATCAACATCAAGCAGGGTCGTGATGTGGAGTTCCACCACTACTTGGAACTTACAAACGAGGATGGCAACGTGGCCGACATCGGCACAGCCGAGTATCTGTTCTACCACCTACCCATCTCCACTACACTGCTCTCGTCGGCAACGCCTCTGGTCAATCCCGTAAAGCAGAGCACCGAGTCGGAGCACGACAACGAGCACTCATTCGTCTGGTCTAAGAGTGCCGACCACACTGACGCTATGCCCAACCACAACATCCAACTCATTGGCTATACCTACGCCTACGAGTGGGATACATCCGAGAAGATGGTGAGTCTGGTGGTGAATCTACCTATGCGTTGGAACGAGAGTGGTTCTGAGGACTACTCTTCGCGTGAGGGTTGGAGCAGCCGCACCCAGAATTGGTACCGCATCCCAATGACCGAGAAGTCGCGCTTCGAGCGTAACAAGCTCTACGAGGTGAACATTACGGTGAACACCACAGGTGCGGCGAGCAAGAGCTCGGCCATCATTTTGGATGATGTAGAGTTCGAGACCTACGAGTGGGTGGGCCGCGAGATTACCATCGGCGAGGAGGCCGACGAGCCTAAGTTCTTGATGCTCAACCGCGACACCGTTCACATCTATAATGCCAACCGCGACACCCAGCAGCTCAGCTTCGCCTCGTCGTCCTACATCCCATCGTCGGGCGTAAAGGTTAAGAGCATCAGCGAGGGCGGTCGCACCAAGAAGGCTATCTACTTCTACAATAAGTTTGGTCAGAAGACCTACCTCGAAGATATCAACTCATCGGCTGCTAATGCCGTCGTAGCTTCGGCTCAGGCCAATACGCTCAATGGTGGCATTACGATCTCTTCGCCAATCTTCGACGAGAAGAATCCCGACAATGAGTCGCACTTCAATACGATTCGTTACATCGAGTTTCAGGTCGAGAACGCCGATGGCCTGGCGACTGAGTTCCTGGTGATGCAGTATCCCGTGATTTACATCACCAACCAGCCTGGCTACTACTCTTATCGCGATGACTTCATCGCCAGCAATGGCTCGGTGGTGAACTTCGAGAACCGTGTGGCGGGCTACGTTACAGCAGCCTATTGGGGTTCCTACAAGATCCAGCGCCGTAGCGGTAACAGTTGGAGCGATGTCCCGGGCGCAAGCGGTTACGATGCTGTGCAGTACGACCAAAGCTCGACATACTACTATAAGGGCAATGCGCTTTCGTCGAGTGGTGGCTACAATTCAGGCTACAATTCAAGCTACTATTATCAGTACACCGAGGGCGGCGAGACCCTGCGCAAGGTGTTCAGCGGCCTGGATAGAGTCTTCGACGCCGATGTCATTGTCAAGACCTATACAACGGACAGCAACATCGGCAAGGCCGACCTGGATAGCTACTCGATCAACCGCAACAGAGATGGATGGAGCTACTCCAATAGTAAGGACCCAGGCAACCAGCGTATGTACCACGTCCACGTGACAGCCACATCGAGCGATTACACCGTAGGTCGTCCACGTATTGTCGATGCCGAGGGTAATCCCACCAACGATGTCGAGAATGGCCAGACCGACGACAGCGCCGACAATGCGCGCCTCGTGTCGCCATCGTTTATGATTGCCTCGCAGTTGGGTGTGACCCAGAGCGTGAACTCGCTGAGCGCCTCGAACTACGCCCGCGCCGTGAACCAGTGCAAGAACTATGTCGAGACCTACTTCGACGACCTGAATAACAACAATAAGTGGGATTCTGGTGAGCCTGTCCATCACTACAAGGATTGGCGACTGCCTACGGCTGAGGAGATTCGCATCATCTCGGAGTTGCAAGGTAAGGCCAACGGAGCTGTGGATGTTGTCCTGGCTGGCCGCTACTACTACTGTGCTTCGCCCCAGATGTATGTCGCAGGAGCCAAAAACTACGAGAGTGATGGTTACTTTATCCGTTGCATCCGCGATGCCTATTAATGAGCGTTAATAAACAAAAAACCGACTGACTATGAGAAGAATTTTCAATATAACTATCCTGCTTGCGGTGGCTCTGCTTGTGGCTGCTTGTCATCGTGATGCGCTGCTCGATGGCGACAACGGACGTGTTGTGCCTGCGGCTCAGACGGTAGGTGCCGACCAGATGGCTCTTCGCCTCAATGTGGTGGCTCCCGACCCTGTGGAGGTGGCTACGCGCGGTGCCGACCCCGATGGACGAGGCATCCATACGATGACCATCTTCTGCTTCGACGAGCACGGACTGTTCATCTCGCTGGCCTCGGCAACTCTCACCCATCAGGATCACGAGCGTGAGGTCAATGGCACATTGGATGCCATCATCCCCAACACAACGCGCATTATGCACCTTGTGTGTAACCAGAATATGACCCAGTTCTCGGAGCCCGACTTTGTCCACCACCACGAGGAGCAGGTGCTCTCGGTGTTGGAGGGTAGTGCAGGTATGATTATCTATTGGGCCAGAGTCGAGGTGCCTCAGAATGTTACCGATATCTACCCTCAGGCGGGTGCCGATCGCACCATCCCCGAGGCTATCCTGGATTGGATTACTATCGAGACCAACCCTTCGTCGAAGCTCCATAAGGGCATCGCGGGCAAGAATAACCCCATCATCCTGCTGCGCAACCAGGCCAAGGTGACGGTTGCCTCGGAGGGTGCCCAGGCCGATACTGAGGGCCGCGAGTGGGTTGGCGACGACTTCACAGTGACGGGCTTTGCGGTGTGCAACACCCAGGCTTTCGGAACAGTTGCCCCCTACCACGATGAGTATGGCTTTCCCACATATCAGTGCGCGAGCTACGCAGCCGATTTCACTGTTGCCGACGCCTCGGCTTCGGCCAATAGCTGGCTTGCTACCGACTACATCACTCAGCCTGAGAATAAAAAGAAGCTCAGCGACATTATGGACGTGAGCACAGCCTTGGAGACTTACATCTTCGAGACCGAGAATTCGAGTGCCGACCCTGTCGATGTGATTATCCGTGGCCGCAACCGCGGTGGCGAGGAGCTCTACTATCGCGCTACGCTGACCGACAACGATGGCGAGCAGGTGCTCATCCGCCGCAACCACCACTACAAGATTTTGATTAACGGCGTGTTGAAATATGGCGTCAAGACCTTTGGTGAGGCGTTGGATACGCCCGCGACAAACAACGTGTGGCTCTCGATTTCCGATGAGGTGAAGTCGGTGCAGAACAACGACTACAAGCTCTCTGTGGCTCAAACTCGCGTGGTGAACAATGCCAACGATGTGCTTTCGAATGATCACACCATCTCGTTGGGTTTCAGCGTCGAGTCGCTCTCGGGCAAGGCTTTGTCGGCCGACAGACTCAACGTGGAGTGGATAGAGGATGACCAGAATGTGTCGAACACCTACAACAACGCCCTTGTGGTGGGCTCACGCGTGAGCTTCAATGCGATAACGGGCGACGGTGCTATCATTCTTAATCTCAATGTGTTGCCTCAGGGTCAGGATGTGTTGGAGGGTACACTGCTGGTGCAGTATGGCAATTTGCAGCGCAAGATTAGGGTTGTGACCGTGCGCACCCAGTCGTTTGTGCCAGCGTGGGTTAGCTCTCAGGTCTATGGCGTGACGGGCGCCGACAACGCATCACGCTCCAACGTGACGCTGATGTTCACCATCCCCGATGATTGCCCCCAGGAGTTGTTCCCTATGGAGGTGCTCATCACTTCTAACGAACTCGACGTGCGCGACAATGCGGGTCAGGTGCTGCCCATCATCCGCAAGGGTCAGGACGGCTATGGCGCCACAGGCGTGTTGGATGTCGTTGGCGGAGTCCAGATCAAGGAGCAGGGCTATAAGTATGTGATGGAGGTCGATCGCCCAGGCAAGCACTATGTCTATATGTGGAACATCCTCTCTCAGGTCGAGACAGTCCAGAACTATGTGACTATCGAGGCCCAGAACTTCACCACCCTGAGCAAGGTTGTGACCTATGCCGCCCACCAGAACTCCATTACGGTGGATAATGTCGAGCACTCCGAGAGTGTTACGGGCAATGCGGCCGACCAGGTGTATTATATGTATGTTGCCCCCAAGCGCGGTGCTGTGGTGCCTTTGCGTATTAATTTGGAGGATAAGAATGGCCGCGATGTCGCCTATGGCGAGATGGACGAGTATCTGCTCTATTCGAGATATTTGAGCCATTACAAGGATAGCGACTACGACCAGGTGAGGACCAAGTTGCCCGAGGATGGCTGGATGAGTAATATCCACAACCTGCCTGTTGCTCACGACTACTTTCCTTGCCAGTTCCTGCCCATCGATGAGTCGCAGTGGGGTACGGGTGGTAGAGTCTATGCCTTTGCACCTCGCAAGACCTATGTCGATTTGTTCCACGAGAGCGCTTCGACCGACCACCACAAGAGCAACTTCTCGCTCTATATGCATACCAATCGCGCGGCGAGTGCCGAGATGATTCGCATATCGTCAAACGACCTTAACTCTCGTGCTGCCTTCTCTACTGAGTCGCAGCGCGAGCAGGACACCAACACCGACATCTACAAGGCCAACCAGGGCGATATGCTCTACAAGGATAAGGGCGAGGTGAACACCTATCGTTCTATGATTTTTGAGCTTCGCAACTACCCAGCCTTCCGCTTCAACGCTCAGCTCAACGGTGCGCCCAGCTACGGCTCTGCGCCCAACCTGAGCAACGACGAGGAGAGCGTCAGCGCCATCGAGGTAGATTATGGTCCAAATCGTGAGGTCGCACTCTCGTTCGATGTTAAGGGTTATAAGTATGATGCCACCACTGAGGTAGATCCATTTGGTGCTGAGTTCCAGATTTATATCGATGCCCCAATGCTCCGCCCTCGCAGTGGCGAGACTGCCGTTGAGGCCGATAGTGAGGTCGAGGGTCGCTACATCTATACCGTGGCAGCCGACGCCCAGGATAGCCGCGTGGAGATTAACTTCGAGACCTGCGAGAGTGTCTCGTCGGGCGAGATTACGATTAGCTCCGACCCCGAGGCTGTGAGCTTCAAGACCAAGAGCTTCGCGTTGCAGAATTCGCCTATCGAGGGCCGCATCACCTATGTTGATGGTGCTACCTCTGCCCAGAAGGCTGTGCCAGCAGGTCAGTTCGTGTCGTTTGTCCGCGTGCTTGACGGCAGCCGCATCGGCTCGATGGCGGTTGGTGCAGATGGCAAGTATCAGTTGCGCCTGCGCAAGGAGTACGACTTCACCTGGGATGGCCAGGATGATAAGATTAAGCTCTACATCGCCCTCGATGGCAAGTATTACTCTGCTACGCTTGCCAACTTGAAGGCTCTTTACGAGGGCCGCGATGTAAAACTCCTTCCCGAGGAGTAATCATAAAAGGTTGCCTGACTTCTGGGCAACCTTTTTTATTATGCGCCTTAGGTTTTTACGCCACTTCCCGGAGGTTGCAGGCCGACGATGGGAATCCTCCCGTAAATAATACGTCATTCCACATTTGCACACAACGCAGCGGTGGGCAGCATAAGTAGTACCCCTATACAAATGAATGGAACGCCGCCATTAAGGCGAGGGCAGAAGTAATAGTTGGCCCCCACCATACGCTCCTTCCTGCTCTGTATAACAAACAACTCCCGCCGGCGCAAAACCAGCGGGAGTTGTTTCTATGTGATTGGATTGCTTAGAATGGCAAATCGTCCACCTCGGCCATTGGAGATGCAGGTGCCGCATAGGCTGGCTCTTCACCAAATGGTGGCATATCGGGCATAGAAGCTGGGGTTGGTACCTCCTCCTGCTTGGGTTGCACGCGCCAAGCACGCACGTCGGTGTACCAACGACCGTTATACTCGCGTGACTCGATGTTGATCGACACTGTGTAGGTTGCGCCCTCCTTCAAGCGAGCCACGTCGCTCTCCTTGTTGAAAAATACGACACACACCTTGCGCGAGAACTCGCTTGGGATCTCGAAGATTACCTCCTGCTTCTTCCACTCGCCGCGTGCCGAAGTACCCTGCGTTGCGGGCAATATCTTATAAACTACGCCTTCAAATTCCATAATTTCTCAGTTTTTATTTGTTTGGGTTGTAAAGATACAAAAAAATCCCAATTACCTCTCGATGAAGATATATTTTCCGTGTTTTTCTCCAAATTGATGCTCCATTGCCGCCGAAAACTCCTCGCTGAAAGGGTGGTCGGCCCAGGGCTGACCTATGCGCCCGCCCGCGCCGTCCAAGTATTGGACGTAGGTGTTGCCCTCCATCACGGGCAGCCACTCCTTCGCTGCGGCCACCACATTTATCAGGTTGGCATCGCTGCGGTCGAAGATGTTGCCACGGATGGTGAAGTTCGAGGCCTTGTTTTGGTGCATCCACCACGACTTGATGTGCGCCGCCCACTCGGGCTCGGGGTGCTGCTCGCCCCAGCCATAACCCGCCAGGCGTAGGATGTTACCTTCGATAGTGAAGTTCTCGATAAGGCTCTCGGTGGGCTTGTGTTGCGCGCCCAGATAGTATTCGATTGACATCTCGCATCGCTCTACTAAATTATTGTTAAACATAATGTTGCGCATTGTGCGTGAGGCGTCGCTTATATCCTCCTGGTTCTGGTTGGTGATGCCCGAGTCGTAGCACTCATAGATGTAGCAGTTGCTCACCTCGAAGCTCTGACAACCGCCATAAATCTCCACTCCGTTGCCGTAGCGTGCGTCGCGTCCACCCTCGGGCGGTGCGGGCAGCAGCATCGAGCCGCCAATCCAGCCGATCTCGCAATTTGTCACCCTTAGCCCCTCGGTAGTGCCCGAACCTATGCCGTGAGATCCGCCATATTTTATGCAAAGGTTGTCGATGTGGACGTTGTCGGCGGCGTTGATTATGTTGCCCTTGGTCAAAAGTTCGATGCTCAGAAAACGCTCCTGGGGATGGCCCTCGGTGGAGCAGAGGTAGAGGCGCTTGGCGTCGCGGTAGTCGTGCCAGAAGTCCAGGTCGCGCCTCAGGTCGCACTCTCCGTCGAAACGCTCGCCCGTATAGACGTTGGTTGTCGTGCCATCTGTGTGATAGACCTTCAAAATCTTGATGGCGTTGGCCTCGCCGTGGTTAAATACCAGCGTGCCAACATCGTCTTTTAGCTCACAATCATACACATAGACGTTGGGCGTGTCAGTCGCAAGCCATCTTCCCTCCACCGCCGCATCGCAGGGCGAGCCATAGATGCAGGGCTTTGGTCCGCTGCCATAGGCCGAGTAGGTTACACCTTTGCGGGTGTTGATTTTACCGCGCCACACATCGCCTCGGCGAAACACCACGCCGTCCGTTGGTTGTAGGTCGAGTGAGTTCACGCGCTCTATCGTGCGCAGGGCAGTTTGGGGCGTGAGGCCATCGTTCTGGTCGTCACCCTCGGCCGAGACGTAGTATATCGTGCCCGAGGGCAGGGGCGTGTTCTCGGTCGTGAGAATCTTGCGACGGAGTCGCTCAGCCTGGCGCTCTATCTTGCGAAGAGTGGCTGACGTTGGCTCCTGCTCAATCGAGAAGTTACGGCTGCCGCAACCCGTTACCGAAGCAATTACTATGGCCAGCGCCATCCACAGATATGTCAATGTGAGGTATCTCATAGGTTTAAGTTTTTTTTCTGATTCGCTCCTTACAAAATTAATCTTTTTCTTTGTGAATTTCAAAATTTCAAATGGAATTGCCCACGGCGAGGTGGAAATTCAAAATTCAAAATTCGGGAATTTGGATTTTGAATTCCCCGACTAACCATCTCCAAAATCCTCAAAAAAATCACCCGAAAAACGGCGGGAAAACCACTCAAAACTTGGTGGCGATTAGAAAATCGCATTTTTATAGGTAATCCAGACTATTTTTCCTATCTTTGTACGATTGTAACTATGTAGTAACGCAGGGCTAAGCCTGCACCATTCAAAATTATGATAAGCGACAAGGTCAAAGGATACATTAGCGGTGCTGTGTCGGGAGCTACCTACGGTATGATTCCCCTCTTCTCGGTGCCCGTTCTACGCCAGGGAATGGACTTCGATTCCCTGCTCTTCTATCGCTATCTGATGGCAGCGGTGGTGATGGCTCTCATCCAGCTGGTGCGCCGCCGTTCGCTCGCCATTGCGTGGCGCGATGTGCCTATGGTGCTGCTTCTGGGTGTGTTGTTTGCCCTCTCGTCGGTCTTTATGTTTATGGCCTTCGACTATATGCCCACAGGTCTGGTCTCGACGATGTATTTTGTCTATCCCGTCATTACGGCACTGATTATGACCCTCTTTTTCAAGGAGTGTATGACCTGGGCCCGTCTTATCTCGATGGTGCTTGCTTTGGCTGGCATCGCGATGCTCTATGTGAGTGACGGTGAGGAGCAGATGAGCATAATGGGCGTTGTCCTGACCTTCGCTGCGGCGCTGGTCTATGCGCTCTACATAGTCATCACCAATCGCTCGCGCATCCGTACTATGCCCTCATCGACGCTGGCCTTCTGGTCGCTGCTGGTCGGTATGGTAGTATTTTTCCTAAGAGCCGATTGCGGTATGGCGTTGCAAGGTGTACCCTCGGCAGAGGCGTGGGGATTGATACTTCTGCTGGCTATTGTGCCTACGGTGGTGTCGTGCACCTCGCTTGTTATGGCCATACGCTATGTGGGCTCGACGGTGACTTCGATCCTGGGTGCGAGCGAGCCTGTGACGGCGGTGCTGTGTGGTACGCTGGCCTTTGGTGAACCCATCTCGCTGAGGATTCTGTGTGGTGTGGTGGTCATCATTGTGGCCGTCGTGGTGCTGGTTGTGGGTGATGATTTGGTGGCTAAGTTTAGAGTCAAGACAAAGAAAAAAGCGATAAGTTAGAACTTGAAATATATGGCAAGAAAAAGAAGAAATTATCCCCTCATCGAGGGACTGGAAATCACAACGCTGGCAGCCGAGGGTAAGGCTATGGGTCGTTACGACGAGCAGGTGGTCTTTGTACCGATGACCGTGCCTGGCGATGTTGTGGATGTTCAGATTAGAAATAAGCGTCGCCGTTTTATGGAGGGCGTGGTGGTGAACTATGTGAAGCTCTCGCCTCTGCGCGAGGAGCCTTTCTGTGCCCACTTTGGAGTGTGTGGCGGATGTAAGTGGCAGAACTTGCCCTACGCCGAGCAGCTGCGCTTCAAGACCGAGCAGGTGCGCGACCAGCTCACTCGCATCGGCAAGATTGCCTTGCCCGAGATTCAGCCTTGTCTGGGCTCGGCCAAGCAGCAGTTCTATCGCAATAAGTTGGAGTTCACCTTTGCCGACAAGCGTTGGCTCACCTACGATGAGATTGCCGCTGGTGGCGACATCGACCGTGCTCCTGCGCTGGGCTTCCACATCCCAAACTGTTTCGATAAGGTGCTCGACATCGACAAGTGTTACTTGCAGGCCGAGCCATCGAACTCAATCCGCGATGCGGTGAAGCAGTTCTGCATCGACAATGGCTACTCATTCCACAACTGCCGCGAGCATCAGGGCCTGATGCGTAATATCATCATCCGTACCGCCTCTACGGGCGAGGTGATGGTCATCGTGGTATTCAACGAGAATGACCAGGAGCGCATTACTATGTTGATGGAGATGTTGAAGACAAAGTTTGAGCAGATCACCTCGCTGTTCTATGTGGTCAATACCAAGTGGAACGACTCGGTGGGCGATTTGGACCACATCTGCTATGCGGGCAAGGATCATATCATCGAGCAGATGGAGGGCTTGCAGTTCAAGGTGGGTCCAAAGTCATTCTACCAGACCAACTCCGAGCAGGCCTATGAACTCTATAAGGTCACACGCGACTTCGCCGACTTGAAGGGCGACGAGGTGTTGTATGACCTCTACACAGGTACGGGTACCATCGCCAACTTCTGCGCGCGCCGCGCCAAGAAGGTTGTGGGCGTGGAGTATGTGCCCGAGGCTATTGAGGATGCTAAGGTCAATTCGGCCATCAACGGCATCGACAACACGTCGTTCTATGCGGGAGATATGAAGGATGTGCTCTCGGACGAGTTTGTCGAGCGCAATGGCCGTCCCGATGTGATTATCCTCGACCCACCACGCGCGGGTGTCGATGAGCGAGTGATTGAGGTCATCCTGCGTGCTGCGCCCGAGCGCATTGTCTATGTGAGCTGTAACCCAGCCACCCAGGCGCGCGACTTGCAGCTTATGGATGAGCAGTATGAGGTCTTGGCTGTGCAGCCAGTAGATATGTTCCCTCATACCCACCACGTCGAGAATGTGGTGAAACTTCGCCGTCGTTAATGTACGATTTTCGCTTCTGGGAGCGTTTTATTGGTGTAAAACCTTAAACAGAAACATCTATGCGAACAACCTTTATTACGGTAGCAATTGCTACGTTGATTTTTCTCACGTCGTTTGGCGCCCAGGCGCAGAGCTATCAGGTGGTGCCTTCGGTGTCGGTCAATGGCTCGGCACAGTTGAAGGTGACGCCCGACGAGATCTATATCGCCATCCGCCTCGACGAGAGCGACACCAAGGGAAAACTCACTGTCGAGCAGCAGCGCAAGGCTCTGTTCTCGGCACTGAAAAAGTGTGGTATCGATGTCGAGCGTCAGCTCTTTGTTCAGGGTATGTCGAGTGAGTATTATCGCCGCAAGGGCTCGCTTGCCGCCACCCAATATGAGTTGAAGGTCGGCTCGGCCGATGAGGCCCGCGAGGTCTTCGAGGTGCTGGATAATGTGGGCATTGCCAATGTCAATATCACGCGTGCCACCTGCTCCAAGTTGGAGGAATACCGCGCCCAGGCCCGCAAGGCGGCTATGCTGAGTGCCCAGAGTCGTGCCCAGCAGCTGGCCGAGGCAGTGGGGCAGTCGATAGGTGCGTGCTACGAGATTAATGACTACACCTCGGATGTGGAGTACTCCACGCGCGGCCGCCTGATGATGAAGAATGCCGCCGTGATGGATTCGGCGGGTGCGGCTGTGGAGGCCGAGCCAGAGGTGGAGTTCGAGCATATTGTGATTAATTACAACCTCTCGGCCAAGTTTTATTTGAATACTGAAAAATAGAGAAGATATGAAGATTGCACGAATGATATTTAACCCCATCCAGGAGAATACCTATGTGGTGTGGGACGAGACTATGGAGGCTGTGGTTATCGACGCTGGCAATATGGGCGAGCGCGAGAACGAGGCCCTGGCCAAGTTTATCGCCGACAACGGCTTGAAGCCTGTGTTGGCTCTCAATACCCACGGCCATTTCGATCATCTGCTGGGTGTGAACTTCCTGTGCGAGCGTTATGGCGTCAAGTTGGCAATGAGCTCCAAGGATGAGTTTTTGTTGAAGAACGCATCGGTGAGCGCCGAGCTCTTTGGCATCCGCGCCGACAGTCTGCCTGAGTCTATCGACATCGACTTGGAGGGCGAGGAGACGGTGAAGTTTGGCAATACCGAGCTAAGAATCATCTCGGTGCCTGGCCATACGCCTGGCCACGTTGCATTTTACGAGCCTGAGTCCAAGGTGTTGTTTACGGGCGATACGCTCTTCCGCGAGTGCATCGGTCGCACCGATTTGCCAGGAGGCGACTATTCGTGGATTATGCGTTCTATTATCGAGAATCTGTTGCCGCTTGGCGATGATGTGAAGATCTACCCTGGTCACGGCGACGAGAGCGACCTGGGTCACGAATCGATGTATAACCCCTTTGTTGTCGAGGTGCTCAACAACGAGGTGAACTATAAAGGATAACCCGAAATGAAGATTAAAGCGACCTTACTATCCGTTGTCTTGTTCTTGGGTGTGGTGGTTTGCTCGGCCCAGCAGATTGTGCTTTCGCCCCAGCAGGCCAACGACCGCATTGCGGCCTATATCTCCGAGGGTGACTATGCAGCGCTTGGTCGTGAGATGCCCGCTGTGAGGGAGCATCTCGTGCCCTCGCTCTGTGCGCTGGCCGATGCGCTGGTGGCCTATAACGAAGGTCGCCACGAGGAGAGTAACCGCCTCATCGCCTCTCTCTCTCGCTACGAGAAGGAGTTGGGCGAGGCTACGCTTACGAGTATGACCACCCTGGCCTACTACAATGCCCTGGCCTTGGAGCGCTATGCCGAGGCGGGAGATTATCTGGCGGAGTTGATGGCGAGGATGGATAAGGAGGCTGCTGCCCGCCAGACTACGGCCCATTTCCAGGAGTGGATGGAGGCGATGGCAGGGCGTAAAGCAGTGAAGGTCAAGGGCTCGAAGCGCGACCAGCATATACCCATCGAGTATCGCCCGATAGGCAACGGTGGCCACATCGTCTTGCGTGGCGAGGCTGGTCACGAGGGTGTGGAGATGATTTTCGATACGGGATGTTGCTTCGCCTCTTGCATCACCGAGGAGGCTGCCCAGCGTCTTGGAGTCAAGGTCGTGGCCGAAAAGTTACCCGTTGATGGCGTTGCGGGTCAGGGCTATGCCAAGGTGGGCGTGCTGCCCAAGTTGAAGATAGGCGATGTGATGGTGAAAAACCTCTCGTTCTTTATCTTCGATAAGATTGTCGATGACCCTGCGGTGGGTAAGATGGAGATGGTGCTCGGCACCCACGTCATCCGCGCCCTGGGCGAGTTGCAGTTTGATTTCGAGAGGGGCACAATCTTGAAGCCTGCCCAGCAGAGCGAGGCTCCCCAGAAGCGTAACCTCTCGTTCCATCAGGGCAACTACGCTATGGAGTTCGCCTACGAGGGCGATGCTTTGTTGGCTCATTTCGATACGGGAAGCGTCAAGACCGACCTCTCGGTGCGCTTCTATCAGAGTTACCGCGACGCTGTGGAGAGCAGCGCTGGCGTGAGGGAGAAGGTGCGCCGCTCGGGTGTGGGTGGCAGCCGCGAGTTGGAGGTCTATCGTATGCCGTCGATGCCTCTTGCTATTGATGGCAAGGTTGTGGTTTTCAGCCCGCTGAGTGTGGTGATGAATGGCCCTGCGAGCTCTTGGTGGGGCGTGATGGGCGCCGATATGTTGAAGGGCGTGGGTCGTTCGACTGTGGATTTAAAGAGAATGTTTTTTAGAATAGATTAACGATGGGAAAGTTGTTTCATCGCTTGTTATATCGCCTGCTTTCGTTGCGAGGCTATCTGTGTGTGGTGAGTCGTATGTTCTTCATCTATCGAGCGTTGGGTCTTGGCCGCAAGGGACGTGCGTTGGAGTATGTCTATCACTTGCCCAATGTGGTGAAGCCAGGCGATGTGGTGATTGATATTGGTGCCAACCTGGGCTACTACACCTGCCCGCTTGCCGACCTGGTCGGTGCCCAGGGTAGGGTCTATGCCGTTGAGCCGGTGCCTGTGATCTTCTCGGTGCTCAACCGCAATGTGGGAGGGCGCGAGAATGTGACGCTACTTAACTACGCCTTGGGCGAGGAGTGTCGCACCATAGAGATGGCCAACGACTCGGTGGCCTCGGCTGGATACTTTGGTACGGGTCGTAACTTTGTGAGCGATGGCGAGTTGTCGAAGGATGCGGTACGCTTTACGGCCCAGATGGAGCGCGGCAGCGAGTTGTTTGGTGATTTGAAGCGTCTGGACTTCATTAAGTGCGACATCGAGGGCTATGAGCGTGTGGTGCTACCCGAGATGCAACCTGTGATTGAGAAGTTCCACCCTACGGTGCTGGTCGAGACCGATGGCGAGAGCCGTCAGCAGATGATACGGATGTTTACGGCTATGGGCTATCGCGCCTTTATGCTCAGCGATGGGCACGAGGTAGAGCTCGATCCAGAGTCGGATAAGGATATAATTTTTAGATTTATAGCCAAAAGGTAAGTTAAAGATATACTCAAACCCATAAATTAGAACTACATAACCGTAGATATGCTCACAACCGGAGCCATTTATGGCGACCAAAGTCCCTGCCTGAGGCGGGGATTTAGGGGTAATCCGCAAAGCGGCTTTTCACCGCCACGGCTTGGCAAAGTGTGCAAGCACTCTTTGCTCTCGCCTCAATGGCGGCGTTGGGTCAGACTTGTAAATGCGACCAAAGGTCGCAAGCAGGCTTGAAGAGCGAAAATAGTTAGAAATAAACTCAAAACCATAAATTAGAACTACATAACCGTAGATATAGTATTATGAGAATAGATATTATTACCGTAGTACCAGAATTGGTAGCATCGCCCCTTGGCGAGTCAATCCTTAAACGTGCCCAGGAGAAGGGCTTGGTCGAGATTGTTGTGCATAACCTCCACGACTATGCTCACGACCCCCGCAAGACAACCGACGACTATCCATTTGGTGGCGAGGCTGGTATGGTGATGAAGTGCGAGCCCGTGTTCGAGCTTATCGAGAAGTTGCAGTCTGAGCGCCACTATGACGAGATTATCTACACCTCGCCCGACGGCATCACCTACAACCAGCACGAGGCCAACCGCCTCTCGATGTGCGAGAACATCATCATCCTTTGCGGCCACTACAAAGGCATCGACTACCGCATCCGTGAGCACCTCATCACTCGCGAGATATCGATTGGCGATTACGTCCTAACGGGTGGCGAGCTGGCGGCGTGTGTGATTGCCGACTCGGTGGTGAGATTGATTCCTGGCGCCATTGGTGACGAGGCTTCGGCGCTGACCGACTGCTTCCAGGATGACTTACTCGCTCCTCCTGTATATACCCGCCCTGCGGAGTTCCGCGGCTGGCGCGTGCCCGATGTGTTGTTGTCGGGTAACTTCGCCGAGATTGAGAAATGGAAGGAGAATCAAGCGTATGAGCGCACCGAAAGACTCCGTCCCGACCTTTTGGAGAGAATGCAGTAAGAATTCATAATTTAGAATTCAAAATTCAAAATTGATATTTGGGTTTTGCTAATTGGCGGTCGATATGAAAACGGATAATGTAGTATTGGATAAGAGTTTCGACTTTGCCGTGCGAATAGTGAACTTGTATAAGCATTTGCGTTATACTATCGATGAGAAAGTTTTATCAACTCAAGTGCTCAAAAGTGGGACGAATATTGGTGCAAATATCAGAGAGGCGTTGCGTAGTTCATCGCGCAAAGAGTTTGTGGCGAAAATGAATATATCGTTGAAGGAGGCCTACGAAACCGAATATTGGTTGGAATTGTTGTATAAAACCGATTATATCTCCGAGAAGGAGTATAACAGCATATTCCCGCAGTGTCGCGAACTCACAAATATATTGTCGCAGATAATTTTGACAACAAAGGCCAATACTCAATAGGTTGTTGTAAAACATATTAAAGGAATAAAATTTTATTAAATTCGGAGTTCGTAGTTCAAGTGCTCTTAAAGGAGGATAATTTTGAATTTTGAATTTTGAATTTTGAATTATAATAGAATATGAAATATTATATTATCGCTGGTGAGCCGTCGGGCGATTTGCACGGCTCCAATCTGATGAAGGGCATTCGCAAGAGCGATGCCGAGGCGCAGTTCCGCTTCTGTGGCGGCGATATGATGGCGGCTGTGGGTGGCAAGGAGAACTTGTTGAAACACTACCGCGAGATGTCGTTCTTTGGCTTTGTGCAGGTGGCGTTGAACTTGCGTACCATTTTGGGACAGATGAAGGCGTGCTGTGACGACATCGTGGCGTTTGACCCCGATGTGGTTATCTTGGTTGATTACCCTGGCTTCAACCTCAAAATCGCCAAGTTCTGTAAGCAACACTCCATCCCCGTACATTACTACATCGCCCCCAAGGAGTGGGCGTGGAAGGAGCGGCGCGTGAAGGATATCAAACAGTATGTCGATAAGCTCTATACGATTTTTCCGTTCGAAACCCCCTATTTCAGGGGCAAGGGCATCGAGCCTCACTTCGAGGGTAACCCCCTGATGGATGCCATCGCCGAGCGATGCGCCGCAGCACCCGTTGAGGCTGAGTTTCGCAAGGAGAACGGCCTCGACGAGCGACCCATCATCGCCCTTTTGGCGGGTAGTCGCGTGAGCGAGATTAAGGCCAACCTGCGCTTTATGGCTAAGCTCGCCGAGCGCATACCCTCGCATCAGTTTGTTGTGGCGGGCGTGGGCTGGATTGCGCGCGAGCAGTACGAGGTTTTTACAAAGGATATGCCCGTTAAGTTTGTCTGCGATAAGACCTATGAGCTGTTGCAAATATCTGAGGCGGCGGTTGTTACGTCGGGTACGGCAACGCTGGAAACGGCACTTATCGGCATCCCCGAGGTGGTTGTTTACGGTATTCCGTGGCTCTATGAGAAGGGCAAACCCTACCTGCTGAAGATACCTTATGTGTCGCTCGTGAATCTGAATTTGCAGCGCGAGGCGGTGCGCGAGATGGTTGTCCACAACCCATCTGTCGAGGAGGCCGAGGGCGAGTTGCGCTCGATTATGAAGGGTGGCTCCAAGCGCGAGAAGATGCTTAAAGACTTCGATGAGCTGCGCCAGATTATTGGCGGCGCAGGCGCGAGTGATAGGTTTGCGGCGGATATTGTGCAAACAATTCAAAATTCAAAATTCAAAATTCAAAGTTGATTATACCCTTTGGAGCTTTTATGGAGTTGTTTTTAGAGTCGCTTCTGCATATTGCAATAATTCTTCCTCTGTTGCTTATCTTTATGAAGGATCGCACAAAGGAGAATTATCTCCGCGTGTTGAGTATAGTTGGTTGTTATTTGGTATATTATTTTGCCCTTACATTACAATACCATTTCGATTGTTTTAATATAATCAATGGGAGTTGGAATTGGGACGGCAAGATTTACGGAATAATATGTGGCATTGCTGCCTACTTTATCTTCCGCCGACAGTTCGCCGACAACAATTTCTTTACCCTCAAACAAAATAAAGAGGGGTTGAAGTCGGCATTGAAGGTTGTTATTGCTATTCTCTCTATCGCTGTACTTGGAGGTGTAGTGAATGATAAAGAATTCAACCTTGAAACATTGTGTTTCCAAATCTCAATGCCCGGCATTGACGAGGAGATAATGTATAGAGGAGTTCTGCTTGGTATGATGTGTAGCGCTCTGCGAAGTGGTGGTGCTATGTGGAGAAATCCCGCCATTATAATAAATAGTATTTTGTTTGGATTGGTGCACGCATTGGCGATTAGCGATGGAGCGGTGCAATTCAACACTATGAATTTTATTTGGACGGGGATATTAGGTTATTGCTTTGGATATATCACCATTAAAACCCGAAGTATTCTGATTCCTATGCTGACACATAATATTTATAATTTCTCGTTGAATCTGCTTTCGATGATTTTGTAGATATGTTTTTAGGAGCCGTTATTTTTGCCGCTGTTTGGGCCTTGATAGCCTTGCTGTTGCGCCATTATCCCGAGACGATGGCGGGCTATAACACTATGCCCAAGGCTGAGCGCGAGAAGGTGGATATCCAAAAACTTGGCCGCTTCGTGTCCAGTGCGATGTTTGCGGGCGTGCCCTCGGCTCTGCTCTCGCCGCTGATGCCCAGCGTGGGGTTGTATTCGCTCCTGCTCTGCTGGATACCCTGCGGAGTGGTGGTTGCGGCGGGCATATATGTAAATGTGAGAAAAAAGAAATTTGAAAAATAATGAAGATAATTTGTATCGGTCGCAACTATGCCGACCACGCAGCCGAGCTTAACGACGGCGCTGAACTCCCCAAGGAGCCTCTCTTTTTCTTGAAGCCCGATACGGCGCTGCTCAGAAATAACGACCCATTCTATATCCCCTCGTTCTCCAACGAGGTGCACTACGAGTGTGAGTTGGTGGTGCGTATTACGCGCCTTGCTAAGTGTATGGACGTGAAGTTCGCATCACGCTGCTACGAGGAGGTGGGTCTGGGTATCGACTTCACGGCGCGTGACATCCAGTGCGAGGCTATCGCAAAGGGTCTGCCCTGGGAGCTCTGCAAGGGCTTTGACCACTCGGCGGCGTTGTCGAATCAGTTTGTGCCGCTGGCCGAGTTGGGTGGCGATATCCAGAACTTGGAGTTCGAGATGGAGCTCAACGGCGAGGTGCGCCAGCGTGGCTTTACCAAGGATATGCTCTTTACCGTTGATCAGATTATCGCTCACGTCTCGAAGTATATGACCCTGCGTATAGGAGACCTTATATATACAGGTACTCCTGTGGGTGTTGGGGCAGTGAAGGCGGGCGACAATATCAAGGCCCGCATCGGCGGTCACACCCTGCTGGACTTTGATGTGATGTAATGGGGCTATGGGAAATATAGAGGAGCGAGGCTTGTGTGGTGACACATCTGCCTCGCTCCATTGTTTACTGCCTTCTGAAATTCTGCATTGGTATCTTTGCCAGGAAGATTGATGCGTTGCTGGTGGCGTGTGATGAGTAGTAACTTATCCACAGCTCGTCGCCCACAGTGATGATGCCAGGGTAGCTGCAATCGCCGCCCGAGGGGAGCACTATCATCTCCTCAAAACGACCATCGTTGCGACCCAGGTAGATGCAGGTCTTGTGGGCGTTGCTGATGGCGTAGTTACGCGAGCACATTATGATGCGGTTGTCGTCGATACAGATAAAGTCCTGACCTCCAAGCCTTAGCCCCATCTTCTTCCACTCCCACTCGGTGAAGGGAGCCTCGCTTATGCCCCACCAGCCGCGCGCATCGCCTGCCTCGCGTCTAACCATCATAGCCATACGTCCATCTGGCAGGAAGCGAACGGTCGCTTCGTTGGGGTAGCCGTCGATGTTGAGTTTGGTGATGGCCTCATAACGTTTGCCGTCGGTGGTTTTCAGCAGCCATAACTCGTTGCCGTTGCTGTCGCCCTCGGGAGCTTTGTTGTAGCTCACGGCGTAGCCCACGCCATCGTGCCACGTCACGCGCCATATCCAGTCGCGCCCCGATGTGAGCTTGGGGTCGAGCTCGGCAGGCTCGGGAAGGGTGAAGTTCTTGCCATCGGTCGAGAACATAACGTGGGGCACGCAGCCCTCCAATGTGCGGTTGCGATATATTGAACCTCCGATAGTTACGAGCAGACGGCCGTCGGGTGTTATCGAGAGCTTGGGGTCGCGCAGGTCCACCCCCTCCTTGCCCACAAAGGCCACCGACTCCCACTTCTGACCATCCTCCGAGCTGAGGATGCGCACCTTGCCCTCGGCTTTGCCCTCTTTGTCGAAGATGTGCGACGCCCCCTCGCGGAACGAGCAGTAGTAGCGTCCGTTGAAGAAGATGAGCGATGTGAAGGCGCAATGTGAGCCATTGTCCCAAATTTTTTCCACAGAAAAGCCTATTTGTTGGGCCTGGGCGGGCAAAAATGCAACGAAAGTTGCAAGCCAAATCATAATGCTGCAAAACCTTTTCATAACTAATGAATTGTAACTCGTGGGTCGGGTTAAAGATAAATTGTTGAACAAAGATAGTGAATTTGCGCTATAAAATCACATAAAAACCCAAAAAATAGGGTAAAATGTAAGCAAATAAATATGCGCCAAAATGGGCTGGTATTTACCATAAAATGAATTATTATGCAAAAATGGGCACAAAATATGGGTATGATATTTGTATTATTAATAAATTTTATTAACTTTGTCGCAAAATTAATTTGCAAACTAAACTACTAAGAGATATGAATACTTCGGTAAAAGAGTATGTCGAGCAATTTATGGCCGACATCGTAGCCAAGAATCCCGGCGAGGTGGAGTTCCACCAGGCCGTGCGTGAGGTTGTTGAGAGTGTGGCTCCCTATATAATGGAAAATCCTCAGCTTGTCAAGATGAAGGTCTTGGAGCGTATCGCCGAGCCTGAGCGTGTGATTTTGTTCCGCGTACCTTGGGTAAATGACAAGGGCGAGGTGATGATCAACAAGGGCTATCGTGTCCAGATGAACAGCGCCATCGGTCCTTACAAGGGTGGTATCCGTTTCCATTCGAGCGTAAACCTCAGCATCTTGAAGTTCCTTGCCTTTGAGCAGACTTTTAAGAATAGCCTTACAACATTGCCAATGGGTGGTGGTAAGGGCGGTTCAGACTTCAACCCTAAGGGTAAGTCTGAGATGGAGATTATGCGCTTCTGCCAGAGCTTTATGACCGAGCTTGCTCGCCATATCGGTGCTGACACCGATGTTCCTGCGGGTGATATCGGCGTGGGTGGCCGCGAGGTTGGTTATATGTTTGGTCAGTATAAGCGTTTGGCTAATGAGTTTACTGGTACACTGACAGGTAAGGGTCTTAGCTTTGGTGGCTCGTTGGTACGTCCCGAGGCTACGGGTTATGGCGCTTGCTACTTTGGTCAGGCTATGTTGGCTACGCGTGGCGAGTCTTACGCTGGTAAGACCGTGGCTATCTCGGGTAGTGGTAATGTGGCGCAGTTTGCTGCCGAGAAGGCGTTGTCGCTCGGTGCCAAGGTTGTCACAATGTCGGATTCAAATGGTTATATCTACGATCCAGATGGTATCGATGAGGATAAGTTGCGTTATGTGTTCGAGCTCAAAAATATGCTCCGCGGCCGTATTCGCCAGTATGTAGAGAAGTATCCTACGGCTCAGTATTTCGAGGGTGAGCGTCCTTGGGGTGTTAAGTGTGACATCGCTATGCCTTGCGCTACTCAGAACGAGCTCAATGGCGAGGATGCAGCCAAGTTGGTTGCCAACGGCTGTAAGTGTGTGGTTGAGGGTGCTAATATGCCATCTACACCAGAGGCTATCGAGACCTTCCAGAAGGCTAAGTTGCTCTACTCGCCAGGTAAGGCCTCTAACGCGGGTGGTGTGGCCACATCGGGCTTGGAGATGACCCAGAACTCAATGCGCTTGAAGTGGAGCGCCGAGGAGGTTGACGCCAAGCTGAAAGAGATTATGAATAAGATTCACTCCGTATGTGTGGAGTATGGTACCGAGCCTGATGGCTACGTTAACTACGTCAAGGGTGCCAACATCGCCGGTTTTATGACCGTTGCGGAGGCTATGCTCGCCCAAGGTATAGTATAAGAGTCATATTTAAGTTGGTTAATGAGAATTTTTGCTGTGTCGCGGTACCTGTTGGGCGGGTGCCGCGATTCATTTTTTTGGGCGGGGATGTAGGTTTTTTGTTTGCAGGCCTGCCTCTTTTCATTATATTTGCATATAAATTATAAAACCCGAAAATGATGATGACGAATATATCTTCTACGATAAAATATATTGGTGTTGATGACACCGATTTGGATCTTTTCGAGAGCCAATACATTATCCCCAACGGCATCTCCTATAACTCCTATCTCATCCTCGATGAGCAGATTGCCATAATGGATACGGCCGATGTGCGCAAGAGCGAGGAGTGGCTCTTGAAGCTCGGCCGCGAGTTGGACGGCAATCAACCAACTTACCTTATCATCCAGCATATGGAGCCCGACCATGGGGGAAGCATAGCTCACGCTATGGAGCTCTATCCCGAATTGAAGATTGTGGCCTCGGAGCGTGCCATAAAGATGCTGCCGCAGTTCTTTGAGGGTGTGGTGTTTGAGGGTCGTACCATCGCTGTCAAGGAGGGTGACAAGCTCAGCCTGGGCGCACATACGTTGCAATTTTTTATGTCCCCTATGGTCCATTGGCCCGAGGTGATGGTCACCTATGACGAACTGGATAAGGTTCTCTTCTCGGCCGATGGCTTCGGCAAGTTTGGTGCGTTGAGCCACGACGAGGAGTGGGCGTGCGAGGCTCGCCGCTACTACTTCAATATCTGCGGTAAGTATGGAGCTCAGGTGCAGGCTTTGCTCAGGAAAGCCGCTACGCTCGATGTTAAGGCCATCTGCCCGCTGCACGGCCCCGTGCTGAGTGGCGATTTGAGCCACTATATAGGCCTATATGATATTTGGAGCCGCTACGATGTCGAGACCCGCGGCGTCTTTATTGCCTATGCTTCGATTCACGGCAATACGGCCCAGGCGGCCCAGGCGCTTCGCCAGATGTTGCTCGATAGGGGAGTTGAGAAGGTGTCTATTGCCGATTTGAGTCGTGACGATATGGCCGAGGCTGTTGAGGATGCGTTCCGTATGGATAGGATGGTTGTGGCGGCTGCGTCGTATGATGCCGATGTCTTTCCGCCGATGTATGATTTTCTCCACCACTTGAAGCTAAAAGGCTACCAGAATCGCCGTGTGGGCATTGTGGAGAATGGCTCGTGGGCTCCTTCGGCAGGCCGCGTTATGCGAGCGATGTTGGAGCAGATGAAGGGCATCGAGATTGTTGAGCCTCAGGTGACTATCCTCTCGCGGATGAAGTCAAGCGATAGGCCCAAACTCGAAGCCTTGGCCGATGCAATGAAGTAACGCTGGCGTGTGGCGTGAATGAAAAAGAGTCTATCCTTTCGAGGACAGACTCTTTGTTTTTTTGTTGCAGAACGAGCTCTCTTACTCCACGCCCATAAAGCTAAGTAGAGCCTCGGCGCACCTTTGAGGCTCCTCGATGAAGCCCATATGACCCGATTCCTCCAACCACGCTACCTGAGCTTGTGGGTTGAGGGCGATAATCTCCTCGGCAGCCTCTACTGGGATGTAGGCGTCGTGCTTGCCGCAGATAAAGAGCTGAGGCACACCGCACTCGGCGAGCATCTTGTTCTGATCCACACGCTCCATCATACCGTTGAGCAGTGCCACGATACCCTCGTCCTCGGTGACGTGTACGCACTCCACCAAATCCTCGATGTAGCTGTGTAGGCGGCGGCGATTCTGGGGTGCAAAGCCTGTCTCGGGTGCCACGCGTGCCAGCGCATCCTTCTTGCCAGTCTTCACCAGCGCAATTTCGCGGCGGCGGTTCTCACGTTTGAGCTCGGTGTCGGGCATCGGTGACGAGCTGAGCAACACCAGGCCATCCAATCGCTCGGCATACTTGGCACAGAAGGCAAGCGACACATATCCGCCCATCGAGTGGCCTACCAGGGTTATCTTCTCTATGCTCATCGCATCGAGCATATCGTGGATGACATCGGCGATGTACTCCATAGTGTGAATCTCGCCACTCACCTGCGAGATGCCGTGACCTGGGATGTCAACCGTTATGACCCTTACCTTGGGCGTAATCAGGGGCAGGAAATCGTCCCACACATACATTGATTCCAGATAACCGTGCAGCAGTACCACACACTTCTCGCCGCGCTCAGAGTCGGCTATATGCAGAGGCGTTGAGCCCGCCATTAAAAATCTCTCCTTCATAGGTTTGTTTGTTTTTTGATTGTGTAAAATTAACTATTTTTTCGAGAAAATGGCCTCCATCGCTCCACAAGATGTTGAGTTGTGAAAAAATATTTGCTTATCGTGCGAAATATTTCTATTTTTGATGAATAAATTTCACATACTATGCAGTTAGAGGTAATCAAGTGCCACGGTTCGGGCAACAAGTTTATAATGGTCGATATGGTAGCCGATTCAGCGTTGGTGGGCGATATGGCGGCGTTTGCTCGTCAGATGTGTAGTCACCCCGATGTCGAGGGTGCCGATGGCATACTCTATGTGGTCAAGATGGGTGACCATTACGCTATGCGTATGTTCAACCCCGATGGCTCTGAGGCCGAGATGTGCGGCAACGGCATACGATGTGTGGCACGCTTGGTGCAGGAGCGTTATGTCGCCCAGCGTGAGTTTACGCTACGTTCGGGCAAGGGCTTCTATCCCATCACCGAGTCGGAGTCTGTGGCCGAGAATATCAAGGCTTATGGAGTGGATATCGAGGTTAGGCTTACGAGTCCCGACTTCGGCTTTATGGCCGAGGGCGATGTGGAGCACATTGGCAAGCCGATAGCCTCGCTGGGTGAGGAGTGCTTTACGGCACTTAACTTGGGTAACCCCCACATTGTGGCGGCTGTGGACGAGATTTCGATGGAGCGCCTCACTCAGATTGGCGAGCAGGTGTTGTCGCTCGGAGAGGATTTTCCGCGAGGCATCAACGTGAGCCTCTATCGCAAGATGGAGGACAATGCCATCTTTGTGGCCACCTATGAGCGTGGTGCGGGCATCACATACTCGTGCGGTACGGCTATGACGGCGAGTTCAACGGCGGCGACGCTGCTGGGTCTGTGCCGCGAGGGCGAGCCTATCGAGGTCTATAACCGTGGCGGCAAGGTACGTTGCTTGTGTCGTGTTGCCGACGGAAGGATTGTCACCCGCCTGATGGGTAATGCCTCCTATCAGTGGAGTGCCCAGGTGGAGTGGGATGGCGCCCAGGTGGTGAGCCTTAGTCGCATCCATAGCTACGAAAGCGAGGAGCAGGCCTATGAGGCATTTTTGAAAACTATTCAGTAAAGATAACAGAGCAGTATGAAGCGTTTGCTTGGAAGAGTGTTGATTTTATTGGCGCTGAGCGTGTTATGCTCGGCGTGTAACGTCACACGCAAGCTCTCCGAGGGCGAGTACTTCCTGCAACGTGTGAAAATCGAGGATGACAAGAGCGTTCCGCGCAAGGAGCGCATCACGGCCTACACCTTGGAGCAGTATGTGCGCCAGACGCCAAATAAGCGATTCCTGGGTACTAACTTCTATGTCTGGGCCCACAACCTGGCCAATCCTCAGAAGAATAATTGGTGGAATAATTTCAAACGCAAGGTGGGCGAGGAGCCTGTGTTGCTCGACCTCTCGCTGACGCATAAGAGCGCCCAGAATCTGCAACTCTATATGGATTCCAGGGGCTACAACTCGTCGAGCGAGAGCTACGAGATTGATACCACACGCCGCCCCAAGCGCGCCTATGTGACCTATCGCACTCATCAGGGCGAGCCTTATCGCATCAGCAGCGTGAGTTATGAGTTCCGCGACAAGCAGTTGGGCCCCATCATCGAGGCCGACACCGCCCAGTCGCTGCTCAAAGTGGGGGCTGTGTTCGACATCCCGATTTTGGACAAGGAGCGCGAGCGAGTGGCTAAGTATCTCAATAATAGAGGATATTACAACTTTTCAATCAACAACATAGAGTATCGTGTCGATACGCTCAGCGGCGAGCGTCAGGCAGGAGTGAGGATGATTGTCAAGCGTAACATTACGGGTTACGACGAGCGTGGTCGAGCCATAATGGATAACAATAAAGTCTATCGCATCGGCTCGATTGACGTTGTGACCAACTACGACCCTGCGGTGGCGCAGGAGGATTATGCAGCCGCCAATACCGACACCACCTATTACTCGGGCCTTAACATCATATCGCAGGGCAAACCCAACGTGCGCCCCCAAGTGATGCACTCGGCCATTCCGCTTACGCCCGGCACGGTCTATGATGCCTCGCTGGTGGACCGCACCTATGGCGAGATTATGTCGCTGGGCTACTTCAAGAGTGCGCGCGTGGTGTTCGAGGAGATGCCTCAGGGCGAACAGCCAGCCTTGTCGCACTATGCGGGCGAGGGACGTAATCCCTATTCGCCGACCACCTATGAGGATATACGCGAGAATATGCTTCGTTGCCAAATCCTCTGCTCGCCAACATTGAAACAGAGCTATAATGTTGAGGTAGAGGGTAGTACTACATCGAGCTTCTATGGCCTCAGCGCAACGGTCGGCTACCAGAACCGCAACCTTTTTCGAGGCTTGGAGACGCTCAATACCTCGCTCACGTTTGGTTACGAGTATATGAAGGCCAAGCACGCTGCGCGCCGTCGTGCCAACGAGATTGGTCTGAGCGTGGGTATGCAATTCCCGCGCATCATCGCCCCTTTCAGGGTCTCGACGCGCAACATCAATATGCCACGCACCAAGTTGGAACTATCCTACAACTATCAGGATCGCCCATACTATCGCCGCGATCTCTCGCGCATCGCCTGGACCTACTCGTGGCGTAGCCTCAATGGCCGTTACCACTATCAGTTGCGTCCGCTGGATTTGAATTGGATTAATGTGGGCTATATCGACAATAACTTCTTCTCGTCGTTGGAAAACGAATACCTGCGCCAAAGTTACAAGACTCAGGCGATTGTGGGCCTGTCGGCAAGCTACACCTACAACAACCAGAATAAGCACATCGGCGGCAATGCCACCTTGCTCAGGGCCAACTTCGAGTCGGCGGGTAATGTGCTGAGCCTCGCTGAGCATCTCTTTTCCGAGAAGACTGCCAGTGGCGACTATGAGATCCTGGGTGTGCGTTATTCGCAGTATGTGCGAGGCGATGTGAGCCTGAGTCGCAAGATTATGGTGGGCGAGCGCACCGCCTTCGCGGGCCGTATCTTTGCGGGTGTGGGCGTGCCTTATGGCAACTCCACAGCGCTGCCATTTGATCGTCTGTTCTATGTGGGTGGTAGCAATAGTATGCGTGGTTGGACTCCTCGTACGTTGGGCCCTGGTAATACGCCAGCCCAAAATACAGCTTATCCCGTTCAGATGGGTGATATGCGTCTGGAAGCCAACCTCGAATTCAGATTCCCCATCTGGGGAATGTTCAACGGTGCAACGTTCCTCGATTTGGGTAATGTGTGGTACTTGGGCAACGACCGTAGCGACGTACCCTCATCGGGTGTCTTTAATTGGAATAATTTCTACAAGCAGCTCGGCTTCAATACGGGCGTCGGCCTGCGCGTAGATATTACGTTTGTCATCCTGCGTCTTGATTGGGGTGTGCAGCTCCACAATCCCAACCTGCCCGAGGGTCAGCGATGGGTCGATGGCCTGCGCTGGCGCAACACTGCGCTTAACTTCGGCGTAGGTTATCCATTCTAATCTTGGCTACCGGCCTTTTTCGTTTGCTGTAATATCAAAAAATAAGTGGTAAATGTCTGGCAACATTCACCACTCTGTTAGGTTAGTTAGGTTAATGAGAAAATATGGGTCACCCCAGATTTGCAGTCACAAAGATAGGGTAATTTTTGACATTAGCAAAAAATGAAGTCTGCTTTTTAGTAATTTTTATCAAAACAAGCACCCTGAATTATTAAAAAATTTACATAATTCACTTTTCTCTAACTATACTGCCGAAGTCCTAATCTCAGAGAGACCCCTCTCTCGGCCGCACTCAGCCAGCTTTCCGCGCTTCGACATCAGGAAATTGGAGTGTCGTGTGCGATAAATTGCTGGCGTTGTTCCGTAGGCCTTTTTGAAAAGTTTTATAAAATGCGACGTATTTGGGAATGTGCACTCATTACCTATCTCTGAAATTGACTTCGATGTTGACATCAACAGCAGCCTCGATTGCATCAATCGTTGATGGATAAACCAACGGTGAGGTGGCATCACGAAGTGTCGCTTAAACTCCTTCTTGAAAGAGGTCAGCGAGCGGTGGCTGATTGAGGCCAGCTCCTCGATTGATATGTCGCGGAAGATGTTTGAATAGATTATCTGCTCGAACGAACCGTAGGCGGCATCCATATTGCTCAAAACCTTGCTTCTCAGGCAGCCCTCCTCCATCGCTACGATAGTGTAGATAAGTTCAGTCATTTTCAGGTTCTCGGCCGCCACGTCGTGGATAAAGTTATCATCGTAGAGGTAGTTCGACAGATGGCTAAACAGGTTGCGTAGTGAAGATGAAGCAACAGCCGAGATATGGTTGTGGCGGCGGCAACGTTCGCACGAGTGGGAGTTTGTGATGTTAATCGAATAGTTCATATTCAGGTTCAACAATATCCTCTGTAATTGGTCGGGCGAGTAATAGATCACAATCTGCTCGAAGTTGCGACCCTCCTCGGGAATGTCCTCCACATAGTGGTTGCCCACGCCCATATAGAATACTTCGCCGCGCGAAATCGTATGACGTGAGTCGCCATAATAAAGATACTTCGTACCGCGTACCACATATCCTATGGCGTAGCGCGAGAGGTGGAGGCGTTGTATCCCTGCATAATTAGTCTCCACGAACTTTACGATAGTTGCTTGGCTATCGTTCTCTACTGAATTCATAATTTAATGGTTTTAAGAATGTTCTTTTGCTGTGTTGTACGGCAAAGGTACTCTTTATATAATCGGAAAGTTAAAAATAGTACAACAAAATACAAGAAAATGTTGTATTTGCTATGAATTAAACCATTTACCCTACCCTAAATAGGACAAAAGGGTTTTATGCAGCGAATTAGTGGGCAATTTTTGAGGGATGCGGTCTGTTGGAGGTAGGTGCCAGATTCGACAAAATTATTGCTACAAAAATAATTTTTTCTTTCGTTGATTCTTTCTAAGGTTGGACAATGAAGGGAGATGATTTGCGAGTTAGGTGTATTAATATTATAAGGATGTATCTTTGCTGCGTGGTTGGCACTCTTCCTCCTTCTCCTTCTCCTTCTCCTTCTCCTTCTCCTTTGACTCACACCTCACACACTCTTCACTACCCACAAAAAAAAACAGCCTAACCCCACGGGTTAGACTGTTCTCAATATTACCTGGTTATTACCTTCGGCGGGAGACCCGCTGTCGATTAATAACTCTCTGCCTCGATTGCTGCGTAAGAGATCTTCAAAGCATTAGCACGACGAAGCTCCTGCTTAACGTCTGTGATGATACCCATCTTAGTCTCTCTATCCGCCTTGATGCTGGTGGTCATCTGTGCACGGTCAGCCTCGTTGAGCTGATCACGCTCTGCTGCGATGAAATCACCAATATCCTTTGCAGTCTTGTAAGTGTCATTCAACTGAATCTTGGGAGCTGTACCATAGCGAGCCTGCATATGAGTCACAGGAACACCAATGTGGATATAACTTACCAAGTTCTTCTTCTCCAACTTCTGCACCTCTGTTGCATTAGGGAGCTTGTAACGCACCAATACCTCCTGATCTCGCATAGTGGTTGACACCATAAAGAAGAAGAGGATCATAAAGATCACGTCAGGAAGTGATGCTGTCGAAATTGCGGGCAACTCCTTGCTACCCTTCTTTTTCATTACTGCCATATTACTTCTTGATTGCTTTACGTGGCTCAGCCTCAGAGATCTTCTGCTGCACAGCCGTGGTTATTACTTTACGCTCATCCTCGTTCAAATCGCCAAATGACTTTCCGAACTTCATCATTGAGACATCCTCACGAATCTCGTTGAAAACGCGAGTAAGCTCATTCTGAACTGCAATGTAGGTCTCGTAACCTGTATCACGAGTTGTCTGCAATGAGATAACACCCTTACTTGTAGTATAAGTCCACTTTGAGCCATCTGGCATATCAATCTCCTTATCCTCCTTCTCAGGCTTATCCTCATCGTCGTTTACGTTCAAGATGAACTCCTTCGCCTTGTCTTTCAACTGGCGAATGTCAGTCACCTCGTTACCGACCATCAACTGACCAGCTCCGTTGACAAATACCAACAGTACGTTACGCTCCTTCTGCTTCTGATCCTCTACCTTCACATCCTCGGGTGGGATTGGAGGCAAGACACGAGAGATACCCTTGTCGGTATTCATCGTAGTTGCCACGAGGAAGAATACGAGCAACAAGAAGGCGATATCGGCCTGTGAGCTGGCGTTAATATCAGGTGTTTTTCTTTTATTACCTGCCATAAACGTCTCCTTTCATTATTTGAGTGCGTCTGTCACAGCTGAATAGATAGCTGAAATAACAGCACCTGCCATTGCTACATAGAATACAATAAGACAAGTATCAGTGATAACTGTCTCCTTACGCTCAAAGTAGCCCTGGTTACCCAAATCAACGATCTGGAAATCGTGACCTGTTGAGATTACATAGGCAACGACGATAATAGCTACTACTGCTACTACTGCAATCAACGCGCCCTTGATACCCTCTGGCTTCTTGAGCAAATCCATACCAGCGCCAACCAACGCTGCTACGACAGCTGCACCCATAAGGAAGTAACCCCAGTAGAGGTATGCTCCTACGGCTGTTGCGTTCTCAACTGTTGCGTTCTCTGGGGTAGTGAACACTGCCCAGAAAATCATTGCCACAGAGAGAGCAAGCAATGCAACCAATGAATATTTCAAAACTTTCTCCATTGTAAATTACTCTTTAAGGGTATTAATTATTTCTTATTGTATGCTGTCAAGATGTCAACCAAAGAGATTGAAGCATCCTCCATAGTGTTCACCAAGTTATCAATCTTAGAGATGATGTAGTTGTAGAACAACTGAAGAATAACAGCAGCGATAAGACCCATCAAAGTAGTCAACAACGCAACCTTGATACCACCTGCTACAACGGTTGGAGAGATATCACCAGCAGCCTGGATCTGGTCGAACGCCTCGATCATACCTACTACGGTACCCATGAAACCCAACATTGGAGAAAGAGCGATGAACAAACCAATCCAAGAAAGACCTGACTCCATCTGACCTGTCTGAACTGAACCGTAAGAAACAACTGCCTTCTCAACAGCGTCCATACCCTGCTCGTAGCGATCCAAACCCTGGAAGTAGATAGAAGCAACTGGGCCCTTAGTGTTACGGCAGAAATCCTTAGCTGCCTCTACACCCTGCTCGTTCAAAGTCTTCTCAAATGTCTCAACGAACTTCTTAGTGTTGATGTTAGCAAATGAGAGGTACAACATACGCTCGATAGCAACCGCCAAACCGATTACCAAACAAACCAATACGGGCAACATCCAGCCCCAACCACCCTCGAGGAACTTCTGCATCAAAATCTGGTGCATAGTATCACCTGCGAGCTCAGTCTCTGCTGCAACGGCAGCCTCCTGTGCGAAAGCATTAACAGTGCCAAGTGCGGCTACTGCCAAAAACATAAGATTTTTTTTCATAGCTTTTTTAAATAGTTTTTAATTAGTGTTTTGTATTAATTTTGATAGTTTTTTATCCTCTAAAAAGCAAATATTTATTCCTTTATGCAATAAAATATTTTCCCTGCATCTCCTCCTGCCAATACTCGCGCCCTAAATCGAGGCCATTCAGCCTAAAAAATGGTTTGCGCGCAGTTGTGGCTAACGCGTTGTAATCCAGCGCATTGCATCTTCGATTCGCAAGTTTTGGAACCGTAGATGCTCATTTTGTGGAGTTTACGGACCGAAATATAGTAATTATTTTTTTATTGAGCAACTCCTTGAAGTGTAAATTCTCCGCGCAAAGGCCTCTTCATCATCTCAATTGACTCCTCTGTCGAGAGGTTTTTACCCAGCACATACATCAATTTTGTGATTGCCGCCTCGGTGGTCATATCATAGGCCGAGAGCACGCCCGCCTTCTGCAATCTGAGTCCTGTCTCGTAGAGTTGCATCTCCACCGAGCCGTTGTCGCACTGGGTCACGTTGAGCACCAGCACACCTCTTTCGACCGTTTCGCGCATCAGCGATAGGAACCAGTCGGCCGTTGGGGCGTTGCCCGCGCCGTATGTTTCGAGCACCACGCCGCGCAATCCCTCGACCGAGAGGATGGCTCTCAGCGTGTACTCTCCGATGCCGGGGAAGAGCTTGATGATGGCCACACCTTCGCTCATCATCGTGGCTATCTGCAACGGTTCCAAACACTCCTTTGCAGGGATGATGTTGGCTGTGTTGTAGGCTATCTTTACGCCCACCTCGGCCAGCGGCGGATAGTTCGGCGAACGGAAGGCATCGAGCTCCTCTGCACTCGCTTTTCGGGTGCGGTTGCCGCGGTAGAGACAGCTGTGGAAGAGCAGCGAAACTTCGGGCACCATAGGTTTGTTGGCGGCTCGTGTACCTGCCACCTCGATGGCTGTAATCAGGTTCTCGCGGCCGTCGGTGCGCAGCAGACCGATAGGAATCTGGCTTCCTGTAAAGACCACAGGCTTGGCCAGATTTTCGAGCATAAAGCTCAGAGCAGAAGCTGTGTACGACATTGTGTCGGTGCCGTGGAGAATCACAAATCCGTCATATTTTTCGTAGTTCAGGCGTATGACTTCGGCTATGGCACACCAGTCCGATGGCTGGACATTCGACGAGTCAATGAGTTTGGGCATCGTGTGGACATCGATATCCACATTCAGGCGTCGCAGCGAGGGAAACTCCTCATATATGCCGCTGAGATCAAAAGGCACCAATGCGCCTGTCTCCTCGTCGGTCTTCATACCGATGGTTCCACCGGTGTAGATTATAAGTATCGACGAACGATAGCTGCTGTTAGCTTTCATATATTTTACCTTAAATATTATGCACTTTCTTCGCTCAGGAACATACGTCGGGCATTCTGCGAGGTGATGCGTGCCACCTCGTCGGGTTCCACACCCTTCAACTCGGCCACTTTGTCGCAGATGTGGCTAACGTAGGCTGACTCGTTGCGTTTGCCGCGGTGGGGTGCAGGCGTGAGATAAGGGCAGTCGGTCTCCAAGACGATGTCGCTGAGTTCCATCTCCTTGACAGCCTCGGCCAGGAGGCTCTTTTTGAATGTGACCACACCTCCCACTCCAAACAGCCAATCGCCGCAGTCGCGCAGACGGCGGTATGTGGCGGCATTCTCCGAGTAGGCGTGTAGCACACCGCGCAGTCGCTGACCCTGCTGCTCGGCACGTCGGCACTCGGCTTCCAAGATTGTTGTCATATCCTCCCACGCCGAACGTGTGTGGATAACGACGGGTAGGTCAAGGCGTGCGGCCAGGCGACACTGCCAGACGAAGGCTTCGCGTTGCAGTGCGACGTAATCTGTGTCCCAATAGTAGTCCAGACCTATCTCGCCCACGGCGCAAAACTTAATCTGCTGGGGCGGGTGCATCAGGTACTCCGCCACCAACTCCAACTCCTCCCTCCAACGAGGATTCTCGTTCACCGACGTGGGGTGGAGGCCCATCATTGGGCGGCAGATGTCGCTTGCCTGGCGTGCGAGGTCGAACAATCGCTCGTGGCTCTCGCTGTCGATGGCTGGCAGCAGCAGTCGCCCCACGCCACGCTCGCGCGCACGCTCCAAGGCCTCGCTTCGGTCGCCGTCAAACTCCTCGGCGTAGAGGTGTGAGTGTGTATCTATCAGTATCATATCCGTTTTTCGTATAGTTTGCCCGGAAGTTCGCGTATGGCTCCCGATAATTCCAAATCCATCAACATCAACGACAACTCTCCTGGTGACATTGCGCTACGCGCGGCAAGCTGGTCCAGCCTCACAGGGTTGCATTCAAAAAGCGAGAGAAACTGCTGCTCCTCGGGACTCAGTGGCAGGGCCTTGTGTTCGGGCTTGGGTAGAGTGTCGAGTTGAAGCTCCCAGCGTAGCTCCTCGACGATGTCGCTTCCCGACAACACCATCTGGGCTTTGCGGTTGCGAATCAGTAGGTTGCATCCGCGCGATGCGGCATCTACTGCTCTGCCTGGTACAGCCATCACCTCGCGCCCATAGCCATCGGCAAAGGCTGCTGTCGAGAGCGAGCCTCCCGATTCGGCACTCTCCACGACCACCGTGCCAGCGCTCATTCCCGCCATCAGGCGGTTGCGCGGGATGAAGAATCGTCCGTTATTTTTGGTTTGTGAGTTCAGTTCTGTGAGTATGGCACCTCCCTGCGCCACGATATCCTTGGCCAGCGAGGTGTGTGCGGTCGGAGTTACGCCAGGCAGTGGATTGGCTATCACGGCCAGTGTTGTTGCTCCGTAGGCCAGCGCGGCACGATGGCACGCACCATCCACTCCATAGGCCAGGCCGCTGGTGATTATCACGTCGGGCACAAGCTCGTGGAGCTGCTCGACGAGTTGCTCGCACATACGCTGACCATAAGGCGTAATCTTTCGTGTGCCGACAAAGGCCACCTGGCGGCGACGTAAAATATCGGCATTGCCTCTTAGGTATATGGCTGTGGGGAAATCCTCAATCTGGCGTAGCAGAGGAGGGTATAGCTCCTCGTCGCAGCCTATGGCCACAATGTCGTGTGCCTTGCAGTAGGCCAGTTCGCGTTCAGCTTCGGCGAATCCTTTTTTGAGCGTGATGTTGCGGGCAATGTCTGGCCGCAGTGCTGCACATTGGATGAGCTGCTCTTCCGTTGCGGCATAGACCTCGCGTGCCGACCCGAAACAATCGACCAGATGGGCGGCGCCTCGCACACCCAACTGCGGCACAAAACTCAATGCGATACTCTCCAATGGCATAGTATAGACTTTTTAATAAAGCAACTCCACGCGAAGTGCTGGGTCAATCCCTTAGGCTTGGTGTTGTCGGGCTCTGGTTTGGACTACAATCCGAAGAAACAACTGATGTAGAGGTAGCACTTATCCTTTGCTCCACTCGCTTTCAGGTCGTGGTAGCGGAAGTTGGGCGCAATCTTCACATACTTGCAGGGCTTGATTTCTATGCCCGCCATATAGGTTGACTCATCCTGTTCGCTATTCCAGTACCCCCTCGAACCGATCTCGTCATATCGGGCAAAGGCGTTAATCATCTTGCTGATTTTCACGGTGGTGTAGAACGATACGCCACACTGGTCGGCATCCTTCACGTGTGATGCGTTCTGCATCAGGTTGTACTCCGCGCCGAGCGAGAATGCGTCGCACTTGTATCCCGCAAAGAGGGCATATATCAAGATATCCTCCTTGCTCTTGTCGCTACCTTCGTTTAGGCTTGCGTAGGCGCGCAGAGTCAGCCCCTCGACGGGTTTGGTCGTTAGGCCAAGGCCATAGAGCAGACCGTCGCCCACCTGCAATTTCTTGTATCCCTCGCCATTGACCACTATGGCATCGCCCGACAGCCAGTCGGTGAACTTATATGCCACCGAGAGACCCAGATCGGCACTGCTGGCATATTTGTAGTAGTCCTGCAACACCATCTTCATATAGCGGTAGCCCCAAAACTCCTCCTGAACCTTGAAGCTCGTCGTTGAAATCAATCCTCCGTAGAGCGTGAAGCGATTTTTCTTCCATCCCACCTGGGCGTTCTTGATGTAGGCAATGCGCTGCAAATCACCCACATTGCTCGACTTGCCGATATCCATCACCGCCTTGAACGAGAGTCCGTTAGCCAACGAATATTGGTATCCGAAATAACTTCTGTCCATTGCAAAGCCGCGTACGTCGTTCTCGGCGCCAAATCCAGTGTGGAAGTTCCCAAATACATTTATGATGGCCTTGCCTTGGGGCTGCGCCTCGCTCTGCTGTGCCTTGGCTGGCATAATGGCTGCCGCCAGGATAGTTATAAAAAATAGAATTCTTTTCATACCTTTAATGTTCCATTGTTGAGTTCGCCGCCCGATGGACTGCCGTCGGTGTGATATGCGCACTCTAACCCCAACAAAGATATAAAAAAAATCGTAATCTCATAATTTTTGCTCGTTTCATTAAATAAACTGTCGTCCTGCGAAGTGCTGTCTGCGGGTGGGCTGGTCTGGATTTTGATAGGATGGTAGCTTGGTTTTTGGTTGATGTCGGGGGAGTCGCCAGCGAGGTCGGTGTCGAAGTTGGGGACGGAGCCGATGGCGGCGGTGTGGCGGATGTGAAATCTTGCTCCGAGGGGCTGCTTGCGCTAAAAGATACTCGCCAATGCGCCCCGAAAAGTGGCAAAAAACCGAAATTCTACTAAAAAATCACAAAAGTTGCTCCAATATTTTGTGGATAAAATAATTTTGTCTATATTTGTACTCCGAATGAGCGAGCATATCGCCATTTTGATGGTCCGATGGATGAGTGGCTTAGTCACCGGTCTGCAAAACCGTCTACAGCGGTTCGAATCCGCTTCGGACCTCCGAGATGCGCTACAATTTGTAGTGCATCTTTTTTTTTGTTTCTGTTGCACATCTGATAATTGGTTGTTAAATTTGTTCAGACAATCTCGTATGTGGTTGTCTGATGGCGTGTTGCTGAAATGATTAACACTAAAATAACAACTATGAAAAGACTCATTATCTTCATTCAACTTCTCGTGGCGGCTGCCGTTGTGCAGGCCCAGGGGCTCAAACTCGAAATCCATCCCGACAAGGTCATCGGTAACATCACACCCCTGCTTTATGGTGCAGGTATGGAGGATGTGAACCACGAAATTTATGGTGGGTTTTACTCCCAGCGCATCTTCGGCGAGAGCTTCGAGGAGGGTATCTTGCCTGAGGGTTTTGTGGGTATGAGCCACTACGACAGCCCTGTGAGAATGGATGGTGACGCCATTCAGGTCTATTCCGAACCAACGGCCAAGATTATCGCCAACTCCCACGCCTTCGCTGATGGCTGGGCTGAGGTGGAGGTTCGCGCCGACGCCATAGGCGATTACAACGGCGAGCTGTTGCTTAGAGTGAGTGATGCCAAGAATGGTTACGACAACTTCAATGGCTATGAGGTAGCCCTCACGAATCGTGGTGTGCGACTCAGTGTTCATCGTCAGAATTATACGCCGCTGGCCACAAGCCCCCGCCGCGAGGTGTTGGGTTTTGAGTGGCATAAGTTGCGTGCCGAGATCAAGGGCTCGACCATCACCGTGTATCTCGATGGCGAGCAGGTGCTGAGCTACGAGCATAAGGATAACCCGCTGACGATGGGTACTGTGGGCGTGCGTTCGTTTAATAGCAATGTGAGCTTCCGCAACCTCAGGGTGGGTTACGATGGCAAGGTGTTTGACCTTCCTTTCAAGCCTGATAATGCCCACGCTGTGAGTGGAATGTGGGATGCCTATTATAGTGATGATTCTAAGCCTTACTATGCGCTCGATTGCTCGACAGCTACGACAGGCTTGCAGTCGCAGGTGATTGAGAATGAGGCCTCTGAGGGTCGTGTGGGTGTTGCCAATCGCAGCCTCAATCGTTGGGGAATCGCAACTCGCAAAGGTCAGAAGTTCGATGGCGAGATTATGCTCAAAGGCTCGGCCGAGAGGGTGTGGGTTGCACTCCAAGGTCAGGATGGCAAGGAGTATGGTCGCACCGAGTTGAAAAACATCTCGTCGGAGTGGAGTAGGCATAAGTTCACGCTCCGCGCCAATGCTACCGATCCTAAGGCTCGCTTTGCTCTGTATGTCGAGGGTAAGGGTAAGATTTGGGCTGACCAGGCTATGCTGATGCTCTCGAAGGGTGATTCGTTCAAGGGCCTGCCCGTCAGGGGTGACATTGCGCGTTGCTTCGAGCAGCAGGGTCTCACAATGTTGCGCTATGGTGGCTCGATGACCAATGCTCCCGAGTATAAGTTTGCCTCGATGCGTGGCGAGCGCAGTGAGCGTGAGCCATATTATGGCCAGTGGTACCACCACTCGACCAACGGCTTTGGTATCATCGAGTTTGTTGAGTACGCCTCGGCGATGGGCTACGAGCTCTCGTTTGCGGTGAATATCAACGATGATCCCGAGGTGATGGCCCAGATGGTTGAGTACTTCAATGGCGACGGCTCCACCGAGTGGGGTGCGCAGCGTGTGCGCGATGGTCACGCCAAACCTTATGGCGTGAAGTATGTCGAGATAGGTAACGAGGAGACCCTCTTCGAGATGGACACCGAGGCTGCCTATGACTACTATATCGAGCGTTTCTTGTTGCTCTCGGAGGCTATGCGCAAGGTGGATCCATCGCTCGAATTCATCCACTCGGCGTGGTGGCGCGAGAGTCGTCCAGAATTGATGCGCAAGGTCTTTGGAGCGCTCGATGGCAAGGCCTCATATTGGGACTTCCATCCTTGGGTTGATGATATTGCTTCGGCACGCAAGGTCGAGGGCTCGCTCCGCCGAATGGAGGCTATGTTCAAAGAGTGGAACCCCTCTACTACAATGCGTTGCGCCATCCTTGAAGAGAATGGCTCGTCACACGGCGTAAGACGTATGCTCTCTCACGTCCTTGTCCAGAATGCGGTGCGCCGAGTGGGTGATTTTGTGCTGACCACCTGCCCTGCGAATGCCTTGGAGCCATACTTGCAGAACGATAATGGCTGGAATCAGGGTCAGATATTCTTCACTCCCGACAAGGTGTGGGGTATGCCTCCTTATCACGCCCAGAAGCTCGCCTCGCAGCATCATCAGCCACTGCTCGTTGAGAGTGTGATGGTGGGTCGCCGCAGCGATACGCTCGACATCACAGCGACACGCTCCGATGATGGCCGCGAGTTGGTGTTGCATATTGTCAACCTGGCCACCGAGGCTCAGAGCATTGAGTTGGATTTCACTACCTTTGGCAAGATTCGCAAGGCCGAGAAGTGGGCGATTGCGGGTGATGAGAACGATGTGAACAGCCCCGACGAGCCTCAGCGCATTACGGCCCAGAAGCAGCAGGTCGATTTCCTTGCGGGCGAGTGCGTGTTGCAACCTTACTCATATACCGTTGTGAAGGTTAGACGATAACGTCCTATATAAATATATAGTATAGCAAAACCGAGGAGCCGCCTACCCAGCAAATAGGGTCTGGCGGCTCTTCGGTTTGTTGCTTAGTTGTTTTGTTGTAGAAAACTATCTTTGGCGGCGGAAGTGGCGATTGGCGAAGTTGATGAATTGCTGCCAATCGTAGGCCGTGATGTCGTGTTTGCCCTGGCGCAGGTGGTAGCCTATGTGGCCCTCGCCAATGGGGGTGTTGATGGCTGGTAGTTGGTCAGTGTTTAATCCCTGCTTGCCGTAGAGCTCATATATGGGCGTGGCATATAGCGCTGCTAAGAACTCCCCTTCGGGGTCGGCCCACGCATCGAGCGAGGCGCTTGCTACATATACGGGTCGGGGAGCTATCAAGGCTATCAAACCCTGCTGATCGACCATCAGGGCCTCCTCGTTATTGTTGTAGCGGTTGAAGTTGTCGCAGAACCAGTGTGGAAATGACGAGTTGATCTTCTCCACCGTCTCGCCCATCTTGCGTGACGATAGGGCGGCTCCTCCGCAGCCCGAGTCGTTGGATATGACCATCGCAAAACGCTCATCCTGAGCCCCTGCCCACAGCGCCGTCTTGCCCAGGCGCGAGTGTCCCACCACAGCTACGCGCTTGTGGTCGATGTCGCCGTCACGCTCCAAGTAATCCATCACGCGGATCAGACTCCACGCCCACGCACCTATCGTTCCCCACTCATTAGCGTGAGGGCGGCTCTGCCCCTCGGTGTAGAAGTGGGGGTGTATGCCGTTCTGGAAACCATCGTCAAAGTCGGGGTCGATGTCGCCACGATAGAGCGTCACGACGGCATAGCCAGCCTCGGTGATTATCTCCACAGGCCATCGCGAGCTGCTGCTGCCTCGTTGGTTGGATTTGGGTGCGGCTGGCGAGATTGCAATCTCGGGGTCGAACGAGGTGGTGTGGTTGCCGTGGAAGTTCATAGCCACGAAGGCGGGAACTCTTCCTCGGTGGTTGCGTGGCAGGTAGATTAGAATCTGTGCCTTGGTCGTGCCGCCGATGCACATCTCGACCTCGCGTCTTATCACCCTATCAGAGTGGCTCACCCCTTCGCTCACTACGCGAAACTCTACCGTCGGTTGGGTCGGAGGCTGCGTGCCATAGACCTCCTCCTGGAAGAACTGCATTATGACTGGGCGGTCGATTTTCTGCCACTCGCGGCGTGACTTGGAGTTGAGTGGCTCGGCGCCATATCTCTTGCTTGTGGGTTGGGCTGCGGCCGCAAATGTTATGCAGGCAAGCAGCAATGAGTAGATAAATCTCATAGCTCTCGGATTTTTTTTGACCTCTACAAATATACAAATCATTTCGGACAAAGTCAAGTCGGACTCGGGGTCTGCCCGTTGTCGCAATATGGCTGAGTCGAAGTCGTTGAGCGCAGTCGCAAGCTGCATTTCGGATAGCACAGCAAAAAAATAAAGGGTCGCTCAGCATCTCTACTGTGCAACCCCTTGGCCTATATTTCGCCTTTCGTTTTTAGGTTTTGTAGGTTGAGATCGCTCTCCTTACCAGAGAGGAATGTTTATGCCGACCTGAACGAGGTGGGCATATTGGCGAAATTTAATATCTGATTCATCGTAGTCATACTTACCTCCCGCCGAAGGTACGCGCTGACGCATATTGAGCTGGTAGCCCATATAGAGGTCAAACTTTGTAGATCTCGACATCAAGAATCTTAGACCACCACCAGCTGCCACCAAGCCACCCATCGTCTTTGAACTGCTGCCCAGGTAGAACTGAGGGCCGACGTTGAGGTAGTTAAACCAACGGTAGCGCTTGGTCTGCACGGGCTTGCCGTAGTAGTATTTCAACGTGGCGTAGAGCGGAATAGAATTAGCGGTACCCTGCAACTGGAAACCACTCTCCAAACCTGCTATGATGTGATCGCCAAAGCGATAACCTGCACTCAGGTAGAACGAACCACCCGAGAGGTGTGTGCTGTTTGGGTATGCCACCTTGTCGCCGCGCTCGCCATACTTGACCTTGTCCTGCAATCCGAGGCAGGCGTTGTAGCTACCACCCAAATTGATAGCCCACTTGTGCTTGGTGTTGTCCAGCGTGTAGTCACGCTCGATCTTGGTCTTCTTGAAGCGGGGAATATAGTATTTCTGTGCCGACACCTGAGCAATGCCCATCACCACCAATACTATGAGAATCAATAATTTTTTCATCTATCGTAGTTATTTAGAAACACTCTGCACGGGCCGCTTGTGCAGCCCGTGCATTATGCTAACGCTTTTCTTGCTGGATTATTGCTCGTGCGTCGGGATTATTCGATGCCGCGAACGTTCTTCTCCCAAGCCCAAGCCGACTGCAAGGTGTCGTCCAACGAGCGCTCTGCCTTCCAGCCGAGCTCCTGGTTAGCAAGGGTTGTGTCTGCCCAGATTGAAACCACGTCACCTGGACGGCGTGGAGCAACCTTATAGTTGAGTTTAAGCTCGTTCACGCGCTCAAAGCTGTTTACAAGTTCCAAAACAGATGTTGCGTTACCAGTACCGATGTTGAACACCTCGTACTTAGTCTTGTTCTTATCCTCGATCATACGAGTGATAGCCACAACGTGAGCCTTTGCCAAAACCACAACGTCGATGTAGTCGCGCAAGCAAGAGCCATCTGGTGTTGGGTAGTCATCGCCGAATACGCTCAAACACTCTCTCACGCCCGCAGCGGTCTGAGTGATGAATGGCACCAAGTTCTGAGGTACACCGCGTGGAAGCTCGCCGATGAGAGCTGTTGGGTGAGCACCGATTGGGTTGAAGTAACGCAATGAGATACCCTTCAAGCCCTCGTAAGCGTTCACTGAGTCACGCAAAATATCCTCACACATCTGCTTGGTGTTACCATAAGCCGAAGTGGCTGGCTTGCGAGGAGTGAGCTCTGTTACAGGCAACTCGTCAGCCTCGCCGTAAACTGTCGCTGATGACGAGAATACGATGTTTGGACGGCCAAACTCACGCATCAAATCCACCACGTTCATAAACGAAGTGAGGTTGTTGCGATAATACTTCATTGGGTCGGCAACTGACTCGCCCACAGCCTTGTAAGCTGCAAAGTGGATAATCGAGTTGAAGTTATACTGCTCGAAAACCTTGCGGAAAGCCTCCTTGTCGCAGCAGTCAACATTCACGAAAGGAACATCTACGCCAGTGATTTTGCGCACACCCTCCACACCACTCATATCTGAGTTTGAGAGGTTGTCGGCTACAACTACATCGTAACCTGCGTTTATCAACTCCACAGCAGTGTGAGAACCAATGTAACCCGCACCGCCAGATACTAATACCATCTCTTTCATAATAATTTGGGGTTTTAATTACGCAAAGATACCTTATTAAATTCAAAATTCAAAATTCAAAATTCAAAATTGCGAGTAAGTGAGGGTAAAAAGCTAATTAAACTTGCTTTTTGCCGAGCGGGAGCAATTAAACACTGCCCTTGTGGTGGGGTAACGCTGAGTTTAAGTGAGGACGAATAGAAATTTATTTGTTTCCTGCGCCAGCCGCTCACTCCGAAATGGCGTTTTGTCGCCAAAAAAGTGATTTTTGGGAAAGCTCTATGGCGATAGTTAATCATAAAATTAGAGTGCAAAGAGTTGAAAAAAAATGGTCGGTGTGTAGCATAAAATTGCAGAATTAAAGAATTTTTATTAATTTTGAGTCTCTTTTGGCGCAAAAATGGTGGTGCGCAAAGGGAAATCAACACAGATTTTTGAACAACAAAAAATTACAAGCAAGATGAATAGACTAAGCGGAAATGTCACCCTGATTACAGGTGGCGGTAAAGGTATCGGCTTTGGTTTGGCCGAGGCGTTCGCTGAGGAGGGGTCGAATCTTGTCCTTACAGGAAGAACAGAGTCGAGACTTCTTGAAGCAAAGCAGAAGTTGGAGGAGAAATATGGTATTGAGGTATTGCCTATCGTGGCCGATGGTGCCGACGAGGAGGCTATTAAAATGGTGGTAGCCAAGACCATCGAGAAGTTTGGTAAGCTCAACACACTGGTGAACAATGCCCAGGTGTCGAAGTCGGGTATGCCTCTGGTTGAGCACACCAAGGAGGATTTCGACCTGGCGATATATTCTGGCCTCTATGCGGCATTTTTCTATATGCGCGAGTGCTTCCCTTATTTGAAGCAGAGCCGTGGTTCGGTGATTAACTTCGCTTCGGGTGCGGGCTTGTTTGGTAAGTTGGGACAGGCGTCGTATGCCGCAGCCAAGCAGGGTATCCGTGGTATGTCGCGTGTGGCGGCAGCCGAGTGGGGCCCCGATGGCGTGAGAGTGAATGTCATCTGCCCGTTGGCTATGACCGAGAGTTTGCAGCAGTGGAAGGAGAACTTCCCCGAACTCTACGAAAAGACCATTCAGGGTATTCCATTGGGTCACTTTGCTGACCCTAAGGGTGACATCGGTCGTGTGTGCGTCTTCCTGGCTTCGGACGATGCTGAATATGTTACGGGTGAGACCATTACGCTTCAAGGCGGTAGCGGCCTGCGACCATAAAACAAGAACCTGTCTGACCTCGCGGTTGGGCAGGTTTTTCTTTTGCGCCAGCCTCGGTTGTGGGGTTGCGGGGGCTTTCTTTGGCGGCGGATGGCCAAAATTGGGATATAATCGATTTTATTTGTAATTTTGCGCCGAAAACAAAATTAAGAAGAAAACCTAAATTCCAAACACAACGACACGATGAAGATTCGCACCATAATCACAGTTCTGCTTTTGATGATTTCGGCCACCGTAGTGGCTCAGGATAAGGTTCAGCCCTATCTCACTACCGACCTTACGAATATCTACATCTGGCGCGGTCAGCGTCTGGCGGGCGTGAGCATCCAGCCCGTGGCGGGCTTCAAGTGGCGCGGCTTCAACCTCTTTGCGTGGGGTAATGCCCAGCTCACACCTCCGGCCCACGAATTCACCGAGAAGTACGAGATTGATATATGTTTGAAGTACCAGCTTACCAAGCGATTCAACATCGGTCTGAAAGATGTCTATACCAACACCCGCGGCGATGGCTTCTTTGCCTATGGTCCTATCGGTCACGCATCTCACGGTGTGGAGGCTGTGCTCTTCTACGATTGGAAATACTTTACCACCGAGTGGACAACCACCATCCTGGGTCACGATGGTGTGAACAAAAAGGGCGAGCGCTCTTATAGCTCCTACTTTTTGGCAAGCGTGCCATTTCGTATCTCTCACGTCGATTTTTCGGCTATTGTCGGCGTAGTGCCTTACTATACATCGCGTTACGATGATGATTCGAGCGGTTTCCACTTCAATATGCTCTCGCTCAAAGCCTCTTACGACATTCCTTTGTCGGAGCGTTACACACTGCCCGTATATACCCAATTTATGGTAAACCCCAGCTCCGAGCAGGCCTATTTCCAGGTGGGTTGCAAGTTTAAACTCTTCTAACTCTCGGTCAGCCGATGTCCATCTTGGCCCCTGGCAATAGTCGCTTTGGGCTTGATGCCCACGCCATTGCGACGGGCCGATGAGGTGTGATTATCTGAGAAAAAATCTATTTCCGATATTGACTTTTTCATTTTTGTTTTGTAATTTTGAGTAATGTTTGCCTTTTTGGCGCACTATGTGCAGCGTCGGGGTAGGCCAAAACCTTAAAATTTACACCAAAATGAAACCTTCCACGCAAGCCTCTACGGCTCAGGGTAGTACCCGAATCGAAGCACGATTCATCCGCAAAATCGAACAGTTCCGTGACGACGAGATACGACTTGTGGTGCGCGATCGTGTGAGAGGCTACGATGTTGGGTGTGTGAATTGGGAGGCGTATCCCTATGCACCCAAGGTGGAGTTTCGCGTTGCCCACTCGGACGATGCGCTGGTGGTGATGTTCGACGTTGAGGAGCATCATCTGCGAGGTGTGGCGATGAGTGGCTCGGGGCCCGTGTGGGAGGATAGCTGTGTGGAGTTCTTTGTCGAGAATCCCGCTGGTGAGGGCTACTTTAACTTCGAGATAAATTGTATCGGTACGCTGCTTGCCGCCCATCGCAAGTCGCGCACCGAGGCGCGACCATTTACCCAGGAAGAGATGGCTCAAATACGTCACTTCGGCTCGCTTGCTCGCGAGGCGATTGATTCGCGCGGCGAGGGTCAGAGGTGGTGGATCGTTGAGGTCATCCCATTCTCGTTGCTGGGTTTGAGTAAGGTGCCTAAGTCGCTACGTTGCAACTTTTATAAGTGTGGTGATAAGTGCGATCGCCCTCATTTCCTGAGTTGGGCCCCCATCTCGAAACCAGAGCCAAACTTTCACTGCCCCGAATTTTTCGGCGAGGTGGTAATGGTCTGATAATAATTCAAAATTATGAGATAAAATCTCGTTTTCTCCTCGCGGCTCGGCGGGTGGTATCCTCGGGGAAAATAAACAACATCATCCCGCATTCACACACACACACAACGCGGCTGTAAAAAGCCTCCCTTGTAGCGGAATAAAATTAAAAATCGATAATATGAACGACAAACTTCTTAACATAGCTCGTCAGTTTGCCATCGAGGGCGAGCCTTGCTCAATTGAGCCGCTGGGTGAAGGCTTCATTAACGATACCTATGTGGTTAAGACCCAGGGTGATGGCCCAGACTATATCTTGCAGCGCAAGAATCATCTCGTTTTTCCCGATGTGCCAGGTATGATGGATAATATTCTGGCCGTTACGGAGCATATTAAACTCAAAGTTGCGGACCCTATGCGCGAGACGCTGACCGTAGTGCCTGCGCTCGACGGCAAGCTCTATGTCGAGAGCGAGGGTAACTTCTGGGCTGTCTGCATCTTTATTCCCGACACCTCGACCTACGATCGTGCCGATTCGCCTGCGTTGGCCTATCAGGGCGGTGTGGGTATAGGTCGTTTCCAGTCGCTGCTCTCGGACTTCGACAAGCCGCTGAATGAGACTATCAAGGGTTTTCACAACATCCGCTGGCGCTTCGAGCAGTGGGATGCGATGCTTGCTGCCGATCCTATGGGCCGCGTGAAGGACTTGGCTGAGGAGATTGAGTGGATTGAGAGCCGCCGCGAGCAGATGATGAATTTCTGGGCGTTGGTTGAGGATGGTACAATCCCCACCCACGTTACTCATAACGACACCAAAATCAGTAATATACTCTTCGATAAACCTACGGGTAAGGTGCTCTGCGCCATCGACCTCGACACGGTGATGAGCTCCACCTCGCTCAACGACTTTGGCGATGCCATACGCTCCTATGCCAACACCGGAGCCGAGGATGACAAGTGCCTGGATAATGTCGAGATGAGCCTCGATATGTTCCGCGCCTACGCCGAGGGTTACCTCTCGGAGCAGCGTGCCACCATCAGCGATAGCGAGCTTGAATGGCTGGCCTTCTCGGCGATTTACATCACCTTCGAGCAGGTGCTGCGCTTCTTGATGGATTATATGGATGGCGAGAAGTATTGGAAGACCGCCTATGAGGGTCACACTCTGGTGCGTACCCACGCCCAATACAAACTCTTGCAGAGTATGGAACGTCAATATCCCCAGATGCAGGCCATCATTCGCGAGATTGCGGGATAGCGAGACGAGTGAATTTTTGGAGGAGGCGATATATATTGCCTCCTCTTTCTGTTTTCTTGCATTTATGAGTAAGAAATTTATTATCTTTGCAATAATATTCGCACTGCATCCGTTATTGTTTGTACGCGTGGGCGTGCGAAACAACCCAAACAACCCAAAACCGTAAACAATAAAAAGATAAATATAATAACTACTATGAGTGAATTAATTAACATTAAGGAACTTAACGAGCGCATTGAGCGCGAGAGCGTATTTGTTGACACCCTGCGCAGCGAGCTGGGCAAGGTTATCGTGGGTCAGAGCCATTTGGTGGATACCCTTTTGATTGGTCTTTTGTCTAATGGTCACATCTTGTTGGAGGGTGTGCCAGGCTTGGCAAAGACGTTGGCTATCACCACATTGGCCAAGGCTGTGGATGCCGATTTCAGCCGTATTCAGTTTACTCCCGACCTACTTCCAGCCGACCTTATCGGTACGCTGATTTATTCTCAGAAGAGCGAGGACTTCGTGGTGCGCAAGGGCCCTGTTTTTGCTAACTTCGTGTTGGCTGATGAGATCAACCGTTCACCTGCGAAGGTGCAGTCAGCCCTTTTGGAGGCGATGCAGGAGAAGCAGGTGACAATCGGCGACGAGACCTATAAACTCCCCGAGCCATTCCTTGTTTTGGCTACGCAGAACCCATTGGAGCAGGAGGGTACCTATCCTCTGCCCGAGGCCCAGGTCGATCGTTTTATGCTCAAAGCCAAGATTTCATACCCCAAGAAGCAGGAGGAGCGCGAGATTGTGCGTATGAACCTCTCGGGAGCTGGTATGCCAGCCGTGAGCAAGGTCATCTCGCCCGAGGATATCGTCAAGGCGCGCAAGGTTGTCGAAGATGTCTATATGGACGAGAAGATTGAGAAGTATATCATCGACATCATCTTCGCTACGCGCGAGCCAGCAGAGTACAACCTCGATAAGTTGCAGCCTCTCATCGCCTATGGTGGTTCGCCTCGTGCCAGCATCTCATTGGCTAAGGCGGCACGTGCCTACGCCTTTATCCGTCGCCGTGGCTATGTCATCCCTGAGGATGTGCGTGCCGTGTGTCACGATGTGTTGCGCCACCGTATTGGTCTTACCTATGAGGCCGAGGCCGAGAACATCTCAACCGAACAGATTATCACCGAGATACTTAACAACGTAATCGTACCATAGAGCTATGCAACAGAGCGAGAACGATATTCTCCGCCGAGTCCGTAAAATCGAGATTAAGACCCGAGGTCTGTCGAATGAGATTTTTGCAGGAAAGTATCACACTGCTTTCCGCGGACGTGGTATGTCGTTTTCCGAGGTGAGGGAGTATCGCATTGGCGATGATGTGCGCGATATTGATTGGAATGTGACGGCCCGTTCGTCGAAGCCCCACATCAAAATCTATGAGGAGGAGCGCGAGCTGACGATGATGCTTCTGGTCGATGTGAGTGCCTCACGCGGCTTTGGTTCTGCGGAGCGTATGAAGCAGAATGTCATCACCGAGATTGCGGCTGTGCTGGCCTTCTCGGCGGCACAGAACAACGACAAGGTGGGCTGCATCTTCTTCTCCGACAAGGTCGAGAAGTTCATTCCGCCCAAGAAGGGCAAGAGCCACATCCTGATGATCATACGCGAACTCATCAGTTTCAAGCCCGAATCCTCGCTTACGGCCATCTCGGAGGCGGTACGTTTTATGACCAACGTGAGCAAGAAGCGCTGCACGACCTTTATCCTCTCGGACTTTATGAACTCACGCCGCGACCGCGAGCCGCTGGAAGATGCGTTGAAGATTGCTGGATCGAAGCACGACCTGGTGGGCATCCGCGTGTGGGATAAGCGCGAGGCCGAGTTGCCCGATGTGGGTATTGTCGAGTTGGAGGATGCCGAGACGGGTCGCAAGGAGTGGATCGACACCTCGTCACGACGTGTGCGCGAGCACTATGCCCAGAGTTGGAAGGAGCGCGACGAGCAGATATGCGAACTTCTGCGTCGCAACCGCATCGACTCGGCTATGATCTCCACCGAGGAAGACTATGTTGCCGAACTTATTAAACTCTTTAAGCAGAGATAATGAGAAAACATAATTCAAAATTCGAAATGCAAAATTCAAAATTATCGGGATTCGGCAGGCTGATGGCGTGCTGGGTGGTGATGATTTTGTCTTGCAATATAGCCTTTGCGCAGGATGCCGCGGACGCGAAGCCTGCTGAGAGGGTCCTGCCCGCCAACGCCCCCAAGGTGAGCGGCCACATCGAGCCCGACTCGATAGGTATTGGCGACAGATTTCTCTACACCATCGAGGTCGAGAAGGATCTTATGCAAGATGTCCACTTCCCTTACTATGGCAAGGAGGGCGTGGATTACTACGAACTCATCGAGGATCGCCCGGTCGATACCCTTATGCGTGAGGGTCGTAGACTGAAACTACGCAAGAGCTATCTGATGGCGGCCTTCCAGGAGGGAATCCACAACATTGTGCCCGAGGTGATGTATGCCGACAAGAATATTGTCGATACGTTGCGTGGTCGCGATACTATGCACCTGTTTGTCAATACCTTCCAGATTGATTCCACCTCGCACTCAATCTTCGACATCAAGCCTCAGCGCACGATGAAGTTCAAGATTGAGGAGATTTCGGGCTATATCATCTGGTCCATTATCATCATTGCGTTGTTGGTGGTTTTGTACCTTGTCACCAAGCGCATCCTGGCCCACTATGGCAAGAGTTTTGGCGATATCTTCAAGCCAGCCCCACCTCTGCCACCCCACGAGATTGCGTTGCGCGACTTGAAGCAGTTGCATAGCGAGTGTTTGTGGCAGGAGGGTAAGCATAAACTCTACTATTCGACGCTGACCGACATCCTGCGTGCCTACATCGCAGGTGTGTGGGGCGTGGGAGCGTTGGAGATGACCTCCGACGAGATTATCGACGCCGTGCGCGGTATCGATTTGCCCCAGAAGCAGGCGATGGATTTGTGTGATTTGTTGCGCGATGCCGACCTTGTGAAGTTTGCCAAGGCGGAGCCCGAGGCCGAGGAGAACGAGAGGGCTTATAGTGTGGCCTTGGAGTTTGTCGAGCAGACTATGCCTCAGCCCGAGGAGGAAGATGACGAGAAAAAATAGAAGAGATGAAACGAAAGAGTTTACATATTATATTCACCCTCGTAGCGCTTGTGTGCGCTGTGGCGGCCTCGGCGCAGAAGATGCCCGAGCGAGGCTTGGTGCGCAAGGGTAACCGCCTCTTCGACAAGGAACGTTACTCGGAGAGTGCTGATGCCTATCAGCACGCGCTGGGTTGCGACTCCACTCTGTTTGAGGCGCGTTATAATCTGGGTAACAACCTCTTGCGTCAGGCTATGGCTAACCCCGAGGCTACCTCTGACCCCAACTCTGCGGAGTCGAAGATGGCCCAGGGTTATATCTCTCAGGCCGAGGGTTTGTTGCAGTCGGCAGCTGCCGATTCGTTGCGTACGGCCGATGAGCGTGCCGATGCTTACTATAACCTGGGTAATGCTCAGTTTGCCCAGCAGAAGTTGCAAGAGGCGTTGAAGAGCTATCGCCAGAGTCTTGTTTTGCGTCCCGATGATATGGAGGCCAAGTATAACTACGCCCTGACCAAGAAGTTGCTCGAACAGCAGCAGCAACAGCAGCAGAATCAGGATCAAAATCAGGATCAAAACCAGGATCAGAATCAGGATCAGAATCAGAACCAAAATCAGAACCAAAATCAAAATCAAGACCAGAATCAGGATAAGAAGCAGGATGAGCAGCAGGGTGGTGGCGACAACGATAAGAAGGAGCAGTCCCAGCAGCCTCCCAAGGGTCAGGATAAGCCTCGCAGCGGAATGAGCGAGGAGCAGCAGCAACAGCTTCTTAACGCTATCCAGGCTCAGGAGGATAAGACCCAGGAGAAACTCGACGAACAGAAGAAGGGAATCTTGATCAGGGGCAAGAAGAATTGGTAAAAAGGCAGGGGATTTAGAGTTTAAAATTCAAAATTAGTGCAGCCGCAGAGGTTGTGTTTTTGGTGGTACAATGCACTTTGAGTGTAACCCACTTTGCGCTACCCCAGCCACCGAAGATAAAATTTATTGAAAGAAAAATGAGATTTTCAAATCCATATCTGTTGTGGTTGTTGGTGCTTTTGGCGCCGATGATTGCATACTACATCTATCGCACGTTGCAGGGCGGTGCTGCCATTCGCATCTCCTCGGTCGAGGGCGTTAAGAAGGCTCCGCGTACCCTGCGTTATTGGTTGCGTCACGTCCCATTTGTGTTGCGAATGGCGGCCTTTGCGTTGCTGGTGGTAGCGTTGGCCCGTCCGCAAGGCGTTGAGGAGCAGAGTCGTACCAATGCCGAGGGTATTGACATTATGCTCTCAATCGACATTTCGGGCTCGATGCTCGCGCGTGACTTCCAGCCCAACCGTTTGGAGGCAGCCAAGGAGGTCGCAGCATCGTTCATCTCTGACCGTGTGGGCGACCGCATAGGTGTGGCTGTATTTGCGGGCGAGAGTTTTACCCAGAGTCCTCTGACCACTGATAAGAGTACTTTGCAGACAATGTTGGCGCGTGTGCGTAGCGGCGTTATCGAGGATGGTACAGCCATAGGTAACGGTCTGGCTACGGCGCTCAACCGCTTGCGCGAGAGCGACACCAAGAGCAAGGTGGTGATTCTTTTGACCGATGGTGTGAACAACCGCGGCGAGATTGCCCCTTTGATGGCAGCCGACATCGCGGCCGATATGGGCATCAAGGTATATACTATCGGTGTAGGTAAGCAGGGTAAGGCCCCCTATCCTGTCATCGACCGCTTTGGCGATATGAGCTACCAGATGATGGATGTCGAAATTGACGAGCAGACCCTCACCGAGATTGCCTCGCGCACGGGCGGTAAGTATTTCCGCGCCACCGATAAGGATAAGCTCAAAGCTATCTACGATGAGATTAACACACTGGAAAAGAGTAAGGTGGAGGTCACCGAGCTGACCATATATCACGAGAAGTTCTTGCCGCTGTTGTTAGCGGCTGTGGCTCTGCTGCTGGTGGAGTTTATCTTCTCGCACATAATACTTAAACGAATACCATAACAGAGATGTTTCGATTTGCACACATAGAACTGCTCTATATGCTGGCACTCATTCCTCTGCTGGCGATTCTCTTTGGAGTGATGATGCGTCATCGCCGTAAGTTGATGGAGCGTTTTGGAAATATTGAGATTTTAAAGCAACTCATCCCCGCCTATTCGCGTGGGCGACTGAGGTTGAAATTGTGGCTCTACCTGACGGCTTTGGCCTGCCTGATTGTCGCTGCGGCACGCCCTCAGCTCGGCTCAAAACTCAGGGAGGAGAAGGCCAAGGGCGTGGAGATGATGCTTGTGGTCGATGTGTCGAACTCGATGCTTGCCGAGGATTTTGAGCCCAACCGCTTGGAGCGTACCAAGTATGCCATCAACAAACTCTTCGAGGGTTTGCAGCAGGAGCGTGTGGGTATGGTAATCTTTGCTGGCGAGCCCAAGGTGCAGCTCCCCATCACGTCGGATTATCGTATGGCTCAGGCCTTTACCAAGCGCATCTCGCCTACGCTCATCGCCGAGCAGGGTACCGATATAGGCAAGGCGTTGGAACTTGCATCGCTCTCGTTTTCAAGCCAGAGCGGCCAGAGTCGCGTCATTGTTCTCATCACCGATGGCGAGAATCACGAGCAGTCTATCGACCAGGTTGTCCAGATGGCTCAGCAGGAGGGCATACGCATCTACACCATCGGAATCGGTACGCCCGAGGGTGCGCCGATTGAAATTGGTGGCGAGTTCATCAAGGATGAAAATGGCGATATGGTGGTGTCGAAACTTGGCGAGCAGATGCTCGAAGAGCTTGCCCTGGCGACCGATGGAGCCTATGTGCGTGCCACCAAGCAGTCGATTGGCTTGGAGGAGATTGTCAAAAGCATCAACCAGATGGAGAAGAGCGAACTTTCGACCGTGAGATACGAGGAGTATAATGAACAGTATCAGTACCTTATCGCTGTGGCGCTGGCTCTGCTTCTTCTCGATACGTTCATCCTCTCGCGCCGCAATCCTGCGCTCCGTCGCTTCAATATCTTCCGCGAGGAGAGGGAGTAAACTTCATTTCAAAATCAATTTTTTTGTTTGTCGGGCGAGGCTAAAAGTATCGCCCACGGGCGTCGTCGCCTATGCCGTCGACGGGCAACAGGATGGCCGTCTCGAAGGTGTTGCCAAAGTCGCGGTTGCACATTGTGTCAAACCCCTTCATCTGGCGGCATAGTCGCATATATGCCTGCATCATAGGGGGTATATGCTCGCCGTGACGGCGCAGCTCGGCCACCAGAATCTCGAAATTGTCCCTGTAACTCTCTCCTGTAAATGGGTCGCTACCTTCGATTTTGGCCATAGGCTCTACGGCCGATAGCAGAGCCTCGTCGCTGGCGTGAAATTTTCTTAAAAATAGTAACAGCAGGCGGTGCGCCTCGTGGTTGTAGTTGGGATAGACGGTCACCTTGCCAAAGAGATAACGTACACATCCCAGCCTCTCGACAACCTTTGCCAGCCCCTGCCACAGAGCCGACATCGTGAATAGCGAGCGCGTGCCTCTGTCGGTTGTGAACGAGCGTCCGAGCTCCATCGAAAATGGCAGATAGTCGCGCAAAAAGCGGCGGCTGGGCGAGAAGTATCTCAGCGTCGAGATGTGCACCAACTGCCACTCCTTGCAGAGCATATAGCGGTAGCCGCCGACAATTTTCTGCTGGTTTATATCCCACGCAATCAGCTGATTATAACCTCCTATGGCCAGGTCGTGGTCATCCAGGTCGAGGTCGCGCCCTGTGCCGCCTCCGGCCTGGCGGAAAGCCTCTTCGCGCAGTCTTGCCACCTCCTCCATTAGTGGCATCGACTGCCACGCTCGAAAACTATACAGAGCCATCCCTCCACGTCGTGATTGGCAGAGTGGTGTGAGGCGCTCGATGTGTCTGGTGATATTGTTTTTCACGGCAATAAATTTTTTGCTGAGAAAAGAAGCAATATTTCTGCTAAAATCGCTAACTTTACAGCCAAATATACCTATGTTAATACAAATATGTCTTTTGATAATACGACATACCACGTTCCCGTGCTTTTAGAGGAGTCCATCGACCTGATGCAGATTCATCCCGACGGGACCTATTGTGACCTCACCTTCGGTGGTGGAGGCCACTCGCGCCATATCCTCTCCAAGTTGGGTGAGGGTGGTCGCCTCTTTTCGTTTGATCAGGACCGCGACACGTTGAAAAATGCGCCCGAGGATGAGCGTTTCAACTATGTGGAGAGCAACTTCCGCTTTCTGCGTGGTGCGTTGCGCCTCAGGGGTGTCGAGCAGGTTGATGCCATTCTGGCCGACCTGGGTGTCTCGTCTCATCACTTCGATGCTGTCGAGCGAGGCTTTTCGTTCCGCGGCGATGCTCCGCTGGATATGCGTATGAACCAGCGTGGCGGTCGCACCGCAGCTGACATCGTCAATAACTACTCGGCCGAGGAGCTGGGTCGCATTTTGAAGGAGTATGGTGAGTTGGATACCACCTGGAAGATTGCTTCGTGCATCGTGCGTAGCCGCGAGCAGCAGCCAATCCTCACGACAGCTCAGTTGGTCGAGGCGGTGAAGCCTTGTACTCCTAAGCGTGACGAGAGCAAGTTCCTGACTAAACTCTTTCAGGCCCTGCGCATCGAGGTCAATGGTGAGATGGAGGCGTTGAAGATGGCCCTGGAGCAGGCACTCAAAGTGTTGCGCCCGGGCGGTAGGTTGGTGGTTATCTCCTACCACTCGTTGGAGGACCGCCTGGTGAAGAACTTTATGCGTAGCGGTAATTTCGAGGGTAAGGTAAAGCAGGATTTCTTTGGTCGTACGGAGACTCCGTTTGAGGTTGTGACCCGCAAAGCCGTCATCCCTTCGCCCGAGGAGATCGAGCGCAACCCACGCTCACGCTCAGCCAAGATGCGTGCGGCGATAAAACTATAACAGATTATGATGCCCACAAGTGATGATTTCAACCCTCTGACCGAGGAGGAGTTGCGTATTCAGCGCGAGGACGAGGAGTTGCTGCGCAAGGTACGCAACGAGGTGCGTCGTGTGAATAGCGGCGAGGCCGACGAGGACATCGAGCAGGATATCGAGCAAGAGCGTGCCGAGCAGGCGGAGCGAAATCGTGCCGAGGCACGCAAGCGTTTGAAGCGTTCACGCCTCTTCTACCAGATTTTCTCGGGTACGATTCTGCAAAGCAGTATGGTCGCCAAGCACTATGGCTATCTGATAGCCATCGCTGTGGCTTCGCTTGTGAGCATTATGGTTATGTTTGCGGCACTCTATGCCGATATGAAGTACTCGCGTTTGGAGCGTGAGGTGCAACTCTTGCGCGAGCGTTCGATACGTCTGCGCGAGCAACTCTACCAGCGCACCACTCACGCCGCCATTGTCGAGGAGTTGCAGCGTCGAGGCATCGACTTGAAGGAGCCTCGCAAGAGAAAAGAGATTGTTGAAGATTAGATTTTGATTTGAGATGGCACGAAAGCGCCCCGAAATAGATATCAAAGAGGAGATGTACAGCCGCGCGAAGTGGTTGTACGGAGTCTTTTTTCTCGCCGGTCTGCTCGTTGCCGTACGTCTGGTGTGGCTTATCTTCCTGAGCCCCGAGATGGCTGTTAATTCGGTGAAGTTGGAGAAGCGAATCTTCTATCACGATACCATCCAGCCACTTAGAGGATCAATCCTTGCGCGCGGAGGTGAACCCTTGGCCACCTCCATCCAGCGCTACCGCATCGATTTTGATATGGGTTGCGAGGGCTTTGACTCGTTGCCAATCTTTCGTGAGAATGCCGACTCGCTCGCCGAGCTGCTGCATCTGTTCTTCCGCAAGCCTTCGAAGCGTGAGTTCTATAACGCCCTGATGACCTCGCGCGACACCTGCATACGTTTCAAGCACGTCAGGGATTCTGTCGCTATGCGCGAGGGTCTGTTTCAGAGGGTGTGGGATGCTATCACCAATGCCGAACTGCAAAAGATTCCAATCTACGATACCATCCGCAACCATCGCCCTGTGAATATCCTGCCGCGTGAGGTGGATTTTAACGAGTGGCAGACCTTGAAGACCTATCCGTTGCTGAATTGGAATATGGGAATGTGCTATGAGCGTGTGCCAATTGATTCGCGCGTCTATCCCTATGGCGACATTGCGCGCCGCACGTTGGGTCGCATTACCCCCAACCTTAGCAAGGAGGATAAGTCCAAGAGCCGAGGCGAGTATGGCTTGGAGAAGGTTTATAGCGAGGAGTTGTCGGGTAGCATCGGAATACAGTTGCGCCAGCGCATAGCCCCTGGCTTCTCGACCCTGGTGCATAAGGGCGACAGTATCGAGGCCGAGGATGGTCAGGATGTGGTCACTACGCTCGATGTCGATTTGCAGCATATGGCCGATGCCGCGTTGCGTAGCCAGCTCATCCGCCACAAGGGTATTTGGGGTACGGCCATCGTGATGGATGTCGAGACGGGCGATGTGCTTGCCCTGGTCAATTTGGGTGAGACGGGAGAGCGCAGCGGAGTCTATTACGAGAAGGATAACTACGCCTTCAACCGCCGCATTGAGCCTGGCTCTACATTCAAACTCATATCATTGCTGGCTCTGATTGAAGATCGCAAGTTGCCAATCACGACGCAGTATGATGCTATGAATGGTGAAGAGACCACCGTCGGCAAGAATGGCCCCGTGGTGGTCGATGATCACGACTGCGGTGGAATGATTGATATGAAGACAGCGACAGCCCTCTCGTCGAATGTCTATTTCGCCAAGGCCATCTATGAAAACTATAAGGACGACCGCGAACGCTATTTGAAGTTCCTGCGTGAGCATCTGCATCTGGGCGAGGATGTCGGCTTTACCTCAATGCAGGAGCGCCTGCCCTATATCCCCGACCCCAATAAGACGATTCCGGGTACCAAAAAGTCGCAGTGGTCCACCCACTCGTTGCCCAATATGGGCTATGGTTATACCATCGAGTTGCCTCCGATTCGTATGGCGGTGCTCTATAATGCAGTGGCCAATGGTGGACGTATGGTGGCTCCTCGATTGGTCAAGGAGTTGCGCCGAGGCGACAAGGTGGAGCAGAAGTTTCCCACCAGGGTTATCGAGGATCAGATATGCTCTCCCGAGGCGTTGAGACTCATCAACGAGTGCTTGGTCGAGACGGCTCGTACGGGTACGACCAAGGGCTTGTTTAGAGATACGACTGCCTTCCGCGTGGCATCCAAGACGGGTACTGCCAATGTGGCACAGCGTGGCGACGGTGGCGGTGCAACCTACAAGCAGGGTTACTACCTGGGTTCTCTGGCGGCCTACTTCCCTGCCGACAAACCCAAATATACGGTCTTTGTGGCTATTCACACCCAGCGAGGACGTGGCGCTACCTATGGTTCGGCGCTGGCGGGCCCTGTGGTGAGGGATGTGGTTAATTATATCTACTATCGTGACGAGGAGTCGCATCAGGAGATTGCCACCACCAAGCAGAAGCACCACCCCCATAGCGTTAAGGGCGGTAATATCGCCTCGGTAAGACGTGTTGCCGACAAGTTCTCGCCACACGTCTCGTTCACCGACCGCAATGGTTGGGGTGTGGCTCGTACCGATACGTTACAGAATGTAAATATCACCACAATCGACTCCCAAAATCTGATGCCCAATGTGGTGGGTATGGGATTGAAGGATGCGCTCTATCTGTTGGAGAGCCGAGGCCTGAGTGTGAGCTTCAAGGGTAGTGGTGTGGTGCGTAGTCAGAGTATACGCGCGGGAGCCAAGATATCGGCTGGGGCGCAGGTGATGATAACATTGAAATAAAACAAAATTAGATATGAAACAACTCAGTGAGCTACTCATTTCCACTTCTGTTGTCCAGATTGTGACATCGGCTGACCCCGAAATCCAATCCTTGTGCTATGATTCGCGCAAGGTGGAGGCTGGCGGCTGTTTCTTTGCAGTGAGGGGCACCCAGTCCGACGGTCACGACTACATCTCGGCGGCTGTCGAGCGTGGTGCTGTGGCAGTGGTGTGTGAGGCTCTGCCCGAGACACTTGCCGACAAGGTGAGCTATGTAGTGGTCGAGGATAGCAATGCAGCTATGGCCGACATCGCCGCCGCCTTCTATGACCATCCTTCCCAGGAGTTGGAGTTGGTGGGAGTGACAGGCACCAACGGCAAGACCACCGTTGCTACGCTGCTCTACGACCTGTATCGTATGATGGGCTACAACGCAGGCCTGATCTCTACGGTCATCTATCGCATTGGTGAGCGCGAGGTGACCTCTACTCATACTACGCCCGATGCCATCCGCCTCAATGCTATGCTGCGCGAGATGGTTGATGAGGGTTGCAACTACTGTTTTATGGAGGTGTCGTCGCACTCGGTGGTGCAGGACCGCATCCGTGGTTTGAAGTTCCGCGGCGGAATCTTCACTAACCTCACGCACGACCATCTGGACTATCACGGCACCTTTGCCGAGTATATCAAGGCCAAGCGTCGTTTCTTCGATGCCCTGCCCAAGCAGGCTTTTGCCTTGACAAATATAGACGACCGTAATGGCGAGGTGATGGTGCAGAACTCGGTGGCTAAGGTGAGCTGTTACTCATTGCGCTCAATGGCTGACTTCCGTTGCAAGGTGTTGGAGATGTTATTCGACGGTATGCTGCTCGATGTCTGCGACAAGGAGGTGTGGGTGCAGTTCCTCGGCCGCTTCAATGCCTATAATTTGTTGGCGGTCTATGGCGCGGCTGTGTTGCTGTGCTCGGATAGTGACGAGGTGTTGCAGGCGATGAGTGCCCTGCGCTCGGTGAGTGGCCGATTTGAGCCGCTGCGCTCGCAGAGTGGCATCACAGCGATTGTGGACTATGCCCATACGCCCGATGCGTTGGAGAATGTGATTGCCACCATTGACGACATTCGCCGCGAGGGTCAGCAGCTCATCGTGGTGTGTGGCTGCGGTGGTGACCGCGATTCCGCTAAGCGCCCCGAGATGGGTCGCATAGCTTCGCGTGAGGCCGATGTGGCTATCTTCACATCCGATAACCCTCGCACCGAGGACCCCGAGAAGATTCTCGACCAGATGGAGGCGGGAGCCGTGGCTGGGAGTCGCACGTTGCGCATCAGCGACCGCGAGCAGGCCATCCGTACGGCGGTTATGCTTGCCAAGGCGGGCGATATTATTCTGGTTGCAGGCAAGGGTCACGAGACCTACCAGATTATTGGCACCGAGCGTCGCCATTTCGACGACCGCGAGGTGTTGCGTGCAGCCTTTGAAATTCAGGATTCAAAATTCAAGACTCAAAATTAAGATATGCTTTACTCACTTTTCAAATTTTTGGATGAACGATTCGACCTGCCGGGAGCAGGCGTGTTCCAATATATCTCGTTCCGTTCGGCAATGGCCGTCATCTTGTCGCTGTTGATTATCATCCTCTTTGGCCGCGTTATCATCCGCTTCTTGCAGCGCCATCAGATTGGCGAGGAGATTCGCGACTTGGGCTTGGAGGGTCAGCTCTCGAAAAAGGGCACGCCGACGATGGGAGGTGTGATAATCCTGATGGCGGTGTTGGTCCCCATCTTTTTGGTGGGTAAGTTGGATAATGTCTATATCCAGCTGATGATTATCTCGACTCTGTGGCTCGGTGCTATCGGTTTTTTGGACGACTACATCAAGACCTTCCGCCACAACAAGGAGGGCTTGAAGGGCCGCTTCAAGATTGTGGGCCAGGTGGGCCTGGGTGTCATTGTGGGTGTGGTAATGTGCTTCTCGCAAGAGGTTGTCATCCGCGAGAAGGTGGCAGCTCCGACCGAGACTGTCTATCACGATGCCGAGGGTCAGACTATCGTGACCCAGACCCAGCGTACGGTGATGAGCCCCACGCCTCAGAAGACTACCAAGACCACCATTCCCTTCATCAAGGACAACGAGTTCGACTACGGCTGGTTGGTGGGTGGAGTAGATATCCTCACCTGGTTGCTCTACATCGGAGTGGCTATCCTGGTGGTGACGGCGGTGTCGAACGGAGCCAATCTCACCGACGGACTGGACGGTCTGCTGTCAATGGTGTCGGTACCCATTGTGATTACGCTGGGTGTGCTGGCCTATCTCTCAGGTCATATCATCTATGCTGATTATCTGAATATTATGTATATTCCCGAGAGTGCCGAGCTGGTGGTCTTTGCTGCCGCTATGGTTGGTGCATTGATGGGATTCTTGTGGTATAACTCGTTCCCTGCCCAGATTTTTATGGGCGATACGGGCTCGCTCGCCATTGGTGGTATCATTGCTGTTTTTGCTCTCTGCATCCGCAAGGAGTTGCTTCTGCCGCTGATGTGTGGTCTGTTCTTGGTCGAGGCGTTATCGGTGATGGTACAGGTGGCTTACTTCAAATATACCAAGCGTAAGTATGGCGAGGGTCGCCGCATCTTGTTGATGTCGCCCCTGCATCACCACTATCAGAAGAAGGGTCTTTTCGAGACCAAAATCGTGTTGCGTTTCTTTATCGTGTCGCTTCTGTTGTGCGCCTTCACGCTTGTGACCTTGAAGATGCGATAGAGTGTTGAGTGTAGTTAGCAAAAAGCAAAAGTTATGAAAAAGATAGTAGTTTTGGGTGGTGGCATCAGCGGCTATGGCTCGGCTGTGCTGGCCAAGAAAAAGGGTTTCGATGTATTCCTCTCGGATGCAGGTAAGGTGTCGGAGCGTTATGCCAAAATCCTCGACGAGTGGGGCGTGGAGTGGGAGCAGGGTTCTCACTCTATGGAGCGCATCCTGGCGGCCGACGAGGTCATCAAGTCGCCTGGTATCCCCGAGAAGGCGGCTGTGGTGAAGGCTCTGCGCGAGCAGGGTACACCCATCATCTCCGAGATGGAGTTCGCTTCGCGCTATATGGGCAAGGCGCGCACCATCTGCATCACAGGCTCCAATGGTAAGACCACCACAACCTCGCTCATCTATAAGATTATGCGCGATGCGGGTGTGAATGTGGCACTGGGAGGCAACATCGGCGAGAGCTTTGCCTATCAGGTCGCTACCGAGCAGTTCGATTGGTATGTGTTGGAACTGAGTTCGTTCCAGTTGGACGGAATGTATGATTTTTGTGCCGATATCGGTGTGTTGATGAATATCACTCCCGACCATCTCGACCGCTACGACTACTGCTTCCAGAATTATGTTGATTCCAAGATGCGTATTGTGCGCAACCAGCACTCGCTCAATTACTTTGTCTATTCGGCCGATGATGAGGTCATAGCCCAGGAGGTTGCCAGCGATAAGTATGATTTGCGTATGCGTCAGCTCCCATTTGCTGCCAAGGCGGCTGTGGCGAGCGGTGCGGGCAATGGTTTCTTCGATGGCGAGGAGTTTACTGCGACCGTAGGCAAGAAGAGCGTGACTTGCGAGGCTGCGAAGATGCAGATTGCAGGCCTTCACAACGCCTACAACGCTATGGCGGCGGCATTGGCTACCCTGGCGGCGGGTGTTGAGCCCGAGCAGGTGGCGCAGTCCATCTACGACTTCTGCCCTGTGGAGCATCGCTTGGAGCCTGCGGGCGAGAAGGATGGCGTGAAGTGGATTAACGATTCGAAGGCCACCAACGTCGATTCGGTGTGGTATGCGTTGGAGAGTATGACACGCCCCGTGGTGTGGATTGCGGGCGGTACGGACAAAGGTAACGACTACACTCCGCTGAAAGAGTTTGCGCGCCAGAAGGTCAAGTGTCTGGTATGTATGGGTGTGGATAACGATAAGTTGGTGCGCGAGTTTAGCGACATCGTGCCCGAGGTTATCAGCTGCTCGTCGCTCGACGAGGCTATGCAGGCGGCACGCGGCGTAGCCCACGAGGGCGATGTGGTGTTGCTCTCGCCAGCGTGTGCGAGCTTCGACCTGTTCAAGAACTACGAGCAGCGTGGTGAGCTCTTCAAGCAGTGGGTAAAGGATAATATTTTGTAAATTTAAGTCATAACGACAGAGTATATGGCAGATCAGAGAGAACATATCGACGAGGCTCGTCAGGCGGAGGCACCCGATTACGCGGCGGCCGAGAAGGCTGTGGCCGAGGGTGACGATGTGGCTGTTCGTTACCACGAGCCCTCTGAGCAGCCCCAAGAAGGCCAGTCGACCGAACAAGCCGAACCATCGGAGCAGGCCGAGCAATCCGGCCAGGGTCAGCAGGCTGAGCCGAACTCGTTCCCCGATACGGTGAAGCGTATGTTTGGCGGCGATAGGGTGTTGTGGGTTATCATCACGGTGTTGATGGTCATCTCGCTTTTGGTGGTATATTCTTCTACCGCCAAGATGGCCTATATGCCCAACTCGGACTCCTCGACAACGGCATTTTTGCGCAAGCAACTCTTTCTGTTGGCGGGCTGTGTGATTGTCATATTCTTTGGTCATCGTTTCAATAGTAGCTTCTATCGAGCCATCAGTAAGCCATTCTTCTGGGTGGCGCTGTGTGCCACCGTGGCGACGTATATAGTAGGCCACAAGACCAACGATGCTGCACGCTGGATCTACATCTTTGGTTTTCAGTTCCAGCCCTCCGAGATGCTCAAAGTGGGTACCATAATGTATCTTGCGCGTGTGCTTGCCGAGAAGCAGTCGGTGATTCGCAACATACGCATCGTGCCGACGTTGAGGGTCTGGCGATGGGGTGAGCCCAAGCAGCGGCGTATCTTGAAGGAGGGTGCCATACCCCTCCTCTTCCCCATTCTGATGAGCTGTGCCGTCATTATTCCAGCCCACACCTCGTCGGCGCTGCTTGTGGGTGCCACCTCGCTCGTGATGCTCTATATTGGTCGAGTCAAGTGGGCCGATCTGTTCCGTATCGTGGGATTGGGATTTGCAGGCCTTGCCTTGCTGTCGTTGCTGGGCCTGGGGCGTAGCGAGACCGCCGAGAATAGAATGGATACCTGGTGGAAACTATGGACCGAGGATCGCACCGGGGTGCTGGCCAAGGATTTGACCGACACCGAGCGCTCGATGATTGCCATCCATAATGGCGGCGTGTTGGGTCGTGGCCCAGGTCAGAGTGCTGTGCGAGTGGAGATGACCCACCCCGAGAGCGACTACGCTTTTGCCTTTTTTGTCGAGGAGTACGGCTTTATTCTCTCGATGATATTGGTGGCACTTTATGTGTGGGTTTTCTTCCGTGCTATCGAGATTTTTGATAAGTGCCCCAAAAAGTTCCCTTCGATGCTATCGTTGGGATTGGCTATGATGATAACGAGCCAGGCGCTGCTGCATATTATGGTGGCGGTGAACATCTCGCCCGAGACGGGTCAGACGTTACCCCTCATCTCGCGCGGAGGCTCCTCGTTGCTCTTTACGGCTATGAGCCTTGCGATGATTCTCAGCGTGAGTCGCCAGACCGAGGAGGGTAGCCATACGACGGAGTAGGCCCCGATTTGGACTTAGTGTCAAGGGCTACGATAAGCGTTTTTAAGTAAGGGAAAATCTTAGATTTAGATAAAATGAGCGAAGTAAGATTAGATAAATACCTCTGGGCGGTGCGTGTCTTCAAGACTCGTTCCGATGCTGCCGATGCCATACGCAACAACCGTGTGCTGGTCAATGGCTCCTATGCCAAGCCTTCGCGCGAGGTCAAGGAGGGCGATGTGATTGCCGTAAAGCGTATGCCCGTGACCTATCAATATAAGGTGTTGGAGTTGGTGTCGAGCCGCCAGGGTGCCAAGAATGTGCCTCAGTATTGCCTTAACATCACCCCTCAGGAGGAGCTCGACAAACTCACTGTTCCTCGTGAGACGGTCTTTGTCTTCCGCGAGCGCGGCACGGGTCGCCCCACCAAGAAGGAGCGCCGCGAGATCGACGCCCTGATGGATGGCTTCTACTACGACGAGGACGATATGGAGGATTAGCCCCGCATTGCGTGGCGTAGTCTTGTGTTTTGGAATAAATAGTCGGGAGGGGATAAAAAATGATGCGAACGAAGGAGATTCCTAATTTGGGATAATTCTTGTTTGTTTGTATAAAAATTGTTATATTTGCAAGTCAAAGTGCCTCGATGTAGCGTATGGGGCGCAAGTGTATAACTAATAATGATACTTTATGGATGATGGTTACTACTCCAACAATCGCGGCTGTGTCGTATTTGAATACGATACCATTCATCTATGGTATCAAGCACGAAGGTAATCTTCGCGCCGACCTTTTGCTGGCTCCTCCCGCGGGATGCTATCAGAACTACATTGAGGGTAAGGCCGACATCGCGTTGATGCCTTCGGCTGTGGTCCCTACGTTGAAATCAACCAACATTATTACCGACTATTGTATCGGCTCATCGGGTAAGGTTCGTACCGTTGAGCTCTTCTCCAATGTGCCCGTACATCAAATCAAGCGCATCTTCCTGGATGCTCACTCGCGTACCTCGGTGCAGTTGCTGGGTTACCTGGCCGCCAACGTGTGGCACATCCAGCCTGAGTGGTACGAGCTTGTTGACTATACCCAGGTGGCCTATGCCGAGCCTACGGATGGTTTCCTTCTAATTGGCGACAAGGTCTTTGACCACGAGGATCTTTTCAACTATCAGTACGACCTCTCGGAGGAGTGGCGCAAGGCTACGGGTATGCCCTTTGCCTTTGCTGTGTGGGTGGCCCGCAAGGGTACAGCCTATGAGCATATCGACGCCCTGCAACGAGCCCTGACCTTTGGCGTGGAGTCTATTTGGGAGGCTGTCGTGGAGTCGGGCTTCGACCAGAAGCACTACAATGCTTATGAGTATTTGACTCAAAACATAGATTTCGTATTCAACGCCGAGAAGCATTCGGCACTGCAAAAGTTTTGGAACGCTGGCCTCAGAATTGAGCCGCGATCCAACCCGGGATGAAGAGGTTAGCCGCCCCGCAAGGGCGACGGACCATCGGGTCGGCGTGTTGCTCGTCGGCCAACTCCAACAGAGTGTTCAACCCGTAAAACAGTGCAGCTATGCTTACAATCTATCTCAAGCAATACAACAAAATCATACGCAACGCAGAGCCCGAATTACTCGAAAGTTTGGGCTATGATGATATTCTCTGGATTGACCTTCTCTCGCCTTCGATCAAGGAGCAGAAGGCGGTCGAGAGTTTTATGGAGGAGAGCCTCCAAACCCGCCAGCAGGTCGAGGAGATTGAGTCCACTTCGAAGTATTCCGAGAATGAGAACTCAATCATCTCGAATACCAACTTCTTCGTGCCTCAGGGCGAGTCGTTCTCGGTTGAGCCGGTGTCGTTTATCCTCTCCAACGAGGGTGTGCTGGTGTCGATGCGAGGTGCCGAGTCGCGTACCTTCCGCGAGGCCGAGAAACGATTGCAGATGAACTACCGCGGTTACTCAACGGGTTACCACATCTTCATCTCGCTTTTGGAGGTGCGTATCGACTTCGATGCTGACCTTGTGGAGTTTGTGGCCAAGCAGGTTGCAGCGTTGAGTAAGGATATCAACACCGAGGATACCATCGACAAGACCGTCATCCACCGCATCAATGCCTTGCAGGAGAATACGATGGTCTTGCGCGAGAATATCTTTGACCGTCAGCGAATCCTGTCGAGCATCCTGCGCTCGGAGCGCTTCCCCAACGATATCTATCCCCGTTTGCAGTTGATGATCAAGGACGTTAACTCACTCATCAACCACGCCGACTTCTCGTTCCAGCGTCTGGACTATATCCAGGATTCGGCTCTGGGTTTGATTAACATCGAGCAGAACGAGATTGTGAAGATCTTCTCGGTGGCGGCCGTGATTTTCCTCCCCGCGACACTTATCGCGAGTATCTATGGTATGAACTTCAAGTTTATGCCCGAACTGAATTGGGTGTGGGAGCTGGGTGGCTATACCATCCCGGTGGGATATATCTTCGCCATCTTTATGATGATTTTGGCCTCGGGCTTAACCATCTGGTACTTCCGCTACAAAAAGTGGTTGTAAGCCCACGAGCATTACGATAAGTAGTTTCTCTTTTGGCGTAGCTTTTGCAGTCGGAAGGGAAACTTCTTTTTTATGAAACATACACTCTTGGAGGCGATGGCCTCGCGTCGCACATACTACCATTTGGGTGGGTGCGAGCATATCCCCGTAGATAAGATTTTGAAGATGATAGAGCAGGTGATGCTCACCACTCCCTCGGCCTTTAATGTGCAGTCCACGCGCATCGTGCTGCTCCTGGGGCAGGAACATATGCGCCTGTGGGAGATTGTCAAGCAGACACTCAGACCCCTGGTCGCACCCGAGGCTTTTGGCCGCACCGAGTCCAAGATTGATGGCAGTTTTGCGGCGGGGTGTGCCACCATTCTCTTTTTCGAGGATGAGGCGGCCATCAAGGTTCAGAAGCGCACGATGCCAACCTATGCCGATAAGTTCGATATCTATTCGGCCCAGACCTCGGCTATGCATCAGTTTGCTGTGTGGGTTATGCTCCGCGAGATGGGCTTCGGTGCTTCGCTCCAACACTATAACCCGCTCATCGACGAGGCTGTTACCCAGCAGTGGGGCCTGAATCCCGATTGGAGGCTCAATGCCCAGATGCCTTTCGGCCGTCCGTTGCAGGAGCCCGTTGCGAGAGTGCAGATAAAACCCATTGCCGAGCGACTGCTTGTCTTTGGGAAATAGAAAAGGAGGGCTCAGACCCTCCTTTTTTGTTTTATCCCTAAAATCAGGCCAAAGGCCTTATGGCATCTCGCCCGTTAAGTAGCCTATGGCTCGGCGACCATCCTCACCCAGCGAAAGCGAAAAATCGTTGACAAATAGTGCAATATGCTTGTCAATGACATCATCCTCCAACTCGCGGGCATACATCTTAATATAGTCGCGCGACGCCAGCGGGTTGGCAAAGGCATATTCTATGCTGCGGCGCAACACTCTCTCCACCTTGCTCTTTAACTCCTCGCCCAGCGCCTTGCGCACGACGATTCCACCCAGCGGCAGCGGCAGGTCAGTCATACGCTCCCACTCCACGCCGAGGTCGGCCACAAGTTCCAGGTTGCGACGCTCATAGACGAAGCGACCCTCGTGAATCAGCACGCCGCCGTCGAACTCGCCCTGCTCCACAGCCTGGGCAATTTCCGAGAAGAGCATTGGCACACGCTCCTCGATTAGCGGGAAGAGTCCCGACACCAGCGCATTGGCCGTAGTGTATTCGCCCGGCACAGCCACTCGCGTCAGCTCGCCCTCGAAGCCCTTGCGCTTAACCAGCAGAGGCCCGTTGCCTCGGCCCAGCGCCGCGCCGCTATCCAGCAGCGAGTAATCCTTTTTCAAGGCTGGCAACACAGCGCAACTAATCTTGCTCACATCGGCCTCGGTGGCCATCGCGCCGCGATTCAGCTCCTCAATATCGTGATACTCAACCTCAAACGCCAACCCCTCGCAATCCACCAGTCTGTGCACCAGGGCGTGGAACATAAAGGTGTCGTTGGGGCAGGGTGAGATTGCCAAACGTAGTTTTGTCATTATAGTTTCGAATTAAAATTATATCTTCCCGATTCCACCTGATAGAGCACATAGCCTTCGCGCAGGCCCAACTTTCTCACATTTTCCGAGAGTTTCACCTTGGGCTGCTCGCCCGAGAATGGCACCCAGATGATAGCGTGTGAACCTACGGGTACGTCGCACTGCAAAGAGAACTTCTCGCCCTTGCGCTCCCACTTGATGCCCACATCGCCGTAGGTTGTGCGGTGGGTATACTCCACCCAATCCAATCCTGCGGGCACTACGGGACGCACCTGGAATGACGAGTAGCCCGCGCCGATAACCTCCAAGCCCGCCAGGTCGCGGTAGAACCAGCCTATGCCGCCACCAAACATCGGGTGGTTGCGCGAGTCGGCGCCGTTCCAATTCTCCCAAGTGGTGGTCGCTCCTTGCTCAATCCACCAACCAAAGGATGGAAAGTCGCGCTGGTTGATAATCTTGTAGGCCAAATCTTTTAGGCCGTTGTCGCACAACACCTCAAAGAGGTGGCGGGTGCCAACGATACCAGTGTCAAGGTGGTCATCGACCTCGGCTATGTTTGCACGAAGAGCCTCAACAACCTTGGCCTTGCACTCCTCTGGCACGCCAATGACAAGACCCAGAACGTTGCTACCATATTTGCCATACGAGCCTGTCGCAGGGTCGTAGAATACATTGTGGAACGCTGCGGCGGTGCGGTCGCGCAACTGCGCAAAGCGCAAAGCGTCGTCGTTCTTGCCCAGCAGGGTAGCGCTCTTCGATGCTATGTCGGAGCAGTACCATAGGAAGAATGTGTGTACCAACGCATTGCTTGGTAGTACGCGAGGAGGTAACCAGTCGCCCAAGTTTTTCCATTGCTGCGCATCGCGCGACTCCATAATGCCTCGCTCATCGACCCAGGTTGTCATCCACTTAATGTGGCGGCACATAGCCTCGTAGTTATCCTCTAAGACCTCCATATCGCCATAGTGACGGTAGAACTCCCAAGGCATAATCTCGATGGCGGCACCCCAGCCCACGCCGCCTCCACATCCTGGCTGCCAGGGCGCACCGTTAGGCACATAGCCGTCGGCAACCTGCGCGCCGCGGATGTCACGAATCCACTTGTTGTAGAATGTCTGGGCCGAGAAATTGTGCATCACCGTCACGCACGCCACCTGACCATCGCCCGTGTAGGCCGAGCGCTCGCGGTGGGGGCAGTCGCTGGCGATGGAGCCGTGCATATTGTCGAGCTGGCTACGCTGCCAAATCTCGTTAATCTTGTTAATCAGTGGGTTGGATGTCTTGAACTCGCCCGCGCGCTCCACTGCCGAGTTTACGGCGTGGGCCTCGATCTGCTCGGCCGTGAGGTTGTCAATGCCCGAAATCTCGACCTCGGAGAATACAAACCAGGTGAAGCGAGCGTGATAGGACTCATCGCCCGAACCCTTGGCGATATAGATGTTATCGCCGTTGCCTGGCGACTCGCTCAGGTATTTGATTGAAATCTGCTGACCAGCCTTGGCTGCGATGTTTTTCAGCGCTACCCATCCTGAAATCTCGACGGGAAATTTCACGCGGATGACACCATCTTCGCGCTTCTCAAACTCTACGGGGGCAAATCGCTCGTTGATGCGGTCGGCAGGACCATTCTGTGGGATAAGTTTGCCGCAAGGTGCATTTTTCAGCACTGCCGCCTGCCAAGCCGAGTCATCGTAAGAGGTTGTGCTCCAACCCTCGTGTTCGAGGCGGGCGTCGTAGCATTCACCATAGTAAATCTGGTTGCGTGTGATTGCGCTACGCTCGGCGCGCCAGCTCTCGTCCGAGGCGATCACCTCGCGCGTGCCATCCTCGTACTCCAACTCAATTTGGCCGATGAAACGTGGTGTGCCATAGCCTAGCACCCAGTGGCGCGAGATGTTGAAAAATCCATCGCCCAGGATGACGCCGATGGCGTTGTCGCCCTCGGTGAGCTTATCTGTAAAGTCGTGCGAGAGGTACATTACGGTGTACTCCTCGAATGGATCGGTCACAACGATGCCACGCGTATTGAGCAGAGGTCGCGTAGTGTAGTTGGTCTGGTTGGGTGAGAGGTAATCCTCGCCCACGCGCTCGCCATTGAGGTATAGTTCGTGGTAGCCCAAGCCTGTGCCGTAATATCGTGCCGACTTCAAACCCTTCTTCACCTTAAACTCCTTGCGAAGCAGCGGTGCTGGCTGGAAATCCATTGAATTCATATTGTCATACGACAACTCGCCCTGCCAAGGAGCGCCAATCCACTTGCCTTGCCACTCATCGCCCGAGAGCAGACCCATATGCCACTGCGCAGGTTCGCTCCACGCCGAAGGTTCGCCCTTTTCGTCCCATACCATCACCTGCCAAAAGTAAGAGGTGCGTGAGCGTAGAGGCTCACCCTCGTAGCGGATGAAGGCTGACTCCGACGAGCATACCTTGCCGGTGTCCCAGGTGGGGTTGTTGAGTCCCTCAATCGAGGTCGCCACGCGGATACGGTAGGCTGTCTGATGAGCTCCCTGTTTGAGCTTGGGGTTTGAGTTAATCCATTGCAGACGAGGATTTTGCCTATCGAGTAGCGGACTTTGGGCATACTCGCACCTAAGGTCGGTGGGCACAATCGTGGCCGCCACGGCCTGCATACTCATCGCCACCACACACATCATCAAAAGGGATAGCAACTTCTTCATAGTAGGTTGGGATTTTAGGTTTTCTTAAAGATTTTTTTTGGCCAGAAGCTTACCCAAAGCCTCGATTGCCTCCTTGATGCGCCACGCCGAGCGAGGGTCATCGACGTAGTTCGATATGGCGCGCAGGTGGTAGAACTCCCTAACGCCAAACGCCTTGCACGCCGCTGCCACCGCAGCACCCTCCATCTGCTCGATGCGGGGTAGGTTTCCTGCCACCATCGCCAACGAGTCGCCCGTACGGTTTACCGTCAGGCTCTCAACGAGGCACAGCCCCTCAATGGTTGAGGAGCTGTACTCTACGCTATATTTTTCGGGTAGCCCCGCCACCCTGTCACTCTCGACCTGCACCACTGCGCCGACCTCAATCCTGCGGTCGCACGCCCCCGCGATGCCACACAGTACCACGCGCTGCGGCTTGCGCCCGGCAATCGCCTGCGCAGCATTAGCGCCCGCCTCGGCCATACCTACGCCTATGCCCACCACCTGCTCGCGCTTATCGGGTCGTAGGTTGTAGAAGGTCGTGGACTCTTCCAGGGTGGGAAACAAATAGAGTGTCTTCATATCAATTCAGGTTTTGCCCCGACTTGGGTTTAGGCCTTGCCGACCATCGCCTCGACATCCTCAACAGTGATTGGGATGGTCTTGTCGCCGATGATCTTGCTGCCTGTCTCGGTCACGATGAGGTCGTCTTCCAAGCGGATGCCACCAAAGTCGCGGTACTCTTTGAGCTTCTCGTAGTTCACGATACCCTTGTACTTACCCTCGGCCTCCATCTTGTCGATAAGGGCTGGGATAAAGTAGATACCTGGCTCGTCCGAAAGCACAGTGCCTGGCATCAGGCGCCACCAAGCGCGTGTGATGCAGCAAGCCGAAGCCTTGGCACGCTCGGCCAATGGCTCGAACGAGAATGAACGCTCCCCGATGTTCTCGCAGTCGTGAACATCCAAGCCGATGCCGTGACCCAAACCGTGAGGCATAAACAGATATGCCGCACCCGCCGCCATAGCGTCCTCAACCGAACCACGCACAAGGTCAAGCGACTTCAAGCCTTCGAGCAGTGTGCGAGATGATACGTCTGAGAGTTCGGAATACATCATACCTGGGCGCAGAGCCTCTGCCGCAGCGTCGTGAGCCGCCAAGACGATGTTGTAGATATCCTTCTGCTTCTGGGTGAATTTGCCGTTTACGGGGAATGTGCGGGTGTGATCCGACACATAACCATTCTTGTGTTCACCGCCCGCATCGCACAACAGCAAGCGGCCCGACTCCATAATGCCTGAGTGGTCGTGGTTGTGCAACACCTCGCCGTGCTGCGAGAGGATGGTAGTGAACGAGGTGCCTGTACCATAGCGCAATGCCATACCATCAACGATGGCTGCCACCTCGTGCTCCGAGCGACCCACGCGGGTGTTGAGCATAGCGGCTGTGTGCATCTGGTAGCCAATCTCGAAAGCCTCCTCCAAAGCAGCAATCTCCTCGGCTGACTTCTTCTCGCGCATCTCGGCAACAGCGAACAGCAGGTCGATAGACTTGCGTGTGTGCAACATCGAAGGTGCTATGCCGAGCAAATCGGCGAGCATTAACTTTGTCTCGCCACGGTAGGGAGGCAAGTAGTGAACCTCGCGACCCTTCATAATGGCTGCGGCGATGTCGCCCTGCAACTGAGCCATAGGCTTCGCAGCCTCAACGCCCACCTCGAAAGCAAAGTCGGCGATGGTTGGCTGTGGACCCATCCAGATGATGTCATCAACGGTGAAGTCATCGCCATACAAAGTAGCCACGCCCGACTCGGCATCAATCACACCCACCAACGATGGCACATTGTGGCCGAAGAAGTACATAAACGTAGAGTCCTGACGGAAGTGGTATGTATTGTTGGGGTAGTTGAGTGGTGACTCCACATTACCTGGGAGCAGAATCAAACCCTTGCCAATGCGGCCGCACAACTCCGCGCGACGCGCCATATAAATCTCTTTGCTGAACATATTAGTTATTATAGTTTTAAGTTTTTATTTTTTTATTCTCTAAATACAAAACATCAGAAGGAGAGGTGTTTTTAGAAAGTCTAAACTCTTTTATCTCAAACCCCAATTTTGAATTCTGAATTTTGAATTTCTAATGTGTGGCTTCGGCGGCTGGTACCATCTTGTAGAGTTTGTCGCCGCGACGTACCAACTCGGGTACTTTGATTGAGCAATATACACCCTTGGGGATGTGCTGCACAACCTTCTCGTGGAGTGTGAGTCCTTCGGCACGCTGCTCCACCACGCCTGTGGTCTCGCCCATCCACACCAGGCTCTCGCCCTCGTTGATGACATCGGCCTCGGTCAATACCTCCGCCACGGAAATCTTCTTGAAGAAGTTTGTCACCTTGCCCACATAGACCTTACGCTCGGTGGCCGATGAGCCGTAGTGAGCCGTATGCTCGGCCATAGGACGACCTGCATAGTAACCCTCCCAGAAGCCGCGGTTGAAGACTGTCGATAGTCGCTCTTTGAGCGCGGCTGCCAACTCGGGGGTATATTCGCCCGCCTCCATAGCCTTCAATGCTGTATCGTAGCTCTCCACCACACGCTTCACGTACTCCGCGCCGCGCGCACGTCCTTCGATTTTCAGCACGCGCACACCCGCCGAGATGAACTTATCAAGAAAATCTATCGTACACAAATCCTTAGGTGAGAGTATATAGCGGCCATCTGTTGCCAACTGGTTGCCTGTCTGTTCGTCTGTAAGGATATATTTGCGGCGACAAATCTGGCGACACGCACCTCGGTTGGCCGAGCAGTGTGATTCGTGCTCGCTTAGGTAGCACTTGCCCGAGATGGCCATACATAAAGCTCCGTGGGCAAACATCTCGATGCGCAGGCGCTCGCCACGAGGGCCCTTCAAGTCGCGCTCCTCAATCTGGCGTGAGATATGGGCAATCTGTTCCAGGCTCAACTCGCGCGCCAAAACCACCACGTCGGCCCACTGTGAGTAGAATTCCACAGCCTCGATGTTGGAGATGTTGCACTGGGTCGAGATATGCACCTCCATACCCACCTTGCGGCAATACATAATAGCAGCTACATCGGCGGCAATCACAGCGTCGATGCCCTCCTTGACGGCACGGTCAATCACCTCGCGCACAGCCTCCATCTCGTTGTCGTAGAGGATGGTATTTACCGTCAGGTAGGTCTTGACGCCTGCTTTGTGGGCAATCTTGACGATGTTGGCAAGGTCGTCGAGCGTGAAGTTTACAGCCGACTTGGCGCGCATATTCAGCACTCCTACTCCGAAGTATATGGCATCGGCACCCGCCGCAATGGCTGCGTGCAACGACTCCATACACCCCACGGGTGCCATAATCTCAATATCTTTTCGTTTGATAGTCATCTTTTGAGTGGTAATATATTTTTTAGTTTTCTACTTTTCTCGGCCCATCAACATCTGGGCAAACTCCTTCAAGTGAGCGGTGCGCTCGACAGGTATTTCAAGCGATGAGAGTATCGACAACGCTCGCTCGAAACGTATGGTAATCTGTTGCTTGATGATATGGGGTATGTCGTAACGGTCATAGACCTCCTTCACGCGTGCAATCTTCTCCTCGTCGGAAAGCGAAGGGTCGAGGTGGGTGTTACGCAAAATCTCGCGGTCCTCCTCCTTGGCACGGCTCATCGCATTGAGCATCAGACAACTCTTCTTGCCCTCCAAGATGTCGCCACCGATGCGCTTGCCCAGCACCTTCTCGTCGCCGTAGCTGTCGAGCAGGTCGTCCTGCAACTGGAACGCCAGACCCAGCTCCAAGGCGTAGCGGTAAATCTTGCGGCAGTCCTCCTCCGAGCCATCGCCCATAATGGCGCCAATCATCGCCGAGCCCGCCAGCAAAACCGATGTTTTGAGCTCAATCATATTCATATACTCCGCTACCGATACCTTTCCTCGGTTCTCGAAGTCCATATCATACTGCTGACCCTCACACACCTGCAATGCCATATCGGTAAAGACCTTCAATATGCGGCCGAGTTTCTGCTCAGGCACATCGCGCAGGAGTTTATAGGAGTAAATCATCATCGCGTCGCCCGACAGGATGGCTACATTCTCGCCCCATTCGGCATAGACCGAAGGCTTGCCGCGGCGCACCATAGCATTGTCCATAATATCGTCGTGCAGCAGGGTGAAGTTGTGGAACATCTCCACCGCCGCAGCGGCTGGCAGGGCGTCGCGCACCTCACCACCAAAAGCCTCGCAGCAGAGCAGCAACAGTGTGGGTCGTATGCGTTTACCTCCGCCCGACATTGCATAGATGATGGGTTGGTATAAGAGTTGTGGTTCTTCGGGTAGTTGCATTTGCGCCAAATAGTTCTCGAAAAGAGTCAGAATTTCTTTGTTGCTTCTCATTGGTCGAAAAAGTTTTTTGGTGTTAATGCCCCAAATTTAAGAAAAAGTTTGAAGAAAAAGAATTTTATCATTAACTTTGACAAACCAACATTGATTAAAACCTTTAATTGAACAAATAAACAACTTTTAAGACTATGAAAAAATTGGCTATGGGTATCGACATCGGCGGAACAAACACTGCGTTTGGTCTGGTAGATGAGGAGGGTACCATCTTCTGTGAATCAGCAATTTCGACTGAGCGATACAAGAAGTTTGACGACTATGAGAACTATGTTAGGACTCTGTGTGAGTCGATGAAGGCTCTCATCAGCAGCGTTTCTTTCGATTTCGAGCTTATCGGTATTGGTATCGGTGCGCCTAACGCAAACTATCATAAGGGTACTATCGAGACTCCTGCAAACCTTTGGAAGTTCCGTGACGACGAGCCTAATCCAGACGAGAGCCGTCGTATGTTCTACTTCGTTGAGGATGTTCAGAAGTATTTTCCAGGTGTTCAGGTGCTTATCACCAACGATGCCAACGCCGCAGCTATTGGCGAGGGTGTGTTTGGTAGCGCCAAGGGTATGAAGGATTATGTTGTCATCACTCTCGGTACAGGCTTGGGCTCAGGTATCGTGAGCAACGGCGAGATGATCTACGGTCACGACGGTTTTGCTGGTGAGTATGGCCACATTATGGTTGATAGCCGCGTTACAGGTCGTGAGTGCGGTTGCGGTCGTCGTGGTTGCTTGGAGGCTTACGCTTCGGCAACAGGTATCAAGCGTACTGCTTTTGAGCTTATGGCTAAGATGAATAACGATAGCGAGTTGCGCGATACTCCATTCTCAAAGTTTGAGGCTGTTATGCTTTCAGTGGCTGCCGACAAGGGTGACGCCATCGCTAAGGAGGCATTCCGTTTCACTGGTGAGGTTTTGGGTAAGGCTTTGGCTGACTTGGTTGCTACTACATCGCCTGAGGCTATCATCCTCTTTGGTGGTTTGGCAAAGGCTGGCAAGCATATCTTTGAGCCTACAAAGTGGTATATGGAGGAGAATATGTTGCCTATGTTTAAGAACAAGGTTCAACTCCTTCCTTCTGGTATCGAGGGTAAGAACGCAGCCATCCTCGGCTCGTCGGCTCTCATCTGGCAGAAGCAGTTGCAGTAATCGCACAAGGAATCAAGGTTGGTGGTTGCCAGACTGTGGCAACCACCTTTTTATTATTTAGTTAGGAAGATGAAGAGACTTATTATTTTTGCACTTGCGCTGCTGCCCGTGGTGGGCTGGGGCCAGAGTGCTGCCGTGAAGAAGATTGTGGAGATGGCGCGTGAGGATAATCGCACGATGCAGCATCTTGATATATTGTGCAACCGTTTTGGTGGTCGCCCAGCGGGCTCTGACGCCTGCGACAATGCAGCTGATTGGGCTGTGAAGTGTTTTCAGGATTGGGGCTACGAGGTCAAGGTCGAGAAGGCCGGCGAGCTCAGCGTGGGCTTCAATCGTGGTGGTTGGTGGGGTCAGATGACGGGTGAGGAGCATATGCAGCTCCACTTCGCTACTCCATCCTACACCGCCGGTACGAAGGGTACCCAGCGTGGTCACGTTGTCATTGAGCCTCGTACTCAGGCCCAGCTCGATCGCGTGAAGCACCTACTCAACGGCTCGTGGGTATTGCTCAATGGTCACAACCGCGGCTGGTCGTTTGGCTATGGAAAGGAGTGGGACGCACGCCGCGAGCAGATTATCGCCAGCAATGCCGAGGCTGAGAAGTGGAACCGCGAGCACGCAGGAGTGGATGGCGAGAAGAAGCCTATCGACGACGATACTGCCCCTCTGTTCTATAACCAGATGGTCGAGGCGGGTGTGTTGGGCTTTGTGCAGAAGGGTTCGGTGCCTATCTGTGCGCTCTATGACCGCGACGTTATCCGCGAGAAGATTCCTTTCGACTCGCTCCCGACGAAGCCTAATATCATCCTCGATGAGCATCAGTTCAACCATATCTACCGTATGGCTCAGGAGCGCCGCAACGTGCAGTTGGAGTTCGATATCCGCAACTACTTCAAGTTGGGCCCTGTGGCCTACAACAACGTGGTGGCGACGATCAAGGGTGCGAAGTATCCCGACGAGTATATCGTGGTGGGAGCTCATCTCGACTCGTACGATGTTGCGACGGGTGGCGTGGATTGTGGCTCGGGCGTCTCGGCTGTGATGGAGGCGGCGCGTATGATTGCTGCATCGGGAGCCAAGCCCGACCGTACGATTGTCTTTGTCTTGTTTGCGGCTGAGGAGTTTGGTTTGCTCGGCTCGCAGGCGTGGTTGAAGGCCCACCCCGAGATGAAGGATAAGATTTCCAATATGTTCAACCGCGACGGTGGTCCGCTGCCTTATACAGGCTTCTCGGCACCAAAGTCGCTGGTGAAGGAGTATGAGAAGATTACAGCACCACTTCGTGAGTTGTATCCCGAATATGGATTCAAGGTCACTGAGTTGAAGCCTTTTGCCAAGCCAAAGAATCTGGGTGGTAATGATGCCTCGACCTTCTCGGTGGCGGGTATCCCAGCCTTGCAGATGTATGATTGGCAGGATCCAAAGGGTTACGGCTTCGAGTATCGTGAAATCTGGCACACCGAGCGCGACACCTTCAACAAGAGCATTGCCGAGTATCAGGAGCAGGCTGCAACGGCCCTTGCCTTGATGGTGCTTGGTACGGCTAACCTCGACAAGAAGTTGCCTCGTGAGGAGATATTTTTGGATTAGACAAGTGCGCCGAGCATAAGCTCTGGCGTATGTCATCCCAAAACAGAAAAGGCTGCCCACTGCGGACAGCCTTTTTTTATTATGTCCTTCCTGAACCGTTTCCAGCCAGGAGTGTTTTTAATGGTCGAATCTATTAATACAGACCCTTCAACATCAGGTTGAAGTAGATTGGCTTCAAGGCATAGACCTTCAACAACCACGCCACCCACTGCTCCTTCGACATATCAAGCAACGAGAGTGGGAACGAAATCTGTGCCTTCTTGTCGTAGTCAAACTCACACATCAGGACGTGACCATAATCCGTCACGATAGGGCAAGCGGCATAGCCGTCGTAATGAGCTTCGGGTGTGCGACCCTCCATCAATGCGATGAGGTTCTCCACAGCGATAGGCAACTGCTTGCGCACAGCAGCTGAGGTCTTGCTCGTAGGGATACCCGCCGAGTCGCCCAGGCTCAGGATGTTGGGGTAGGTGGTGTGGATGAGCGTGTGCTTATCGACCATCACCCAGCCGTCGGCTGCCAGGCTACCCTCGGTCCAGCTAAGGCCCGACTCGCGCACAAAGTCTGGTGCACACTGAGGCACCATAAAGTGCATAAAGTCGTACGACTCGTTGAATGGAGTCACCATCTTGTTGCCATCGGCGTCGGTTTCCACTCGTTCGAAGTAGGCGCGCTTGGCCTCGGTGTCGATACCCTTCAAGCGGCAGTTTACATCGACTGGGATGTTACGCTCGCGGTAGATCTCCTCCAAACGAGGTGTGAAGTGAGGCACGTTGTAGAGCTGCTTCGATGCTGTGTAGTAGTGGATGTCGGTGTTGTCGAGCACACCCTGCTTGCGGCAGTTGTCCCACGTCAGCAGGCTCACCTTCTTTGGTGCGCCGCCACACTTATGCTTTGTCCAGGTGTCACAGAAGATACCCTTGCCGCCCTTCTCCGAGAACTCCTTCATCGCCTGCCAGGTCATCTGCGCACCGCGATGGTCATAGATGGTGTGGGCGTTACCTGCGCCGATAGTTGCATAGGTGATACCCTCGATGCGGCTCCAATCATACTTCACGCCAGGTGCCACGACCAGGAAGTCGTAAGCAATCGTGCCGCTCTGGGCTGTGTCCACCTTGTTCAGGGTAGGGTGGATGAGAGTCACTTTATCCTTGACCCACTTCACGCCCTTGGGCATACAGTCGGCCTGGGGCTTCCATACCTCGTCAGCGCTATATACGCCACCGCTGATGAGTGTAAAGCCTGGCTGATAGTATTGGCGGTCGCTGGGGTCGATGATGGTGATGTCGGGCGAAGAGAGCTTGCGGAGCAACTGTGCAGCCATACTGATACCTGCTGCACCGCCACCAATGATGACAATCTTGGCCTTGGCGCTACTCTTGGCTGCGTAGGCCTTGTCGGTGCCCAGCGCCAGGAATGCACCTGCGGCGGCCATTATCTGCAAGAATTGGGCGCGCGAGATTACTCCATCACGCTCCAACTTCTTCATCTCCTTCTCGAAAATCTGTTGTGACATAACTATTTTTTTAGGTTGTTAAATTCTTGTGCACAAAGTTAAGTATAAAATCCTAAATGGCAATCACGGAAAGGAAAATCCAGCGTCGATGGCTATCGGTTTTCCCTTTGCTATCCTTTTGCGCGGCCTGGCTACTCGAAATATTTGTTGCAGTAGTCGAGGATGGCTTGTTTCAGGCTGTCGCTACACTCGGGGTCGGCTTCCAGGCCGTGACCCGAATTTGGGAATATGATTAGGCGGTTGTCGACGCCCAACTTGCTGAGCTTTTGTGCCATTACTTCGCCGTGCAGGGCATTGACCAGCTGGTCGTTGCCTCCATAAGCCAATATGGCGGGTGAGGTGTGGCTGTGAGCAACATCAACGGGCGACACGCAGCTCTTTACCGAGATGAAGTTCTCGGCTGTCAACTCATCGCTTGTGGGCATCTTGCCCGACATAGCATAGATAAAGGCCTGTATCATTGTCGAGAACTTCTCGGCTGCCTCAGCGTGGGGACCGCCAATGGGCTGGTGGGTGTTGGGTGTGGGGAAGAGTCGGTTGAAATCCGATGGGCCCACCCAACTGATGTGGAACTTAATGGGTATTGCCGACGTCTGGGCATAGCGCGAAGCATAGAGCATCGCTAGGTGACCTCCTGCCGAGTAGCCTCCGACGGCCATCTGTTTTAGGTCGCAACCCATCTCGTGGCACTTCTGCTTGATGGCCACGATGCTGAGGTCGATCTCGCCGAGCATCGACTCAATGCTTGGCACTATGATCTGCTCCTGACGTATGATGGAGTCGGTTTTCAGGCGCGAGTAGTTTATCGAGGCAGCGATGTAGCCCTCCTGAGCATAGCGCTTTGCCGCCCACTCCATATCCTCTTTTTCGCCGTGGGTCCACGAGCCGCCGTGGATGAAGAGCATCAGGGCCTTGGGTTGAGGGTTGGCTGGTAGGTATAGATCATAGGTGTTGCGATAACTCTCGCCATAGCTTAGCTCTTTGATTACTTCTCCGTCGGTGGTGTTCCAGGTTGCCATAGGTCTGTTTTTGAGGTTTAGTTGTCTGAGTTGCTTGGTGAGCAGATCGCCGCCGACCATCGTCAGGATGATTACCAGGGCTGTGATTCCAAACAATACTTTCCAAAAAGTCTTCATAATGATTATTATACTTTAATTATATACCCGTTTCATATTGCGCTGCAATTCGCCTCACGAAAAAAATAAAAGGGGCTCACCTTGTTGGTTTTGCCCCTTGCTTCTTGTTTTTACTCGATTTCCATATTCGAGTGGAAGCGAATATTTCTGCGTGCTGCGATGCGTACTGCTTCGCCTGTGCGGGGGTTACGACCCAATCGCTCTGGGCTATTCGCTACGGAAAAAACGCCAAATCCTGAAATAACGACCTTCTCTCCACTGTTTAACTGCTCTTCCATTTTATGGAACAGGGCATCTGCCACTCTCTTTACATCTCCCTTTGATAGATTAACACTTTCTGCTACCGCACTGATTAACTGCGATTTATTCATACTCACTCTCTGTTTTTAAGGATTAATAGCTCTATATATGTTACACAAAGATAGCACTTTTTCTTAAAAATCCAAAAATCGACACTCTTTTTGTTGAAAATCTGCTATTTGGCGCGATTACAAAAAGAAATGATAAAAATTTTTATTAAAAAAATTGTAAAAATATTTGGAAGATTAAAAAAAGTGTCCTACTTTTGTACCCGGAGAGATGGCAGAGTGGTCGATTGCGGCGGTCTTGAAAACCGTTGTGCTGCGAGGCACCGGGGGTTCGAATCCCTCTCTCTCCGCAGCGAACAAGGCTTAACGAGTTGAATAACAACAAGTTAAGCCTTTTTTATTTTTATCTTAAGCCAAAAAGTAAGCCAATAATTGAGGTGATAATGTGTAATAAGCCTATCTTTTGCGCCTCTTAATATGGACATCTTTAAGCAAGTTGGGATTTTCTTTTAACAGCTCATCAATCTTTTTCTTGTTAAAATTCCAACCATCGCCTGTGCGGTATTGTGCTCCATTGCGCTCTAAGAGCCTACTATTGATTATGGCTTGAGCAAGTGTTGTTCCTCTGTGTAGATATTTTGCAAGCCCTGAAACACCTTTGATTATATTCTCCTCAATATTGGATGTTAGCGCAGTTTGAGGTTGCTCATCAGTGTTCGCATCAGGCTCTTGTTTGTTTACTGCAACTACGGCATCTTTCAGCTTCTGCTCAGGATGGGTAATTACAACAGGGTTGCTAAATGCTTCACGCACTATCTTGAGATTGGATAGAGCTTGACGAACATTGTATGTGAAACAGACTCCCGTATCTGCGAGTTCCATTATCTCATTACCGTATGCCAAATATTGGTTGTTCTCAGCAATATAACTATCAATCCACTCAAGCAAAGGCGAATAGGAAGCCTTCACAGATATTGGGTTATAGTCATTGTCGGCATACACCTCCTTGTTTACCTCATCAACTAACACCCCAAGCTCTTTGGGAGTAGCCACCAAAATCTGATATACTATACTTTTGATATTCATAACACATACTCTTTTACACAAAGATAGTTTATATGGTTGAAATCTCAAAAAAATCCACTTCCGCAATTCATTCTTACAAGAAATGGACACCTAAAAAACGGTGTCCATTTGTCGTTTAGAATGGGGCTGTGTTATTTGGAAATATCATTATTTTTTTGTATATTTGAGAGAAAACTAAAATATGGTAAGAGAAATTAATGTTATTAAGTATGACAAGAGTACATCGGTTCTGTTCAATTCATATAGTAAGATAGGAACAGAGGTTTTAAGCAATCATCACTTGTGTAAGATGGAGTATGAAGGAAAGGTTTTTCACAGCTCTGAGCAGTTATTCTATTGGTTGAGATTCTATGGATACCCTGAACATCAAGAGCACTTGTTGAGTATCGATTCTCCTAAGGAGGTTAAGAGGACAGGTGACCGTTTTATGAAGAAGTTAGGTATGGTGGATGAAATTGAAAGAGATGTTCAGTTGCTTAGGTTGGCAATAAGGGTAAAGTATAATTGCTGTGAGGAGTTTAGAATGTTTCTTGATGCTCACCCTAACATCCCAATCGTTGAATATGCTTGGTGGGGAGACTCTGAATATGGCTGTGTTGATGAGGATAATAGCTTGAAGTATAATTGGTATAAGGGTTATGTGATAGGGCAGAATGTTTGTGGGCGTATCATCAGAGGCGTGAGAGATGAAGCTAAGGATGAAAATGGCAAGTGTATCATCACACGCCCTCCCTGCTTGGATAGGATGCAGCCGCCAACACTCTTTAGTTAGAGAAATACACTGTAAAAAAAATGAAGGACACCTAAAAAACGGTGTCCAATTTCATTTCTGAGGGGTTAGCCAACCTCAACTCCTCCTCGATACTCTTGGTGTAGACTTGGCTTGTGGCAGGGCTGCTGTGCCTGAGTACCGATTGTACATCTGATAAAGAGCCACTCTTGAGGAGCATAACAGCTGTTGTGTGGCGGAGTGAGTGAGCTGTGTACTCCTTGCCATCAATGCCGATTGCACGAAAGCCCTCCTTGCATATTTTGCTGATGGTGCGTGTGGTTAGTCTGCCTTTTAGGTTGCGGTTTGAGGTAGAGACAAACAATGGCTCTTTGAGAGTGGTGCTACTTCTTGTATCAAGATACTCTTTGATGGGCTTGTATGCCTTCTCGGTCAACACAACAAAGGCATCCTTTTCATCACGACCCTTGCCCCAAACTTTCAGAATTCTCTGACCGCCTTTGTAGGTAATATCCTCGATGTTTGCTCGCACCACCTCAATACAACGGAGTCCTGTGCGGAGTAAGAGATTTACTATGGCATAATCTCTTGTGTTTCCTTCAAAGTGCTTGAGTAGCTCTGCAATCTGACTCTCTCTCAGGTGCTCTTTCAGGTAAGCGTTCTTGCGCTTGGGAGACTTGATGCCCTTTGCGATATTGGGATAGAGCTTGTTTCCTTCAGCCCATTCATAGAATCTACGAACAGCAACAAGGTAGCCCGCAACAGATAGGTTGCTATGGGTGCTCAGCAGGGTATCTTTGAAAGCAATGACATCCGCACGGGTCAGCTCGCTGATTGTACGACCTGAGTTCCCCACCCACTTGAAAAAGTACTGCAAACCTCGTCGATACACATTACGGCTGTTCTCTCTGATGTCACATTCAGATAAAAACACCTCAACCGCATCGTAGATTGACACACTCTGATTAACTACGGGAGCGGTAGCCCCAATCTTGATAATATCCATAACACACATATATTATATAGTCTCCACCATAGAATCAATAACCGAAACCAAGCAATCCAAATAAACATCCTCAACCTGTTGCTTAATGCTACCATCAGCGTTGAGAGTATTTACCACAAACAGGTCAGCTCCCTCATTATAGACCACCTCAACCTTACCCTGATGCAGATAGCCATCCACGGCAAACCTCAGCCCGTTAGGCAGGGCGTGAGCATTGTGAAAGCCCCAACTGAAAACCACAATAGGCTGAGAGCGCAAGATGCTGAGTATGTATTTTGCCATTTCCATAGTGAGTGAGTTTGTGGGAGGGTTGCCCCTCCCTGTTTGATTTAGAATATTTGGATTAGATTTTCGTAGCGCAATGAGCGATAGCCACCTTTCTCTACATCCCAATACTTAATAGTGTTCACTTGGTCTCCACTCAAACCTCTACCGTTCTGCGTAGCCTTCATCAACTGACCACTGCAAGTTCCCCAAGCCTCACGAATCTCGCCTGTGCTCTGCTTCTTGTAAAGGAAGTGAGCCACACCATTACGAAGTTTCTCCTTCAATAAGTCAATCATCTGAGCCTTCACAACACCCATTGCTGCTGAACCTGTACGAGCAAAAATCACATTAGCACGGTGTGCTGTCATTCCGTTTACTATAACCATTGTCTCCATATCTGTAAGATTTTATATTACACCTATACTTTTTAATAACTCCTTCTAATCTGTTTCGGTTCACCCCAGCCATTGAGTCGGTAAACCTCTCTTACTGCCTCCTCGTAAGAAAACACATCTTTGATAAAT
>JAZKYX010000025.1:0-67181 GCA_045612405.1 Alistipes sp.
GTCGATGTCATATACAGCCCACTGCAACTGATCAGCAGTTGTGCCATCACCGTAGGCACGAGTAGCAATCTCTGGGGTGCCAATGTTGAATGAAACAGTAGCTGTTTCGTTCACAGTTGCAACCTCGTCAAGACCCTTCTCGCAAGATGTAGCAAGCAACATCGCACCTGCCATCATCGCGTAAAATAATTTCTTGATCATTGTTAAATGTTTAAAAAGTTAATATATATAATGTATTATTTGTCTGTTATAAGATTTCAACGTTGTAGTCGTCGCCATCGAAACTTGGGTTGATGGTGACACCACCCGAAGCCTTGGTGGTAAGGAACGCACCCTTGATAACGGTGAGTTTGCTACGCACGATAGGCACCATCACTGGGTTGGATGATGACAACAACTCGCCATCTTTGTCATATACCTCGACCGAAATACTAAGTGTGGTCTCGGTTCCGTTCACGAAGATGTAGTCAAAGCCCAACGATACCTCCTTGTCGGCCTCAATCTTCATCGTACTTGTATATGTCATACCCATCCACGAGTCGGCAGGCTTGTCGGTAAACATATTGAACGAACAAGGCATAAAGACATTGTAGCGGAACAAAATCTTGAACTGAGTGATGTCGATACGCGAAAGCAACTGCTCCCAAATATCCTTATCACTGGCGTTTGGACCGTCGCCGTTGTTCTTGCCATCGGAATTCTGACCAGAGTCGTTATCACCCTTGGTTGAACTACCAGACTGCTGTGCGCTGATCTCCTTCACCAGGTCGGCAACATAATCTAAATCCTCATTTGCAAGCTCTCCCTTGGCAGCCATCATCTGAGCAACGTGGAGGATGAATCGGTCCACGTCGGTAGAGATAAACTTATACTTACCCATTGGTCGCACCATCTCCACAGTCGCCTGGTTATCAATTTGATTCGCCATTGACGATGTGTAGTGGTTAGGGCTAATAACCGACGCAGTCACATAACCGCGGAATGCGTCACGATAGTCGTTGCTACCAGGGTGGTTGTTCTTGCTGGCGAGGATAATCTCGGCAAAATCCTCAGTGTCGTAGTACTTATCCTTCTTGCTCGATGGATCCACATAGTCGGCCCACACACGGAATGTATAGGTACCCTCATAGAGTTCGAGTGGTGCGGTAAAGTCCAAATTGCTCAAATCCGTGTTGGTAAATACAAATGTTGTATCTGCCACACGGCTCTCAGAACGCTCCTTGTCGGTACGATAGGCATTGATGATATAGCGCATATCGTGGCCATCGGTTGGAGCCTTGGTACCATTTGCACGCGATGCCTCAATCTCCTGATAGAGTGGTAAATCGGTGTTGAAATTGATGTGCAACAAGAATGGCATACGCTCAGGAGTGTCGCTTGGCCATTGGTGTACAGAGCACGCAGGAAACAATGATATCGACAATAGCGCAACTATTGCGATAGTAGTGTATTTAATCATATTTTTCATCGCTTACCTCCTTTCTTGTTCAAGCCCAACGTGTAAGCGAGTGAGATTGACGCCTGGTCAATACCCCAATAAGTCTTCGTAACTGTCTCAGCCTTGAAGCCACTGCTTGTGCGGTCGGTGTTGTAGAACTTATCATAATGGAGTATATATCTACCTGCACCGAGCGAGAACTCCATCTTCCAACGGTTGTTCTTGCTCACAGGGAGTCTATAACCAACGCTAATACCACCACCAATGGTAGGTGTGTCGCCGTTATGGTCTTGGTAACGGTAGTTGCCATTGATGGCGATGTTGTAGTAAGCCATACCGAAATGCGCGCCAGTGAAGAATCCATCATTCTCCTTCGATGTCCAGAAACGCAACTCAGGCTGAGTGGCAAGTGCACGGAACTTGATAGGAGATGTGAAGTAATCCCACGCTGAATAATAAACTGGCAACGAGAGTGACACGTGCTTAGCCAAGTCAACCTCTACGCCCAAGTTTGCCATAGCAGCCGCCAAGCCCAAAAGGTTGGTCTTGATGTAAACACGAGGTCTCCACTTCTCAACAACTGGCTCTGGTACGGGTTCTGGCTCTGGCTCAGGGGTCACTACCTCAGGCTCTGGGGCAGGGTAGGGAGTAGGCTCTGGCTCAGGCTCCACAACGGCAGGTGTCTCCTGCTGGTATGAAACAAAGACAGCGCACGCATTACGCATACGTGCAAAATAGAGGCGGTTGATCTGATACCACACTTTTCCGTTATCCAACTGCTTCAACTTCACGATGCGTGGATCGGCAGTAAGATTAACACTCTGGGTGCTACTCTCAGTACCGTGCTCCTCCAAGATTTGGAGAATATCGCTCTTGAACGAATGGTCGGAAGCTTCGATGTTTGATTTCAGATAGTTCCAATCAATGTAGGCATCGTTATACGTGACAATACTGTCGGGAATGTCAATATCACGACGAACCAAACGCTCCAAAGCGGTAAGACGACCGCGAGCCAACTTACGGTTGAGGTTATCGTAACCCTCTGGTGAAGCCACACCACAGAACGATACCTTCAAAAGTTTAATCGTACTATCCTGACGCAACTCCTGGATGAAGTTCCTCATCATCTTCATCTGGCTTGCGTTATCCAAGTAGGTCGAGTCAATGACGACGCTACTCAAACGGAAATCGATCTTGATCTCCGTGCGCCTCTCTTGCGAATATGCCAAACTTGCCCCAAATAGCAAGAGAGTCAGGATTATCCAAAATTTACTTCTGCGCATACATCAAACGTGTATTACGCCTTCCCTCAAGGGAAAGCTATTTTTATTTTACTTTACTTTAATTTTCAATCGGTTCTATCTTCAAATTTGGGCAGTGGGTTCGATGTAAACGCCACGGTGCTCAACTTCTTTGGTTCACTTCAATCAGCGCCAGCTTTACTGTTGGTGACTAAACGCAAAAAGGTGGATCCAAGTCCCCTACCTTATTATATATAGGTGGACAAGAACCCCTAACACAGGAAAAGCCTATTTCCCGTATGTAAAATCTTCGTTTATATCACTTTCTTGGCATTGCATCGCTCTCTCAATTAAGGCTCGCCTTTATCAATGACCAAAAATCAGTATCACGCAATGCGGCCGATACTGATTGTTTAAAAAGTCTCTTTGTAAGAGAACCGTTCACACCGCAAAACTATGCAAAATATCCCAATAAAAAAAATAAATCGCAATAAAAATTAGCCATAATGTGAAAATCGTGTTGGGCGTTGTTGAGCTATCAAAACGCCCATTTTACCCTGATTTTGGTTGAAAAAACAGGGGTAAATATTGAACTACTCTTACAAAGAGTCGTTTCAGAAAATTTAGTCTCTTACAAAGAGAGGTTTAACAAAAAAGACGTTGATATGGTTGTAAACTGTTGATTATCAGCGGTTATAGAAAATGGCTATTTGCGTGGGGAAGATGTGTAAACGAGAGGCAAATATGAAAGCAAAACAAAGATGTGGGGATGAAATTGCTCTGCGTCGGAAATTCTTGCCTTTCGAGCTCAACACTTGTTGGAAGGCTTGAATCAAGTTTTCGTATATGTACGTCACTCGGATTTAGCTGCCGCTTTGGGGTTAGGCACGATGATATTGTGCACCATCATACATTTTTGATGAGATTTAAAAAAAATTAAACAAGCTAAAACCACATTCCGAAAAGGGAATGTTTGTTGAATATGTGTAAAAGCAGATTTTGGATAATACTCACTCTCTTGCTGTTTGGCGCAAGTCTGGCACATTCACAGGAGAAGCGCACGGAGATTAACGTTGATTTCCGTGTGAGCAGTGTTGTTATAGATTCAACCTATCTGGATAATGCAAGCCAGATGAAGATGATGAGGAGCTTCATTCAGGAGTTGCACCAGGATAGCACCCTTGCACTCACACGCGTTTCGTTCTGCGGTGTGGCGTCGCCCGAGGGTCACGATAACTTGAACCGAAAGTTGGCGCGTGGCCGACTCGGTGCTTTGGAGCGTTTGGTAAGACGCGAGGTTGAAATCCCCGATAGCATTATCTCTTACAACGACAATTACATTAATTGGGACTATTTGAAATCAAATATCGAGGCTTCCGATATTTCGTTCAAGGCCGAGGTGCTTCAAATCTTGGAGGAACACGATGATTCCGATCATTCGCTGCACTCTACGCCAGAGGTTGACCCTCGCATTGCGAAGTTAAGACAGTTGGATTATGGTCGTGTGTGGTTGCAAATATACCAGCGCTACTTTGCTCGTATGCGTAATGCGTATGCAATTTTCGTGACCTATAAGCAGGAGCCTCCCGTTGTTGTGGAGCCCGAGCCCGAGCCAGAACCCGAGCCTGCTCCTGAGCCCGAACCCGAGGTTGTCGAGCCAGAGCTTGTTCAACTCCCTGAGCCCGAGCAGTGGAAGTCGCATATCTATATAAAATCCAATTTGTTGGGGTTGAGCGTTGCGGTTGCTAACTTGGCTGTTGAGGTGGACTTGGCAAAGCACGTCTCGTTCTCGTTGCCTATCTACTATTCGGGATGGAATTACTTCACATCTCCCATCAAGTTCCGAGCGTTTGCTACTCAGCCTGAGTTGCGTTTCTGGACATCAAAGGAGAATGATGGATTCTTCACCGGTGCACACTTCGGTATGGCATACTATAATCTCGCAACAAACGGCGATTATCGTTATCAGGACCACAATCGTGAGACTCCAGCTCTTGGCGGAGGTGTGAGTGTGGGTTATAGACTCCCCGTGAGCAAGAACAACCGTTGGAAGATGGAGTTCTCACTCGGCGCTGGTGCATACAAACTGCACTACGATAAGTTTCACAACACCGACCGTACAAGCAGTGGCTTGATTAAGGAGAGCGTAAGGCGAAACTACTATGGTATTGATCAGGCTACTGTGTCAATCGCCTATATGTTTGACTTGAAGAAGAAAGGAGGCAAGCAATGAGAAAATTAGTTTACCTCATAGTTTTATTCCAGGTGTTACTTCTGACTGCGTGTAATGTTCACGAGTGGCCAGAACTGCCTGAGTTTGTGCAGTTTAATCTTCGTCTGAGTTACGATACCGAGATGACGCAGTGGCAATATGCCTATGACGGTCAGACTATTACCGACAAGGGTTTTGGTGCGGTTTACGACAACCATCGCGGATATGGTAAGATTCGTTACGTCATTCGCGCATATCCAGTGTCGGACTTGCAGCGTAGCGCCAAGAATTTTACCAAGGAGTTTGTCTTCACAAAGGATATTTCCGAGGGTTACGATCACCAGTTTGCACTTGAATTACCAGCTGGTAACTTCAACATTATGGTGTGGTCTGATTTGATTGTGGCAAGTGGCGATAATTACTTCTACGATGCGACAAATTTCTCTGAGATTGTCATCGCTGGCGAACATCGCGGTAACAACGACCACCGTGACGCTTTCAGGGGTACGAATAGCATCTCGTTGGTCTCTGGCTATGTCGAGCAGGAGCCTATGACGCTGGATATTACAATGCAGCGACCTATGGCTAAATATGAGTTCGTTACAACCGATTTGCAGGAGTTTATCGACAAGGAGTTTGAGTATCTGCAAAAGTTGGAGGCAACGAAGGGTAATGAGCCTCCAACGCGAATCAATATCGAAGACTATATCGTCCTGGTTTATTACTCAGGTTATATGCCTTGTGCCTACGATATGAATATCGACAAACCTGTGGATTCTAAGGTGGGTGTTGCGTTTGAATCCAAGCTCGATGTGCAGGGCGAAAATGAGGCGTCGTTGTGTTTCGATTATGTGTTTGTGAATGGTGCGAAAGCGCCTGTGACAGTGCAGATTGGACTTTATGATAAGGGCGGCCGTCAAGTGGCGTTGTCTGATCCTATTAATGTGCCATTGCAACGAAATCACCATACAATTTTGAAGGGTGCATTCTTGACGCAGCAGGCATCGGGAGGTATTGTTATCAACCCTGAATTTGATGGAAACCATAATATTTTAATTGATTAAAGATGACTCTTTTCAGACATATTAAAAGTGTACTTGTCGTAGTATTAGTGTTGGCACTTGCGGCCTGCTCTAATAATGATTTTCTGTCGGTTGGTGGCGGAGAGGATGTTATGGTTACATTCCGACCCACGCTTGACGGAGGATTGAATACGCGTGCTATTGGTGACGCGTCGTGCATTGACCAGCTCCAAGTCGTAGTTTATGAGGGTTCTCCTTTGTCAAAGAAATATAATGTTTCGCTCAGTTGGGATGAGGCTCAGGCTAACGGCGTTGCACTCTCGTTGATTGAGGGTCACACCTACGAAATTTTGTTTTGGGCACAGGATGAGTCAAATACTGCATATAGCCTCACAACTGATGGTAAGGTTCAGGTGTGTTATGATGATTACACCGATGGCGGCTTTGCCAAAATGGAGGAGATGGATGCCTTCTTTGGAGTTTCGACAATTAATGTCGGCCCAGCTCAGAATGAGAACAAGAAGATTGCACTTTCACGTCCTTTGGCGCAGTTGAATTTTGCCGATAATGCTACCCAGCCTGTGCAGGGTACTCATCTGGCGGTCGTGACTTTCCACGGCGTACCAACATCGTTTGATCCGTTTGCTGGTGACGTTGTGATGTCGGATGAAGATTTGACCTTTACATTCGGCGATTTCCCTTCTGAGGGTTTGTCTGTGGATGGTTCTACATACTATTATATATCAAGCAATTATATGTTTGTACCTCAATCGGGTAATGCCACTTTTAGTGCTACGTTAGATTTCCAAAACATCGACGGAACTTCAATTCGCCAGATTGAGTTGTCGGAAATCACATTGGAGAAGAACAAGAAGACCAACGTGCTCGGCTCAATCGTTCAGCAGCCTGAGACTTGGAGCGTGTGGGATGGTACGACCAAGACTGCGCCCGAGACTGATGCTCAGGGTTGTTATGTCATTGATTCAGCTTCCGATGTTGCTTGGTTGTGTGATAATGCTTCAACACTTGCTGCAAACAGCACCTTTATCGTGACCAAGGATATTGATATGGACAATAAAGCTGGCCTTTCTTCAATCAATTTGCCTGTGGGCTCAACATTTGATGGCGGGGAGCATATAATCAAGAACCTCAGCCTCGGTGGAGCGCTCTTTGGTGACGCTACTAATCTGACTGTCAGCGATCTTACGATCGAGTGTGCGACAATCAGCAACTCGGCATCTCACGTGGGAGTGATGGTTAATACCCTTAAAGGCAACTCTTCGTTTAACAATGTCGTTGTCAATAATTCCTCTGTCGCTACCACAAATGGTGCTGCGGGCGGTATGGTTGGCTATGTTGTGCGTAAGAGTGAGAAGGATCGTAATGAGAGTTTGGCTGTGTCGTTCTCGGGTTGTAAGCTCAACGGCATCACTGTTGCTGGCTCGGCGAGCGAGGGCAAGTTTGTGGGTCTGTTGAGTGGCTATGATGGCAACGAGAGCCTCACATTTGATGCCAATTGCGAGGCTAACGATGTGACGGTGGATGATTACGCTTCGGTCTATACCAAGTCTAATAATAGTGCGTGGGTAAATGGCGATGTAACCAACAAGTATGATGGTTGGTTAGGACACGAAACGTATCGCCGTGCCAAAGTTACATTCGGTGGTGTGCGTCTTGCACCTCGTTGGGACGGCACAACCGCGACTGCAAAAGCCGACCTTTTGCTTTACAATGGCGAAAGCAATAAATACGAGGTTCACTCTCCTTTTGACCTTGCAGGAGTACGCAACGCAAAAGAGTCGCCCGCTGCACTCTATCTTATGGAGAATGTTGATATGTACGGCCAGGGAGCTGATGGAAAATACAACGTGCCAAGTACTTGGGCGCAAAGCGTTTGTGTGAGCAATGATGATAACTATTTTAAGTCATTCTCTACCATCACACTCATTGAGGGTTATGGGAATAGTATCTATAACTTGAATATCAACACTCAGAAGGTATCCACAACTCTTTACTACGGTGGATTTGTTCAGAGTAGCACTGGTACCACAACCCACCAGAATATTAATTTCTACAATTCGTGCGTGGTTGTGCCATTGGTGGTGGCTAGCAACGAAGATAAGGGTTCTGCGGGTATGCTTATCTCTAACATTGCAGGTACGGCTTATGCTATGACCAATGTTCATACCTATGGCTGTAAAATATTTGCATTGCAGAAGGTTGGAGGCCTTGCAGCGCGTGTGGCAGCAACTAATACAACTATTAAAAATTGCTCAGTAAATAATTGTTACATCGAGAATTACGAGTGTAAGGATCATAAAGAGAATTTCAGCAAAACAGCGTCGGGTGTTACTGTTTCGGGATCATTCTATTCTCACGGTGAGGTCGGAGGAATGTTTGGTTTTGTGGAGCAGAATACGACGATGGATAATTGCCAGGTCAATGGAACTACCATTTATGCTTTCGGAGAGGATGATCTTACTGCAACTTTGAAAGGTTCTGGTTTTACAGGGAATCTGGCGGTTATAGCGTTGAAAGGATTAGGATACTACAAAATTCCAGGACGTCACGTCGGTACATTCATCGGCAACATCCGTACAACTGCATCGGGCGGAGGTACAATCACAATGACTAATATATCGGTTGATGCGGCCTCGAAGTGTACCAAGCAATGGGATAAACACAATAACGTGTGTCCAACCGTTGGTCGAGCATATTTCTTGGCTTATGGAGATGATGAGGGTACTGTCAATTACAACGGTACAAAGTTGAAACTAATGGATTGTAAAACAAGTCAAAACAGAGATCAATAAAACAACCAATATGAAAAAACTAATTATTCTATTAATGGCTTTGCCGCTTTGCTTTACTTCGTGTAGCAATGATGATGCGGTTGTGGGCGAGGAGACTGTGGCGGTGAGCTTCTGCGCTGAGTTGCCCCAGATGATGGGCACTCGCGTGGAGTCAACTTCCAATGTCAATAAGGTATATTGTGCTGTGTTCGAGAATGGTAGCGAGATTGTTCGCTCGGAGATTGACATTACACCAGGCCAGGGTATCTCTTTCGTCCCACGACTTATCAAGGGTCGCACCTATCGTGTTGCCTTCTGGGCATCAAAGGAGGACGCTTACAACGTGAGCAATTTTAATTCTATCACTCGCAATGCGGGTCTTTCTGAGGCTGAATACGACGCCTTTACGGCCGTTACCGACCCTATCACTGTCGAGGGTTCTCACACTATCGAGGTGACTTTGCGCCGTCCTATCGCTCAGCTCAATATGGGCGTTACAGAGGCCGACTGGTCTTGCCTCACTCAACAGTTTGGTATGACTCCATCGACCATCACACTCACAATCGAGGGTAAGAGCGCTTTCAACGCCCTGACAGGTTCGGCTGATGGTATATCGCAGCCGATTACCTACGACCTCAACGTAACGGGTGCTGCCCTTGTTTGTAATGGCGTGACCTACCACAATATTGCTATGTGCTACGTCTTGGCTTCGGCCGAGAATGAGTTGGTGAGCATCAATTATAGCATCTATGACCAGACGGAAACTGCTATCCGCGAGGATGTTTCGCTCATCAACATTCCAATGCAGCGTAACTACAAGACCAATGTTGTCGGCGGCTTGCTCACTGGCCAGGTGACCTACAACATCACATTTGATGATAGCTTCCTCACTGATAACGATCACAATGAGGAGATTAACTAATAAAACTAAACATTTTTTACACTTTATTCACTTATTTATTAATTTTTTAACAAACAAAATTATGAAAGCAACAAAATTGTTTTTGGGTATGCTTGCAGTAGCAGGTATGCTGTTTACAACTTCTTGCTCTAAGGAGGACGTAAACGTTGATTCATCAAGCGAGTATGTTAGCGCATCATTCAACATCGGCGCTGCTGGTGTAATGGGCACTCGTGCTATTGGTGAGGGTACAATGATTGACAAGGTAGCTTGTGCTGTTTACGACAAGAACGGCGTAGAGTTGGAGAATCTCTATGAGATCGTAAATTTTGAAGATGGTAAGGCTGTTTACAACGTACGTTTGGCTAAGGGTCAGGACTACCGTGTAGCATTCTTTGCTTACAACGAGGCTGCTGCTGCTTACGACGTAGATGATTTGAAGAGCGTTAAGATTCTTCCTGCTAAGTCTAATGTAGAGGGTCGTGATGCATTTACTAACTATCAGGACATTGAGGCTGCTGAGCTCACAAATTTGAGCAACGTAGAGAAGACTGTTGTTTTGAAGCGTCCTTTCGCTCAGCTTAACTTGGGTATCGATGCTGTTGAGGTAGATGACGCTGCTAATGCTGGTATCAGCGTAAGCAAGAGCGAGATTACAGTTAGCAACGTTTACGATGCATTCAGCGCATTTGCTAACACAGTTGCAACTGATGCTACTCTCGGTTCAAAGACTTTTGCTTTGAATGAGGTTCCTGCTGAGAAGCTTTACGTAAATGGTAACGAGTACACGTACCTTGCTCTTAACTACATCTTGGTAGGTGACCAGAACCAGGAGAAGTCTTTGACTGACGTTGAGTTCGTTTGGAAGACTGCTGATGGCAAGACTAACGAGCCTACAACTCACTTCATCAACATCCCAGTTCAGCGTAACTACCGCACTAACATCCTTGGTAAGCTCTTGACAACTCCTGCTGAGTTCACTATCAAGATCGACGCTGACTTCGAGACTCCTGACTATGTTGAGGACGTTGTTTCAGTTGTAACTAAGACTGCTTCTACTGCTGCTGAGTTGGCATCTTTGATCAACAACGCAGCTGAGGGCCAGACTATCATCAACTTGACTGCAAACATTACTTCTAACGAGGTTATTGTTCTTAATCAGCTCCAGGATCGTCAGATTCTTGTAAACGGTAACGGTAAGACTGTTGACGCTTCATTCTTCGTTAAGGGTCACGCTGACTACGTTGGTATCGAGGGCTTGTCATTCGAGAATGTTACATTCTACTATAAAGGTTCAGAGTCTGATATCTTTACTTTGGGTGACGGAACAGCTGCTGGTCGTTATGTTCACAACGTAATCTTCAACGATTGCCATTTCAAGGGTTCTGATAAGGTAGCTATCCGTCCTTACCAGTCATTCGATATCGCTGCTTACAACTGTGAGGCTATCGGTTTGCACTCATTTATGCAGGCTACTGGTGGTAATGACATTAAGATTAGCGGTTGTGATATCAACACTAAGCGTGGTATGTCACTCGGTACAACAACTAATGTTGTAGTTGAGAACACATTCATCAATGCTGCTGATGACAAGTACGGTATCCGTGCTGATGTTATCGATGGTAACAGTGGTTTGAAGATTATTGACTCACAGATTCATGCATTTATCCCAGTAGTAGTTCGTAACTCAAACAATGCTGCTAACGTTGAGAGCTACGTTGTAACTTTCGAGGGTAACAATGTATTGGAGAATAAGGGTGGTAGTGAGTATCACGTTGCTATCGCTAATGAGGAGTACGACACAGTAGGTGAGACTCTTACTCCAATCGCTGGTGCTGATGTTACTGGCGCTAATGCTTCTTGGACTATCTTCAAGTAGTAGAAACACTTATTTGATAAGTTAAACAATTACAGCCTCTTTCCTGCGGGAAAGAGGCTGTTTTGTTTATAGCGACCTGAGTATCATCTTGTTGGCCTTGTCGATGGCTGCGGTGTCGAGCGTTGCCAAATAGATGCGCGTGGTGGTCTCGGAGTTGTGACCCATACCCTCGCTAATGACCGACAACGGTATATTCTTGCTGTGAGCAATGCTCGCCCAGGCGTGGCGGCTGACATACATCGTCAGCGAGATGGAGAGCCCCAACTGCTGGCCGATAAGTTTCAGGCAGCGGTTGACCTTATGCGCTACATAGATATATTGCCTGCGCTGGTCCATATCGTTTTCGGGGCGGATGATGGGCAGTAGGAAGGGCGATTTCGGGTTGGAATATTTGTCCACAATATCCTGCATACACCTTTCCCAATGGACATAGAGCAGTTGGCCCGTCTTGCGACGGCGGTAGGAGAGCACCTTACCGCTGAGGTCCTTTTTGCGCAGGTAGGCCATATCGACAAACGACATTCCGCGCGTGTAGAACGAGAAGAGGAACATATCGCGTGCGAAGTCGAGCGCCGCATCGTCGTGCAAATCCAACTCCTTGATTTGGCGGATGACGTTGAGCCCCACGGCGCGTTTCAGGGTCTTGTCCACACCCGTATAGACGTGCTTGAAGGGGAATCGCTGGGTGGTCAGCTCCTTATCGACGGCTCGGTTGTAGATGGCCCTGAGGTTGCGCAGATAAAACGACGAACTATTGGGGCAAAGGCCCGAGCGCAGCAGCCAGCTCTCGTAGGCCATTATCAGGTTGGAGTCGATGTCGTCGAGAGCTAAGTCGCGATTTTTTCGGAACCGTCTGAAACTGTTGAGTGTCGAGGTGTAGGTCTCCGAGATGCGTATCTTGCCCAACGAACGTAGGTGGGCTATCACGCTCTCCATAAATGCAAAGAGTCCATACTCGGCCTCGCTGTTTCGGAATTCGGCGACAACGTCGTCGGCGGTGTAGCTTACCAGGCTTCGCTCCTTGGCCGATATGATTTTGCTCAGCCGTTGCAGGTCGTGGGAGATGGAGTCTTCGATTTGTCGCAGGTGGTCTCTTCTGGCTGTGTTATCTGTGGGCAGTATCACGCAGGAGAGTTGTGGGTCCCACTCTTGGGGAAAGAGTCGGTAATTGGTGGTTTGTTGGCGTGCCACGCGGTTGTGGATTACCTGGAAATAGATGGTTCCTGGGTGGTCGCTTAGGATGGAATTTCTTAGTTTTATTTTTACTGTTGCCATAATGCTATGATTTTTTTTGATTTTTTTTGCGATAGATGTTGAGTTTGCCGAAAAAATGGCGTTTTAGCCAGGTTTTGCTATGGGGAATGGACATAGCCTCCGTAATTAGGAGGTGGCCTAATTGCAGAGTAATGGAGCAGTTGATATGATGGCTTGCTGTTTTTTAATGGGCAGAAAAACACGCAGTTAGGGGTTGTTTTTTCATAAAAATATGCAAATTTTCTCACCATCACACCTGAGTTTCTAAACATTTTTCGAGAGCGTAAGATAATATCAGAATCACGAGGCTGGGTTTGCGGCTTATGTTATGGAAACTAAGGGCTTACGCCGAGGCGCAGGGGTGCAAAAAGTGAATTTTATAATACGCCAAAAAGAAAATTTCGCCGTTGTGGAATCGTAATTGCTGGGCGTGACAGGCGACGGGATTTCTGTGATAAAAATCGTTGCAAGTCCATTATTTTACTGCCTAAATGGAGGCTATTTGGAAAATTGTGCTAACTTTGCATATTAAGATATATCTTGAAAGAGTTATGTCGGCAACTTCCAAGGGGTGATTCTGGTGGCTGGCGGGTCGGTTGCAGAGGTCAAAATTTCGGGAGTTGAACATTAAAAACGCATTGAAAAATGAAGATCGCGGTAGCTGGAACGGGTTATGTGGGACTGAGTATTGCCACTCTTTTGGCGCAACACAATGAAGTGGTGGCGGTGGATGTCGTGGCCGACAAGGTCGATAAAATCAATAACCGCATTTCCCCAATTCAGGATGAATATATCGAGAAGTTTTTTTTGCAGAAGGATTTGAATCTGCGTGCTACGCTCGATGGGCGTGAGGCATATCGTGATGCCGAGTTTGTGGTGATTGCCACACCGACGAATTATGATCCCCACAAAAACTTTTTCGATACCCACCACATTGAGGACGTGATTGATCTTGTGTTGGAGGTTAATCCCCAGGCTACGATGGTGATAAAATCCACAATTCCAGTGGGTTATTGTCGCTCGCTGTATGTGAAATATGCCGCTAAGTTCAAGGCTCAGGGGTTGGACTCGACTCATAAGCTGCGTCTGTTGTTCTCGCCCGAGTTTTTGCGCGAGAGCAGGGCTTTGTATGACAATCTCTATCCGAGCCGCATCATTGTGGGCTATCCCAAGATGATTGAAAATTGTGACGAGGGGAATGATGCCATCAAGGCCGTGGCGGGAAATCATATTGAGGAGGCTGCGCATAAGTTTGCTCAGCTTCTGCAACAAGGGGCATTGCGCGAAGATGTCCCAATGTTATTTATGGGTTTGAAGGAGGCCGAGGCTGTGAAACTCTTTGCCAACACCTACTTGGCGTTGCGTATCAGTTATTTCAATGAGCTCGATACCTATGCCGAGACCAAGGGGTTGAATACCCGCGATATAATTGAAGGCGTGTGCCTTGATCCTCGTATCGGTACACATTATAATAATCCTTCGTTTGGGTATGGGGGCTACTGTCTGCCAAAGGATACCAAACAGTTGTTGGCCAACTATGACGATGTACCTCAGAATATGATGACGGCCATCGTCGAGAGCAATCGTACGCGCAAGGATTTTGTGGCAGACCAGGTGCTGGCCAAGGCGGGATATTATATAGGTTCGAGCGTGTGGAATGCCGACAGAGAGCAGGAGGTGGTTATCGGAGTCTATCGTTTGACGATGAAGTCCAATTCGGATAACTTCCGCCATAGCGCCATACAGGGTATTATGAAACGCATCAAAGCTAAGGGAGCCAAGGTCATCATCTATGAGCCAGCGTTGGACGACAATGCGACATTTTTTGGTAGCGAGGTGGTGAACGATATTGATGAGTTCAAAGCTCGCTCCAAGGCAATCATTGCCAATCGTTATGACCCTGTGTTAGATGATGTTAAGGATAAGGTTTATACGCGCGATATTTTCCAAAGAGATTAGAAATTAAAAAGATATTGCTATGAAAGGTATTGTTTTGGCAGGTGGCAGTGGTACACGTCTGTATCCCATCACAAAGGGTATAAGTAAGCAGTTGATGCCTATTTATGACAAACCTATGGTCTATTATCCAATCTCGGTGTTGATGCTGGCTGGAATCAGGGATATTTTGATTATCTCGACTCCTCACGACTTGCCAGGGTTCAAACGCCTGCTGGGTGATGGTTCGGATTATGGCGTTCACTTTGAGTATGCTGAGCAACCTTCGCCTGATGGCTTGGCCCAGGCCTTTACCATTGGCGAGGAGTTTATTGGCGATGATAGTGCCTGCTTGGTGCTTGGCGATAATATTTTTCACGGCGCTGGCTTTACCGATATGCTCAAAGAGGCGGTGCGTACGGCCGAAGAGGAGCAGAAAGCTACGGTGTTTGGCTATTGGGTGAATGACCCTCAGCGATACGGTGTGGCCGAGTTTGATAAGGATGGAAACTGCCTGAGTATCGAGGAGAAACCTGCTGTGCCTAAGAGTAATTATGCAGTGGTGGGCCTCTATTTTTATCCCAACAAGGTGGTGGATGTTGCCAAAAATATTGAGCCATCGGCGCGTGGTGAGTATGAGATTACAACCGTCAATCAGCGATTCTTGGCTGATGGTGAGTTGAAGGTCCAGACGTTGGGTCGCGGTTTTGCGTGGCTCGATACGGGCACTCACGACTCCTTGTCGGAGGCTTCGACCTATATCGAAGTGTTGGAGAAGCGCCAGGGTTTGAAGGTTGCCTGTTTGGAGGGTATTGCCTATCGCAAGGGCTGGATTAGCGAGGAGCGCCTGATAGAGCTGGCTCAGCCTATGTTGAAGAATCAGTATGGTCAGTATTTGATTAAATTGATAGATACTTATAAAACTTATAGATAAGAGATTAAGGCGGTTGGTGAAGCCAGTCGCATTGTAAGATGAAGGTAATTAAGACAGCTATTGAAGATGTTGTCATCATCGAACCCGATGTGTTTGGTGATGCTCGTGGTTACTTTTTCGAGAGCTACTCTCAGAAGAAGTTCGATGAGGCGGTGCGTCCTGTGAAGTTTGTACAAGATAACGAGAGTAAATCGAAATATGGAGTGTTGCGAGGACTGCATTTCCAGAAAGGCCGTGACGCGCAGTCGAAGTTGGTGCGTGTGGTCAAGGGTCGTGTGTTGGATGTGGCTGTCGATATTCGTCGTGGCTCGCCTACGTTTGGAGAGTATGTAGCGGTGGAACTCTCGGAGGATAACCATTGCCAGTTGTTTGTGCCACGCGGCTTTGCTCACGGATTCTCGGTGCTGAGCGAGGAGGCTATTTTTCAATATAAATGCGATAATCTCTATGCTCCTCAGAGTGAGGGCGCTATTGCGTGGAACGACCCAGATATTGCCATCGATTGGCAGTTACCCATTGAGGATGTTCTTTTGTCGGCAAAGGATGCCGGCCATCCGATGCTGAAAGATGCTTCGGATTTGTTTGACTATAATGTAGATTACTATGCAGAGTAAGCGAATACTTGTGACAGGAGCCAATGGCCAGCTCGGCTGCGAGATGCGTCGTTTGGGCGATGTGTCACCCAATGAATATATCTTTACCGATGTGGCAGAGTTGGATATTACCAACAAGGCGGCAGTTGATGAGTTTATGTCGTCGCAAAAATTTGATGTCGTGGTGAACTGCGCAGCCTACACCAATGTCGATAAGGCTGAGGATGATGAGGCTACGGCCGAGCTTATCAATGCCACCGCTGTGAGGAATCTTGCCTTGGCGGCCAAGGAGTTCGGCGCTACACTTTTTCACATTTCCACCGATTATGTGTTTGGTGATGAGGGAAATACGCCTCGTAGTGAGGGTATGCCACTCAGTCCTCTGGGGGCTTATGGACGTACGAAGCTCCACGGTGAACAGTCAATCGCCGAGGTGGGTTGCAAGGCAATAATCATCAGAACAGCGTGGCTCTATTCGGAGTTTGGTAACAACTTTTTGAAGACAATGCTTCGCTTGACGGCCGAGAAGGAGTCGCTGAATGTGGTGTTTGACCAGGTGGGAACGCCTACCTATGCGGGTGATTTGGCGATGACCATTTTCTCCATCATCGAAGGCGACTATTATGCTGGCAATGAGGGTATCTATCACTTCTCCAACGAGGGGGTATGCTCGTGGTATGATTTTGCCCGCGAGATAGCCACTGCTATGGGGCGCAAATGCGAAGTAACCCCTTGTCATTCGGTGGATTTCCCATCCAAGGTTAAGCGTCCAGCCTATTCGGTTTTGGATAAGAGTAAGATTAAGCGTACTTTTGGTGTAGATATCCCACATTGGCGTGAGTCGATGATATATTGCCTGAAAAGGATAGTAATGCAGCAGCAGACGCAGTAGTAATTATTTTGCAAAAAAAAACAGCGATGAAAAATATATTAATTACAGGCGGAGCAGGTTTTATCGGTAGCCACGTGGTACGCCTTTTTGTAAACAAATATCCCCATTATCACATCATCAACCTCGATAAATTGACCTATGCGGGTAATCTTGCCAATTTGAAGGATATCGAGGATAAGCCTAACTACACCTTCGTTAAGGCAGATATTTGTGACTTCGAAAAGGTTTATGCTCTATTTCACGAGTATGATATTGATGGTGTGATTCATTTGGCAGCTGAGAGCCACGTCGATCGCTCCATCAAGGATCCATTTACCTTTGCGCGTACCAATGTGATGGGTACATTGTCGTTGTTGCAGGCTGCGAAACTTTATTGGGAGTCAAAGCCTGAGAAGTGGGAGTCAAAGCGTTTCTACCATATCTCGACTGATGAGGTGTATGGCGCATTGGAACTCACCCATCCCGAAGGCATTGAGCCTCCATTCTCGACGACAGCATCGTCGGGCGAGCACCATTTGGCCTATGGTGAGGATTTCTTCTACGAAACGACAAAGTATAATCCTCACTCTCCATATTCAGCCTCAAAGGCGTCATCTGACCACTTTGTGAGAGCTTATCACGACACTTACGGTATGCCGACGATTGTGACTAACTGCTCAAATAATTATGGTCCTTATCAATTTCCTGAGAAGCTGATTCCATTGTTTATCAACAACATCCGTAAGGGTAAGTCGCTGCCCGTATATGGTAAGGGCGAGAATGTGCGTGACTGGCTCTATGTTGAGGATCACGCTCGTGCTATTGACCTGATTTTCCACGAAGGCAAGATTGCCGAGACTTATAACATCGGCGGTTTTAACGAGTGGAAGAACATTGATTTGATTAAGGTCATAATCGCAACGGTGGATCGTCTGTTGGGTAACGAGGAGGGCAAGTCTTTGGAACTTATCACCTACGTTACCGATCGTGCGGGTCACGATTTGCGTTATGCTATTGACTCGACCAAATTGCAGAAGGAGCTCGGTTGGGAGCCATCGCTTCAATTCGAGGAGGGAATCGAGAAGACCGTGAGATGGTATCTCGACAATCAGGAGTGGATGGATAATATCATTAGCGGCGATTACGAGAAGTATTACGAAGAGATGTACAAAGGCAGGTAGTAGTTGGCAGTTGAGCGATGTCGCAACCATCAATTAAAAAGAACTTCGCCTACAAAAGCGCCTTGACCATATCGACTTATATTATGGGATTTATCACATTCCCATACATCTCTCGTGTCTTTGGTGTAGAGCGTTTAGGCTTAATAAATTTTGTCGATAATGCAATCTCCTATTTTCTGTTGTTTGCCTCAATGGGTATTGGCGTGTTGGGTGTCAGGGAGATTGCTGCTACGAAAGATGAAGTAGCGAAAAGAGATAAGGTCTTTGCTAATCTGCTGGGACTAAATCTTTGGTTTACGCTCATTGTCTTGTCCATCTATGTGTTGATGATTAATTGCGTGCCTAAGTTTGAACAATATGTGAGTTTGTTCTATGTAGGCGCAGCAAAGATATTCTTTACCACATTTCTTGTTGAGTGGTTCTATTCAGGTATAGAGGATTTTCGATATATCACCCTGCGAAGTATTGCCGTTAAACTATTATACGTCTTGGCTGTCTTTGTTTTTGTTCGTGAGCCTGATCAGTGTCTTCTCTATTTTGCATTGACGGTGGGTGTTGTGGTGGTCAATGCTGTGATTAATATCTTGTATTGTCGGCGTTATGTGACTCTACGTTTTGCTGATATGTTTTCGCTCTGTTATTTGCGCAAAAATGTGGTGCTGGGTATCTACTCGATTATGACGTCGATGTATCTGACTTTCAATGTGATGTATTTAGGCTTGGTGGCCGATACCACTCAGGTGGGATATTACACTACAGCCTTCAAACTTTACTCCGTTGTCCTGGGACTCTTTTCGGCCTTTACATCGGTAATGTTGCCGCGAATGAGCGCACTTCTTGCGGAGGATGACCACGAGCGTTTCAGATATCTGATAAACAAATCTTTTATTGCTGTTGCCCGATTTAGTATTCCGCTGATTTTGTGCAGTGTGGTTTTAGCTCGGCAAATCATCTATCTGCTCTCTGGTCCTGGTTACGATGGGGCGGTGCTTCCGATGCAAATCATTATGCCTGCGATACTCCTTGTCGGCATTGCCCAGATTTTAGCAATTCAGGTGTTGCTGCCATTGAAGCGTGATAGGGTTTTATTAATGGCGTCCGTTGCGGGTGCATTTGTGAGCATTTTTATCAATGTTTTCGTCGTGCCTCGGTTGCTGAGCATTGGTTCGGCATTGGTTTTGATAGGTGCCGAAGCAACGGTGACTTTCGTATATCTGAGTTTTGTAATAAAACGCGATATTGTGAAAATCCATTATGGCAAGATGGTCGGGGTGTTGCTTAGTGCTATACCCTTGGTTATGGTTAGTGTGATGATATCCCGTTTCATCGATAATCCATTATATGCTATCGTCGTAGCTGGTGTATCGCTTCCCGCGTTGTGGCTTACGATAAACAAGGTTGCCTACAAAAGATTCATACCACTTTAACAGAAAGAATATGAGTAACCGAGCGCGAGTAATAGCACTTTATCTGCCACAGTTTCACCCTATTCCCGAGAATGATAGGTGGTGGGGTAGAGGCTTTACCGAGTGGACCAATGTGGGCAAGGCAAGACCTCTGTTTCGTGACCATTATCAGCCCCACATTCCAGCCGATTTAGGATACTATGATTTGCGGCTGCCAGAGGCTCGTGAGGCGCAGGCTCAGATGGCGCGCGAGTATGGTATCGAGGGCTTTATGTATTGGCACTATTGGTTTGGCAATGGGCGCCGTTTGCTCGAACGTCCCTTTAATGAGGTGCTTCGCTCGGGAAAACCTGATTTCCCTTTCGCATTGGCTTGGGCTAACGAGACGTGGAAGGGCTTTGCCCACGGGTTGAAGAATCGCAATATCCTGATTAGACAAAGATATTATGGCGATGCAGATTATATAGCCCATTTTAATGCGGTGTTGCCTGCGTTTAGGGATCCGCGTTACATAAGGGTTGAGGGTAAGCCTGTATTTATGATCTACAAGCCTCATCTGCTGCCCGATGCCGCCCATTTTATCGATTTATGGCAAGGACTGGCTCGACAAAATAGCCTGCCAGGGATATATTTCATAGCTCATCACCAGAGTGTCAACGACCATAACAAGAGCGAGCAAGAGAGTCTCGACGAGATGATGGGCTACGGATTTAGTGCGATGAATTATGTGCGCCTGTCCAACATCCTGAATACCCGTTCGCTTGCCAGCTATGTGTGGGATGTTGCGCGACGCGAGTTGTTGCAGCGACCAACGGTGAGATCGTATGAGCGAGCAATGCAATATTTCTCACAACCTATTGATTCCGATGAGCGAGTTATACCTACCCTAATTCCAAATTGGGATCACTCGCCGCGTAGTTCTCACCACGCCTTTGTTTTTCATAACTCCACGCCAGAACTGTTCGCTCAGCATATTCGTTGTGTGTTGCGAAAGACCGCAAACAAGGAGAATCAGCTAATATTTGTTAAGTCGTGGAACGAGTGGGCAGAGGGTAACTATTTGGAGCCTGATTTGAAATGGGGACGTCAATATCTGGAAGCCCTCAAAACCGAGTTGAGTAATTTTGAAAATAGAGTGAAGTATGGCCCGGCAGCCCAAAGTGAGTGTAATAGTGCCAGTTTATAAGGCGCAAGCATACCTTTGTCGATGTGTGGACTCATTGTTGCAACAGACGCTCACGGATTTCGAGCTTCTACTCATTGATGATGGCAGTCCCGACTCTTCGGGAGAGATATGTGATGATTATGAGCGTCGGGATGCTCGTGTGAGGGTATTTCATAAGACGAATGGCGGTGTGGGCTCGGCCCGTCAATTAGGCTTGGAGCAGGCGCGTGGGCAGTATGTGATTCACGCCGATCCGGATGATTGGGTTGAACCGACGATATTGGAGGAGTTGTACGCGGTGGCGCAAGTCGGGCTGTGTGATATTGTAATGTGTGACTATTGGATGGAATACAGCAATCGTCAGCAACTCTGTGAGTTAAATATTGATAATGAGGACGCCCGTGTGTTGATGCAGAGGTTGGTCAGTGGTTCGCTGCACGGCTCGCTGTGCAATAAGTTGGTTAGGCGAGATTTTCTGCTAGCTCACGATATTGGTTTTGCCGCAGGGCTGAATATATGTGAGGATTTGATTTTTTGCCTGAAAATGTTGAGGTGTGGCGCTACTTGCCGATACTTAAATCAGCCGTTTTATCACTATGATAGATTCTCAAACCCCAACTCGCTGAGTTCAATAAAAATGAGGTATGGTCAAGAACAACACGATATTTGGTTGAGGGAGTTTCGACGAGTTGTTGATCCTTCGATGGGACATATTTATCGCACCGGTGTGGCCTACATAGCATATTGGGCATTCACGCATAATATATTCTCTGCTGCGGAGTATAGAAAATTATACCTGCGCGAGATTCGTTCGTTTGTTCACAACGATCATCGCTTTGCGGTGAAGTGTGTAACGACGCTCTCGGCTCTGGGGTTAAACGTCGTGTTGGGCTATATGTATCGTCTTGTTAAGGGATGTTAATCGTTGTGAAATTTGACTTCTTGCGTGATAAATCCATCGCTCTCGATAGGTAAGAGTAGGCTCTATTTTTATCTACCACTGATATATCTGCTCTTTCCTTCGTTCCCTGCTATACTGCCTGAATTAGTGGGCTTTCAAGTAATATTTGCCCTTGAATGTATGACGGTCATAGCTCTGTATAGAGATTTGTATCGCCCTGTTGTCGAGAGAAATACACGGGTTGTGGTGGGTTATTTTATCTTTGCAACCATCCTTTCGCTCATTTGTGATACGGGGCGCGGGGTAGTGGTTGCTGCGGATTTCTTTGAACTAACCAAACCGGTTGCCTTTCTGCTATTCTTTTGGCTGTATAGGTATTCTCTGGTAGATATCGAACTTATTGAAAAGCAGACTATCAGGGCCTTGTGGGTGGTGTTTTTGTTGCTCTCGCTATGGAGTGTGCTGTCGTTTATCTTCCCTTCGCAATTCTACCCGCTTGAAATATTGTTGTACAAGCGTGAGGGTATGGCCGTGCATCGAGGAAAGGCGATAGGTAGTTTTAGCCAAACCTATCATTTCGCGTTTTGCTTGCTTTTGCCTCTGGCATTGTCGCTCATAGCCTTTGTAAGAGAGTTTAGGGTGAAATACCTTGTCGGCTTCCTTCTTGTTTTGTTGGCGATGTTGCTGACCCAAAGTCGCAGTATGTATATCTGTACAGCGGTATGCGTGGTGGTGTGTATGTTCCTGCCTGTTCATTACAAAAATCTAAGGTCGGGAAGTCGTAGCCTGCTGCTTTTGTTATCCCTTGGCGCAGGTATTGTATGTGTTGTGTTATACTATTTTGATGATATTGCTGTGCAGTTAAAGTATGCTGTCGAGGGCTTTATGTCAATGGCTGATGGGCAAAATAATTCGGTAAACATTCGCCAATCTCAGGTCGAGTGGGCCATAGAGAACAACCCGTTTGTGGTGCTTGGGGCGGGTATCGGCAAGGGTGAGATGATGTTGGAGAGTTTCTACTCGCTCTACTATTACCGCTACGGCCTGTGTGGTGTGGTGTTGTCGCTGTTGCTGACCCTGCGTACGGCGTGGGCGGCTTATGTGGTAGCCTCAAAGGAGTATTATAGCCATCGCAAACTTTCATATTTCTATTTTTCGTTGTCTGTTTTCTACGCGCTTACGCCTCTTGCTACGTTGAGTTCTTGTCATATGGATTCGCCCAAAATATCGCTCATCTTTTATGGCCTGATGGGACTCGTCTATGCTAAGTATGCGCAGATGAAGAGCCAGGCTATCAAATGCGAAACTTGGCATTAACATTGCATCTTGAAGTGATGATAAACGAAATCTTGCACAGTAACAACAATTATGATATATGGGTAATCGGATTTTAGTCCTTGGCTACTTTGGTTATGTGTCCAATAAATTGGATGGACAGACTGTGAAAACGCGTGAGATTTATGATATGATAAAGCGCAGGAGCTGTCGTGATGTCGCCTTCTTTGATAGCGAGGAGCTGCAAGCGGGCGCTTGGCGATTAGTGAAGCTTCTGTGGCTTGTCCTTTGCTCCCACACCATTGTCTATCTCCCAGGTCAGAATAACTTAAAGCGATTTTTTAGCCCGCTATATTGTGTGGCCAAATTTTGTCGCAAAGAGATTATCTATGTGGTGGTGGGAGGCTGGTTAGCCGATTTTTTGGCCGACAATCCAAGCACCACAAAGCGGTTGAAGCGTGTGAAGTCGTTGCTTGTCGAAACCTCATCGCTGCAAGCCAATCTCGTCACCCACTATGGCTTTGATAATGTGTCGCTGATCGCCAATTTCAGGTCACAGGACTTTGTGCCGACCATCAAGTGGAATAAAGGTTTTAGAATCGTATATATGGGGCGTATTATCCCCGAAAAGGGGTGTGATATCATATTGGATTTTGCAAAATATTACTCCTCGCTGGCCGATTGCGAAGCTGGCCTCAGGATTGATTTCTATGGCCAGATAGATGTTCGCTACCAGGAGCGTTTCCTTGGGCGTGTAGCGCAGTATGATTTTGTGTCATATAAAGGGGTTGTGGGCTATCACACGGCCAGTGAAGTGATGTCTAACTACGATGTATGCGTCTTGCCTACTTTCTACTCGGGCGAGGGCTGCCCTGGTGTGGTGATTGATGCCTATCGTGCGGGGATCCCTGTCGTTGTTTCGCGCTGGAAGGATATTCCTGAGTTTGTCGATGATGGCAAAACAGGTCTTATCTTTGACTTGGAGCGAGTGGATGATTTCTTTCACCATCTTTTGTGGTTGAGGCGTAATCCCGACAAGTTGTTGCAGATGAAGATATATGCCTATCACAAGAGTCGCGATCATAGCGAGTCCAAGGCCTGGCGCGTGATGTCTCCATTGCTGGCGTGAGGCTGGTGGGGTAGTGGTTTTTTATAAGTGTAAAATTGTCAAATTATGTCATCAGAGAATAACCTCGTATCAATTATCACTCCGTTATATAATTCGGAGCCTTACATTGGTCAGATGATTGAGTCCATCATCGGTCAGACCTATCCTCATTGGGAACTGCTCATTACCGACGATTGTTCGACCGACGGCAGTTGCTCCATAGTTGAATGCTATGCCAAGCTGGATGAGCGCATCAAACTCTTTCGCCTGCCTCAAAATACTGGTGCAGGAATCGCGCGCAATGAGTCAATAAGTCGCGCCCGAGGGCGTTACATCGCATTTTGTGATAGTGACGATTGGTGGTGCCCCGAAAAGTTGGAAACACAGCTTGACTTTATGCGCAAAAATCGAGTGCAAGTCTGTTATTCGTCGTATTATACCTGCAACGAGGAGGGCGAGGTGGATGGGGTGGTAGTGAGTTATAAATCAATTCCTTATAGCCACATTATTCGTGACGATAGCATCGGCTTCCTCACCTGCATTTATGATACTCACGACGTCGGAAAATGCTATTTGCCCTCAATCCGTCGCCGCCAGGACTGGGCCTTGAAAATCAAACTGCTCAAAAAGTGTGGGCGGGCCTACGGCATAGTCAAGCCTTTGGCATATTACCGAGTGCGCGAAGGGTCGCTCTCTCGCAATAAGTTTCGTTTGGTTAAGTATAATATTCAGGTCTATCGAGAGATATTGAATTACGGCATCATCCGAGCGTGGTTGGCCTTTGTTTTTCTCTTTTTCCCAAATTACCTCTTGAAGCGATTGCGCCTGAGCATTATCAATATGTAACAAAAAAAACTGCCGTAAAATCTTACGGCAGTTTTTCGTTTTTAATATGCAAACTTACATTGTTGCTTTTGATTCCACTACGACGTTTGCATCCACCTTCTTAATCAAACCCTGCAACACATTACCTGGGCCGAGCTCGGTGAAGTTTGCGAAACCATCGGCCACCATATTGCGTGAGATCTGGGTCCAGCGCACAGGGGCTGTGAGCTGCGAGATGATGTTCTGCTTGATGATTGTTGGGTCGGTCTGGGGCTGTGCATCAACATTCTGGTAGATAGGGCACACGGGAGTGTGGAACTCCACTTCGGCAATCGCCTGCTCCAATTCGGCGCGTGCAGCCTCCATAAGTGGCGAGTGGAAAGCACCACCCACAGGCAAACGCAACGCACGCTTGGCACCCGCCTCTTTGAGCTTGGCGCAAGCCTCATCAACAGCCTCGTTGGCACCCGAGATGACCAACTGACCTGGGCAGTTATAGTTGGCAGCTACAACCACACCCTCAATCTGGGCGCATACCTGCTCTACAACCTCATCCTCCAATGCAAGGATTGCCGCCATACCTCCTGGCTGGTTCTCGCAACACTTCTGCATTGCCATAGCGCGCTTGGCCACCAAACGAAGACCATCCTCGAATGATAGTGCGCCAGCTACTACCAATGCTGAGAATTCGCCGAGCGAGTGACCTGCCACAGCATCAGGCTTTACACCCAACACTTTTGCCAATATGACAGAGTGGAGAAATACAGCAGGTTGAGTTACTTTTGTCTGCTTTAAGTCGTCGGCCGAGCCTTCGAACATAATGTCTGTTATACGGAAGCCGAGAATCTCGTTAGCCTTCTCGAACAAGGCCTTGGCCTCTTCATTGCTGCCGAACAAATCTTTTCCCATTCCTGAGAACTGTGATCCCTGTCCAGGGAATACATAAGCGTGTCTCATAATAATCAATTAGGTTTTGTGAGCCCGCGACAAACTCAAATTTTGGGCAAATATACACTCAATGAGTGAATTTTCCAAATCGCCCGTTGTCGCTGATTTACACTCTGGTGGTATAGTGTAAAAAATCCCCCAATCCACGTATTGAGGGAAATTTTAGTGGTTTAGTATGATACTAACTCCCAATTCTTCTGTTCGGCAATCTTGATATCTGCTTCTGAAATTTCGTTCTCTTCTGGACTGCTATTTGAAATAACATATAAAGTTGCGTGGCCCGATGGATCCCTCCAAGGCCAACCGACTTGTTTGTCTGTCCAATCAGGTAGTGCATTGATTATTTTTGACATCTCAGCAGTCTTGATTTTGTTGCGGCAGCAATCAAAGCTATATAATGTAACATTCTTGCTCACATCCAATGATGTTAGTTTATTGTTGGAGCAAGAGAATATAACCAACTTAGTGTTTTTGCTTATATTTATTGTTGTGAGATTGTTGCTGTCACAAGTTAAATACTCTAATTTAGTGTTTTTGCTCACATCCAATTTGGCTAATTGGTTGCTGGTGCAGGTGAGAAATTCCAATGCGGGGTTTTTACTTACATTCAAAGTTGTCAATTGATTCTCATCGCATTGAAGAAGTGTTAAACCAGGACATCTGCTTACATCCAATGCTGTCAAACCATTATACCAACAACGTAGGCCTGTAATATCGCCCTTTATGATTACGGTCTGTGATGTAAGTGTATATGTAACATCGACAACACCAGTCTCAAAATGGCCGCCATACATATCAATGAATTCCTCGTTTATCATTTTCGCGCCAATAACTTCGGTAGGCATATTTGTCTCGCGAAATCTTAAAACAATCGTTTCTCCCAATTTCTTGCTGGTCGTCAATGTAATTTGAGGTACTTTGATAATATCATCATCTTCGTTCTCGCAAGCAACAAAAGATGGTACTACCGTACAAATCATTAGAGCCAAAGTCCAGAAAAGCATAAATTTTTTCATAGTTTTAGGGTTTTAATGGTTTATACATAATCTCGTCTGCAAAGTAAAAAAAAAACAGGAATTTTCCAAATAATATAGGGTTAAATTTTTTTTTGCGGAATCTCTGTTTTTTATCGTAACTCTCGTTGAAAATAGTAATTTTTAAGAAATATTGTAAAATAATTAAAAATATAATTGTTATTTTAAGTAATTGTTGTTATATTTGCGTAAGTGAATAATAATCCTTAAACAAATATTATGTCATCATTAGCAGAATTTTTCAATGTTGAGCCGGGTAAGCAGATGAAGGGTGTTACCCACAAAAACAATATCATCAAGCGTAACATCATTGCTTATATGGCGGTTAATGGCGAGTGCACTCTCTCGGAATTGACAAAGGAGCTTCATATTAGTGTCCCTACAATAACCAAATTGGTTCAGGAACTCATCGACGATAATATAGTCAATGATTTGGGCAAGGTCGAGACCCCAGGTGGTCGCCGCCCCAATGTCTTTGGCTTGGCCAATTCGGCAATCTATTTTGCGGGTGTGAATGTGGCTCGTGATAATATGACTTTCGTCATTACCGATTTGCAGAACAACATCATCAAGGAGGTTATCGACTCTTCGTTTGAGTTGCAGAATCGCCCTCAGTGTTTGGAGAAGATTTGTTCAAATATCGAGGATTTTATCAACGATTGCGGTATCGACCGAGGTAAGATTCTCGGTTTGGGTGTCTCGATTGTGGGTCGAGTTAATCCTGAGACGGGCCGAAGCTATGCCTATTTTACATCGAGCGATGAGTCATTGCGTGATATCATCCAAGAGCGAGTGAAGATTCGCGTGTTGCTCGAAAACGACACCCGTGCGCGTTGCTATGCCGAGTATAATTGCAGTAAGTCCAAGGCTGATAGCGATGTGATATATCTCCATTTGGGCCGCGGTGTGGCGATTGGTATTGTCATCGACGGTAAATTGTACTACGGCAAGAATGGTTTTGCTGGCGAGTTTGGTCACATCACATTCTTCGATAACGAGACGATTTGTGCCTGCGGTAAGAAGGGTTGTTTGGAGACCGAGGTGTCGGGTATTGCCATCGAGGAGAAGATTGTGAAGCTGATAAAGAGTGGCGTGAATACTATTCTTCGCAATAAATATGACCGAGGCGAGCGTATCCATATCGACGACATTATCGCTGCGGCGCAGAATGATGACAACCTCTCGATTGAGCTTATCGAGGAGGTGGGTGAGAAGTTGGGTAAGGCGGTGGCCTTCTTGATTAATACCTTCAATCCTGAAACCGTTATCGTAGGAGGTAACTTGGCTGCTGCTGGCGATTATATTATGTTGCCGTTGAAGTCATCTACCAACAAGTATTCGCTCAACCTTGTGTATAAAGATACCAAGTTTCGCCAATCTAAGATGTCGGAGAATGCTAATGCTTGGGGTGTGGCGATGCTTATCCATAACAAGATTATTGGTTTGTAACCCTTTTTGCTATGAATATCGAAGGCCGCATTTGTCGTCTGAGGGCGTTGGAGCCTGAGGACATCGATTCGATGTATGGCTGGGAGAATGATACAGATGTGTGGCGAGTGAGTGGGACGTTGGCTCCGTTCTCTCGCCACTCTTTGTCGCGCCTAATCGAAGAGCAACAGTTTGATATCTATGCCACGCGCCAGATGCGTCTGGTGGTTGAGTCTATGGCGGGCGATGTAGTAGGTGCTGTCGATATTTTTGAGTTTGATCCTCAAAATTTGCGTGCAGGTGTGGGTATCATCATCGCCCCTGAGTATCGTCGCCAAGGTTATGCTTTAGACGCACTCAAAGCGCTGGAATGGTATGTGCGAGATGTGTTACACCTCAAACAATTGTGGTGTAGCGTGACGGAGGATAATCAGGCGAGTCTGCTCCTCTTCCGCCGTGCTGGTTACACCGAATGCGGCAGACGTAAGGAGTGGATTTTAACAGCCGTTGGTGCGTTAGATGAGATATTATTTCAGAAGTTGTTATAATTCTATACTATGAAACGGACTATATTGCTGCTCTTTATTGCTCTTTTGGCTACATCGTGCGACCCCGAATGGGCATTGGACCCCAGAAATCAGGCGGGTGCGTATATCATCAATAAGACCGCAACCGACATCACGTTCAGGGCATATTCTTTTACAGAAAGGTTACATTGTCAATACACCATCTCGTCGGGAGATACGGTTTTGGTATCAGGTGCTAAGTGGGATGAGAGAGATAACAACTGGAAGAAAATAGTTGAGGCTGGCTGGGACCCATTTTTAGCCATCGTTGCCAAGAGGTATTATTCAGGTATAACCGAAGATTTTGACGTGTATCACCAACGCATCTCGATTGTTACATCTCCAACCGACAGCCTTTCGTGGACGTTCGACGTAAATAATATTGAAGAGAGTTCAATCTTTAATGAGTCAAACTGGATAAAGGAGGAGTCAAGCGACAGCTATCACAATTTCTACTCGTGGTATTATATTTTTGAGTAGGGAGGTTTTTTGCTCACGTTATCGAAAATGATAATGGTGCCAAAGGCATTGCCTTTGGCACCATTATTTTGCTTATGCTGATATTTAGAATCGGAATACGCAACTTAAACCAAAATTGCCAAATCCGCTACCCAAACTATCATTCAACAAAAATAGGGTGGGTCGATAATCCAGCGCCAACGTGATGGGCGCGCCACTGAAATTGATGCCAAATGCCACATCGCCAGCGACACCTACGTTGAAGCCATTATTCTTTACAATACCTATCGCGCCGCCAACGCCTGCTTGCAAGAACCAATCACCAGCCTTGGGGGTCCAGTCTGTCCAGTTGAAGCATTGCCAATCATAGACGCAAGTTCCAAAGAAACTGCCATCAAAATCAAACATTCCGACGTTCACTTTCAGTGCATCGCCTGAATTCAAGAAACGCTCATACTGCAACTCTACACCACTACCGATGCGAAGACCCAATGCATTGTCCTGAGCAAAAGAGGTCGCGGCGAAAATACAAAAGATAGCCGCCAAAATAAGTTTCTTCATAATTCAATAGTTAAAAGGTTAAATAACTATTGCAAATATACGAAAAACGATGAATTTTGCAACTATTATTGCTATGTTAAAGCATTTTTTTTGCAGTCGAAATACGGCGGTCTTGTTCTACTCTTCGCGATTAATGATTTTAGCGCCCATATCGGGATACTCGTTATAGAAACTCTCGATGTATGCCTTCTCTTGCGGTGTGCAGCCGACCATTAGCTTCATCTCGGCATCGCCTTTATCCAAATCGACAGTACAAATTACGGCGTCCAGCCTTTGTTGCGCATCGCTTCCCAACCATACGTCCACACCCTCGCCATCGGCCGAGGTTGTACCGTCCAAATAGCCATAATTCAGGGCGTAGATAATCTCGGGGAAACGTGGGTGTGATGATCCCTTGGGGCGGTCGATTACTATCTTGCTACGCTCCAACAGGGAGTCCAATCTCTTCCAGAAAATAGAGTCTCTATTCATCGTCGCTTGCTGATTTCAAGGTTTTTGAATCGTTGTCACTTGCTGGCATTTGGCTCAAATCAACGAGTCGTGCTGACTGCTTTTTGTTGGTGGGAAGACCCAGATTTCGCAGGCGCTCACCCGTACGCACAATATTGTTGTTGCCAGTGTGCAGACGCTTATACGCCTCGTTGTACTTGGCCTGAGCCTGCTCCAAACTTGCACCCACACCTTCGAGAGCCGATGAAAATGCCACAAGTTGCTCATAAAGGGTTACGCCAAACTTGATAATCTCCTCCTGGTTTTTAGTCTGTTCGTCGCGTCGCCAGAGGTCATCCACGAGTTTTAACAGAGCAAAGAGGTTGGTTGGCGATGATATTATCACCTTCTTGTCGTAGGCTTCGCTCCAAATCGTGCTGTCGGCCTTCAAAGCATCGAGGAATGCGGGCTCGTTGGGGATGAACATAATCACAAAATCGGGCGACTGCATCAACTTATGGTATTGTTTACTGCTGAGTTCCTTGACGTGCTGGCGTACCGACGTGAGGTGGGTCGCGAGTGCTGTGCGGCGCTCTGCTTCGCTTTCGGCCGACACATAATTTACATAGGCTGTGAGCGATACTTTTGAGTCGATAATCACCTGCTTGTTGTTAGGTAGGAAGAGTACTACATCGGGGCGTAGGTTATTGCCCTCCTCATCCTTGACGTTAAGCTGGGTCTGGTAGTGAACTCCGCGTATGAGGTTGGAGTTGTCGAGGATGCTCTCCAAAATCATCTCGCCCCAATCTCCCTGCACTTTGGAATTTCCCTTCAATGCGTTGGTGAGGTTAGTGGTCTCGGTGGTTATCTGTTGGTTGAGCTCCATCAGACGTTGCAGCTCGTTTTTGAGCGCACCACTCTGCTCGGTGTGTTGCGTAAAGATGCTGTCCACGCGGTTGCGGAACTCCTGAATATTGTCCTTAAAAGGTTTGAGAATGATATCCATCGACTCTCGATTCTCCTCCTTGAACCTACGGCTCTGCTCTCCCAATACATCTCCTGCCAGGATGCGGAACTGCTCCCTGAGTGATTGTTGCATCTGCTCCTGCGAGAGCACTTTGTCGCCTATCGAGCGACGCTCGGCTTCGAGTTCGGTCTGTGCCTTGATGCGTGCCATTTGCTCCTGCTCGCGTGCTGCGCGTTCCTGTTCTACGGCCTGGCGCAGAAGGGCGGTTTGTGCCGATAGCTCGTTCTCAGCCTTGGTGGTTGCCTGATTGGCCAGTGAGAGCAAATTCTGCAACTCGTCGTTGCGATGACAATGGGATAGTAATAGTGTTACTAATATGGCGCATCCAACTGCGAGGAAGATAATGGCGATAATGTAATAAATAGTCATCGTAAATTATTTTAGTTAGACAAAGGTAGCAACTTTTGTAGAAAAATGCTAACTTTGTAATAATAACAATAAATAATATTCTAAACAATTATGAGATTGAAAAGACTCTATCTTTTGATGGCTCTGTTTGTGCTTGGGGTGCTGTCGGTTGCAGCGCAAACATCGCAGAGTATTAGCGTTCCAAATTCTGTTGATAGGTGGATTTTAACAACATTCGCTAAGGGGAAGGTGCCTCCTTTCTCGTTCTGTTATGATGGAGACCATTCTCAAACCTTCATCAAGAAATGGCGTCACACGATTCAGAAAAATGAGTCCGCAGATGGTGCGGTGTCATACACAGTTACCTATGCCGACCGCGAAACGGGATTGCAGGTGGATTGTCATATCAAGGGTTTTCAGGAGTTTGGAGCTGTTGAATGGCTCTTGAATTTTACAAACTTTGGTTCGTCGGATACTCCTCAGATTACCCAGGTCAAGAGCGTGGATTATGACGTATTGAGTTCCTTAGATGGTAATTTTGAAGTGTTGCACGCTTTGGGAAGTAATCACAATAGAGCAGATTTCCGCCCAATGAAGACTACGATTTTGGCTGATCAGCCACTGAGTATGTCGCCCAAGAACGGTCGCTCGTCGGATACGTCGGCATTCCCATTTTTTAATATCATTTCTCCCGATAAGAGGGGCATTGTTGTGGCTGTTGGTTGGACTGGTACTTGGTTTGCCGATTTAGAAAAATCTTCTACTAAAGGTCTATCTCTCGCTGCTGGTATGAAGCGTATTGATTTGCATTTGCATCCCGGTGAGAAGATTCGCACTCCGTTGGTTGCTATGCTTTTTTGGCAGGGCGAAGATTATATGGTCGGCAACAATGCGTTTCGTCGCTTTATCTTGCAGTATCACACCCATAAACCATCAGCGGAGTATGCGAGCTATTCGCCAATATGTGGCGGACTGGATTGGGGCGACCCTGCGCCTTGTAACGAGTATGGCTGCTTAACGGAGGAGTATGCTGTTGCCTTGATTAAACGATATAAGATGTTTGGCTTGAATCCAGAGGTTATATGGCTTGATGCAGGTTGGTACGAGGGTGCGGGCGGTCCAAACGGTTCGTGGTGGAATAGTGTGGGTAGCTGGGTGGCCGACAAGGAGCGTTTCCCTCGAGGCTTGAAGCCTCTGTCGGACGCTGCACACTCTATTGGAGCCAAATTTATGGTGTGGTTTGAGCCTGAACGAGTATTTGATGGCTCGCGCCTTGTGAAGGAACACCCTGAGTGGGTGTTGAAGGTGGGTGCTGGAAATAACCTCTTAGATTTGGGAAATCAGGAGGCGTTGGAGTGGTTGTGCAAATATATAGGAGATTTTATCGAGGAGAATGGCATTGACTACTATCGTCAGGATTTTAATATGGCTATTGATGGCTATTGGGAGCGTTTTGACGAGCCTGGCCGCATTGGTATGAAAGAGATTCGTCACATCGAAGGTCTGTATGCTTATTGGGATTATCTGCTTGACCGTTTCCCTGGTTTGATGATTGACAACTGTGCTTCGGGTGGTCGTAGATTGGATTTGGAGACCACGAGCCGTAGCATACCTCTGTGGCGTACGGATTATCAGTATGGCGAGGTGAATGGATATCAGTGCCACACCTATGCTCTGAATTTCTTCCTTCCGTTACACGGTACGGGCACCTACAATATGGATAATTATGGTATTCGTTCAAGTATGAGCTCGGCTACGGTGTGTAATTGGGAGATTACAAGTCAGCGTGTGACGGTAGCAGGTATGCAGAGTGCTATGCAGCAGATTGCCGACCTCAGACCATACTATTTGGAGGATTATTATCCTTTGACGGGATTACAGGATCATACATCCGATACTGTGTGGTTGGCATACCAACTCAATCGTCCTTCGGATGATACGGGAGTCGTGATGGCGTTCCGCCGTCGTGATAACGAGCAAGAGAAAATTGAGGTTATGCTCAGTGGATTGCGCGATGATGCTCTCTATCAGGTGTTGAATGTCGATACCCGAGAGTCGGTGAACATCAGCGGAAAGGAGTTGATGGAAGGCCTAACGTTGAAGTTGGAGCAGCCCAATTCTTCACTGTTGTTGAAGTATTCGCTTGTGAGATAAATTATCGCTAATATTCAGTATAATTGGGGTGTTCAGCCGGCTTGGTTGCAACACCCCTTGATGTTTTAAAACATATAGCAGGCACCGATGTAAAAGTTGCGATTGTTTACTGTGCCACCACCATAGTTTTTGGCAATGTCGATTAGTCCCCAGTCGTAACCCAGAAATAGGCGATAATGGTTAAAAAGCTCGACTCCGCTGCGAAGTCCCAGGCCAAAATCGCAGCGCTTCACGCCGTTGCTGCCAAATGTGTCGGGCTTAGAACTTTGCGTACCGTAGAGTAGTTTATTGGTGCCAAAAAGTCCTACGCTAAAATAGGGGCCAAATGAAGCAAATACGCCGAGGTTTTTGCCCACATCGTAGCGATAGCCTATGTGGATGGGGATTTCCAAATAGTAGGGGCGCAGCGTGTTGCTGACATAATTTTCTTGATCTATACTCTCGATGGTTGCTCCGCGCGAACTGAGCAATGCTTCCATATCGAAATAGAATCCTTGGTAGATGAATGGAGCGTCGAGCTCCATTTTGAATCCTACGTTGAAGCCTATGCGCGATTCTGGATTGTAGGAGATACCATCAATTTCGACAGCATAACTACTCACATTCATCGCACCCGTAATACCATATCTAATCGATTGGGCCGAGGTGGTTGCGGCTACGAAAATGGTAAAGGCAAAAATTGGGAAAAACTTTTTCATACTATAATGTTTTTTTGTGTTTGCTACGCCAGAATGCAAAAAATATGCGAGATGAGAGAACCTCTTATGAAAAATGTTTTCAGGTCATAAGTGTGGCTATTTTTTTGTGGTTGCGTTACGATTTTGGGGTTAAATTTTGTCTATTTGGAAAATATTTTCTATTTTTACGAATGTGCAATGCTGAAAATATTAACCAACCTAAACTATACAATGAAAAACAGAAAATTACGAATGGGTATGATTGGCGGAGGTAGCGATGCTTTTATCGGTGCTATCCATCGTCGTGCCGCCCTTATGGAGAATGGAATCGACTTGGTATGTGGATGTTTCTCGATTAATCCTGAAATTTCGCTAAGCTCGGGTCGTTCATACTTTGTACCCGACAATCGTATTTACTACACTTGGGAGGAGATGCTCGAAAAAGAGGCTGCTCTGCCCGAGGATGAGAGGATGGATTTTGTCACCATCGTAACCCCCAACCGCTTCCATTATGCTCCTGCGGCGCGTGCTTTGGAGTTGGGTTTTAATGTGGTGCTTGATAAGCCTATGACCTTCACTTTGGAGGAGGCTTTGTCGCTTCGTGAGAAGGTTCAGCAGAGTGGTAAGACTCTCGCTTTGACTCACGTTTATAGCGGTTATCCAGCCGTCAAGGAGATGAAGCGTAGAATTGCCGATGGCGTTATTGGCAAGGTTCGTCGAGTCTTTGTGGAATATACCCAGGGCTGGCTCTCGAAACGTATCGAGTTGCAGGGCGGTAATAATGCTGTGTGGCGTAACGATCCTAAGCAAGCTGGCAAGGGTGGTTGTGTGGGTGATATTGGTACCCACGCTTGGCACTTGGTGGAGTATGTGACGGGAGCAAAAGTAACGGAGGTGTGTGCCGATTTGCAGCGTGTGGCCGAGGGTCGTCCTGTGGATGATGATGCTTGCGCATTTATGCATACCGATAAGGGTTTTACTGCTCTCTTGCAAGCGACTCAAATCGCTACGGGTGAGGCAAATAACATTCGCCTCAGGGTCTATGGTGAGGATGGAGGAATGGAGTGGCGACAGATGGAGCCAAACATTCTCATTGCCAAGTGGAGTGACCGCCCTGAGGAGCATATTCGTATGGGTAACGGTGGCGATTTCCTGAGCGATTTTACCAAGTGGAACACTCGCACTCCTGCGGGTCATCCTGAGGGCTTTATCGAATCGTTTGCCAACATCTATCGCAACTTTGCTCTTACCGTTCGTGCTCGTCACGCTGGCGAGGAGCCTACCGAGGAGATGCTTGACTTCCCAAATGTAGAGGACGGTGTTCGCGGTATGCAGTTCGTGGAAACTATGGTTCGGGCGGGTTACGATATGGAGCAGAAGTGGCATAAGTGGGTTGAAAAATAATTTTCTGACTTGGGGCGCTTGGGAGAGGAAACTTCTTGGCGCCTCTTTTTTCTTTAAGAAAAACACAGTTTCGCTTTGAGAATGGCGAAAATTTTATTATTTTTGACCGAATTTAGTGCTATATTAGAATTAGAACCTATAACAATGTCTAAATCAGGAAGTAAGAAAAAGATTTTCCTTGCCGTTCTGGCAGGTCTGGTCATCGGTTTTTCATTGATGATCGCATTCAACTATGTGTGGGTAAATAGCTCAAAGAATGAGTCTTGTATGGCTTGCCACTTCCATCCCGAGTCGGATGCGAGCTGGAAGCAGTCGGTTCACTACAATAATGAGAGTGGTGTGATGACCGATTGTGCTGCGTGCCACCTCCCACCAAAGGGCTCGTTGGATTATGTCAAGGCCAAGGTTAAGGCTGGTAGCAAGGATTTGTGGTCTTATATGACCAAGAACACTGAGGATATTGATTGGGATAGCAAGGGCGAGTTGGAGTACGCTCAGAAGATTGTCTATAACTCATCTTGCAAGGCGTGTCACGTCAATATCTTCCCATCGGGCATTAGCGACGAGGGTGTAACAGCTCACCTCTACTACGATGATAACGAGGAGAAACTCAATTTGCAGTGTATCAGCTGCCACCTTGACGTAGGTCACTATAACCCTAACTACAAGCACTCGGCTCTTACCGAGGCTCCTACCACAGAGGGCAATGGTGTGATTTACGAGTCGGCTACACCTGTTACCGAGTTTGCTAACTTCGAAGAGACTATCCCTGGTACCAACGCTTCGATTCGTATGGTTGCCATCCCTGGCGGTAGCTTCAAGATGGGTAGCTCTGAGAAGGAACCATTCCACAAGGCTGATGAGGCTCCACAGCGCAATGTGACCGTGTCGCCATTCTTTATGGGTGAGTTGGAGGTTACTTGGGATCAGTATTGGGCTTTCTATAAGGAGACAATGTCTGAGGGTCGTACAACCCCTGAGGCTATCTATGCCAACAATCAGCGTGAGGATTGCGACGCGGTGAGTGGTCCTACTCCTCCATTCGGATTCCCTGACCAGGGTTGGGGTATGGGCGAGCGTCCAGCCATCACTATGACCCACTATGCAGCCCAGACCTTCTGCCAGTGGTTGACTCTTAAAACTGGCAAGAAGTACCGCCTCCCAACCGAGGCTGAGTGGGAGTATGCAGCGCGTGGTGGTACCGAGACTCCATACTATTTTGAGGGTAGCCCAAAGAAGTTCTCTGACGAGAGCTTCTGGAGCGGCTTGTTTGGTGCCGATACAACTGTTATCAATAGCTATGTGATCTATGCCCACAATAGTAAGAATCGTACTCAGGAGCCAGCAAAAGTGAAGGCCAACCCTTTTGGCTTGAAGAATATGTTGGGTAACGTTATGGAGTACTGTTCGGATTGGTATGCCGAAGATGCTTACTCAAAGATGCAGGATGGTACTGTGAACCCAACAGGTCCAGCAAGTGGTCAGGAGCACGTTGTGCGTGGTGGTTACTATGTGGATGATGCTGCTAACGTGCGCAGCGCAGCGCGTAGTAAGACTCAGCACGATGCTTGGCTCAAAACCGACCCTCAGAATCCAAAGAGTATCTGGTGGTATTCTGATATCAAGGGTATTGGCTTCCGCGTGGTGTGCGAGGTGCCTGAGGGCGTAGCAGCAAACTAATATGCGACGAGGATTAAACAGAAAGAGAAATAATTTAACAAAACTACTAAATAAAACTATTACTACTATGAGCAAGAACAAAATGAGCAGAAAGGACTTCTTGTCTTTCTCTGCAATCGCAGGTGTTTCAACTTTGGTTGGTTCATCAACTCTTATGACCTCTTGCGGTGAGAAGGGTCCAGTTTACACTCCTTTGAAGCAACCTGGTGAGTATTATGTTCCAGTGTTGAACGATAAGGCTGATGATGGTCGTGAACTTAAAGTTGGTCTTGTAGGTTGCGGTGGCCGTGGTAAGGGTGCTGTTGTAAACCTTTTGAACGCAGCTAATGGCATTAAGGTGGTTGCTTTAGGTGATACTTTTGCTGACCGTCTCGAAGATGCACGCAAGATGTTGGCTGGCGAGCATTTCAATCAGGTTGTAGCTGACGATAAGTGCTTCGTAGGTTTCGATGCTTACAAGAAGGTTATCGATTCAGGTGTAGATATGGTTATCCTCACTACTCCTCCTGCATTCCGTCCTATCCATTTCCAGTATGCAACTCAGAAGGGTGTTCACTCATTCTTGGAGAAGCCTATTGCAGTTGACCCTAAGGGCTATCGTACAATTATGGCTACTGCAAAGCAGGCTCAGGCTAAGAATTTGAGCGTTGTCTGCGGTACACAGCGTCACCACGAGCGTCGCTATGTAGAGGCTTTCAAGAAGATTCAGGAGGGCTGGATTGGTGAGATCACAGGCGGTAATGTATATTGGAATCAGTCAATGCTTTGGTATCGTAACCGCGATAAGAGCTGGACAGATACAGAGTGGATGATCCGTGACTGGGTGAACTGGAAGTGGCTTTCAGGTGACCATATCGTTGAGCAGCACGTTCACAATATCGACGTATTCCTTTGGATGTCAGGTTTGAAGCCGGTTAAGGCTACTGCATTTGGTGGTCGTCACCGTCGTGTAACAGGTGATCAGTACGATATGTTCAGCGTAGATTTCGAGATGGAGAACGGTATCCATATGCACTCTATGTGTCGTCAGATCAACGGCTGCGCTAACAACGTGAGTGAGTTTATCCAGGGTACCAAGGGTTCTTGGAACAGCGCTACCAACGAGATTAAGGATTTGGCTGGCAACGTAATTTGGAAGTATGACGAGGAGGCTTTGAAGGCTGAGTACCAACAGTTCGATCCATATACTTTGGAACACGTTGATTGGGTTAATCACATCCGTAAGGGTACAATGCACGATGAGGCAACTGAGTGTGGTATCTCTTGCTTGGCAGGTGTGATGGGTCGTGAGTCGGCTTACACTGGTGCTTCGGTTACTTGGGATGAGATGAGCCAGTCTCCAATCGACTATATGGCTGAGTTCAAGCACGAGTACGGCAAGCAGGATATGGAGAAGTGTGTAGTTCCTACTCCTGGTAAGTAATCCGTTGCTGATGCGATAAAACGATAGGGTGGGGCGGAGCGTGAGCTTTTCACCCACCCTATCATAATTAAATAGTATGACAAACCAACCCAAGATAGAGTTTATCGACCGCGAACTGATGGACAAGGTGGCCCAGAAGGCTACCGAGTCGCCTCGTAGGAGAATGAATTATAACTTTCATCGTTCGACTGATGAGGCAGTGAATAGGTTGCTCAATGTGATGCATCGTGGAAGTTATCTTCCGGTGCATCGTCACCTCAATCCCGATAAGTCGGAGAGCATCGTTGTTGTGCGAGGCAAGGTGGGTATTACCATCTATGACGATAAGGGTTCCGAGGTCGAGAACCGCTTAGTAGGCGCAGGATGTGACACCCTGGGAGTGGATATCGAGGCGGGCGTATGGCACGGCTTGGTGGTGTTGGAGGATGATACCGTCCTTTTTGAAGTTAAGGAGGGGCCGTTTGCCCCCATTACTCCCGACAACATTGCATCGTGGACACCAGCGGTTGAGGATACTGCGGCGGTATATAAGTTCGTTAAGGCGTTGGAGGAGAAATTTGAAAACAATAATTTATAACTATGAATAGAAAAGAGTTTTTGCAGAAGTCTTTGTTTGGCGCAGCTGCTGTGGCTGCTACAACAACGGGTGCTGGTAGTCTTTTGACATCTTGCACACCAAAGTTTAACGCTGAGTTGCGTATCTCATTCCAGGAGGGTACTGCTCCGGGTAAGACCTTGGAGGAGAAGTTCGATTATATGGAGAAGTTGGGCATCGTAGGTTACGAGCCAGGTGGTCGTGGCTTGGCTAACCGTGTGAACGATTTTCACCAGGCGCTGAGAGGCCGTAACATCAAGATTTCGGCTATCTGCGCAGGTTTCGATGGCTTCCTTTTGGCTGAGGATCCAGCTGTGAAGGCTACCTTCGATTCTACTATGCGTGATATTATCGCTGCTGCGGGTGAGATTGGCTCAACAGGTGTGATTATGGTGCCTGTGTTCAACCACCAGAAGCCTTGCTTGCCTCATACTTTGGAGACACGCGAGTACCTCTGCGAGCAGATGCACGAGCTTGGTGAGTATGCTTTGAAGCACAACACTACCGTTATCCTTGAACCATTAAATCGCCGTGAGGCTCACTATATGCGTCAGGTGGCTGATGCTGCTGCTATCGCTCGTGACTCAAAGAGTGCTGGTGTTAAGTGTATGGGTGACTTTTGGCATATGTCAGAGGAGACATCTGATTACGCAGCTCTTATGGCAGCAGGTCCAGAGTACTTGCAGCACGTTCACATCGCGAGCCGTGCGACACGTCAGATGCCTGGCGAGAATGGCGAGGTAGATAACTACATTGATGGATTCCGAGCATTGAAGGAGATGAACTATCCTTACTACGTTAGCTTCGAGTGTGGCTGTGCAGGTGATCGTGAGGTTGTGTTGCCAGCGGCTGTGGAGTTGATGCGTGCTCAGTGGGACCTTGCATAAGAAATTCAAAACTCAAAATTCAAAATCTGTTGCCGGTTTTGAATGTAAAAGCAATATCTCTATGACCTTAAAATGGGGTTATAAGCGAGCGTTTCTGCGTTGCGTCTTGCTCTTTGTGGTGGGCGCGGCGTTGCAACTCACGCTCGGTGATTTCGAGAATAAGTTCCTGCGCTATCCGTGGGGACTTATTTTCGCTATCAACTATCTTTATCTGCTCCTGCTTGTCTATATGCAGGCGGCAAAATGGAAGTGGCTACAACAGCTCTATGATGGTTATGCGAGCATCTCATCGCTCTCGTCGCTCGTAGTGCTGACGATTATATTTGGCCTTACGCGACAAGATCCTGCCTCTGAGGGAATTGTCGGCGCATTGGGCTTTTCGCGAATGACTTCGTCGTGGATATTTAATATCTTTTTATTCTATTTTATAACGATGCTGGGCCTGACCGTAATGCGTGATATGCATCATTGGCGTCAGGTGCGATGGGCTGCGTTGCTATCTCACGCAGCCATATTTATCGGTTTGATGGCGGCTATGTTTGGCTCGGCTGATAAGTTAAGGGTGAGGCTGAATCTTCAACTCGACAGAATGACCTATGTGGGTGCTACGGCCGATGACGAGCAGTATGAGTTGCCCTTTGCTTTGACGCTTCGCGAGTTTAAGATGGAGGAGTATCCCGCTAAACTCTATCTGTTGGATACCCATACCGAGACCTCCTCAAAGGAGTTTGTCTTGGCCGACGAGGTGGGTGCGGAGTGTGAAATAGATGGTTGGCGAATTGTGGTTAAGGAGAGTTTGGAGATGGCTACCCGTATGCCAGGAAGTGATGAATTTCGCTCGATTCATCACGTCGGTGCAGTTCCTGCTGTGAGGGTTGAGGCCACGAATTTGGCATCGGGCGAAAGATATGAGGGTTGGGTTAGTTGCAGATCCCATATCTTCGAGCCAGCATATCTTAAACTCGGTCAGCGCTATGCTGTGGCTATGCCGCGCCGAGAGGCAAGGCGTTACCTCTCGCGTGTTGAGATTATGGACGAACAGGGCGAGCAATGGCGCGAAAATATTGAGGTCAATAAACCAGCACGCATTGGCGCGTGGCGCATATATCAAGTGGGCTACGATACCCAGCGTGGAAGGTGGAGTACATCGAGTGTTGTGGAGTGTGTGCGTGATGGCTGGTGGTATGCGGTGCAGATTGCGTTGTGGCTCACCATAGCGTCGAGTGTGGTTATGTTCCTCACTGCTGGCGGTAGGAAGATAGGAAACAAAAGAAGAGAGGAGGTCAAGCGATGAATTGGGAATGTCTTATATGGTTTGCTTCTGCGGCCGCGCTCTGTTGGTTTGTTGCGGCTGTGATGGCATTACGAGGCGCTAAGGTTGTCACGACCTCGGCGGTATCAGCCTTTGGCTCGTTAATCTTCTTTGCATATATTGTGGGTATGTGGATTGCGTTGGAGCGACCACCGCTTCGTACGATGGGAGAGACCCGTTTGTGGTACTCGTTTTTCTTGTCGGTGGCTGGCGTCGTGGTCTATGCAAGGTGGCGATATAGGTGGATATTGTCGTTCAGCACGCTTATGTCGGTTGTCTTTATCTGCATCAACCTCTTCAAGCCCGAGATTCATAGCAAGTCGCTGATACCAGCGTTGCAGAGTCCGTGGTTTGTGCCTCACGTCATCGTCTATATGTTTGCCTACGCTATGATGGGGGCGGTAACTCTGTTTGCTATCTACCTGTGGTGGCGCTCCTCGCGTAAGGAGCCTTCCGATGAGGAGATGGGTGTGTGTGATAATTTAGTGCGCATTGGCTGGGCTTTCCTGACGCTTGGTATGGTAATGGGCGCTCTGTGGGCCAAGGAGGCTTGGGGCGATTATTGGACTTGGGATCCCAAGGAGACGTGGGCGGCAGCGACGTGGCTGGGTTACCTGCTTTATCTTCACCTGCGTCCCCGAAGTAAGGATTATAATGTAGCCTTTGCGTTGCTTATATTTGTATTTTTGATGTTACAGATGTGCTGGTGGGGTATAAATTATCTCCCTTCGGCGCAGGGTGCGAGTGTTCACGTTTATTAAAATAGAAGCTATGAGAAAGATGTTTTTGCTTTTTGCTATGCTCTTTGTGGCTTTGTCGGCAATGGCACAGCAGTTTGAGGGAGCGGCTGACAAGGACCAGTTGTTACTTGCTGATCCGTTTATTTTGGAGTACGATGGTTGGTACTACATCTATGGTACCCACGCCAATGATGGTATTGTGGTCTATCGTTCCAAGGATTTGAAGAGTTGGAGTGATAGGTGTGGTAATGCCAAGAACCGTTTGGCTCTCCACAAAGATGATGTGTGGGGTGATTTCTGGTATTGGGCACCCGAGGTCTATCAGGTTGGTGACAAATTCTTGATGACTTACAGCTGTCAGGAGCATATCTGTTATGCTGAATCGGATTCGCCTTGCGGTCCTTTTGTTCAGGTAGAACATAAACCATATTTGCCCCAGGAGAAGGGTATTGACTCATCAATCTTTGTTGATGATGACGGTAAAGCCTATATGTTTTGGGTGCGATTCACCAACGGCAATGCAATTTGGGTAGCCGATATGAGTGATGATTTGCACGAGGTGAAGTTCGAAACGGCTCGCCATCTGCTCGATGCTCAGGAGGGAACGTGGGAGCACCTGATGGGCCGCGTTGTTGAGGGCCCTATGGTGATTAAGCACAAGGGAAAGTACTACCTCACATATAGTGGTAATGATTATCGTAGTCAGGATTATGCCGTAGGTTTTGCTGTGGCCGATAATCCTATGGGTCCATACAAGAGATATGAAGGCAATCCAATCTTGCATCGCCACAATGGTTACTACGGTACTGGTCACCACGCGTTGTTCAAGAAGGGTAAGGACTATTATATGGTCTATCACGCTCACAATAGTGGTCGCAAGGTCCAGACTCGCCAGACGCTGATAGCTCCGCTTACCATCAAGCGCGACAAGCAGTCGGGTGGTTATGTGCTTGGTGTGTCGTCTAAGATAATAATCCCCAAGGTGGAGTAAACAAAAAATCCGAGATGAAAACCATCTCGGATTTTTTATTCAATACCTCAGCTTTTACTTCTGACGGAAATATATCTGGATAGGGACACCAGAGAAATCCCACTGCTCACGCATCTTGTTCTCCAAGTAACGACGGTAAGAGTCCTTGATGTACTGTGGTAAGTTCACAAAGAACGCGAACTGTGGTGTAGGAGTAGGCAACTGTGTAGCATATTTAATGCGGATATACTTACCCTTTGTTGATGCTGGTGGATAATCCTCAATCACAGGCAAGATAAAGTCGTTGAGCTCGTGTGTAGGGATACGGCGCTTGCGTGAGTTATATACGCGGATAGCCTGCTGCAACACCTCCAAGATACGCTGCTTGTTCAATACTGATGTAAAGATAATTGGAATATCGTTGAATGGAGCGAGCTTCTTCTCCAACCACTCTTTCCACTCCTTCATTGTGTTGTTCTCCTTCTCGATGAGGTCCCACTTGTTAACCACGATTACGCAGCCCTTACGGTTACGCACGATGAGATTGTGGATATTCAAATCCTGTGACTCCAAACCCTGCTGAGCATCGAGCATCAGGATACATACATCCGAGTTCTCAATGGCGCGGATTGAACGCATCACAGAGTAGAACTCCAAATCCTCCATCTCCTTACCCTTCTTACGCATACCCGCAGTATCGACCAAATAGAAGTCCATACCATACTTGTTGTAGCGTGTGTGGATAGAGTCGCGTGTAGTACCAGCGATGTTTGTAACGATGTTACGCTCCTCGCCCAAGAGTGCGTTGGTGAGCGATGACTTACCTACGTTAGGACGACCCACGATTGTGATGCGTGGCAAATCATCCATCTCCTCAGCCTTGGTATCCTCTGGCAACTGCTTCAAAATCTCGTCCATCAAATCGCCTGTACCGCTACCTGACATCGAACTGATGCAGAAGATCTCGCCCAAGCCCATTGAGTAGAACTCGTGTGACTGGTAAATCAAGTCGTAGTTGTCCACCTTGTTGCAGACAACAATAACCTTCTTGCCCGAACGACGCAATACGTCTGCCATCATCATATCAAGATCGGTGACACCAGTCTTCACCTCCACCATAAAGAGGATAAGGTCAGCCTCCTCGATGGCGAGCATTACCTGACGACGGATGTCATCCTCAAATATATCATCTGTGTTTACAGCATAACCGCCAGTGTCGATAATAGAAAACTCCTTACCGTTCCAATCGGTTTTGCCATAGTGGCGGTCGCGTGTTGTACCAGCGGTTTCATCAACGATAGCCTGGCGGTGCCCCACCAAACGGTTGAAAAGTGTCGATTTACCCACGTTTGGGCGACCTACGATAGCTACTAAACTCATCTTATTATGTTTTAAGCATTATTACGGCGCAAAGATACACCTTTTTAATTCAAAATTCAAAATTAGAAATTCAAAATTGCGGGATAATATTATAGAATCAGGCGAGGGGAGGATTTAAAAACAAGAATATGGAGGAAAATTTCTCTGTTTCGGGAAAATGTTGTATATTTGAAAATTATAATTTGGTTGTTGATGGGGTGTTGAACATCCTTAAACGACTGACTTAGGATGTAGAATGGCGAGATGGTGTAAATATTTGTTGCTAACGCTGATGCTTTTTGTGGCATCGGTAGTCTCTGCACAGTCATTCTATGGCTTACCCAATTACGCATCGGATCAGATTAATCGCTCGATGGAGATGGGAGTTGTGCTGGGCGCAGGCTATATGAATCTGGATGCGACGGCCGCCGATTTGAGCCTCTCTCCGAAGGTGGGATTTCGAGGCGCTTTCCAAATGTCGCTTGTGTGGTCGCAGGCCTATGCTTTGCAGATGGAGGTTGCCTATGTAATGAATAAAGTCGATGCGGTGATAGGTAAACGCGAGATGGAGGTTGATTCGCGCATCGTGGAGGTTCCGCTGATGTTCTCATATCGCGGAATTCGCTCACTGCGCATTGGAGCTGGTGTGGTTTTTTCGCCCATTGCATTAGGCCGATACGATACCGACAGAGAACGTGTGGAGTTTGGTCAGGTGCGTTCATCGGTGGGTTATGTAGCCAATGTGGGTGTGATGTTGTCACGTCATCTCTTGCTCGATGCTCGCTATGTGGGAGGCCTTGGCCGTGTTGCTAACTATTTTGAGGGTGCGGAGTTTGAATCTCAGAGTTGGCATTTGACATTAAGTTTAGGATATATGTTTTAATCGTATATGACAGCAGAGTCTATAAATAAAGAGATAATATTAGAGGGTGTTGATCCTCGTGAATTGTATGGTGCTCAAGATGCCTATGTGGAGTTGATGCGAGAGTTGTCGCCACGAGTTAAAGTCGTGGCGCGAGGTTCGTCATTGAAGGTGTTGGGAGCAAAGAAGGATGTTGAAACCTTTGAGCGCAAGATAGGCGCATTGGTGGCGTATTACATAAAATATGGTCATATCTCTCACGAAGTGGTGTCGCAGGCATTTTCTGCAGGATTGAGCGATGCGGCCGAGCCTGTGAGTGACAAGGATACCATAGTTTATGGCAACAATGGTAATGTAATTCGCGCACGCACCGTTAATCAGCGCAAGTTGGTGGAGAAGTATTCCAGGAACGATTTGCTTTTTGCTGTAGGACCTGCGGGCTCGGGTAAGACCTATACCGCCATTGCTTTGGCAGTTAGGGCTCTCAAAGAGCGCGAGGTGCGTCGTGTGATTTTGACACGTCCCGCGGTGGAGGCGGGTGAGAAGTTGGGCTTCCTGCCGGGCGATATGAAGGAGAAGCTCGATCCCTATTTGCAGCCTTTGTACGATGCGCTGAACGATATGATTCCTGCCGCGAAGTTGCAGAAGTATTTGGAGGATGGTACCGTTCAGATTGCACCACTTGCCTATATGCGTGGTCGCACATTGGATAATGCCTTTGTGATTTTGGATGAGGCTCAGAACACCACACGTTCGCAGATTAAGATGTTCCTGACGCGTATGGGTCGCAACGCTAAGTTTATCGTGACGGGCGACGTGACGCAGATTGACCTTCCGCGCAAGAGCGATAGTGGCCTGACGCAGGCGATGGAGACCCTGCGTGGAATCGACGGCATAGGAATGGTGGAGTTTGATAAGCGCGATATTGTGCGTCATCCACTGGTGAAATATATCGTCGATGCCTTCGATAAGCGTGCCGAGCGCGAGGCTAAGGCGTTGGAGGGTGCACCCGTGGTGCGTATGCCGCGCGAGAGAAAAGATAATGAGTAAAAGAAAATTATAAACAATAAAAAACTAAACATTATGGACAAGAACTTACAGGCATTGAGCCCAGCACTTGTGTGGAAGCACTTTGCTGAGATTTGTAATATTCCTCACCCATCAAACAGCGAGGATAAGATTCGACAGTATTTGGTAGATTTTGCCGTTGAGCACAACATCGAGCACTCAGTGGACGAGGCTGGCAATGTATATATGTCAAAGCCAGCTACCCCTGGTATGGAGGATAGAAAGGGTGTTGTTTTGCAGGCGCATATGGATATGGTGCCACAGAAGAACAACGACAAGGAGTTTGACTTTATCAACGACCCAATCGAGGCCTATATTGACGGCGGGTGGGTGACTGCAAATGGTACAACTTTGGGAGCCGACAACGGTATTGGCGTGGCTGCTATCTTGGCTATTTTGGAGGATGATAGCGTAGCTCACGGACCTATCGAGGGTCTTATTACCGCAACCGAGGAGACTGGTATGGATGGCGCTTTCGGCTTGAAAGGCGGTCTGTTGAAGGGTGATATTTTGCTCAACCTTGACTCTGAGACCGAGGGTGAGTTGTATGTAGGTTGTGCTGGTGGTACCGACGTAAATGCCGAGAAGATATGTGCTTGGGAGGCTGCTCCTGCTGAAGGTTACCAGGCATTGGAGATTGCAGTCAAGGGTTGCAAGGGTGGTCACTCAGGTATCCAGATTGTATGTCAGCGTGCAAATGCCAATAAGTTACTTGCGCGTGTGTTGCGTAAGATTGGCGACTGGAAGTTGGCTTCGATTGATGGCGGTGGCTTGCGCAATGCTATTCCTCGTGAGGCAACAGCTGTTATCTTGATCGAGCAGAGCAAGGTTGCGGAGGCAGTTCAGGTGGTTGCTGAGTTTGAACAGGCTGTAATTGCTGAGTTTGCTGGTATCGAGGATTCAATCTCGGTGAAGGCTCAGGAGGTTGCTGCTCCGGCTCAGGTTATGTGCGCCGATGATGCGACTAAGTTGGTGTGTGCATTGGTAGGTTGCCCTGATGGCGTGGCAAAGATGTCAATGGCAATGGAGGGCTTGGTGCAGACCTCTAACAATATGGCTCGTGTGGTATCTGACGGTCAGACTGTGAAGATGCAGACTTTGGTGCGTTCATCAGTTCGCTCTGAGAAGGAGGCTTTGTCGGATTCAATCAAGGCTGTGTTGGAGATGGCAGGCTTCGAGGTTAAACTCTCGGGCTCTTACGATGGCTGGAATCCAAATATGCAGTCGCCAATCTTAAAGGCAATGTTGGAGTCTTATGAGGCTCTCTATGGCAAGCGCCCAGCCGTTACTGCTATCCACGCAGGTTTGGAGTGTGGTATCATCGGCTCTAACTATCCAGGCCTTGATATGATCTCATTCGGCCCTACAATCTGCTACCCTCACTCTCCAGATGAGAAGGTCGAGATTGCGTCGGTGGCTAAATTCTTCGAGTTCTTGTTGCATACATTGAAAAATGCTCCTAAAAAATAAGTAGGAATGTATCCTCGTAAAGATATATCAAAGACGTGGTTCGTTTTGGTGAATCCCGTAGCAGGTTTTGGTCAGGGACTTGAAGATTTACCTTTGATTACCAAGCTGATACGCGAAAACGAGATTCCTTATGAACTTATCTTCTCGCAACATAAACATCACGTTACAGAGCTGACTGTTCAGGCCGTTAATGATGGTTATCGCCACATTATGGTCATCGGAGGCGATGGTACGCTCCACGAGGTTGTCAATGGCTTGTTTATCCAAAAAAAAGTTGCTCCCAGCGAGGTGACCATCGGTGTTGTCGCTGTGGGAACGGGTAACGATTGGATAAGAATGTTTGGCTTGCCCAAAAATTATTCCGAGGCGATTCGTGCAATCAAGCAGGGTTACACCTTCTTGCAAGATGTGGGAGCAGTGCATTATGAGCAGTCTCAGTTCCGTCAGGTGCGTTATATGGCCAATGTGTCGGGAGTGGGCTTCGACCCATCTGTGACAAAGATTTATGAGCATTACAAGGCTCAGGGTAAGCGAGGCAGACATCTCTATGCCAAAGGATGTGTCCAGAGTTTCTTGCGTTATAAGTCCACCGGCGTGAAAGTGTGGATTGACGATGAGTTGGTGCACAATGATTTGCTTTTTAGTGCAGCTATTGGTATCGGTAAATACAATGGCGGAGGAACGCAGCAGCTTCCATTGGCTGTGGCTGATGATGGATTGTTTGATATAACGCTCATACGTCCAATGTATTGGTGGCAGATAATCTTCCGTCTGCGTCGTCTTTTCAATGGCGATATTTATAGTATTGGTCACGTCAAGCATTACCGTGGCCGTAACCTCAGGATTGAGTCCACTCCTGATATCGCTGTCGAGGTCGATGGCGAGTTGTTGGGTGAGACCCCCCTTGAATTCAAGATGATCGAGAAGGCCGTTAAGGTTATCGTGACCAAGGAGTTTTTGGAGAAAGACTAATACCTTATATATCGTAACGTCATAAAATGGGAGCCGGCGAAACTTTCGAGTTCGACGGCTCCTCTTGTTAGGAAAAAAGGTAATATTACGATTGGTGATGGTTATTTCGTTGGTTTTGCGCCCTGGCCTGTGGCGGGCTCCATAATATCGACCTCGATAATCCAGTCAAATAGGTCGTTAGCACACTCGCTTTGGAATTTGCCTATTTGTGTCTGAGATGAGGTGTCGGCCTTGATTACATCGCCTAAAAATTGCTCTACAGAGATGTAGTAATTGTTCACCTTCTGAGCCAAACATTTGTAAAATGCGTGACGCTGCTCGTGTGTGAGTTTGTCGGGAAGGATGCCTTGTCGTACCAGTGTGTGGTATGGAAACAGGTGTCGCATATTGCTGGCATCCTCGTTTAGTTGCTCAACTATGGCTGTGATGACAAACATATCTACTGTGTCGTCCACAGCGGGTAATTGCATAAAAGTTGCATAAACTGGATATGCAGTTTCAATGTCGCCAGCCACATCGTCGGTGAAAGTAACAAACTCGGGTTCGGTCAGGTCTTGTAGATATACCATATCGCGATATGACTTCAAAGCATCGCGTAGAGCCTGCTTCTGCTGGTGGTTCCACTTTGCTTTTTGTGAGCAACTTACGGTTGCTATGAGTGTAGCAAAAAGAGTGAGTGTGAGTAAAATTTTTTTCATCTTTTTATGGAATTTTAGTTATTCTGCTTCTCTTGCTGCAAGTGCTGTGCCAAAACCTTGGTTTGGCTATCGTTTGCGGGTTTTATGACCGAAATGGTCAAATAAGTTGCCGTTTTTGGTATAAATATGCGGCATACAGAGTGGGCTTTTAATCCTTACTATAAGTAACGCCCCAATAAAAGTTTGTAAGTAAAGTGATAAAATTGCATAAAAATGTTAAAAAAGGTTTGTCGTGTGAAGATAAAGTGTTACTTTTGCGCCCGTTATGCGAATTAAAAATTTATACAAACTGTTTTTCTTACTGTTATTGACGCTCGGATGCGTCAATTTCCATTGTGCCTATGCGCAGAATGGATCAACAGTGACAGTCAGCGGAACCATCATCTCATCGGAGGACAAACAGCCTTTGATTGGAGTTTCGGTTGTCGCTGGCGAGATGCAAGGAGTGACCTCCGATATCGACGGAGCCTACACCATTACGGTGCCAGGCGGAACGGTGCTTCAATTCTCATACTTGGGATTCAAGAGTGTGGATTGGGTTGTGCCAAGCGATAAGAAGGAGGTTAAGTTTGATTTGGAGATGCAATCCGAATCTGAGTCTATTGACGATGTCGTAGTCATTGCTTACGGTGTCCGCAAGAAGGGTACTGTGGCCGGATCTGTGTCATCGGTTAAGACCGAGAAGATTGAGTCAACCCCAACAGCAGCCTTCGATCAGGCGTTGCAGGGTCAGGTTGCAGGTCTTTCGGTGCTGTCTAATACGGGTGAGCCAAGTGCTTCGGCTGTGATGACTATTCGTGGTACCAACTCAATCAACTCGGGTACAGCACCCCTCTACATTTTGGATGGTGTGCCTATTTCGAGCAGCGATTTCAATACGATTAATCCTGCTGATATTGAGTCTTTGACTGTGTTGAAGGATGCGTCATCAACCTCAATTTATGGTGCGCGTGCTGCTAACGGTGTGTTTGTTATCACCACCAAGCGCGGTCGTATGGCCGAGCGTCCACGCATCGAGTATCGTATGCAGATGGGATTCTCGCAGGTAGCAAGCGGTAAGTGGGATTTGATGAACACTGCCGAGCGTATCGCTTACGAAAAGGAGATTGGTATGACCGAGGGTCAGAACTATAATGTGTTGAGCCAGACAGATGTGAACTGGATGGAGAAGGTGTTTAATTCATCTGCTGTGTTGCAGAGCCACGAGATTGCAGTTTCGGGTGCCGATGCCAAGAGCAGCTACTATCTTTCGGGTGGTTATTACAGCCAGGATGGTACAGCCGTTGGTTCTATGTTTGAGCGTTACTCATTGCGTGCTAATTTCGACCGCAAGGCAGCCGAGTGGCTTAAAGTGGGTAGCAACACAATGCTCAACTTCCAAAATATTCAGCAGGCCGACGAGGGCTCATATACTTTGGTTACGCCTATTTCGGCAGCACGTTTTATGATGCCTTATTGGAATCCTCATCGTGCTGACGGCTCATTGGCTTCAATCAAGGATGGCTCTTGGAAGGGAACAGGTCAGAACTCATTGGAGTGGTTGGAGAACAACCCAGTGACATACAAGAAGTATAAGCTCATTTCAACTGTGTTTGCCGAGGCAACACCTATCGAGGGGCTTACTCTTCGCTCACAGCTTGGTGTGGATTACTCTCACACTACTGGTTTTGGCGTTTCTTACCCAAGCTATACTCCTAACCAGGGTCAGGGCTCGGCTTCACGCTCTACAACCGATGGTCACACGTTGACCGTTACCAACACAGCAAACTATCGTTTCAATGTTGATAGTGATCATTCGTTCAACTTTATGGTTGGTCACGAGGGTGTGGACTATCACTATGAGGCATTCAGCCTTATGACCAAAGGTCAGAACAACGACCGCTTGACCAACATCTCGACAGGTACGCGTGCTACATCGTGGAGCGATACGACAGATTCTGATTATGGTTTCTTGTCGTTCTTCTCGCGTGGTGAGTACAACTTCCGTAATACCTACTTCTTCGAGGCTGCGGTTCGTGCTGATGGTTCGTCACGTTTCGGTTCATCACGTCGTTGGGCAGCATTCTGGTCATTAGGTTTTATGTGGGATATGCGTAACGAGAAGTTTATGGATTCAGCATCTCGCTGGCTCACAAATGCCCAGATCTCACTCTCAACTGGTACATCGGGTAACTCGTCAATTCCAAACTACGAGCATATGGCTTTGGTCGGCGGTGGTTTGGACTATGTGGGCGATGCTGGTGTGGCGTTGATGCAGCCAGGTAATGAAAACCTGGGATGGGAGAAGCCTTGGACTACCAACTTCGCTATCCACGCAGGTTTCTGGCACCGTTTGAATGTTGATTTGGAGTTCTACTATAAGCGTACATCTGATATGTTGATGGAGGTGCCTGCACCTTATGCAACATCGGGCTACGGTTACTATTGGGACAACGTCGGTGTGATGGTGAATGCTGGTGCCGAGCTTAACGTAAATGCAACTCTTGTGGCAAACCAGAACTTCAATTGGTCGGTAAATGCCAACGTATCATACAACCATAACGAGATTGTAGAGCTTTATAATGGTGTTAAGGAGTATGAGCGTTCAAACACCAACACCAAGTTGGTTGTGGGTCGTCCATTGGGCGAGTTCTACATCAACCGCTATGCAGGTGTGAATCCAGCCAACGGTGATGCCTTGTGGTATGACAAGAATGGCGAGCTTACAACCGAGCTCCGCGATGAGGATAAGGTTCTCGTAGGTAAGAGCTACCACGCTCCTTGGCAGGGTGGTTTCGGTACAGCATTGAGCTGGAAGGGTCTTGCGTTGAGCGCTCAGTTTAGCTGGGTTGCAGATCGTTGGATGATCAACAACGACCGCTACTTCGATGAGTCGAATGGTCGTTTCGCATCTTACAACCAGTCATCACGTTTGCTCAATCGTTGGAAGCAGCCCGGAGATGTGACCGACATTCCTCGTCACGGCGAGTACACCGAGTTCGATAGCCGTTTGTTGGAAGATGCATCGTTCTTGCGTTTGAAGAATGTGATGCTGAGCTATTCATTGCCTACATCGATGTTGCAGAAGACGCGCGTGATTGGTGGTGTGAGAATCTATGCCCAGGCACAGAACTTACTCACATTTACAAAATTCTCGGGCTTGGATCCTGAGGGTACATCAAATATCTATGCAGCGCAGTACCCAATGTCGCGACAGTTTACTTTTGGTTTGGACTTAACATTCTAATGCGTAATGAAACATATATTATATAATATAAAGACGTTGATTGCCTTGGTGGCTATCTCATTTACAATGGCATCGTGTCTTGACAAGGAGCCAGGTTCGGCTATTCCTGAGAATGACGCTATGCAGACATATGAGGATGCTGAGCAGACAGTGACAGGTATTTACGCATTGCTTAAAAGCAGTTCGCTTTTCAGCGGCTACTTGACTCTGTTGCCCGATATTCAGACTGACTTGGTATATGCCGTTGATGGCTACACCAACGTATATGGTAATTTCTGGCAGTGGGATATCCGTCCTACTAACTCAGAGATTGAGTCTGTATATGCATCATTGTATAGAATTATTGCAAACTGTAACTTCTATTTGGAGCGTATCGACAAGGTTATGGCTGACCAGACCGATGACGATCGCATCACCACTTTGGAGTTTTACACCGGTGAGGTATATACCATCCGTGCGTTGGCTTACTCTGAGCTTTTGAAGAACTTCTGTAAGGCCTATGATCCAGCCACAGCTCAGAACGAGTTGGGTATGGTTATCCGCAGAAAGTATTCTGAGAAGGAGCCTGCTCGCCGTGCTTCGTTGTATGACACTTACAAGTTTGTGTTGGATGATTTGGCTATGGCCGAGAAGTTGTTGGATGAGGACTACGACGCTTATAGTTCATACTACATTACTAAGGGTGTGGCTCACGCTCTTCACGCTCGTGTGGCACTCTATATGCAGAATTGGGACGATGCTATCAAGTACTCTACGATGCTTATCAACCATAAGAACAATGCTTATGCGCTCTCATCTGCAACCAACTATTACACCTCTACGATGACATACTTCGACTATATGTGGCAGTATGATTTGGGTACCGAGGTAATCTGGCAGTTGGGCTTCACCACAACTTCTTATGGTGGCGCGTTGGGTCAGGTGTTCCTGAACTTCAATAACGACTACTACTATTGCTATCCTGACTATGTGCCTGCAAAGTGGGTTCTTGACCTCTATTCGTCAAGCGATATGCGTTATAGCTCATACTTTGCCGACTTTGCAACAGGATACGATCATAACCTCACTTGGCCTTTGCTTGTGAAGTATTATGGTAACCAGAATTTCATCTCATCGGCGTTGATTTATCACGTTTCTATGCCAAAGCCATTCCGTTTGGCTGAGCAGTATTTGATTCGTGCCGAGGCTTATTGCCGTAAGGAGAAGCCTGACTATTCAGCTGCGTCGAAGGATTTGGCAACATTGCGTTCTAGCCGTATTGCATCGAGTGGTGGTGTGTCGCTTACAGCCGACAACTGCATCCAGACTATCGCCGAGGAGCGTGTTCGTGAGCTCTATATGGAGGGTTTCCGTCTGAATGATATCAAGCGTTGGGGTAAGCTCTATAACAATGGTGAGGGCTTTGCGCGTGAGCCTCAGAGCAACACATTGAAGGAGGGAAGCTCAATCAAGAAAAAGGCTGATGATCCTATGTTTGTATGGCCAATTCCTCAGCACGAGATCGAGGCTCCTGGCTCGGAGGTTGAACCTAACGAAAGCAATAAATAAGCGAAAAGAGTATGAAGAAGATTTTATATATATTGTTAGCGGGCTTCATTGCGGCAAATTTTGTGTCGTGTGATGAAGAGTATATCACCTATTCGGGTGCCGAGTATGTGATGTTCGCTGAGCAGCTTTCAACCAATATGGTTGTTGCCGACAAGGAGTATTTCACCATACCGGTGTCATCTACCGTTGCCTGTAACTATGACCGTACTTTTGGTGTGGAGGTTGTAGATAAGGGTAGCAATGCCATCGAGGGTAAGCACTATCGTTTGTTGAGCAATAGTGTGACTATCCCTGCGGGTGAGCTTGCCGCCGATGTTAAGGTTGCGGGTCTGTATGATAACATCGAGCCAACCGACTCGTTGGGTTTTGTCTTGAAACTTGTTATGCCCGAGCAGCTCAAATTCAATCTATATGAGGATAGCGACCAGACCAAGGTTGTTATGTACAAGAGCTGTCCATTCGATCGTAACAACTTTACAGGCTGGTGTATCCTCACTTCGCTTTTGTTGCGTGACTATCCAGGAGATAATGAGAGCTATCAGCGCTTGATCTACACCGAGGCTCATTCAAACGAGCCAAATACGGTAATCTTGCGTAGCTGTTTCTATGATGGTTATGATATCACTATCACTTTCAATCCTGAGAATCCAGCCAATCCGTTGGTGACTATGGATAAGAATCAGGTGTTGAGTGATGAGGCTTCTGTCTTTGGTCAGATTTTGGGTGATAACCATATCTTGACTACTCATAGCCTTTATTATCCATCGTATTTCAATTCGTGCCAGCGCTTTGTTGAGCTTTGGAACCACGTCTATGTCGAGAACCTTGGCCAGACAGTCGGAACCGTAGGTCACTATTACAACATCCTCGAATGGATTAGCGACGAGGAGGCCGAGCGTTTGAAGCGTGAGAATGGAATGTAGGAAGAGATAAATAATTCAATCTTTATATATATAGTTCAAAATTAAACGCTATGAAGAAGAATATTTTTTATTTGATGTGCGGTTTGTTGAGCTTCTCAATGCTCTTCACTGCCTGCTCTACGGAGGATCCAATCGTCCCAGAGTTTCCGTCGGAGGTGTCGCAGACAATCGCGTCTGAGGGCACATACAAAATCTCTATCAACCCTAATGTAAAGTGGTCTTTGGAGATTTCTAACAAGACTGATTTCTATCTTTTGGATGGCACAAATCAGGTTTACACTATGCAGGGTCAGCCAGGTGAGTTCGAGATCACTGTTTACGCTCGTGAGATCGTAGACTATGATGAGAATCACACTTGTGAGGTTACTTTGTCTATGGGTAACCAAACTCAGAAAATTGCAACTTTGACAGTTGAGAAGATTGCTCGCGAGTTGAAGGTTTACCCAGCTGTACTCAACGAGGATGGCGCGTTTGTTAAGGAGGCTGGCAAGTATGTCTATTCAGAGACTGCTGCTAATGCTATCACATTGACTAATGTTTATGGTACTTTTATGACACCTGTAAAGGTTGTTTCAAACTTCAAGTACAATGTAGTTGGTCCAGAGTGGATGGAGGCAGTAACAGGTGGCGATGCTAACTCTGAGGTTGAGTTGGTATTCACTGCTGATGCTAACAACTTGCCATCTGACGATGCTAATGGCACTGTAAGTTTCATCGATGCTAACAAGGAGGATAAGGTTGGTGCAACAATCACTGTTGCTGTTGATGGTTCATCAGAGTATATGGAGGCAAGTTTCTTCGAGGAGGCTATCTCATTCTCTTATGAGGGTGGCGAGGAGTTAGTAGGTTACATCTCTGCTGACCAGAATGCTGAGGTTGTTGCTGTATCGGCTAATGGTTCAGCCGCTTCTTGGCTTACAGTTTCACTTACTGAGTGGGATGCTGAGGGTGCTTCTATCCAGGATCGCTCTGTGACATTGTCAGCTGGTGAGAATGATAGCGCCGCATCACGCGTAGCATATATCTTTGCATTGCCTGCTGCTGTGGCTGTTGAGAACGTATCTGATTTGGTTGCAAATGGTGAGGTTAGCGCTGATTACGCTGATTATTTTGTGATGACAGTTACTCAGTTCTCTGCTCCTGCAACAATTATCGCTTCAGAGATGTTTGAGCCAGCTTATATGGCTGATGCTAATACAACTGCTTGGCCATTCAACGAGTGGGCTTTGAATGATTATTTCATTGGTTCAGCTTACGAGTTGTTCTATGTTTGCGAGTGGGATAGTGATACCAGCTTCAAGGCTTCAAAGGCTATTAAGTCATTCCGTACATTTGCTTACGCTGCAAGTGGTAGCTTCGAGGATATTACAGGTGATGACGCTTGGGTTAAGGCAAGCGTAGAGAGCGCTGAGGCTAATGAGTGGTTCAAGATTATTATGGATCCATCAGCTCCAACTGCTGCCGATGCTCAGAACTACATCAATGGTGACTACGAGGCTGTATTGCTTATCGAGTACACTGATGGTAGCTACTCTGCTATCTACTGCCGTTACAACGAGAACTCTACTGGTGGCGGCAACGACGCTGGTCCTAAGTTCGCATATCCTGATTATGTAGGTTGGGATGGTACAACTTTGGTAGAGCTTACTGAGGGTGAGTTGTATAACACTTACTCAGAGTTTGGTGTCCCAGTATATCACTTGACTTATACAACTGCGTACCCATCAATGTCTATGTTTGCTAACCTTCCACCATACGCTGAGAACTTGTTCGGTGCTGAGTGGCTTGGTTACGAGTATAGTGGCGAGGAGTTCCAGGTAATTACAATGGCTGAGTCAGGTAATGGCCAGACTGCACCATTACTCTTTATGGATGAGACAGGCATATTCTTGTATGTGATTGTTTGTACATTGGATATCCAGCAGTAATAAATTTCCTTTTCGATACCCCGTCTCCCGACGGGGCGGGGTGTCGAATTTTTTATAGCAGGGCATAGCCCGAAATGAACTATAAGTATAGAGACTATACAGAGAAAAAGAAATGAAGACTTTAAGATTTAACGTATGCGTAGTGTTGCTGATGGTGTTGAGCGCATTTGTTTTTGCCTCTTGTAGCGATAACAAAGGCGTTGATAACCGTGAGCATAAGTACGGATACGCACAATTCAAACTTTATAAGAAAGCCTCTTATGGCGATGTTGAGTCGTCACAGAGTTCTGCAACACGCGCCGTGAAGCAGGAGCTGGATTATCTTTCAGAGGCTTGCAAGATTAAGGTAATCCTTACCTTTGAGGGTACCACAATCGCTCAGACTCTCACATTGTCGGCAGCCGATAATGCGGCAGCCGAGTTTGGCTTGCGAAGTGATAAGGTTAAGCTCTTGGTGGGCGATTATCGCTTGGATGCGTTCGTGTTGTATGATGCCTACGATGAGGAGATCTACAAGAGTACCACAGCCGATGTGGGCGAGTTCGAGGTGAAGATGGGAGGTTTGTCGGTTCACGATGTGACCATCAACGTCGAGCCACGCGGAAGTGTGGAGTTTACCTTCAAGAAGGATTTCATCGAGAGCCGTGCTACTCGTGAGGAGTACACCTTCGATGAGATTGCCTATGTGAATTTGGGTGTGGCTCAGGTGCTCTCATCTGGTGCTATGACCAACCCTATTAAGTTCGAGAAGTTGCCTGTTGATTTCTCACTCCATTTGGATGAGGATGATTATATGAGCTCTGAGCCAGGCTTCCAGACCTCTTCTTTGGTTTGCGATAGTTTGGTATCATTGCCTGCGGGTAACTACAAAATTACCTCTTACGAGACTTTCGACGAGAGCAAGAATTTGCTCGAAACCAACAACCGTCCATCTGAGTCGTCGTTCTCGGTTGCCGATAATAAGACAACTCGTGCCAATGTAAAGATCTCCCTCAAAGAGAGCAACGCGTATTTGAAGGATTACTACGCATTGTATGAGATCTGGAAGGCTTTGGATGGCGAGAATTGGTACTACGACGGTGAGGAGTGGCCAACAGGTAGCAACTGGAACTTCAACAAGGATCTCGATTTGTGGGGTGACCAGCCAGGTGTGCAGCTCCACTCAAATGGTCGTGTTGCGTTTATCGATATCAGCTGTTTTGGCTTCCGTGGTGATATGCCTGCGGCGTTGGGTCAGCTCACAGAGTTGATTCAGCTCTATTTGGGTACTCACAACGATACGAATGTGATGAATTACGATCCATCACTTGCTATGGATCAGAGCCTCTCGGAGCGCAATCGCAATCGTATGGATAACCACCGCAAGTATTTGAACTTAATTCATACTCCTACCCAGGCTTCTGAGCCTATCGCTCGTGCCTTGGCTGAGAACAACATCTCTATTCCATCTACATCGCTCTATGCGACAATGAAAGAGAATGAGATTTTCGATATGGCCACAGGTAAGCAGCGTAGCATCAACCTTATGGACACCAACCACGGCACATTGTGCAATGGCTTGCGTTCATTACCAAAGGAGATTGCTAATTTGAAGAAGTTGGAGTACCTCTATATTGCAAACAGTGCAATCGAGACATTGCCTGAGGAGTTGTCAGAGCTTACCTCTTGTACCGACATCGAGATTTACAACTGTCCAAACCTTGTTGAATTCCCAATGGCGATAACCAAGATGCCTGAGCTCGTTTCGCTCAACATCTCGAACAACTCTCAGTGGTCAGCCGAGCAGATTTACAATGGTCTTGACGGTTTGGCAAAGGGCCCTTCGGGCGAGAAGGTGCAGATTTTGTATGCTCGCCAGAATAGCTTGGAGGAGTTGCCTGCTTCGTTTAGCGGTATGCACAAGTTGGGTTTGTTGGACTTGGCTTTCAACAAGATTAAGAAGCTCAATCCACTGGGTAAGAATGTGTCATTGGTGCAGCTCTACTTGGACAACAACAAGATTGAGAGTGTGCCTGTCGATTCTGAGGGTTACTTCTGTGGTTACGACGATGTGGAGACATTCTCTATGCGATTCAACAAGTTGACGGCTATTCCTAACATTTTCTCTGCCGAGAGCAAATTTATGATGAAGTCGGTGGACTTCTCGGCCAACGATATCCGTGGTTGCGAGGGCGAGGAGGATGGCTCATATAAGGGCCTTAAAGTTGAGACTTTGACTCTCTCTTTGAACCCTAATATGAAGAAGTATCCTGTTGCGTTGTCAAAGACAAATTCATTGATAGCATACATCATTTTGCGCGGTTGTAACATCCAGAAGATTCCAGATGGAACTTTCGATTACGAGAACTCGGTGAATATGCAGTCGTTGGATCTTTCATACAACAACTTAACATCGTTACCACGCGATATGCACGCGGGTAACCTTCCATATCTCTATGGAGTGGATCTCTCGTTCAACTCGTTCAGCGAGTTCCCATTTGAGCCTCTGGATGCAAGTTCTCTTACTGTCTTTGCCGTACGCAGCCAGCGTAACGAGAAGGGTGAGCGCTGCTTGCGCGAGTGGCCAGCTAACATTGGCTTGCACAAGGGCTTGCGTGGTTTGTACTTGGGTTCAAATGATTTGCGTAAGATTGACGATACAATCTCGACATTGATCTATTATTTGGATATTAGCGACAATCCAAACATCATCTTCGATGCTTCGGATATCTGCTATGCTTGGCAGGTGGGTGCATATATTTTGATATATGACAAGAGTCAGAATATTTTGAATTGCGATTTAATGTTGGAGTAAAAAATGGTGACTATGAATATTAAGAAATATCTTATTTTGGCATTTATGTCAATTTCGTTGCTCTCTTGTAGCGATGATACAACAGAAGGTGGCGCCACATTAGATACCAACATTATCAAGATGGGAGCTGTCGGAGGTGTCGAGAAGGTCAAGGTGAATATCTCGGGACGATGGATTGTATCGACCGATAACCCTTGGATTACAGTATCTCCTGCAAACGGTGTCGGTAGTGCTACTTGTGAGTTCAAGATCGACTCGGCTTTGAATGCCGAGGCCCGTCACGGTGTTGTGCGTATCCAAAACCTCTCAACTTGGGAGTCTGAGGAGATCGCAGTTGATCAGGATGGTTTTAAGTACTCTATTGAGGTAGATGACAAGTCGTTCGATCTCAAGAGTTACAAGACCGCCAACGAGCGTTACTTCGATGTGAAGGTGCGTTCAAACGTGGAGTTTGATGTGGCAATTCCAAGCGAGATTGGCTGGATTCGTCACGACTCATATAAACTCGATTTGAACCGCGGTTTGCGTCCTCGTGAGACCACAGTCCGTTTCCGTTGGGATATCAATACTATGCCAGCTGAGCGTATTGCCGAGATTGCATTCGTTCCTAAGGGTGGCCAGACGCTTGCTCAGAACGATGTTGTGAGCGTGACCCAGCAGGGTGCTGAGCCAATCATCCCCGATACTCGTTCGGGTGACTCGATTGCCTTGCTTGCAGTATCGCGTAACCTCAATGTTTTGACAGGTTGGGACTCTTCACAGCCTATGACTATGTGGAACAACGTTGTATTGTGGGATGAGGCTATGGAGGATTGCACACCCGAGAAGGTGGGTCGTGTGAAGTCAGCTAAGTTCCTTTTGTTCAATACATCGGAGCCAATTCCATTCGAGATCCGTTACCTCACAGCAGCCGATGAGTTGTATTTCTTTGGTAATGCCAACACGTTCTTGAAGAATTTGGAGCTTGGTGAGGATATCTGCGAGCTTACTCAGTTGCGTCGTTTGACTGTGGGTAGCTACGGTTTGGTTTCGTTGCCAGCTAACCTCAAACGATTGGAGAATTTGGAGTATTTGGACATCTGTTCAAACAACTTCCAGACTGTGCCAAATGTTTTGACCAAGCAGAATTTCCCTAAGTTGCGCTCACTTGTGATGAATGCCAACCAGCGTAGCGTAGTTTACGATTTGAGTAATACTATTAAGACCAACTTGGGCGGTTTTATTGACGAGCCAGAGTTCCCTGTCGAGCTTCTCAAATGGGATTTGGATACATTGATAATGTCGGTGAACTATTTGCAGGGCAAACTTCCTGATTTTGAGGATGACCCAACGGTGCCTGTATATACGCAGGATGATATCTTCCTTGCTGATACCTTGCCACAGATGTTGGTAGATCGTCGTATCAAGAAGGTGATGCCATCAACCAAGCGTTTTGCCATCAACTTCAACCGTTTGTCTGGTGAGATTCCTGATTGGTTGCTCTACCACCCAGCATTGGATTGGTGGGTACCATATAGCTTGGTATTTAGCCAGGAGGGCCGCGACCAGAAGGGTAATGCAGCAGGATTTAGCAATGTGCCAGCAAATCTTAACTACTACTACGATGTCTATACATCAAAGGAGAAGAAGGATTTTAATATTGGCCAATAACATTCAGTAACGACGTATAAAAAGATATAATATGATTAAACAGCGTTTATTATATGGCTTGCTCCTTGCGGCATCGCTCTTTGTGATGTCTTGTTCGGAGGATACCCTCTCGGTTACAACCGATGAGCAACAGCCTTACGCCAACGGTGAGTTGTTTGTGAAGTTTACACCTCAGGTGGCGGATATGATAGCTCAAATGGAGCCTACGCGCAGTGGTGCTGTTACACGCAGTGGAGTACCATCAGTGGATGAGGTGATGCAGATTATTGGCACCTATGAGATTGAGCGCGTATTCCCAGTTGATGAGAAGCGTGAGGAGATGACTCGCAAGAGTGGTTTGCACCAGTGGTATATCGTTCGCTTTGGTGGCGACTATTCAGCCGAGCAGGTAGCCCAGCAGTTTAAGGCTTTGGGTGAGGTTCAGAAGATTGACTTCAACCGTACAATCAAGCGCGCCTATACAGGCAAGGCAATGCCACTTTCGGAGTCTAAGTTGAAGAGTATGTCGGCTCGTGCGACACGCTCGGCGATGAATGATCCATTGCTTCCTATGCAGTGGCATCTTATCAACAACGGCGATATGTTTGTCGATGGCCAGGATGCAAAGTCGGTTAAGGATGCCGATGTGCAGTGTGAGAGGGCTTGGGAGCGTTCAAAGGGCGATGAGTCAGTGATTGTTGCCGTTTTGGATGAGGGTGTCTTTGTTGAGCACCCTGATTTGAAGGATAACATCTGGATTAACGAGGGCGAGATTAACCGCTCTACCGAGGATAACGATGGTAACGGTTACTCGGGCGATTACTATGGTTATAACTTCGCCAAGAACATTGGCCTTATCACTTGGAACGATGTCTCTGATTCAGGTCACGGCTCTCATGTTGCGGGTGTTATCGCTGCTCAGAATGGCAATGGTATAGGTATTAGCTCAGTAGCTGGTGGTGATGCCAACACACCAGGTGTGAAGATTATGGTGTGCCAGATCTTCTCAGGTAATGTTGGTGCTTCGGGTATTGCTGTGGCGCGTGCTATCAAGTATGCTGCCGACAATGGAGCTGTGGTGTTGCAGTGTAGCTGGGGTTATGTATCAGGCCGTGCCAATGAGTACGATTGGGGTGCAGCAGGCTTCGCTTCTCAGGAGGATTGGGAGGCTGGCGCTCCACTCGAAAAGGAGGCTTTGGACTACTTTGTTCACAATGCAGGTTCGCCTAATGGCGCAATCGATGGTGGTATTGCAGTATTTGCCGGTGGTAATGAGTCAGCACCTATGGCTGGTTATCCTGGTGCATCGGATGACTATATCTCTGTAGCTGCTACTGCTGCCGATTTCACGCCAGCTGTGTATACCAACTACGGTCCTGGAACAAGTGTTTCAGCACCTGGTGGCGATCAGGATTACTATTATGAGAATGTCGACGATGAGCACAACTATGGCGAGGTAGGTTGTGTACTTTCAACTTTGCCTTACCACGTCAGCAAGAGTGGCTATGGTTATATGGAGGGTACCTCAATGGCGTGTCCTCACGTGTCGGGTGTGGTAGCGCTCGGTATCTCTTATGCTACTCAGTTGCGTCGTCACTTCAAGGCCGATGAGATTAAGGAGCTTGTGATTAAGACAGCAACTCCTATCGATGCCTATATGACAGGTATCAAGACCTATTGCCGCTATGTGGTGGATATGGGCCCTCAGCAGCCTATGCAGCTTAATATGGCTCCATATAAGGGTCAGATGGGTAACGGTCAGGTTAATGCTACTGCCTTGTTGGAGGCTATTGCTGGTGCTGGCCAGAAGATGTATTTCCCTAACCTCTACATTGGCGTAGATGGTCAGGTAGCTGTTGCTCCATCACGCTATTTTGAGAATGGCGACACTCTCACTTACGAGTGCACGATTGCCGACACTTCGGTAGTGGCTTTGGAGTGTCAGGGTGCTAAGTTGATTTTCAAGGCTCTCAAAACGGGTGCTACGAAGGCTGCTGTGAGAGCATCAAATGGCGAGACTCATAACTTCACAATCACAGTGCGTGAGGGTGCAACTGATAACGGTTGGTTGTAGTATGATCTTTCGAGGAGTGATATATCTTGGGTTGCTTGCTGCTGCCATCTTTTGTGGTGGCAGTGCGGCAGCGCAGATTAAGATTATTCCCCGAGAAAAGATTGACAGCGTAGCTAATCCTCAAATTGTTGATGGCGTAAAGTTGCTCTTTCAGGGTGGCGAAGTGGTTTCGTTTGGAACCATCAGCGAGGATGATGAGCGATGGGAGCAGACCATCCAGTGGCAGAACGGTGGTCAGAAAGATGTGGTCATCACAGCAGTGAGAACGAGCTGTTCGTGTTTGAAAGCTCAGGCTCCGAGGGGTGCGGTCAAGAGTGGCGCTAAGTCACAACTTCAACTCTCGTACTATCCCAAGGGCCATCCAGGCAAGGTGTCGCAGAGGGTATTTGTTTATACCAACCTCTCGTCGTCTATCCCCTCGGCGGTGGTGACGCTCAAAGGCGAGGTGCTGCCATCGAAGGATAAGTCGGGTGATTATCCCTGTCGTATGGGTGAGTTGTTACTCCGTCGTGATACGGTGGCGCTCAACTGCAATAAGGCTCAGACCGAGCGCATAGCCTGCCTCAATAGCGGGTCGCGTGCGATGCGATTAACGGCGGATTCGCTGATGTCATCACGAGGCTTGAGTCTAAGGACCGAACCCGAAGTGTTGCCCGCAGGAGGCGAGGGCGATCTGATTATCAGTTACTCGCCCGAAAAGAATGAAAAACGTCCCTTGTGGCTTAAACTCTACATCAAAGGATTGGTTTTGCCGTTGCGTGAACGTGAAATTTTTGTGAAAATTGAAAGTGAAGAAAATAAAAATTAGAGATATGAAAAAGTTTTTGAAAAGAGCCTTTTTGGCATTGATGGCTGTTGCTACGATGACGGCGTGCAGCGATGATGAGGCATATCAGGAGCCTACGCTCGATGTGACGCCCAATAATATCGCTGGCTCGTGGTGCTTGGCGAGTTGGAGTGGCGGTGAGTTGGCTGAGGATAACTATGTATATATCGACTTTGTCCGCGCCGATCGCACATTTACTCTCTACCAGAACATCGATAGCCACCAGACACGCACCATCACAGGTCGTTACTTCATCGAGTCTGATGCCGAGCTTGGCGCAGTGATTCGTGGTAGCTATGATTATGGCAATGGTGAGTGGTCACACCGCTACATCGTTACCGACCTCACGGCTGACCGTATGGTCTGGACAGCAAAGGACGATGCAAACGATGTGAGTGTGTATGTTCGTGCTGAGCTTCCTGAAGGTTTTAAGCCTGTAGAGGAGTAATTTGTTTTTAGTAAAGCAAAAAAAAGCGAGAGCCTTAAACTCTCGCTTTTTTTTGTTTGATAAATAAAGATTACTTTTCCGTCATTTTCAGTAGCTCGCGCTTCATTGTGTCAATATAACGCAGGTCGTTACGCAAAGCATATTTACCATCTTTATCCACTACGACGTATGAAGGTATGCCGTCAAATCCAAATTTTGATTGCAATACATCCCACTCGCGATACGTAAGACGGTAGTGAATGCCCTTAATGTCAGCAATTAGGGTTTTGTAAGCCGCCTCTGGAGAACTCTCATTTGCAATGTAAATCCAAACAATATCCCTATCTTTCAGCTCGCCCTCTTTCAATTCAGTAATCTCCCTAATAGCTTCACGGCAAGGACCACACCAGGTGTTCCAGAAATCCACCACAATGACCTTGCCCTTGTGTGGAGCGATGATGTCGTCAAAGAGTTTCTCCTCGTTGTCGGGAGTCTTCTCTATTTTCGCTCTGTTTTCAGCCTCGACGAGTTTTTCTCTCAACTCTACTTGAGCAGTCTTACACGCCTTGATGATAAATTCATGTTTGGTGTCTGCGATGCGTTTCCAGTGGTTATCATCTACGTCCATAATATTTTCCAATGCGTAGTCTAATAAACGTTGATACTCGTCTAATTTACTCATCAGACTTTCCTCGGGTACATCTACATACTTGCTAAATTCATTGGCGGCATTATTCATTAACAACTCATGTGCAGGAGTGAACTTAATCTCCTTTGCCATCTCACGCATCTGTTCCTCGGTGAGTTTCGCAATTTTGTTAGGCTTCTTATTGCTGAGTTGAGCTGATAAATTCAAAATAGGATAGTGGTAAATAATAGCATCGAAAAAATCATAGTCAAGACAGATTTTATCATACTCTTTGTCGAGTGGGCTCATCAATGGATGATTCTCAATCTCTTTGCGTGTAGCGTGATATTTCTCAACGGCATTTTTTTGATACTCTTCGGCGCTCCAGTCTGCTTCGGCAAATTTTCCGCTATATTGGTTTAGTCGTGGAGGTAGCTCATAATTACGGCGTTTCGACCTACCGCACATCGAATTATTGAGTTCGAGATATCGGCTCTTGATATAGAAATCAACATTCATATCCCTAAAAGGATTGTACTTGTAGCCAGTTTCATGTCGACGGTCAATGATACTTCTGCCGACAGCTCGCAAATCTACATACACATCTATCTCCTCGTTGGCTGTTGTGATGATTTCTGAGGAAGTTATACGATTATCAATGAAGAAGAAAATCTTTGATGTTCCATACTGCATAAATTCAAACTCCACAGTTCCCGTCTCGTGGTCGAATTTGCCCACGAGAGATTTTTGTCGTCCGTATGAGGTGTTGTTGTAGAGTGTGATGTTGTTGCACAAGCCCTTCTTGAAATCCAAGACCTTAATCCTCACCTTTGTCTTGCCAATGTCGTGCACGGGGTCAGGCATCTTGGTACACTCTTCTAATCCTATCAGCTCCTTCGGAATGTCGGGGTGGGGTTTGTAATAATCCTCGTAAGAGTGTTTTCCCGTCAGGTCAATGTCGTATAGCTGGAAAGCACCCTCTTCCTCGCCCTCGATAAAGTCCATCGACTTTGCTCGCTTGGGGATTGGTGGGAATGTGAAGCGGAATGAGGCACGCCCCGAGTCGGGCATCCAAAACTCCTTGTCAAGTTCGCAACCCTCGGCTGCGGTAATGACATACTTCTTGCCATCCACCTGCAAATAGGTCTCCTTAACAAATCTAATCCAATAATGC